>JAIYAQ010000029.1 GCA_027488975.1 Cyanobium sp. E1_MAG_00006
CGGTCGCGCTCGACCTGGATGCCGTTCGGGGGACCCATGCAGGTCTTGATGAAGGCAAGCGGGAAGCGGATGTCTTCCAGGCGCAGGTGGCGCAGGGCCTTGAAGCCGAACACGTTGCCAACCAGGGAGGTCAGCACGTTGGTGATGGAACCCTCTTCGAACAAGTCGAGGGGGTAGGCGATGAACGCATAAAAGGCTTCCTTGTCGCCAGGAACGTCTTCGATGCGGTAGCAGCGGCCCTTGTAGAAGTCGAGGTCGGTGAGGAGCTCGGACCACACAGTGGACCAGGTGCCGGTGGAGGATTCAGCAGCCACAGCGGCTGCAACTTCCTCACGGGGCACACCTTCCTGGCCGGTGCACTTGAAGCAGGCCAGCAGGTCGGAATCGAGGGGGACGTAATCAGGAGTCCAATACGTGTCGCGGTACTCCTTAACCCCAGCGTCGTACTTCTTTGCCATGGAGAATCTCCGGGTCGGTCGAGGGAAAGATGAGTTCAGAGGGATGAGCGGCCTTCAAAGGCTTGGCTCAGACCTCAGTCCTTCGAACCAACGAAGCCGGCGCTGCTGTTCAGAGCAGGCTCAACTTCACGGTGGGGGCGGGCAATGATGTGAGCGGCAACCAGGCCATCGCCCACGCGCTCGCAGGCATCAGCGCCGGCGCGCACAGCAGCGTTCACAGCGCCGGTTTCGCCGCGCACCAGAACGGTGACGTAGCCGCCGCCTACGAACTCGCGACCGATCAGGCGCACTTCGGCAGCCTTGGTCATGGCGTCGGCCGCTTCGATCGCGGGGACCAGACCCCGGGTCTCGATCATGCCGAGGGCGATACCCATGGTTTCGTTAGCCATTACCTGCTCCTGGAGGAGGGGTGGAATGTTCGCCTGCAACCATGCTCGGCAGCCGAGCCCCCCGTCAAGCCATTTGGGGAGAATGCACCATCACCGTCTTCGCATCCACTGATAAGCGGGGCTCATCAGTGCATCACAAAACTTTGGAGATGCTTCTGTCCTGGCCCTGACACACGCCTTGCCCGGTCGCCGTCGCCACGGATCTCCCTGCGACTGCGGCACTGCCCTCACAGGGGTTCGGCCTCGGATACGTACGCCACGCCACCGTAGTAATCGAGCAGCGGCTGGATCCCCTCACGCAGCTTCGGCAGGATGCCGGTCTCGCAGAACACGATCACGTGGGCGTTCGCCCCGAGGCCGCTGAAGTCCATCGCTTCGGAAACCGAGCCGTGCGGCCCCTTGCCAGTGACGTGGCGCATCACCGAGTAACCGGGGGCTTCAGCCGCCTCGATGGCCTTGATGACGGCATCCAGTTCGCGTTCGCTCAGGATCAGATCAACACGTTTCATCGCGTCAGCCGGCAGCGGGGAGGAGTTTGTTGATCAGGGCCATGTACAGCGGAATGCCCACGATGATGTTGAAGGGGAAGGTGACACCCAGCGCCGTGGAGATGTAGAAGCTGGGATTGGCTTCCGGCACCGTCATGCGCATCGCGGCCGGCACGGCGATGTAGGAGGCGCTGGCGCACAGCACCGTGAACAGCAGGGCATTGCCCGGCTCGAGCCCCAGAGCCTTCGCGATCAGAGCTCCCACCAGGGCGTTGCACAGCGGCATCAGCACGGCGAAGCCGATCAGGAAGCTGCCGGCTCGGCGCAGGTCATTGAGCCGCTGGGCGGCCACGATGCCCATGTCCAGCAGGAAGAAGCTGAGGACTCCGTAGAACAGCTTGTCGGTGAAGGGCAGCATCTTCTCGACGCTATGGGGGCTGTAGCCAGCCACCAGCACGCCGATCACCAGGCTGCCCACCAGCAGGAACACCGAGCTGTTGAGGAAGGCCTCGTTGAGTACGGCGCCCCACTGCATGCCGTCGGCGCCGGGCCGTTGCTTGCGCGCTGGTGCCGCCAGTTTCACCAGCAGCAGCCCCACGATGATCGCGGGCGATTCCATCAGCGCCAGGGCCGCCACCATGAAGCCATCGAAGTGCAGCTTCTGGGATTCGAGAAAGGTCTCGGCGGTGATGAATGTCACCGCACTGATCGAGCCATAGGTGGCGGCCACGGCGGCCGCGTTGAAACCATCGAGCTTCAGCTTCAGCACCGCGAAGCTGTAGATCGGCACCAGCAGCGACATCGCCACCGCGGCGGCGATCGTGGGCAGAACCGGCCCACCAAGGCCGCTGTGCTGGAGCTCCAGGCCACCCTTGAAACCGATCGCCAGAAGGAGATAAAGAGAGAACAGCTTGGGAAGCGGTGCCGGGATCTCCAGATCGGAGCCCACCAGCACGGCGATCACCCCGAGAAAGAAGAACAGAACCGGCGGGGTGAGCAGGTTCTGCAGAACCAGGCTGGTGTCCATGCGGCCCCGGCGTGCCAGATCAGGAAACGCTACGCCGCCTGCTGCAACGTGTCCGTCGCTGCACACATGGCGGCTGGAACGCTTGCCCCAGCTGGATCCCCTGCCTACGGTTCAGCTGAGGCAGGCACCCCTGGAGTTTTCCGGGGGGTGGAATGTTCAACCCAGCCTGCCTCTCACCCAACCAACGGCGGACCTTTACCAGCTCGCGTCAACCAAAGGTCCAAACCAGTCCAGGGTCCACAATGGGCGGCTTCGCCGGCCCCCATTGCGATCCGCGCGTCTTGCCACTCCGTCCACCATTCCCCAGGCGCCGCCAGTGCTGGTGATTGCCAGTGGCAATGCCTACAAGGTGGCTGAAATCAGCGTGATGCTCGACGCGGTTGGCCTGGAGGTGCGCCGGCAGCCCGAGGGGCTGGAGATCGAGGAGACCGGCCGCACGTACCTCGAGAACGCCCGGCTCAAGGCCGAAACCGTGGCCCAGCTCACTGGTGAGTGGGCCCTTGCCGACGATTCCGGGCTGGAGGTGGATGCTCTCGGCGGAGCGCCGGGCCTCTACTCCGCCCGTTATGCCCCCACCGATCACGAGCGCATCCATCGCTTGCTCCACGAGCTGGGCAGCACCCCCTACCGCAGCGCCAGCTTCAACAGCGCCATGGCGCTCGCCGATCCCAGCGGCACCACCGTGCTCGAGTCCCAGGGCATCTGCCGCGGCCAGATCCTCAGCGCACCGCAGGGCCATGGCGGCGGTTACGACCCGATCTTCTGGGTGCGCGAGGCCGGCCTCACCTATGCCCAGATGGGCCAGCACCTCAAGGACAAGCTGGGCAGCCGCGGCAAGGCGGCCCGAGCCCTCGCCCCCGAGCTCAGGCGGCTGCTGGGGTTGAGCCGCTGAAGTTCAGCGCTGGGCGCGGCGGTTGATCTGCTCCACCGAGCGCATGGCCGCCGCGGCTGCTTCATTCACATCGCCTTCCCAGCCGGCCAGGGTGAGGCGGCCGAATGCTCCCACGGCCTTCACATCCACCACGGTGATGTTGCTGGCCTTCTCGGCTTCGTTGGCTGCCAGCAGCACGTAACCGGCCGGTTCGGTTTCGAGGATGTACATGCTCATGCCGGCCTGGATCATCGAGCCGCGGCGGTTCTGGCGGTTGATCAGCACCGCATGGTCCGGCGTGATGGCGCGAATCACCTCGGTCCAGGTGACACTGCAGCGCGTGCGCTGTTCCACGCTGCTGCCGATCGCCTCCAGCACCACGTCGCCGGAGTGGAGCACGTTGCTCTGGTCGCGGTGGTAGAGCGCCAGCGAGCCGAAGGCCCGCTCCACGATCATCTGGCCGAGACGCACCGTGCTGGCCTTGAGGGCGATGTCGGTGACGCGGTGCACCGCCATCCCCGGCGAGACCTCCAGCCAGAGGCAGGCATCGCCCGGAATCGGCAGGAAGCCCTGGCTCACGGTGCCCATGTAGGCCGCCAGTTGCGGCTGAAGGGAATCGAGAAAGACGTAAGTGCGCAGCTCGATCGACTCGACGGCGCTGGCCTGGCTCACCAGCCGCGCTTCGCTGTCGGTGGTGATCACGCAGCTGGCCGCCGACGGATGCAGCTCGTCGAGCGGGGTGCCGCTGCCGCTGAAACCCAGGGATGTTCCGGTGATCTGCACCGCGCCTGCGCGTCGCCTGGAGGTGCGGTCAGCCAAGGAAGGGGCGTGCTCCCGGGGTGGTTGGCGCGCCTGGAGAGCGCGGCCTGAATGGTTTCCGGCGGGCCCGGCAGCTGCTGGTTCTCAGCTGGCGGGTGGCAGGAGCCCGGCGATCTTACCGCTCGGGGCCTGGATCATCGGACGCTGACGCCGCCGGCAAACGGTGGAGCAGACCACAGCGATCGGCCGGGGCGTCGCTAACAAGGGCCTCACCGCCGTTGATCCGATGCTCACGCCTGCCACGCGCCTGCGTCTCCAGGAGATCCTTCGCCGCATCGGCGAGGACCAGCCGGTGAGCCTGGAGGAGCGCATCGACGTGCAGAAGTTCGCTGATCGCAACCAGGCTGTGGCCGGCTGGCTGCATCAGGCCCGGCGGCAGCAGCAGGCTCGCAGTTGTGATGGGGTGGATCGCCTGCTGGCGCAGCTGGATCTCGGCAGCGTGGATCCCGGCCCACTGTTCCGGCCCGATCCGGAGGATCCCGGCGATCTGGGCGACTGGTTTGGGCAGGAGTCGAACCGGCTGCGCCGCAGCTGATCCTGGCCCTTGCGCCGGCGCCTGCAGCCGGTAATTTCCGGCTATTCCTCCGCCGTTGTGCCCGTGGCTGCCAAGCGCTCCTCCTCCACCGGTTCCACCAACGACAGCCGGCCTCTGCAGGATGCGTCCTACGCCGCCGCCGCCGATGAGCTCAGCGGTGTGAAGCCGGAGCAGGCCCTCGCCCTGGTGGGCATGGGTCTGATGCGCAAGATGGCTGCCAACGGCGAGCTGCCCTGGATGTGGAGCGAAGCTGAGGACGGCGGCAGCTGTGATGTGGCGAGCCTGCGCCAGCGCCTTGAGCTCACCGATCTCGCCCTGCGCACCGGCGCCCCCCTATCCACGGCGGAGGTCACCTATCTCATGGGTGCCCGTCCCGGTGGCGAGGCGGTGGAGCGCGGTGGGCTGCGGGCGCGGCGCCTGAGCCGCAATGTCTGGAAGCTCAGCCAGTCTGAGGGCGCTGCCGGTAGCCGCGAGCGCGACAACGTCAGTTTCGCCAGCTTCAACGACGGCCGCCGCCGTTTCGCCTAAGGGCGCACGCTCAAGGCAGCTCACCGCCCGCACTGATCTCCCGGTCCCAGGCGGCCACCAGTTCATCGCGCAGCCAGCTCGCCTGCCCCAGGGCCGCATCCAGCCCTCCCCACCAGTTGATCAGCGCCACCGGCACCGGCATGGCGTTGCACTCCAGTTCAAACGACTGGATCACGTTGTCGTCGTCCGCCAGCACGGTGATCGTGAACTCCAGCAGCCCCTCCCGCCAGGGATGCAGGCTCACGGTGGTGACGGCCGTGCCCAGTTCAATAGTCCACCACGGGCCCGCTGGGGCAGGCCGTGGCACACCAGGCTGCACGTCCAGCTTCGCCCAGCCGCGCTGCACCAGCTGATTGAGCAGATCTCGGAGGCTGGAGCGCATTGGGGCAACCTGCGCTGCTGTGCCTCCGTCATGGCACCGATCGCTGCTGCGCAGCAAGCCGCCGCGGGGGATGCGGCAGAACGGCGGCCCATAAGCGGCGCTTTGCCGCTGCATAGGTAACGCCTTTGCGGCAGCCGGCCCAATGGCCTGGTGCGGTTTCTACCGTTCCCGTCACTCTGCGAACACCCTGCGTGTCCTGGATAGGAACAGCCTGGCTGGTTCCCCTCTATCCCCTGGTGGGATCGGCCTTCAGCCTGCTGTGGTCGCCGGGGTTGATCAAGCGCAGCGGCCCCAGGCCTGCTGGCTACATCAACCTGCTCATGGTGGCGATCGCCTTCGCCCACAGCCTGCTGGCCCTGATCAGCCTCAACAACAACTCGGCGGCCGGGGCCTCAGCGATTTATGCCCCGCCCACCTTCGTCTGGACCTGGATCAACACTGCCGGCCTGCGCATTGGCTTCGATGGCCTGGTGAGTGAGCCCGCCCTGATCGCCATGACGGTGATCACCGGCCTGCATGTGCTGGTGCAGATCTATTCGATCGGCTACATGGAGATGGACTGGGGTTGGCCCCGCTTCTTCGGCGGCCTCAGTTTCTTTGAGGCGGGCCTGTGCGCCCTCGTCCTCACCGATTCGGTGTTCTTCAGCTACGTGCTGCTGGAGCTGCTCACCATCGGCACCTATGTGATCGTGGGCACCTGGTACAACCAGTCGTTGGTGGTGAAGGGGGCCCGAGATGCCTTCCTCACCAAGCGCATCGGCGACATTGTGCTGCTGGCCGGGGTGATCGCCCTGCTGCCCCTCACCGGTACCTGGAATTTTCATGGCCTGCAGGGCTGGGCTGCCGACCTCACCAACAACGGCCAGCCTCTGCCCCCAAGCTTCCAGCTGATCCTGCTGGCTCTGATCGCCGGCCCCATGGGCAAGTGTGCCCAGATCCCCCTGCACCTCTGGCTGGATGAGGCGATGGAGAGCCCTTTGCCCTCCACGGTGCTGCGCAATTCCGTGGTGGTTCTGGGCGGGGCCTGGGTGTTGCTGCGCCTGGAGCCTCTGATTGAACTGAGCCCCCTGGTGCAGGGCGTGATGGTGGTGGTGGGCGGCACCACGGCCCTGGTGGCCGCCCTGATCGCCCTGGGTCAGATCGATGTGAAGCGGGCGATGAGCTTCCTGGTGAGCAGCTGGCTGGGACTGCTGTTCGTGGCCGTCGGCCTCGGCGGCATTGATGTGGCCGATCACCTGCTGCTCGTCTATCCCCTGCCGATGGCCCTGATGCTGATGGCGGTGGGGGCGATCGTGATCAGCAACGTGTCTCAGGACCTCACCCAACTGGGGGGCCTGTGGAGTCGCCGGCCTCTGATCGGCATGGCCTTTCTGGCTGGAGCCTTCGGCCTGATGGCGCTGCCCCCCTTTGGTGGGTTTGCCGCCCTGCGCGAACTGCTGGAGCTGGCCATGGCCAGCAAGGCACCCGTGCTGCTGGGCGGACTGGTGCTGATCACCAACACCCTGCTCTGCGCCTCGATGATGCGGGTCTTCGGCCTGATCTGGGGTGGCGTGCCCAAGGCCTTCACGATCCGCTCGCCCGAGGTGTTGTGGCTGATGGTGCTGCCCACCCTCTTCCTGATGGGCCTGGTGCTGCACATCCCGCAACTGTTGCTGCAGCTGGGGGTGTACCAGCTGAGCCCCCTGCCGGGCTGGGGGCCGCTCGGCTGGCCCCTGGTGGTGTCCACCCTGATCGGTGCCGGCAGCTCGCTCTGGTTCTATCTGCGTCCCCACCCGCTGGCCGAACTTCCCTCTGGCCTCGGGGGCATCCAGCACTGGCTGGCTGAAGACATGCACACCGAATCCTTCTATCACCGCACTGTGGTGGCCTTGGTTGTGGGTCTGGCCCGCTTCAGCGCCTGGAGCGACAAGGCTCTGGTGGATGGCTTCAGCAGTGGAACCGGTGATGCCGCCATGGCTGGCGCCCGTCAGCTCAGCTTCACCACCAGCGGTAATTCCCAGGCCTACGCCCTCTCACTGGTGCTTGGTGTGCTGGTGATGTCGGCCTGGCTGCTCGCGCGTTGATCTGGAGGACACAATGACCCTGCTGTTGCTGTTTCTGATTCCTCTGTGCGCCGCCTGCGGGCTGCAGCTTCTGCCGGCTGGAAGCCCCTGGATCCGCCGCACGGCCCTGGCCGCGAGCCTGGCCCAACTGGTGACCGGTGTTGTGGCCTGGCGTGTGCCCCCCAGCGATCTCTCGCTCAGCTGGCTGCCGAAGCTGGGGCTGCGCCTGGATCTCGGCCTCGATGGCCTCAGCCTGCCGTTGGTGCTGCTGGCTTCCCTGATCACGGCCATGGCCGTGCTGACCACACCGCTCGAGCAGACACGCGCCCGCCTCTTCTACGGATTGATGCTGGCCACCAATGTGGGCCTGATGGGATCGTTCCTGGCCCGCAATGCCCTGCTGTTCGTGCTGGCCTATGAGCTGATCCTGATTCCCACCACCTTGCTCGTGGCGATCTGGGGCGGTGAGCGTCGGGCTGGTGCCGCTATCCGATTCCTGATCTACGGGGCCGTGTCCGGCATCGCCCTCCTCGCCGCGGTGCTGGCCTTCGGCTGGCTCAACCCCGGCGGCCTCGATTTCAGCTTCTCGGCCCTGGCCAGCCACAACCTCACACCGAATCAGCAGCACATCCTGCTGGCCCTGCTGCTGCTGGCCTTTGGCCTCAAGCTGCCGGTGGTGCCGCTGCATGGCTGGCAACCTCTCTCCTACAGCCAGGCCCCGACGCCGGTGGCGATGCTGCTCAGTGGTGCCGTGTCCAAGCTCGGGGCCTATGGCCTGCTGCGTTTCGGCATCGGCTTTCTGCCCGAGGCCTGGAGCGATTGGTCGGCCTGGATTGCTGCCATCGGCGCGGTGAGTGCCATCTATGGCGCCCTCAACGCGATCGCGCAGCTTGATATGCGGCGTTTGGTGGCCTACAGCTCCCTGGGGCACATGGGCTTCCTGCTGCTGGCCCTGGCCGCCGCCACACCCCTGAGCCTGCAGGGCGTGATGGCCCAGATCCTGGCCCACGGACTGATCATCGCCCTGCTGTTCTGCCTGGTGGGCCTGGTGGAAACCAAAACCGGCACGGCTCAGATTCCTGAGCTGTCGGGTCTGTTGAATGCCCAGCGTGGCCTGCCGTTCACCATGGGCCTGATGTTGCTGGCCCTGATGGCGGCTGCCGGCGTGCCCGGCCAGGCCGGATTTGTGGCTGAGTTGCTGGTGTTTGAAGGCAGCTGGGTGGCTTATCCCATTCCAACGCTCGTCTGCCTGCTGTCCTCTGGCTTCACGGCCGTGTACGCGGTGCGCCTGTTCAATCGTGTGGGCTTTGGTCGACTCGACAACGCCAAGGCCAATTGGGTGAGCACCACCTGGACGGAGCGTGCTCCTGCACTGGTGCTCACCACGCTGGTGTTGGCGGGTGGCATCTGGCCCACTCTGCTCACCGGCTTCAGTGAATCCGCCACCGCCCCGCTGGCCCTGCGCTCCAGTGAGTCAGTCACCGTGATCGCCCTCGCGCCTTCCTCCACGTCGCAGCTCCCCGCATGACCGCCACCATCGCCCCGGAGCGCACCCAGGCTCCGTTGATTCCCCCCTCCAGCCATCACTACGCCGAGGTGATCCATCGCCTCGAGGCCGGTGGTTCGATGCTGCCGGACACACCGGAGAACCTCAAGCAGATCATCGGCATCTACAAGGCCTATGCCGTGCCGATGGATTTTTACTGGCGCGATCTGCTCTACATCGCCGAGCGTGTATTCCTGAATCCGCTGCCTGCTTTCAAGTACTTCATCTCGCAGGAGTACCTGGATCGACCCAACAGCTACTCCGGTGATCAATCGAAGCTGCGCATCTGGCGTGGCACCGAGAAGGCCCATCCGGAGCTGCTCGAGTTCATGGCCCGTGGCGAAACCCGCGGCATGCCCAAGCTGCTGCATCACCTCTGGCATGACCGGGTGAACATGGAGTTCGCCGAGGCCTGCATGCAGGCGATGCTCTGGCACCAGGGCATGGGAGGCCGCTTCAACGACTATCTGGAGAGCGACGCCTACAAGGCCAATGCCGACCGGGCGATCAAGGCCTACTTCCGGGGCAACCCGCTGATGCTTGGCCTCTACAAGCTGTTCCCGGAGATGTTCCTCGAGCAGGTGCGTCAGCTGTCCTATTACTCCAACCTCGGTCTGTTCTGGGAGGTGATGGCGCCCGTCTTCTTCGAGATGAGCGACATTTACGACGAAGGCGGCTTCAAGGGTGTGCCTGATGCGATGGACTTCCTGGTGAATGGCATCTTTGCCGTTGCCGGCCGGCCGATCTACCATCACCTCTACATCGGTGATGAGTGTTACGAGATCATCCCCAAGAGCGAAGGATTCACCTGGCTCTATGAGGCAGCCCTGCCCTATGTGGAGGCTGTCTTCTACCGAACCGCACCGTTCCGCGGCACCAAGAGCTACAACGCCCAGGCCGGTCAGGTGCCAGCCGATCAGGCCGACTTCCACTACGGCATCCTCTACGCCGACGTTTATCCCGTTGGTTCGGCCGGCATCCCGCCGACCCTGCTGATGCAGGACATGCTGCATTTCCTGCCCCCCTACCTGCGCGAGATCTATCGCGACCATCGCCGCGGTGAGGAGGATGAGCTGGTGCAGCTGGGCATCACCTTCCAGCGCTCGATGTACAACGTGACCTCGGCTGTGATCCAGGCACTGCGCTGCGCCCTGCTTTATCCGCTCGACGACACCAACCCCGAACACCTGATGGCCAACCGCCGCTTCTTCGAAGCGCAGATGGACCGCTTCCTGCGGCCCGAGGCCCGTCTCCCCGACGTCCAGACCCAGGATTACCGCTGAGCCCCGCTGCGTCGAACCCGATGGCCACGATTCTCGACACCGCCGCATCCGCTGGCGCCTTCAACACCCTGCTGGCGGCCGTCGATGCCGCCGGTCTGCGCGGCGCCCTGGAGGGTCCTGGGCCGTTCACCGTGTTTGCACCGGTGGACGACGCCTTTGCGGCTCTGCCTCCCGGCACCGTGCAGACCCTGGTGGATAACCCACCGCAGCTGGCCCGCATCCTCAAATTTCACGTGCTGGCGGGTGCCCATTCCCAGGCTGAACTGGTGGCTCAGCCCCAGTGGGACAGCCTGGAGGGAGCCCCGATCCCGATCCGTTGCAGCGAACCGTTCGAGGTCAAGAACGCCACGGTCGTCAGTGCCGACATCGTTTGCGACAACGGTGTGGTGCATGTGATCGATCGTGTGATCCTGCCAGGCTGATTCGCATCGCCAACACCGCGTGATCGGTTCCTCCCTGCTCAGCACCCTGCTGCTGCTGCTGATCGCGGTGTTGCTGGCTCGCCTCACCAGCTCACGCCTCGCTGGCTGGGCGGTGCCGGCCATCGTGCTGGAGCTGTTGGTGGGGTTCGTGCTCGGCAACACCGTTCTGCCCTACAGCCGCGTTCAGTCCCTGGCGGGTGTGATGGAGCTGGGGGTTCTCAGCCTGTTCTTTCAGGTGGGTCTGGAGGTGCGCGGTGGCTTGCTGGGTTCGCGGCCCGCTGCCGTGCTGCGCACGGTGCTGCTCTCGGCCATGGCGCCCCTGCTGCTCTGGTGGCCTCTGCAGCAAGGCTTCGGCCTCAGCCCCTCTGCCACCGTGTTGTGGCTGGCGGTGATCTGCGCCACCGGCACAGGCGTGACCCTGCGGGCCCTCTCTCAAGCCGGGGCCCTGCACACGCCATCGGGCCGCCTGCTGCTGGGGGTGTCGGTGCTCGACGATCTTCCGGCGATCGCCTTGCTCACCCTCTCGATGGTGATGGGTGGCCCGGCTGCCCAGCAGGGAACGATTGCCGCCGCCACATCCCCCTTGCTGGGCCTGACCCTGATGTTGGCCAGCTTGCCGCTCAGCCGCTGGTGGCTGCGGCGCCAAGGTCCCTGGCGTCCAGGGCTGCTGGGCGTGCTGATCCTGCTGATCGGCTGCAGCTGGGTCGGCGAGCTGTGCGGTCTCACCAGTCTGCTGGGGGCCCTCTGGGGTGGTGTGCTGCTGCAGCGGCTTGCGCCGATGGCGGAGGACAGCGGCGAAGCCCACGAGCTGCGCGGGCAACTGGCCTTGCTGTCCGAGGTGTTTCTCCCCCTCTATTTCATCAGTGTCGGCATGCGCGTCACGGCTGGCAGCCTGCTGGAGCCCGAGGCCTGGTGGATGGCGCTGGTGCTGCTTCTCTTGGCGATTGCCACCAAGCTGCTCTGCGCTGCTGGGATCAGCCCAGCGGATCAGGCCGCCGGGGTGGATCGCTGGATCGTGGCGTTCGGCCTGATCCCCCGCGGTCTGCCAGGTCTGGTGTTCGCCTCCTCGGCTCTCGCGGCCGGCGTGGTCACACCTGTCCAGTACTCAGCGCTGGTCCTGATGGTGAGCGCCACCACCGTTCTCGGGTTGCTGATGCTGGGCCGTCGTCTTCAGCCCGCCACCCTGACATCCCGTTAGCTGGTGCGTCCTACTCCATTGCTCAGCGTTCCCTCGCCATTTCCGTGGACCCTCGCCGGCTTCAGGCCGTGCGCCGCCGCCGCCGCCGTTTGTCCTGGCTGTTGAGCTTCCTTGACCGACGTCAGAGCCAGGACTGAGTCCCTGGCAACATCAGTTCTCTGGCCTGGTGTACCAGACCCTTCAGAAGCAATCATTTCGGTAGGTCTGCCAAATCTCACCTCCTGTTACTCCGGCAGCAAGGATGCGGATGATGCCGCTGTCAGCCGGTTCATTCGGTGTCGAGCACTGGCGCCGGGTGCAGATCCGCAGCCAAGGTCCGAATTCGGTCGCTGCTGCATCCGTTGACCGACTTCCGGGTTTTCCGTCAGCAGTGTTCGGTTGATCGGTGTCGCTGGTCGGCGCCATCGAGTCGAGTCTCAGGGCTGGATCTACCCTCTGGATCTGCCCAGGGCGCTGACTGTCGTCGTTACGACTGGACCACGCTTCTTATTGTCGCGCCAGAGAGGAAACTCCGTGCCCGCTTCAGGCAAGTTTCGGCAGCACATCCGCCAGAACCCCGTAGCAGCGCTCCAGCTGGGCGTCGCTGATGCTCAGCGGTGGCAGCAGATAGACCACGTTGCCCAGGGGGCGCAGATACACCCCCTGTTCCAGACACAGCTGCTGCAGCCGCTTGCCCACGGGGTTCAGATAACTCTCGGGGCCGATGTCCAGATCGAAGGCCGCCATCGTGCCGAGGCTGCGGGGCCGACGCACCAGGGCATTGCTGCTGAGCTGTTCCAGCAGGGGCCGGTGGCGGCTCTCGAAGTCCTGGTAGCGGGGAGGATCGGCCTGCAGCAGATCCAGGCTGGCCAGGGCTGCCGCACAGCCGAGTGGGTTGGCTGTGAAGCTGTGGCCGTGGAAGAAGGTGTGGCCCGGCGTTTCGCTGATGAAGCCCCGGTAGATCCGTTCGCTGGCCATCGTCACCCCCATCGGCAGGAAGCCGCCGGTGAGCCCTTTGGAGAGGGCCATCAGATCCGGCTGGATGGCAGCCCTCTGGCTGGCGAACAGGGCGCCGGTGCGGCCGAAGCCGGTCATCACCTCATCGGCGATCAGCAGGGCGCCGCTGGCCCGCACCCGCTCCTGCACGGCCCGCAGGAAGGCCGGCCGCACCAGGCGCATGCCACTGGCGCCCTGGATCAGCGGCTCGAGGATCACCGCCGCGGTGGGGGTTTCGAGTGCCTGCTCCAGCTGATCGAGCGCCAGGCGTTCGCGCGCTTCCACGCCCTCGTCGTGCCAGTGGGTGTGCGGCCAGCCCACATGCGTCACCTCGAACAGCAGCGGTTCGTAGGCCGTGGTGAACAGGGAGCGCTCCCCGAGGGCCATCGCGCCAACGGTGTCGCCGTGATAAGCGCCGTCGAAGGCGATCAACTGGCGCCGCTCCGTCGCTCCCGTGCCTGCTTCCCGATTTCGCCACCACTGCCAGGCCATCTTCAGGGCCACCTCCACCGCCGTGGAGCCGTTGTCGGAGAAGAACAGACGCTCCAGGCCCGTGAGCGCGCTCAGGCGTGTGGCCAGCAGTTCGGCGGGCTGGTGGCTGAAGTTGGCGAAGATCACCTGTTCCAGCTGCAGCGCCTGGCGGGCGATCGCTGCGGCGATCGCCGGTTCGGCGTGGCCGTGCAGCGTCACCCACCAGCTGCTGATCGCATCGATCAGCCGGCGTCCATCAGCCAGTTCCAGCTCGCAGCCCCGTGCCGATCGCACCAGCAGGGGTTCCGGGGCGGTGGCCACTTGGGTGGTGGGATGCCAGAGGTTGGGGTGCCAGCTCACAGTGTTGTCCTGCCTGTTCTCGTGGTGGGGTCCTGAGCGTTAACGGCAGGATTCCGTCCAGTAGCGCACCCGCTGCATCGAGGGGAAGAAGCTCACCCGCTGCAGGCTGCATCGCCGTGTTGCCTGCCCTGGAGCACTGATGGTCACCGACCCGCTCAGACAGGTGTACACGGGCATGCGGTAGGGCGACAGGCGCACGCTCTGATCCGCGCATTCGCTGATGTCCGCAAAGCGCAGACGCTGGTTGTTCGGCCAGTCGCGCTTGGCATTGAGCCAGCGCTCGAACGCTGATGGCACGGGATCGAAGGGCAGCGCCAGGGCTTGCTGGGGGGCTAACCACAGCACGCTCAGCAACAGGGCTGATCTGACGACCGATCGGCGGACCGCTCGGGCAAACGTCATGGAGAGCGCCATGCAGGACAGCTGCCGTCGTTCCGGTGTGCAGGCATTCAAGGGGACCAGGCTGGCGTCTTGGCGGGGCGCCAGCCCGGAAGCTTCAGTCTGCTTTCTCGTCTTCGTCGTGAGCGAAGCGGTTGTAGAGAAAGTCGAGGGCGCTATTGCGCAGTTCGTAGTAGCGCGGGTCCTCCATGATGTCCTCACGGCTGCGGGGCCTCGGGAAATCGATCGTGAGGATCTCGCCGATGCCGGCGGCGGGGCCATTGGTCATCATCACTAGACGATCGGCGAGGAACAGGGCCTCGTCGATGTCGTGGGTGATCATCAGCACCGTGCACTTCTGGGTGTTCCAGATCTTGAGCAGCTCCTCCTGGAGCTCCTCCTTGGTGATCGCATCGAGCGCTCCGAAGGGTTCATCGAGGATCAGCACGTCTGGCCGGATCGCCAGGGCGCGGGCAATCGCCACGCGCTGCTTCATGCCGCCGGAGATCTGGGTGATCTTCTTCTCGGCTGCCGCCGTCAGGCCCACCATCTCCAGGTGTTCCATGGCGATCTCGCGCTTCTCGTGCTCGGGCAGATTCGGTTTGACGGAATCGATGCCCAGATACACGTTTTCATAGGCGCTCATCCACGGCAGCAGGGCATAGCCCTGGAACACCACCATGCGATCGGGACCGGGCTTCTCGATCGGTTTGCCGTTGAGCAGCACCTGACCCGAGGTGGGTGTGGCGAAGCCGGAAACCATGTTCAGCAGGGTGCTCTTGCCGCAACCGGAGTGACCGATCACGCAGACGAATTCACCCTGGTTGACTTCGAAATTGATGTTCTCCAGAACGGGATAGGGCCCGGCTGGTGTTGGGTACACCTTGCCGAGCTGCTCGAAGCGCAGCAGGGGGGCGGTCCCCGCCGGGGTGGGGAGGCCGCTGGGTTGTTGCAGGACGGAGGCCGTCATGATCAGGAGCTCAGAGAGGGGAACAGGACAGATCAGCCCGCCAGCGGCCGGGGAACTCCGAGCGGGATCTCGGCGACGCTGAAGTCGCGGTGCACGCTCACACTGTTGAGGTAGCCGATCGGATCGTTGCCATCGAAGGGATGGCCGTCGAACAGTTCGATGGCACTGCGCTGGTAGGTCACGTCCTCGAAGCCGAGCTCCCGTGCCGCCGTGCTGTACACGCTGACATTGCAGATGCGCTCGAGGATCTCCACGTAGTTGCGGGGGAAGGGAATCTCCGCCCAGCGGGCCAGCTGGGTGAGGATCCAGAGGTGCTCGCTGCGGCTGGGACGGTTGACGCCTGCACCGAAGAAGAGGTGATGGGGCTCTCCCTGTTCGCTGCTGGTTGTCGGCCCATGGGAGCCCTCGGCCACCTTCGAGCCGGTGCTGAAGTGGATCAGGTCCGGCTTGATGCCCAGATAGCGCCGATCACTCAGAAGATCGGCCATCTCTGGCCAGTTGTTCGGATCCGAGCAGAACTGGCAGGCCTCCAGCAACGCCTTGGTCAGGGCGATGTGGGTGTTGGGGTAGGCCAGGGCCCAGTCTTCACGCACCCCGAGAACCTTGCCGGGGTGGCCGTTCCAGATCTCCAGGTCGCCCGCGATCGGCACGCCGTGCCGGTCGCGGGAGGCGCGCAGATTCCAGGGCTCCCCGCAGCAGAAGCCATCGATCGAGCCATCCTTGAGGTCGGCCAGCATCTGAGCTGGTGGCAGGGCCTGCAGATGCACGTCCTTGTCGGGATCGATGCCGCTGGCCGCCAGCCAGTAGCGCAGCAGCAGGTTGTGCATCGAGGCCGGATGCACGATCCCCAGCGTGTGCGGCTCGCGGTTGTGACTCTGCAGCCAGTTGCGGTAATCCTCAACGGAGTGGACGCCTGCATCGGAGAGGCGTTTGGCCAGGGTCACCTCGTTACCGTTGCGGCTGATGGTGAGGGCCGTCACGATCGGCAGGGGATCACCGCCATGGCCACCGGCGGCCATCCAGGTGGGCATGCCCGAGGGCATCAGGGCGGCGTCGAGGGTTTGATCCACAAAGCCATCGGTGACTCCGCGCCAGCTGGTCTCCCGCACCAGCTGCACCCCATCCAGACCGTGCTTGGCGAAGAAGCCTTTGGCTTCGGCGATCGCCAGCGGCGCGCACGCGGTCAGCGGGATGAACCCGAGGTCGAGGTTCACTTTCTCCAGGCCGTGGGCGGCCAGCACCTTGTGGGGCTTGGCCTGCCACTGCTTCACCCGCTTCTGGCGGTTCAGGAAGTAGATGATCTCCGAGCGCAGGCTGTAGTAGCTCGGGTGGTGCACCACCGTCATCCTCTGGCGTGGCCGCGGGATGTCCACCTCCAGGATGTTGCCGATCCTGGAGCCGGGGCCGTTGGTGAGGCAGATGATCCGATCCGAGAGCAGCACCGCCTCGTCGACGTCGTGCGTCACCATCACGGCGGTGAGCTGGTGTTCGTTGCAGATCTGCATCAGCTTCTCCTGCAGGTTGCCCCGCGAGAGAGCGTCCAGCGCTCCGAACGGTTCATCGAGCAGCAGTAGCTTCGGCTTGATCGCCAGGGCACGGGCGATCGCCACCCGCTGGCGCATGCCGCCTGACAGTTCATGGGGAAGCTTGTGGGCAGCGTGCCCAAGCCCCACCATCACGATGTGCTCCTGAATCAGCGTGTTGCGCTCATCGCTGGCGAGCCCGGGAAACACTTCATCGATGGCCAGGGCGATGTTCTGCTCGACGGTGAGCCAGGGCAGCAGCGAGTAGTTCTGGAACACCACCATCTTGTCGGGGCCAGGCCGCTTCACCGTTTCGCCGTCGACGAGGACGGTGCCGCCGGTGGGCAGATCGAGGCCGGCGATCATGTTGAGCAGGGTGCTCTTGCCGCAGCCGGAGTGGCCGATCAGGGAGATGAACTCGCCCCTGCGGATCTCGAGATCGATGCCCTTGAGGGCCAGGTAGTTGCCGCCGCCGCTGAGGGGAAAGTTCTTTTCCAGCTGCTGGACGTCGACGAGGGTTGTGGCTGTCATGGTTGCGTTGGCAGTGGGGTTCAGCGAGTCAGATGCAGGGCCCACGAGCTGAAGCGGATCACCATGCCGCGCTTGAAGGCGGCCAGGCGGGCGTTGCGGACGACCTGAATTCAGGGGCCTGGATGGTTGTGCCAGCAGGGTGGGATTGGCCGATGTGGCTCACTGACCCGGGGAGATGCGCTTCTGCAGCCAGGCCATGAAGCGGTCGAGGATCAGGCCGATGGCACCGATCCAGATGACGCCCAGCACAATTTCAGAGACGTAGCCGTTCTGGTTGGCATCCCAGATAAAGAAGCCGATTCCGGGGGTGCCGGGCATCACGATCTCAGCGGCGATGATCGCCAGCCAGGCCAGACCGATGGAGATGCGCAGGCCGGTGAAGATGTAGGGAAGAGCGGAAGGGATCAGCACTTTGCTGAAGAAGCGGCCGCTGGACATCTGCAGAACCAGAGCCACATTGCGGTAATCCTGGGGAATCTGGCGGACACCCTCGGCCGTGTTGATCAGGATCGGCCAGATCGACGTGATGAAGATCACGAAGATCGCCGCTGGCTGGTTCCGCTGAAACAGCACCAGGGCGATCGGCACCCAGGCCAGCGGCGCCACCATGCGCAGGAACTGGAACAGGGGGTCGAAGGCCCGATCCAGCGATTTGTTCAGGCCCACGGCGATGCCGACTCCGATGCCGACGATCGCCGCCAGGGTGTAGCCGATGGCCACACGACCCAGGCTGCTCATGCTGTGATGAAACAGTCCTTTGTCCAGGCCGCCACGGTCGTAAAAGGGATAGAGGAGCAGCTCACGGGTCCGCTCATCGGTCCACAGACTGAGTGGGCCGGTCAGCTTGGTGAGCCCCAGGCTGGAGCTGAGCTGCCAGAACAGCAGAAAGCCCAGCGTGCCAAGCAGTGGTGGCAGGATCGATTGACGATTGCGCTTCCACCACAGACTGAGGGTGGAGCTGGAGTTGGGTGTTGTGGCCATGGTGATGCTGCTCTGAAGTGATGAGTTGTGGTGGAAATGGAATCTGAAGCTCTAGCCTGTCTGCGGAGTGTTCAGGGGTGGCTCATTTCTTGATCTTCAGGCTATTGAGATAAGCTTGAGGGTTTTCTGGGTCATAGATCGTTCCATCGAAGAAGATCTCCTTGCCGCGGCTGGAGGTTGTGGGAATGTCTTTGGAGGGAACTCCAACTTCTTTCGCCGCCTGTCTCCAGAGGTCTTCGCGGGTGACGCGATCGTTGAGTGCCTTGGCTTCGGCAATCGTGTCGATCGTTCCTGGATAGAATTTCCAGCGCAGTGATTCGATCAGGAACCACAGCGTCAGGCTTTTGTAGGGATAGGAGATCACGCCACGTTCGCTGTTCCAGTACAGCGGGCCCATGCTTGAATCGGTTTGGGTTGTCCCCTTGGCGCCCAGCTTGTATTGCCCTTTCAATGTCTGCTCAAGCAGCTCCCTGGGTACGTTGTACCACTTGCGCGAGGACAGAATCTCAGCGGCTTCTGCCTTGTTTTCGGGCTTGTCAAGCCACATCTGTGACTCGATTAGTCCCTTCAACAATGCCACTGTGGCTTTCGGGTGTTTGTCAACCCAGTCGCTGCGGATGGCCAGATACTCTTCTGGGTGAGCTTTCCAGATCTGGGCTGTGAGTGCTGCCAGATAGCCGATGTCCTGCTTGGCAATCCGGGATGGCCAGGGGTCGCCGGTTGAGAAGGCTTCCATCGTCCCGTTGCGCATCCCCTGCAGGGTCTCTGGCGCCGGCACGGTGAGCAGTTCCACATCCTTGTCCGGGTTCACCCCATTGGCTGCCAGCCAATAGCGGATCCACATGTCCTGATTGGCCTTGGGGAAGCTGTAGGCCGCTCTGAACTTGCGACCCTCCCGATCTTCAAACTTGGCAAAGAAGCCTGGGGAAGAGCTTCTCAGGTCGGCGCTCAGATTGGCATCCTTCACGCTGTTGGCTGCAGCGATGCCATTCCCCTGGCTCATCAGCATGGCAAGGATGACCATCGGCACCTTCTTGCCGTTGGTGAGGGTCCCTTCGCTGATCATCTGGGGCATCGGCAGTTGCCACTGGCCGCCATCGATGCCGCCACCCTCCGAGCCGAGCACCACGTTGTCGCGCGCCGTCGACCAACTTGCCTGCTTGCTCGCCGTCACCTGAAGGCCATGCTTGGCGAAGAAGCCCTTCTCAACGCCGATCACCAGTGGAGCTGATTCCAGAATCGGGACAAAGCCCAGGCTGATTGTTTTGGTTTCAAGTTTGCTGGCAGCCTGCGCGTTGATTGGCGTGGAGGTTGCAGCGTATCTGGATGTTCGGCTCGGTGGATTGCCGAGACAACCTGCCAAGAGGAATGACGTGGATAGGGCTCCTGCAAGCAGGGCGAGGAAGGGGCGGCGCTTGGGCATGGAGATTCAGAGACAGGAGAACGATTGCTGGACGCATTGCGAGGGGCGGAACTTGCTGCCTTGGGGACTCAGATTGCCGTCCCCTCTGGCTGCTGCGAATCGGTTGTTCGGCACAAGTTCAGATAGGGCTGTCTCAGCAGTTTGTGAGAGGGTTTTGAGGCAGCACGGTCTCCGTTATTTGTCGTCGGGGAACGTTAGAGGTGTGGTTCCGGCGGCTGGGGAGGGTATTGCTAAGCAATGGCGACAGTGGTCATAAGATCTGGTTATGCAGCCGCTGTCTCTCATTCAGGCGATCTGGCGCATGGCGGCCCAGAAGCCAACCACCATCGCCAGCATCAGCAGCAGACGCACCACCAGGAAACGGATCACGTTCTCGCGCTTCATCAGCGTCGTTTCCACGGCGGTGATGCAAGCTTGAAGCTGTTGCAGGGGCGCCAATGTCATGCCGGCTCTCCGTACGCCTATGGAACAGGGCGCTGAAGAATAGGGATGCAGGCTTTCGTTTTGGGGCGGTTGCATCTGCAGCCACCCTCAACCCTCCCATCGGCACGGGTGGATCGTGATTACGCGCCCCATTTGTGCACCGGATGCGCTGAACTGCTTGGCATCCGAGCCACTCCCATCACGCCGTTGTTGTGATCGTCGTCGCTTCACATCGTTATGCCGGCCGCCAGATCGCTCTGCCGACGCGCCACGGCAAACAGCGCGTTCTGGCCAGGCCCCTCTGGCATGGGCTAGGCCTGGAGCTGCGCCATGCCGCCACGGTCGACACCGATACCTTCGGCAGTTTTTCCGGGGAGATCTCCAGGCCTGCCGATGCCCTCAACACCTGCCGACTGAAGGCGGAAGCCGGCATGCGTGCCCTGGCTCTGGATCTCGGCATTGCCAGCGAGGGGGCCTTCGGTCCGCATCCCGCCGTGCCGTTGCTGCCTGTAGGCCGGGAGTGGATGGTGTTCGTGGATCAGCGCGACCACCTGGTGATCAGCGAGCAGCTGCTCTGTCGCACCACGAATTTCAGCTCCTGCCGCGCCAGCGATCCAGCCGCGATCACCGGCTGGCTGAAGCAGGTGGGCTTTCCCTCCCACGCCCTGATGGTGCGTGCCCACGAACCCTCAGCGCCGACGGCGCCCTGGCTGGCCAAGGGGGTGCAGGACCTAATCGAGCTGGCGGATCTGATGGCTGCCGCTGCACATCGCTCCCCCCTGGGCCAGGCCTGGCTGGAAACCGATATGCGTGCCCACTGCAATCCAACCCGGAGGGCTTCGATTCGCCAGCTGGCCTTTCAGCTGGTGCGCCGAGTGGCGAGTGCCTGCCCCGCCTGCGGCGCACCGGGTTGGGGGGTGGTGAGCCGTGTGCCTGGGCTGCCCTGCAGCAGCTGTGGTCTGGGCACCGAGCTGATCCGTTTTGAGCAGCTGGGCTGCGTGGCATGCGACCACACCCAGCTGCGTCCACGCCGGGACGGCCTGATCAGCGCCGATCCCAGTCAGTGCCCGTATTGCAACCCGTGAAACGCTCAGGCTTCCAGGTAGTCGACCACCTTGAAGGAGCGCTCACGCACCGCTGCCACGGCCCGGCGTTCGATGCCCCTGGCGGTGTCGCGGGTCACCCCCATGCTGCGGGCTGTCGCACTCAGGGTCATCGGAGACTGCTGGTCGATGCCGTAGCGGAGCCGCAGCAGCTCGGCCTCCTGGCTGGGCAGATCCTGAAGCACCTGCTCCAGATCATGGCCGAGCAGGTGCTGGGTGAGCCGCTCGTCGGGAGCCGTGGTGGCGCAGCGAACGCGGTCCAGCAGGCTGCCGTCGCCCTCCTCGCTGAGGCTGGAATCGAGGCTCACCGGCTGCTGGGCACGGAAGAGAGTTTCCTGGATGTCGAGCGGTTTCAGCCCGGATTCCTCTGCCAGCTCCTCGATGCTGGGCGTGCGGCCGAGACGCTGCCAAAGGCTTTGCTGAGCCCGCCGCAGGCGGCTGAGGCTTTCGCCCACATGCACCGGCAGGCGGATCGTGCGGCTCTTGTCGGCAATGGCACGGCTGATGCCCTCGCGGATCCACCAATAGGCGTATGTAGAGAATTTGTAACCCCGGCTGGGATCGAAGCGCTCCACCGCCTTGATCAGGCCCAGGTTGCCCTCCTGAATCATGTCCTCCAGCTCCAGCTGTCGGCTGGAGTATTTGCGCGCGATGCTCACCACGAGGCGAAGGTTGGCGGCCACCATGCGCTCACGCGCCCGTTGGCCCTGGCGCTGTTGCCGGCGCAGCTGCTGCGGGCTCAGACCCGCTGCAGCAGCCCAGGCCTCAGGAGTCGGAGCCTGGCCTCCAGAGCGGATGAGCAGCTCCTCGGCCACCTCCTCCAGTTGGCGCAGGCTTTGAACCCTGCGCGCCAGGGTGATTTCCTCATCGTGGCTGAGCAGCGGAACGCGACCGATGTTGCGCAGGTGCTGGCTGAGAGCGTCGCAGGTGCTGCGTGAGAGCGTCTGTGGCGCGGGCATGGGGTGGGGGTGTCCCGATTTTGGTTCGGGGGACCCTAATGACTGCTTTTGGCGATTGGGCCTGACTGGGCTGCACCGAGGCGCTGCTGATTAGGGCGATTGGTTGTTCTGATCAATGCTCCAGTCCTGCTCCACATCTTGTAGGGCTCTGGCTGGAATCCTCGGCAAATCCAGTTGCCACCTGTATTCATGGCGTGATGCCTGCCGGGGCAGAAGTCTGGGGTCTTGGCATCGGGAATCTGGCCGGTAGCGCAATGGCCCTGCGGCTTGGGGCGCATTGAAGCAAAGCTGCTGACCGATCCGATTAACAACGCTGATGCAATCCCGGCGGGCTCCTCTGCCCCAGTGCTGGTGCTCGCAATCCGCAGCCGCGCCCGAGCCCCATGGCCATCAGCATCACAGCCATTCCGTCGGGCCGGCCGGTGCTCCCTACGACCTGCGCTGGCTCGATGCGACGCAGCAGCACCACACCGGTGCCCTGCGGATGATCGCGCGTGTGTTCAACGGTGCCAGCCCCGGCGTGGGGGCCCTGGCTCGAACTGCGGGGCATGCTTCACCACTTCGGGCTCAACAAGCCCGAATACCACCGCTTCGATTCCCTGTTCCGGTTCTGAAGCCTCGCCCGGACTGGTCTGACCCAGGCCCAGTTAAGCCCTTCAGTCAGCAGAATCAGCCGACTTACTGCCGCGAATGAACTACACCCTGAGTTTTCTGGAGATCGTGGTGGGGATCCTGCTGCTGTTCGGCGGCGGTGAGCTGTTCGTGGCCGGCTCGGTGGCCCTTTCGCTGCTGCTGGGTATTCCCCAGATCGTGATCGGTCTCACGGTGGTGTCGATGGGCACCAGCGCCCCGGAGCTGTTCGTGAGCCTGCTCTCCACCATCAAGGGAGGCGCCGCTGGCGATGCCATCGCCGTGAGCAACGTGGTGGGCTCCAACATCTTCAACGTGCTCGTTGTTCTTGGTGCCAGTGCGGTGGTGATGCCCCTGCGCGTGAAGAGTCGGCTGGTGCGCCGTGATGTGCCGCTGTTGCTGGCCGTGTCGATGGCCACCTGGGGCATGGCCTCCGGGGGGCGCCTCACCTGGATCGCAGGGCTGGCGCTGCTCACCGGCACCGTGATCAACATTCTCTGGGAGATCCGCTCGGCGAAGGAGGAGCCGGCCGAGGCGGCCGAGGCGCTCGAGGCCGAAGGTGCTTCGCCGGCACCGCAGGCGGCGATCAAGCTGGTGGCTGGCCTCGGCCTGTTGGTGTGGGGCTCGCAGCTCCTGGTCAAAGGCGCGATCGCCGCCGCCCAGGGCCTGGGCGTGAGTGAAACGGTCATCGGTCTGACCATCGTTTCCGCCGGCACCTCAATGCCGGAGCTGGTGACCTCTCTGGTGGCGGCTTACCGCGGCAAGGCCGATCTGGCCATCGGCAATGTGGTGGGCAGCAACCTGCTGAATCAGTTTGTGATTCTTGGCCTCTGCGGCGTGGTGTCCGGCGGACGGGGGCTCGGCGTCGATCCCGTGATGGTGGTGCGCGACTTCCCGATCATGGTGGCCACCACCCTGGCCTGTCTGCCCATTTTCTGGACCGGCGGCGTGATCACCCGCCTGGAAGGCTGGATTCTGATGGCCCTCTATGGCCTGTATGTGGTGGAGCAGCTCCTCTCCAACTCCGCCTCCAGCGCCACCGATGAATTCCGGTTGCTGGTGCTGGTGGGCGTTCTTCCCTTGCTGCTGGTGTTCTTCACCTGGGGATCGCTGCGGTGGCTGCGGCTGCGTCAGCAGCAGCCCGCTGGGTGATGATCAAGGCCTGACACCGAAGGCCCGTCCCCTTGCTGCCACCTCAGGCCCTCGATCGCAGTGCCATGGCTCTGGGGCTCACACTGCTGGCGGGGCTCTCCACAGGGATCGGCAGCCTGATCGGCCTGGGGTCCCGTCCTTCCAGCCATCGTTTTCTCACCCTGGCGCTGGGCTTCTCCGCAGGGGCCATGGTGTACGTGTCGCTGGTGGAGATCCTGCCCAAGGCTCGGCTTGTGCTTGTGCCGCTCCTGGGTGCACGGCTTGGTTATGCCGCCGCCGTGCTCGGCTTCTTTGTTGGCATCTTCACCATGGCCCTGATCGATCGCTGGCTGCCGGTCCACGATGCATCCGGTGCCCTGCAGCAGCTCGCCCCCGGCAGCGTTGTTTCCCCGAATGGGCCATCACTTCTGAATAACAGCGATCCGGCGCAGCGCCGCCGGCTCCTGCGGATGGGCTTGTTCTCTGCCCTGGCCATCGGCATCCACAATTTCCCGGAGGGTCTGGCCACCTTCCTCGGGGCCCTGGCTAACCCTCAACTGGGTGTGAGCATCGCCGTGGCGATCGGTATCCACAACATCCCGGAAGGGTTGGCAGTCTCGGCCCCGGTCTACTTCGCCACTGGCAGCCGCCGGCTTGCCTTCTGGGTGTCGTTCCTTTCCGGGCTGGCCGAGCCGATTGGCGGCCTGGTGGGTTACGTGCTGTTCCGCTCCCTGCCCAACCCGATCGTCTTCGGCCTTGTGTTCGCCGGACTGGCCGGCGTGATGGTCTACGTGTCGCTGGATGAGCTGCTGCCGGCCGCACGCGACTACGGCGATCAGCACCTCACGATCCTGAGCTTGATGTTCGGGATGGGTGTGATGGCCATCAGCCTGGTGTTGCTGGCCTGAACCCGTGCTTCAGGTGCGAGGTTCCGGGGCGGCTGGCGCTGTCAGCCGGTGGACGCTCAGGCCTGCTGCCAGGGCATCGTCCTGCAGATCCACGCTGGAGCCTGCGCTGATCCTCACCTGGCCCGAGCAGACCAGCTCCCAGGTGCTGGCTTCGAAGTGGGTCTGCAGCCACAGCATGCCGAACACGCTGCCGGCGCAGAGCTGGAAGCTGTCACCCCGGCGGATCAGGGTCAGATCAGCGGCCATCGGCGCGTCATAAAAAAGCTCCACCTATTGCAGGCGGAGCTGGAGACAGTTGTGGTAGCCGATGCGACCACTCGACCAGGTGTTCTCAGGCCTCGTTCACGGCGCTGACGGCCTCGGCGGCACGGTGGTGATACACGTGGCCGCGGTAGTGGAGCTCGGTGCTGGTGTCGACATCGGCAGCCTCATGGCGCAGGGGAGCGCTGTAGTGCTGGCCGCGATAGGCATGGTCCACCGCTTGGGCGGCGGGTTGCTCATGGCGGCTGCTGTCGTAGCTGACGCCGCGGTACTGGAGTTGGGACATGGGATTCGGGCCTCGAAGGTTGGTTTGACGCTCTGCCGGGGCAGACGGGTCCGCTTCGTGGGAAGGAGCGTTGCTTCGCCTTGCGGAGGGGCTACTTCCAATGAGCCAGGGCCCGGGGGCGGCTCACCCAACGTTTTGTCCTTCGAGATCAGTTTGCGTGTCCGCGCTGTTCGTGGTGAACAAAAAGCCGGCATCCTCATGATTCGTTGCGATCACTCTGTGTGCTCACGTGGACGTCGATTGCCCGAGAGCCCAGTACTGGTGTGCATAGCACGGTTGCGAAACTTTTTGGTTTCGTAACGCCTGTTACCGCGATGCCCTGGCCTCTGGCGAAAAATACGGCCCACGGTGGCCTGAGGTCGCCTCCCCTATTCGCTCTGTCTATTTCGGCTACCCCATGACCGTTGCCACCCCTGACGCCAGGCGGCCTCAGGTGCGCAGCCTCCAGCAGGCCAGCCTGCTCGACGCTCCGTCGCTCCTGCTGCGTAAGTTCCGAGGCCTTTCCTCCAACCGTTCCCTCACCTGGCTGGCCTGTGTGCCGATCGCCCTCGCGGGTCTCGGTCTGTTCAACCTGGCGGCCCATGCCGCAGAGCTGCCTGAGCTCACGCCGGCCTTTCTGGCCAACAACACGTTCCTGCTGATCTGCGCCGTTCTGGTGATCTTCATGAACGCCGGCTTCGCCATGGTGGAAGCCGGGATGTGTCGCCAGAAGAACGCCGTCAACATCCTGGCCAAGAACCTGATCGTGTTTGCCCTGGCGGCAACCGCCTACTGGTTCATCGGCTACAAGATCATGTACAACGCCGATTGGGTGATCCCCGGTTGGTTCAAGTTCGGCGGCCTGTTCTTTGACCCCACCGTCACCCCCGAGATGGTGACCGAAGGCAAACTGGTTCCCAGCGTTGACTTCCTCTTCCAGCTGGCCTTCGCCGGCACCGCTGCCACGATCGTGTCCGGTCTGGTGGCTGAGCGCATCAAGTTCGGCGAGTTCATCATCTTCTCGCTGGTGCTCGTGGGGATCGTCTATCCCATCTCCGGCTCCTGGCAGTGGAACGTGGGTGAAGGCTGGCTGAACAAGCTGGGCTTCATCGACTTCGCCGGCTGCACCGTGGTGCACTCCGTTGGAGCCTGGGCTGGCCTGGTGGGCGCCCTGCTGCTCGGCCCCCGCATCGGCAAGTTCGTGGATGGCAAGCCCCAGGCCATCCCTGGCCACAACATGGCCATCGCAACCCTGGGTTGCCTGATCCTCTGGATCGGCTGGTACGGCTTCAACCCGGGCTCCTGGCTCTCCATGGCCCCTGAGGTGCCCTACATCGCTGTGACCACCACCCTCGGCGCAGCCGGCGGTGGCATCGCTGCCACCCTCGTGAGCCAGTTCACCGGTGGCAAGCCCGATCTCACCATGACCATCAACGGCATCCTCGCCGGCCTGGTGGGCATCACGGCTGGCTGCGACGCCTTCTCCATGCCTGCGGCCTGGGTGGTTGGCTTCATCGCCGGCGTGCTGGTGGTGTTCTCCGTCGCCTTCATCGACAAATTGAAGATCGATGATCCGGTGGGCGCCTTCTCCGTCCATGGCACCTGCGGCATCTGGGGCACCCTGGCTGTTGGCCTGTTCAACACCGACAAGGGCCTGCTCACCGGCCACGGCTTCACCCAGCTGGGCTACCAGATCGTCGGTGTTGTGGCGGTCGGCCTGTTCGCCATCGTGACCTCCTGGATCGCCTGGTCGGTCATCGGTGCCATCTTCGGTGGCATCCGCGTTACCGAAGCGGAAGAAACCGAAGGTCTCGACATCGGCGAGCACGGCATGGAGGCCTACCCCGACTTCGCCTCCGCCAAGTAAGCCCTCGCTTGCTGGATTTCTCCTCAGCGCCTGGGACCCCCAGGCGCTTTTTTGTGCCCGATCTCCAGCGATCCGCTGAAGCAGATCGCGCAATGGTTCGTTCTGGACAGTGCGGGCGCCCTTGGCTCTTCATGGTGGTGACGTCGAGAAGACGGTCATGGCCTGCCCCAACTGCGGTGAGCACCTGCTTCACAAGCGCGATGGAGCCTTGCTGTGCTGTCGCTGCGGCCATGTGCGCAACGACCTGGCCTCCGTGCCGCTGCTGTCGCTGCTGCAACGCCATGGCATCGTTCTCGCCGTGCTGCTCCTCGCTGCGCCCCTGGCCCTGGGAACGGCCGCCATGGAACGGATGCGCACGCAGGTGACGGAGTCACCCGCGCAAGCGGAGACGATGGAGCGATCCCGGCAGATCGAGCAATCTCAGCTCGCTCTTCCTTCGACGGTGCAGGTTTCCCAGGCCAGGCCGGCTGAACCCTGAACCATCACCTCCCCCTGCAGCACGTCAGCGGTGCCGCCGGCTGGCAGCCTGGGATGGTTGGCTGACGCGAGCTTCTTGGCCTGTCCTTCCTGCGGCGCTCGGCTGGTGGCCAAGACCAGTGATCGTCCGCCCCGGCTGATCTGTGTGAGCTGTGGCCGCCTGCAGCCGCAGACCACCCATCAGCCGCTGTTGGGCCTGCTGGATCGCCACGGGATCGGGCTGCTGGCGCTGTTAATGCTGATCAGCATGCCTCTGGTGCTCACGAGCCTGTCCCCCTGGCTCGAACAATCGCAATACCGAGGCAGGGATCACGTGCGTCGAACCCAGCGGCAGGGCTCCCTGGAACCCTCCCGCTGGGATTTCCGTACGGGGATTGTGAGGCGAGGCCAGCGCTGAGGGCAATGCCCTCAGGCATCAGCACTGGCTCCTCGGCGCCACAGCCGCCAGACCTTCTCCAGTTCGAGGTACAGGAACAGAAGCAGGCTGAAGCCCACGCAGATCAGCAGCTCGTGGCCGCTGAGGGGTTGTGTGCCGAAGAAGCCAGCCAGAGGCGGCACGTAGAGCAGCAGCAGCTGCAGGCCGGAGGTGAGCAGCACCGCCCAGATCAGCCAGGGGTTGGAGAAGGGTGCCACCTGGACCAGCGGCAGGTCGCTGCGGGCTGAGAGGGCATGGCCCATCTGTGCCAGGCAGAGGGTGGTGAACACCATTGTTTTCCAGTGATCACCGCTGTGCTCGGAGGCGTAGAGCATCAGGGCGATCACGATCAGCGCGAACACCACCCCGATCCGCAGGATGTAGCGGCCGATGCCACGGGCGAAGATCGATTCACCGGGTTCCGCCGGCGCCCGGTCCATCAGCCCCGCCTCGCCGGGTTCCAGGGCCAGGGCCAGGGCGGGCACGCCGTCGGTCACCAGGTTCATCCAGAGAATCTGCAGGGGCGTCAACGGCACGCCCACCAGACCCAGCAGCGGCGCGGAGGCAATGGTGATCAGCTCACCGACGTTGCTGCCGAGGATGTACTTCACGAAGCGGCGGATGTTGGCGTACACCAGCCGCCCCTCTTCCACGGCGCTGACGATTGTGGCGAAGTTGTCGTCGAGGAGCACCATGTCGGCCGCTTCCTTGCTCACCTCCGTGCCGGTGATGCCCATGGCCACGCCGATGTGGGCCTGCTTGAGCGCCGGGGCGTCGTTGACGCCGTCGCCGGTCATCGCCACCACCTGGCCGTTGGCCTGCAGTGCCTTCACGATCCTGAGCTTCTGCTCGGGCGCCACGCGGGCGTAGACGCTGCAGCGAGCCACCGCCTCACGCAGGGCCGGCTCCTCCATCGCCTCCAGCTCGCGGCCGAGGATCACCTCCCCGTCGCTGCTGGTCAGGCCGATGGCGCTGCCGATGGCACGGGCCGTGAGCGGGTGATCGCCGGTGATCATCACCGGCCGGATGCCGGCCTTGCGGCAGGTGGCCACGGCGGTGGCCACCTCCGGCCGCGCGGGATCGAGCTGAGCCATCAGGCCCAGCAGCACCTGGCCCTGAAGCTCCTGATCCGGGCTGGCGTGGTGAGGGGCGCAGGCGAAGGCCAGCACCCGCAGGCCGGAGCCGGCCAGCTGGCGGGCCTGCTCCAGCCACCACTGGCGCTGGGGCTCGCTGAGGGCCACCACACCTGCCCCATCAATCCAGCGGGCGCACTGGCCGATGATCACCTCCGGGGCGCCTTTGCTGATCAGCAGACGGTTGGAGCCTCGGGCGCTCTCGCCCAATGGAGCCTGGAGCGTGCCGTTGGGGTCGTCCACCCAGACGGCCATCAGCTGACGCTCGGAGCTGAAGGGAATCTCTGCAGCCCGCTGGAAGTGGCTGCGCAGCTCGAAATCGTCGATCCCGGCCTTGGCCGCCACCACCGAGAGGGCACCTTCGGTCGGATCCCCCAGCACGTCCCAGGTGCCATCGTCCTTCTGCTTGTGCTCGGCATCGCTGCAGAGCACCCCGGCCTGCAGCAGCAGCTCGCGGGCGCCGGCCACGCAGCCGGCCGTGGCTCCTTCCGGAGGGGTGAGGAGGCTGGGGGTCAGGTCGCCGGTGGGCTCATAGCCCTGGCCGCCAACGGCAATCGCCGCGGTGCCCAGGCGCAGCTCCTGCACCACCTGACGGTTCTGGGTGAGGGTGCCGGTCTTGTCGGAGCAGATCACCGTCACCGAGCCGAGGCCCTCCACCGCCGGTAGGCGGCGGATCAGGGCGGCGCGGCGCACCATGCGTTGGGTGCCGATCGCCAGGGTCACGGTGATCACGGCCGGCAGGCCCTCGGGCACGATCGCCACCGCCATCGACAGCGACACCTCCAGCAGGTTCAGCGGGTCCTGGCCCAGCAGCAGGCCGAGGCCTACCACCACCGCCACCAGTGCCAGGGCACTGCCCACCAGCACCTTGGCCAGGCCATCCAGCCGCTCCTGCAGCGGGGTGCTCTCGCCGCCGGCCGTGTTGATCAGTTCAGCGATCTGGCCCAGTTCGGTGGCCATGCCGGTGGCGCTCACCAGGGCCACACCGCGACCCCGCACCACCTCGGTGCCCTGGAACAGGCAGTTCTGGCGCTCCAGCACCGGGGTGTTCACCTCGAGCAGCAGGCCGGGCTGCTTGAACACCGCTTCGGCTTCACCGGTGAGGGCCGCTTCACGCACCCCCAGGTCGGCCGCCTCCAGCAGGCGGGCATCGGCCGGAATCTTGTCGCCGGCCTCAAGGCGGATCAGGTCGCCGGGAACCAGAAGTTCGCTGGACAGGCGCTGCCAGTCGCCATCCCGGCGCACCACCACGAGCGGCTGGGCCATATCGCGCAGGGCCAGCAGGGCCTGCTGCGCCTTGCTCTCCTGCAGGTAGCCGAGCAGACCGTTGAGCACCACGATCACAAGGATCGCCAGGGCGTCCTTGGGGAACTCCTGTTGATGCAGCGAAACGGCGCCAGACACGGCGGCCACCGCCAGCAGCATGATCAGCATCACGTTGCTGAACTGATCCCAGAGGATCTCCAAGGTGCTGCGGCCCGCCGAGAGCTGCAGCTTGTTGGCCCCGGTGTCCGCCAGGCGCCGGGCCGCGTCGGCGGTGCTCAGGCCGTCAGGGCTGGCCTTCAACTCCTGCAGGCAGGCTTCGGGGCTGAGGGCATGCCAGGGGGCGGACGGTGCTCGGGACAAGATCCAGATGTGGATTCACATCCCGAGATTCAAGCGGATCACTGAGGGGGTTTGGATGCAAGCCACGGATTCCGCTCTGGCCTGAACGGTATCGATTGCGACCAATGCCCTGTCCGCTGGGCCAATCAGGTCAGCGCCATTGTGTTTGGGTCGGCAAAACGGTTACAGCAGCTACAAGACGTTGTCCGCTCTCTGTCGGACTGTGGCCTGGCGAACGTTGGAGAGGTTTTCCCCCTTCATGGCCCATGTCCCCTTGGCGGGCGGTGGTCCCACCCCGCTGGCTGTTTTTGATCGCTTCCGCACCAAGGCACTCGCCAAAGTTCAGGAGCCTGAACTGAAGCGTTATGCCGTGATGCTGCTGGCCTTTGGTGCCGGTTTGCTGCCCCTGATGGCCGGCTCGGCCAAGGCTGCACTCACCAAGATGCCCACCGATGGCGCTGACACCCTGCTGATGCTCATGGGTTCAGCCCTGGTGCTGCTGATGACCCCCGGCCTCGCGTTCTTCTACGGCGGCTTCACCCGCGCCAAGAACGTGCTGAACACGATGATGATGAGCTTCTTCCTGATGGGGCTCATCGGTGTCGTCTGGGTGGTGATCGGCTACTCCCTCTCCTTCGACACCGGCTTCGGCAGCCCCTTCATCGGTGGCCTCGGCCAGATGTGGCTCAATGGCGTCGGCGGTGAGCTCGGTGATGCCCCCCTCGCCGATGGTTTCGCCATCTCCGCTTCTTCGTTTGCCCTGTTCCAGGGCATGTTCGCGATCATCACGCCGGCTCTGATCTCCGGCGCCCTGGTGGAGCGCATCAACTTCAAGGCCTGGTTCTGGTTCGCCCTGCTCTGGAGCCTGTTCGTCTACTGCCCCATGTGCAAGATGGTCTGGGGTGGCGGCTATCTCGGTCCGTTCGGTGAGATCGGCGCGATCGACTTCGCCGGCGGCACCGTGGTTCACATCGCCGCTGGCGTGGCCGCTCTGGTGGCCACCGCGATCGTCGGCCCACGCAGCGGCTTCCCCGAGAGCAAGCGCCCTCCCCACAACGTGCCCTTCATCCTTCTGGGTGCTGGTCTGCTGTGGTTCGGCTGGTTCGGCTTCAACGGCGCCAGCTACTTCGCCGCCAAGGGTGCCGGTTTCTCCTTCATGACCACGAGTCTGTCCGCCTCGACGGCGCTGCTCACCTGGTGCCTGATCGAGTGGTTCCGTGACGGCAAACCCACGGCTGTGGGTGCTGCCACCGGCGCCGTGGCCGGCCTGGTGGGCATCACGCCGGCTGCTGGCTTCGTCTACATGCCCCAGGCGATAGTGATCGGTGCCGCCACCGCGGCTGCCTGCTACATCGCGGTGCAGGTGAAGTCGGCCATCAAGTTCGACGATTCCCTGGATGCCTACGCCGTTCATGGCGTTGGTGGCACCGTCGGTGCTCTGCTCACGGGTGCCCTGGCGGCACCGGCCCTGGTTCCTGCCGACTACTTCCCCAAGTCAGCCGAGATCCTGGCCAGCGGTGGCAATGCTGCCCTGTTCGTGGCTCACATCAAGGCCGTGCTGATCTCCTATGGCTTCGTGGGCATCGGTACCGCGATCATCCTCTGGATCGTCGGCGCCGTTGTTGGCCTGCGGGTCAGCCCCGAAGATGAGGAGCGCGGCCTCGACTTCGTCGCCCACGGCGAAGAGGCCTACGACCCCATGACCTACTGAGGCCCGCATCACCATGAAACAGATCACAGCTGTGGTGCGTCCCTCCAAGGTGGACGCGGTCAAGAACGCCCTCGTTGCCATTGAGGTGGTCGGCATGACCATCAACGATGTGCGCGGCTTCGGTCGCCAGAAGGGTCAGGTGGAGCGCTATCGCGGCAACGAGTTCACGGTGGACTTCCTCCCCAAGATCCGCATCACCACCGTCGTCGCCGACGACAAGGTGGAGGCCGCGATCTCGGCCATCAGCGAGGCCGCCCGCACGGGCGAAATCGGCGACGGCAAGATCTTCGTCACCTCCGTGGAACAGGTGGTGCGCATCCGCACCGGCGAACGCGGCGACGCTGCTCTCTGAGCGGGTCACTCTGAGCACGTCTCGCTGAGCACGTCTCGCTGAGCACGTTTCTCCCGGGCGTCCCCCACCTCCTTTAGGACTCACCCGTGTCCTGATTTCGCCCCCGGCAACGGTGCCGGGGGCTTTTTCATGGATCCATCCGGCCCCGGCCGGATGGCGTCGCCATCAGGGTGCGGGCTCCTCAGAGGTCTGCTCGCCTGTCGTCTTGTCAGCGGGCTTGGGCTGTGTGCCCTGCGGCGTCATGTCAGCCCCCAGCGCCTTGCAGGCGCTGATCGGATCAACCCCCGGCGCCACGCCAAGCGCCTTGCGCAGGGCATCCATCTGCGACACCGACTGCATGTTGAGGTTGGTGGCGGCCTGTTCACAGGCCAGCTTCTGCAGGGCAGGGACATCGGGCGCCTGGCAGCCGGCCACCAGGCCTGTGACCAGGATCATCTCCAGGCCGGCAGAGGAGCGGTGGCGGAACAGGGGGCGCATCGCGGTTGGATCACTCCTTTGTTCAGGTTAGGTAAACCCGGCCAGCGGAACTAGGTTGCTGAATGGCACCCGATCGGACCGATGCCCCGCCTGCGTTTTGATCGGCTCAAAGCCGCGCTTGTCGGGGCGCCGCTGCCCACCAGCGCCCATGCCGAGGAGCGGCTCAGCAATGCCGAGGCGCTGGCGATCCTCAGCTCCGATGCCCTCTCCTCGGTGGCCTACGCCACCCAGGAGATCGTGCTGGTGCTGGGCATGGCGGGAGCGGCCGGCCTGGGCTTTACCCTGCCGATCACCGGGTTGATCGTGGCCCTGATGGTGATCGTGGCCATCAGCTACCGGCAGACGATCAAGGCCTATCCCCAGGGGGGTGGCTCCTACCGCGTCAGCCACGAGAACCTGGGCCCGATCACCGGGCTGGTGGCCGGTGCCTCTCTTTCGATCGATTACGTGCTCACCGTGGCGGTGAGCACCGCCGCCGGCATCGCCGCGCTCACCTCTTATTTCCCGGACCTCGCGCCCTATCGGGTGCCCCTGTGCCTGCTGGCATTGGTGCTGTTGATGGTGGCCAACCTGCGGGGGCTCCGCTCCAGTGCTCAGCTGCTCAGCCTGCCCACCTATGTGTTCATGGTGGCGGTGTTCGCGCTGGTGATCGGCGGCCTGCTGCGCCTGGCCCATGGCGATCTGGAGGTGTTGCAGGCCAGTGAGCAGAACCTGCTGATGGCGCGGCAACACGGGATGGCGCCGGAGCAGCTCGGCGCCGCACTCACGCCGGTGCTGCTGATGCGCGCCTTCAGTTCCGGCTGTGCGGCCCTCACCGGCATCGAGGCCATCAGCGATTCGGTGCTCGCCTTCCGGCCGGTGGAGTGGCGCAATGCCCGCCGTGTGCTCACGGTGATGGTGGTGGTGCTGGCGCTGATGTTCAGCGGCATCAGCGTGCTGGCCCATCAGGTTGGTTTCGTGTACGAGGAGCACGGGCCGACGCTGCTCTATCAGCTGGGCCACGCCGTGTTCGGCGACGGTGTGCTGCTGCTGATCCTGCAGCTGGCCACGCTGTTGATCCTGCTGCTGGCGGCCAACACGGCCTATGCCGATTTCCCTCGGCTGGCCAATTTCCTCGCCCAGGACGGCTACCTGCCGCGCCAGCTCACCTCGCTCGGGGATCGGCTGGTGTTCAGCAACGGCATCATCGCCCTGAGCGCCTTCTCTGGCCTGCTGCTGGTGGTGTTCAACGGCAGCGTCAGCCGTCTGATCCCGCTGTATGCCGTGGGGGTTTTCCTCAGCTTCAGCCTCTCCCAGGCCGGCATGGTGGTGCACTGGTGGCGCGATCGGGGCCGCGGCTGGATTGCCAAGGCGCTGATCAACGGCTTCGGCAGCCTCGTCACCGTGGTGGTGACCGCAGTGTTGCTCTACAGCAAGTTCGGCCAGGGCGCCTGGCTGGTGGTGCTGGCGATCCCGCTGCTGGTGAGCCTCTTTCTCACGATCAAGCGGCACTACACGCAGGTGTCGAAGCGGTTGCGCCTGGCCGCCGACAAGAAGCTCATCCTGCCCCCGGCACCGGAGCACGGCGGCGCCCCGGTGGTGGTGCTGGTGGGGCAGCTGCATCGGGGCACCTTTGAGGCGGTGCGTTACGCCCGCACGATTGCCCGCGAGCTGGTGGCCGTTCATGTGGACCTGGGCCTGGGACGTGCCGATGCCTTCCGCGAACAGTGGGCGCGGCAGTTGCCGGAGATCGAGCTGGTGGTTCTGGAGTCGCCTTACCGCTCGTTGCTAGGTCCGGTGCTGCAGTTCGTGAGCGAGTTCGAAGTGAACCACCGCAAGGACCGCGATCGTTTCTGCACCGTGGTCCTGCCGGTGTTCGTGACCCGGCACCGCTGGGAGAACCTCCTGCACAACCAGAGCACCATTGCCCTGCGCAGCGCCCTGCGGGCCCAGGGCACCCGTGTGGTGACCACCGTGGGCTTCTACCTCTGATCAGCTGGCGCTCTGATCCTGATCAGATGAAGTACATCGCCTGGGCCTGCAGCCGCTGATCCCGCTGCTCCAGCAGGTTCGCCAGGGTGGTGCTCTCCAGCTGGGCCAGGCGGATGCGGGCCAGTTCACCCGCCAGGGCATCGATCACCTGGAACTCGGGGCTGCGGGCCGGCTCGTCGGGGCTGACGGCCGGATCTCCCTCCAGGCAGTGGATCACCTGGGCCAGGGTCACCGCTTCCGGCGGCCTGGTGAGCTGATAGCCCCCGCGCGGACCGCGCAGGCTGCGCAGCAGCCCACCGCGACGCAGGCTGGTCATCATCTGCTCGAGGTACCGCTCGGGGATGCCCTGGCGGCTGGCGATCTCGGCCACCTGCAGCACCTCGCCGCTGGCATGCACGCCGGCCAGCTCCATCAGAGCGGCGATGCCATAGCTGGTTTTGGCGGGGAATCCCAAGGCATGGCCGGCTCGATGCAGGCAGTCTGACCGATACCCCGGTTGTCTGGTGGGAAACAGAGCCGGCTGGTGTGTGCCGGCCTCTCTCGTCTTGTGCAGCCCTGGCGGAACCGGGAGTAGGCGCCCGCGAAATCTCCTGACTCGATCCAACGACCGGTGGATCTGGTGGTGCCCTGCCAGACCCCGCGGCCCTGCCCGGGCCGCCAGCATGGTCCCTCAGCCGGCTGCACGACCTCTCGGGTGATCCAAGTGTTCCGCTCACGCTTCAACAGGGCCCGTCACCGACTGGGCAGCCAACGCCCGCGCCGTCGGTGGCAGCGCCGCCTGCGGGCCTACCTGCGCTGGCTCTGGCGCCAGGAGGGGAGCCACGGCCAGCAGGCCCGTGGACTGGCCGCCGGCATCTTCACCGGCTGCTATCCCTTCTTCGGTCTGCAGATTCTGCTGGGGGTGGGTCTGGCCTCGCTGGTGCGCGGCAGCCACATCCTCGCCGCGGCGGGCACCTGGATCAGCAATCCGCTCACCTCCCTGCCTCTGTACTGGTTCAACTACCAGGTGGGGAGTTGGCTGCTGGGCCCAGGTCCCGGTTTCCCCTCGCTGCAACAGGTGCAGGAGTCGGGGCTGTGGGATCTGGGCCTCGCCTTCAGCGGCCGCCTGATGCTCGGCTCCACCGTGGTGGGCCTGCTCAGTGCCTTGGCCATTGGAGGGCTGTACTGGTGGTGGATGAGGCGGCGCCAGCGCAACCGCCTGCACCCCTGAAGCTCACGGCCGGAGTGCCGCCCCGATGCTCAGTGCTGCTCCGACGCCGGCTCGGGTGTGGCCACCCGTTTCCAACCGGCCAGCACCCCCAGGATGTCGGCGGCGCTCACCAGCCCCACGAAGGCGCCGAACTCATCCACCACCACGCGGATGGCGCTGCGGTCGCCGCGGCGGAAGGTGGTGAGCAGTCGATCGGCACGGATCATCTCCGGCACGAAATGAGGCGGATCACACACCTGGCTCACCAGCCGTTCGCCATGGCCCCGCAGCAGATGGGTGAGGGCTTCCTCGCGGCTCAGCACACCGAGCACCTCATCCACCTCCTCCCCCAGCACCACCCACCAGGCGTCCTCCGGGGCCGCGATGATGTCGTCGCGCTCAGCTTCAAGGCTGCTGGCTCCCGGCAGCGAGGGGGTGGCAACCCGGGCCACCATCAGATCCCTGGCCGAGAGGTCGTTGAGGGCGAACACCTTGCCGATCATCGCGGCCTCATCTGCCTCGATCTGACCCTGCTGCGAGCCCAGCCGCGCCATCAGGTGAATCTCACGCTCGTTGGTGGTGAGTTCCGCTTCGGCGGTGATCGCCGGCATCAGTTTCTCCAGCAGCAGCAGCAGCGGCAGGCTGAGGCGTTCAGCCACCAGCAGCACCCGTGAGGCCACCAGGCTGATCGGCATGGCGAAGCTGTTGCCGATCGTTTTGGGCAGGATCTCGGCGAACAGGATCACCAGCAAGGTGAAGGCCACGTTGAAGGCGATCAGGCCGGCGGCGCCGCCGAAGCCGGCGTGGAACACCCCATCGGCCTGGCTGCCCAGCAGCATCGACCCGGAGATGTTGAACAGGTTGTTGGCCACCACCAGCAGCGCCAGGGCGCGGCCTGGCCTGGCCTTGATGCGCTCCAGCGCCCGCGCCCCCGGCACCCGCTGCTGGGTGAGGGTGTGGACCTGGATCGGATTCACGGTGAGAACCGCCGCCTCGACCCCCGTGGCTATGGCTGAACCCACCAGGATCACCGCCGCCAGGACGATGAGCGCAACAACCGGGTTCATGGGGGCGGCAAGCCTTCGTCCTGGACCGGACCTTACCTACGGTTTGGCGGTTCCACCCGCTTCGGCTGGATGATCAGCGCCACCAAGGCCAACCCGTTCCAGCTCCTGTGGCGCTGGCGCCACCAGCTCACGGTGCCTCAGTTCACCGTGGTCACCGGTCTGCTGGTGATTGTGGTGGGCACTTTCCTGCTGGCCTCGCCGCTCTGCTCCAGCGACGACGTTGGCCTCTGGCAGGCCCTGTTCACGGTGACCTCGGCGATCACGGTGACCGGCCTCTCGATCATCGTGGTGGATCGCGATCTCACCCTGCTGGGCCAGATCGTGCTGGCCGGATTGATCGTCACCGGCGGCCTCGGCCTGATGGCGATCACCACCTTCCTGCAGGGCTTCGTGCAGGGGCGCTCCGGCCTGCGCCAGCGGCTCGACAAGGGCCGCGCGCTCGATGAATTCGGCGTGGGTGGTATCGGGCCCACCTTCCACAGCATCCTGCTGACCGCCACCTGTGTGATGGGCCTGGGCACGGTGGTGCTCTACGCCTTCGGTTTCACGGACATCGAGAACCCGCTGCGGCGGCTCTGGGCTTCGATGTTCCACGTGATCAGCGCCTACAACAACGCCGGCTTCGGGCTCTGGGCGAAGAACCTCGAGGCCTACCGCGACAACCCGGTGGTCAACGGCGTGATCGCCAGCATGATCGTGATCGGCGGCATCGGCTGGCGGGTCATCAATGATCTGTGGGTGAACAGGCTTCGCCTGAAGCGCCTGCACCGGCTGAGCCTGCATACCCGCCTGGTCCTGCGCACCACGGTGCTGCTGATCGTCGTCGGCGCCCTTGGTCTTCTGGTCACCGAGCACTTCGGCTATGAGGCCATGGCTCTTGGGAAGCTTTCCCTCTGGCAGAAGCTGCAGATCACCCTGTTCCAGTCGGTCAGCACCCGCACCGCCGGTTTCAACACGATTCCGCTTTCGGCGGAAACGATCACCGATGCCGGTTTATTGCTGATGATCGTGTTGATGTTCATTGGCGCCAGCCCCGGCGGCACCGGCGGCGGCATCAAGACCACCACCTTCGCGATCCTGATGGGGGCCACTCGCTCCACCCTTGAGGACCGCGACCACGTGCTGCTGCATCGCCGCGAGCTGCCCGATGCAACGGTGTTGCGCGCCGTTGGCGTCACTCTGGCCTCGCTGCTGTTCGTGGTGCTGATGGCCTTGCTGCTGGGCATCGGGCCCACGGCAGAGGGTCTACCTGGCCATCAGACCTACAGCTTCCTGGAGAAGCTGTTCACCTGCGTGTCGGCCTTCGGCACTGTGGGTCTGGATGTGGGTGTCACCGCCAACCTCAACCGCTGGGGCCAGCTGGTGCTGATGGTGGGCATGTTCGTGGGCCGGATCGGCATCCTGCTGCTGCTGTCGGCCCTCTACGGCAGTCGTCCCCAGCAGCGGGTGGGCTATCCCCGCGAGGATCTGTACGTCTGAATCGGGTGCGGCGGCTTAGAACGGTTCCACCTGCATGGGGCCGTGGTGAATCAGTGGTGGCAGTGGGGGGCGGAGGGAGCCTCCCAGCAGGGAGGCTTCGCCGTGATCGGTGTGGGCCGCTTCGGCTCCTCGGTGTGCGCCGAGCTGTTGCGATCTGGAGCCGAGGTCCTGGCCATCGATCAGAGCCAGCGCGCCATCGATGAGCTGCGCCACATCGATGCGGCCATTGAGGCGCGTGTGGTGGACTGCACCGATGAGGAGGCCCTGCGCGCAGCCGGCGTGCTCGATCTGGCCACCGTGGTGGTGGCGATCAGTGAGCCGATCGAGGCCAGCATCACCGCCACGCTGATCTGCAAGGACACCCCCGGTACGCGTGTGCAGCAGGTGATTGCCCGCGCCACCAGCGATCTGCACGTGAAGATGCTCTACCGGGTGGGCGCCGATCGGGTGGTCTTCCCCTCGAAAATGATGGGTCAGCGCCTCGGTATGGAGCTGGTGCGGCCGAATCTGCTGGAACAGCTGCGCCTCGACGACCGCAACTCGATCGAGGAAATCAAGGTTCCCGCCTCGTTCGTGGGCCACTCCCTGCGGGATCTCAACCTGCGCAAGCACTACAACATCAGCGTGCTGGCGGCCGGGCCCAGCGGCCAGCTGCATGTGAATCCGCCTGCCTCGCATGTGCTCGCCGAGGGGGAGCTGCTGGTGGTGATGGGGTCGTCCGAGGCCCTGCGCTCCCTGCCCGGCAGCTGATCCACAGCGGCAGACGGTCGGGCCCCTGTGGGGGTTTGCGCACAGCTTCCTTAACCGTTGTGGGCGGAGCCTCCCCAGTGCACCCCAGCCGCGCTAGCGAGGGGTGCATGGCTCGGCAGGAGGCCGGGTATGGCAACGCTTGCATCGGCTGCTCCGTCGGCCCCAGTTCCACTCTCAGGCTCGGCAGCGGATCTGCCGCCAACACTGCGCGAGAACGGCCAGCGGGAGGTGTTCTGCGGACTCACCTCGATCGTCTGGCTGCACCGGCGCATGCCGGACGCCTTCTTCCTCGTGGTGGGGTCACGCACCTGCGCCCACCTGGTCCAGAGCGCCGCCGGCGTGATGATCTTCGCCGAGCCGCGCTTCGGCACCGCGATCCTTGGCGAGCGCGATCTGGCTGGCCTTGCCGATGCCAACGAGGAGCTCGATCGCCTGGTGGCGCAGCTGCTGGAGCGGCGCCCGGAGATCCGCACCCTGTTCCTGGTGGGCAGCTGCCCGAGTGAGGTGATCAAGCTCGATCTGGCCAAGGCGGCTGAACGGCTCAACCGCCAGCATCTCGGCCGGGTCACGGTGCTGAACTACAGCGGCAGTGGCATCGAGACCACCTTCACCCAGGGGGAGGACGGCGCCCTGCAGGCCCTGATCCCGCTGATGCCCGCCAGCGGTGCCGGCGGTGCGTCGGATCCGGAGCAGCGCCTCGATCAGCTGCTGATCGTCGGCACCCTGGCGGATGCGGTGGAGGAACGCCTGATCAGCCTGTTCCACAGGCTTGGCATCGAACGGGTGGCCAGCCTGCCGCCGCGGCGCTCCACCGAGCTGCCGTCGGTCGGCCCCGGCACCCGGCTGCTGCTGGCGCAACCCTTCCTCTCCGGCACCGCCCGCGCCCTGGTGGACCGAGGCGCCCAGCTGATCCAGGCTCCCTTCCCCTTCGGCGTGGAGGGTAGCCGCGCCTGGATGGCAGCGGCTGCGGCGGCCTTCGGCATCGATCCCCAGCGGGTGGCGGAGGTGCTGGATCCGCTGGTGGAGCGCAGCCGCCGCGCCCTGGAGCCCCATCGTCAGCTGCTGGCCGGCCGGCGCCTGTTCCTGCTGCCCGATTCCCAGCTGGAGATTCCCCTGGCCCGCTTCCTCGCCCGCGAATGCGGCATGAAGCTGGTGGAGGTGGGAACCCCCTATCTCGATCGTCAGCTGATGGCCGCGGAGCTGGACCTGCTGCCGCCCGGCACCCAGATCAGCGAGGGCCAGCACGTGGAACGCCAGCTGGAGCGCCTGCGTGCGGCGCGGCCTGATCTGGTGCTCTGCGGCCTGGGGCTGGCCAATCCGCTCGAGGCGGAGGGCATGGCCACCAAGTGGTCGATCGAGCTGGTGTTCAGCCCCATCCACGGCATCGATCAGGCGGCCGATCTCGCCGAGCTGTTCGCCCGTTCCCTGCGCCGCCGCGCCGCTCTCTCATTCGCCTGATCCCCCCACCCCCAAGCGATGGAACTCACCCTCTGGACCTATGAAGGCCCGCCCCACGTGGGCGCCATGCGCATCGCCGCCTCGATGGAGGGGGTGCACTACGTGCTGCACGCCCCCCAGGGCGACACCTACGCCGATCTGCTGTTCACGATGATCGAGCGCCGGGATCGGCGCCCGCCCGTCACGTACACCACCTTCCAGGCCCGCGACCTGGGGGGTGACACTGCTGAGCTGGTGAAACGCTCGATCGCCGAGGCGGTGGAGCGCTTCAAGCCCGAAGCCTTGCTCGTGGGCGAGAGCTGCACCGCCGAGCTGATCCAGGATCAGCCCGGTGCCCTGGCCGCCGGCATGGACCTAGGCGGTATCCCGATGGTGAGCCTGGAGCTGCCCGCCTACTCCAAGAAGGAGAACTGGGGCGCCGCTGAAACCTTCTATCAACTGGTGCGGGGGCTGCTCAAGCCGCTGCTGCCGCCTCCCGGCAGCCCCAAGCCCGATCCGGCCCGCTGGCGCGCCGAGGGCCGCCGGCCGCGCGTGAACCTGCTCGGCCCCTCGCTGCTGGGCTTCCGCTGCCGCGACGATGTGCGCGAACTCAGCACACTCCTGGGCGGCTACAGCATCGATGTGGCCGTGGTGGCACCCCTGGGGGCCCGCCCGGCGGACCTGATGCGCATCCCCGACGCCGATGCCAACGTGAACCTCTACCCGGAGTTGGCGGGGCCGGCGTGCAGCTGGCTGGAGCGCCAGTTCGGCATGGCCAGTGTTGGCACCGTGCCGATCGGCATCGGCGCCACCGTGGCCTTCCTGAGGGAGCTGCACAGCTTGCTGCAGCTGGAGCTGCCGGCGGAGCTGCAGCCGGGTGCCGATGGCGTGTGTGAGGCGGAGCGCCGCTCACGCCTGCCCTGGTATTCCCGTTCGGTGGATTCCACCTACCTCACCGGCAAGCGGGTGTTCATCTTCGGCGATGCCACCCATGCGATCGCCGCAGCCCGCATCGCCAGCCGCGAACTGGGCTTCGCTGTGGTGGGCCTGGGCAGCTACAGCCGCGAGCAGGCCCGCGAGGTGCGTGCCGCGGCGGCCGAGCTGGGGCTGGAAGCTCTGATCACTGACGACTACCTCGCCGTGGAGGCCGCCATGGCGGCGGCGGCGCCGGAGCTGGTGCTTGGCACCCAGATGGAACGCCACAGCGCCAAGCGCCTGGGCCTCCCCTGTGCCGTGATCAGCGCGCCGCTGCATGTGCAGGACGTACCGGCCCGCTTCAGCCCGCAGATGGGCTTCGAGGGGGCGAACGTGATCTTCGACAGCTGGGTGCACCCGCTGATGATGGGCCTGGAGGAACACCTGATCGGCATGTTCCGCCACGACTTCGAATTTGTGGAAGGCCACCGCAGCCACCTGGGCGAGGGGGCGCCGCCCCAGGCCATGCCGACTGTCGACGACTCCATCACAACCACGGAAACCTCGGCGGCAGCTCCGGGTGGTGAGCTCCGCTGGAGTGCCGATGGTGAGGCGGAGCTGGCCCGGATTCCCTTCTTCGTGCGTGGCAAGGTGCGTCGCAACACCGAAGCCTTCGCCAAGGAGCGGGGGCTGGCGGTGATCGATGGTGAGGCTCTCTACGAGGCCAAGGCGCACTTCAGCCGCTGACCGGGCTGCTGAACCGGCAGCTGAACCGGCTGCTGAACCACCTGCTTCGCCGAACAGCACGCGGGCAGGCCAGCTGAGTATTTCCACTCAGTTGGCTGTTGATCAAACCTGTTGATTGTCCTGCATATGTATCGCTTTACCCACGTGTCTGTTGCGCTTGTGCGGTGGAGGTCTTGGATGGAGAGATCACCGTGGTCCGCCGCGCTGGCTCCGGTGAACTCCCTTCAGGGCCATACCCCATGACCACCACGCTCACACGTCCCGACGGTGAGGGCAGCGTTCAGGTGCTTCAGGATCCCGGCCTGCACATCGAGGAAGGAGCCCTGGTGATCGCCGTTTATGGCAAGGGTGGCATCGGCAAGAGCACCACCAGCTCCAACCTCTCAGCCGCCTTCTCCAAGCTGGGCAAGCGGGTGCTGCAGATCGGCTGCGACCCGAAGCACGACAGCACCTTCACGCTCACCAAGCAGATGGTGCCCACGGTGATCGACATCCTTGAAACCGTGGATTTCCACACCGAGGAACTGCGCCCGCAGGACTTCGTGTTCGAAGGCTTCAACGGCGTCATGTGCGTGGAGTCCGGTGGTCCGCCGGCTGGCACCGGCTGCGGTGGCTATGTGACAGGCCAGACCGTGAAACTGCTCAAGGAGCATCACCTGCTGGAGGACACCGACGTGGTGATCTTCGACGTGCTCGGTGATGTGGTGTGCGGTGGTTTTGCGGCGCCGCTGCAGCATGCCCACTACTGCCTGATCGTTACGGCGAACGACTTCGACTCGATCTTCGCCATGAACCGGATCATCGCCGCGATCCAGGCCAAGGCCAAGAACTACAAGGTGCGCCTTGGTGGTGTGGTGGCCAACCGCTCCAAGGACACCGATCAGATCGACCGCTTCAACGACCGGGTCGGCATGAAGACCATGGCCCACTTCCCGGATCTCGATGCGATCCGCCGCTCACGTCTGAAGAAGTGCACGATCTTCGAGATGGAGGCCACACCGGAGGTGGAGGCCGTGCAGAACGAATACCTCAACCTGGCCCGGCGCATGCTCGAGAGCGTTGAGCCTCTTGAAGCCGAATCGCTCAAAGATCGCGAGATCTTCGATCTGCTCGGCTTCGATTGAGTGGCAGAGGTCCCGGGCTCAGCTTGGGACCGTTTCAGGTGGAATCCTCTTCTGGAGGGGCCCAGTCTCAGGCCAGCCCCACCAGCTTCAGTGATTCCTCCCAGACACCCTGGGCGGTTTCCGGCTTGCTGGCCTTGTCGGAGAGTTCCTGGCTGAACTGCTTGCCGCCCTTGGTCTGGCGGTTGCCCCAGCTCCAGTGCACGCCGGAGGCGGCGAAGGCGGGATCGGCCACCACCTGGGCCACCCGCTCGCCGGCCAGGGCCTGGCTCACGTAGCCACCGGTGATGTTCTTCTGGAACCAGGGGAAGATCGTCTGGAAGGCCCGCGGCGTGTTGCGGAACAGCGGCGTGTCAGCCACGCAGCCCGGGTAGAGCGAGCTGAACACGATGCCGGTGTCGGCGTGCAGGCGGCGGTGCAGCTCCTGGGTGGTGATCATGTTGCAGAGCTTGCTGTCCTTGTAGGCCTTACCTGGCTTGAACGGCTTGCCGTTGGCCATGGCGATCGGTGCCTTGAAGCCCGCCTTGAAACCGCTGAGATCGCCCAGATCCGCCGGGGCGGGGATGGGGATCTTGCCGCCCAGCTCCTTGGAGTTGGCCGTCACCGTGCCGAGGATCACGACCCTCCGGGAGGGGTGCTGGGAGTGTTGCAGATCGGGCAGCAGCAGCTGGATCAGCAGGAAGTGGCCCAGGTGGTTGGTGGCCATCGAGAGCTCGTAGCCCTGAGGAGAGCGCTCCGGTTCCTTCAGGCGGGGTTTGTACACGGCGGCATTGATCACCAGGGCATCAAGGCCGAAGCCCAGGGAGCTCACGAGCGTCTCGACACCCACCCGCACGCTCTCAAGGTCGCCCAGGTCCATGCGCAGGTGGTGCAGCCGCTCGCTCGGGATGCCGAGGGCCGTGGCCGCCTCAGCCGCTCGCACGGGATCGCGGTTGGCCGTCACCACCGTCCAACCCCGATCCACCAGGGCCTTGACGGTATTGAGGCCCACGCCCGAGGTGGTGCCGGTGATCAGCACGGTTCCGGGTGCTCCCCCTGCAGTGGTGGCTTCGCTGGGGCTGGTCGCGCTGGAGGGGGACACCATGGGGCCTGACTGTGGCGCGCAACAACCTACGGAGCCGCCGCCGTCAGGGTCGGCTCGGCTCAGGGGCGCTCAACAGTTGGATACGGGGCCGCGGCCTCCCGGCCGGGCTGCTTCCACACCACCCGCAGGCGGTTGGGGGCGATCCACTGGTCCTGTTCCTGGATCAGCCGCTGTTCGCCACCGGTGGCAAACAGGTGGTCGAAGCGATTCTGAGCTTTGAGCAACTTGGCCTGCTGGATATCGAGCACGGCGGTGATCTCGCCGTAGCGGTCGAGCCGCTGCTGGTAAGCGCCACCCAGACGCACCAGGCTGACGCCGGCCACTAGGGCCAGGCTCAGTTTGAGCGTGAGGCCGATGCCGCTGCACATCATTTCCTGACTGGCGCTCGAGGGCCTCAGGCTGGGGCTGGCTGGCCCCTTCGATGATTCATCCAGCGAAGCCCGACGATCAGCGGATCCACGCTGGGCAGGTCGGGCGGGCCGAGGATGGGACAAGGCTGGCGATCGGGTGGGTTGGCCCGCTTGTAGCAGGTCCCCACCCGGCTGCCAAGGGATTGCAACGGCCCGCATCGAACGGGCCTTGCGACTCAGGCGCGGTAGAGGCTGGCGGCCAGGCGAACGGCGAGAACGCCCGCATGGGCGGCCACCACCAGGGCTATCAGCACTTCGGCCTGGGTGAGGGACGAAACCATGACCGGATCGGGATCAGACAGCGGGCCCATTCTTTCGCACTTGCGCCGGTGTGACAGGCCTCCGCAACCGGCCTGTCACAGCTCGACACCGCCCCTTCGTGGGTGGCTGCTGGCTACGGTCAGGCCTCCTTGCTCGCCGTGACGGTGCCCACCGCCGCCCAGCCCCCGCACGCCGGGCCTTCGCCCACCGGGCCCATTGAGATCAGCGCCTCCCAGGTTCAGGCCCTCGATCTTGCACCCCTGCAGCCCTTGTACGCGCTGGAGCCTGCCCCCCTGCTGGAGCGCAGCGGTCAGCTGGAGCTGGCCTTCACCTGGCCCCGCTCCGAGGAGGATCCCCGCGAGCTCTCCGAGATTGCCGAGGTCCGCCTCTGGAGCCTGCGGGCCGATGCGCTCTGCCCCTGGCTGCCACTTTTGCTGGAGCGCAGCGGCGGCCAGCTCACCCGTCATGTGGCGATGCTGCTGCCCCACAGCTTCAGCCGCAGTGAAGGCATCCGCTTCGCCCCCGACAGCCTCGAGCTCTGGGTGACCCATCGCCTCTTTCTGCTGGATCACTGGTCGCGTGGTCATGCCCTCAACTGCCGCGGCAACCTCGAACAGATGGCGGCCGTGCTGGGCTTCGAGATCGACAGCGGCTTCTGGCAGGGGCTCGACTGAACCAAGCCGATTGCATGGCCTCGAGCCGGCTTGGTTGAGTTGCCTTGGTTCAGCCATTGAGAGCGATCTGCAGGGCACGGCGGCCGGCATCCAGCGCCAGCAGGGCGCAGAGAAAGCGCAGCAGCTGGGCCAGCCGCTCCTCGCTCACCCGCTGCAATCGGGCCGCCGACCACTGCGCGGCCACGGCGGCGGTCCCCCCCAGCAGCAGACTCATCACCGGCAGGGCCCGACCGTCGCTGAGGAAGGTGAGGCTGGCGCTGGCGGCCGAGGCGCACACGGCCAGGGTGCTCAGGCGGATCGCCAGGTAGAGCCGCAGATTCAGCCCGCGCACCATCAACGGCACCATCACGAGGCCGCCGCCGAGGCCCAGCAGGCCACCGGCGGCTCCCGCCACCAGCCCCACGGCGCTCAGCCCGGCGAGGGGAAGCGGGGGTGTTTCGCCGGCGGCCTCCCGCGCAGGGTGGGGGCTCACCACCAGGGTCAGCACTACATACATCACGGCCTGCAGGGCCATCAGATGCCATCCCGCCAAAGCACCGCCGCCGTGGCTGAACAGCAGCCCACCGGCCACCGCACCGCCCGCGATGGCGACGATTGCCCCTTTCGGCACCTGCCCGCTGCGTAGATGCGCCCAGCTGCCAGCCAGGGTGGTGGGAACGATCGCCAGGGTGCTGGTGGCCAGGGCCTGGTGGGGCGGGAGCCCCAGGGCCAGCAGAAGCGGCGAGAACACCAGCCCGCCGCCGATGCCCAGCAGGCCGGAGAGCAGACCGGCCAGGATGCCGAGGGGCAGCAGGGGCAACAGGTCCCAGACCATCGCGTGGTGCCGCAGGCAGGCCGTGCGGCACCGTAAGGCGCCATCGTCCTGGTGGACGAGTCCAAGTTTCTTTCGACCTTCCGCAGCCGTGGCCGTGAATTGGCGCTGGATTCCGACCCTCACCGCCGATGGGGCCACCCAGATGGCGCTCGACGCCTGGATGCTGCAGCAGCTGGCCGGCGGGTCCGGGCCGATGCTGCGCTTCTATCGCTGGAGTCGGCCCACCCTGTCGCTGGGGGTGCATCAACGGCAGCTTGAGCCCCACTGGCCAGAGCTGGCTGCCGCCGGCGTGATCGACAGCGTGCGTCGCCCCAGCGGCGGCCGGGCGGTGCTGCATGCCGGCGAACTCACCTATGCGCTGGTCTGCCGTCCAGTCAGTCGCCGACGCCTTGAGGCCTATGGCCAGGCCTGCCGCTGGCTGCAGGAGGCCTTCGCCGGTCTGGGCCAGCCGCTGCAGTTCGGCGCGGCGGCGGCGGTTGACGCCCACCTGCGCAGCAGCTGCTTCGCGCGCGCTGCCGCCGCCGATCTGGTGCATGCCAACGGCGCCAAGCGCATCGGCAGTGCTCAGCTCTGGCGTGGCCCGCTGCTGCTCCAGCACGGCAGCGTGCTGCTGGATCCGCCGCAGCCCCTCTGGCGGCAGGTGTTCGGGGAGGATCCGCCAGCGCTCACCTCCCTGGGTTGCAGCGCCGAGGAGCTGGAGTTGCGGCTGCGATTCCAGGCGGAGCGGCACCTCTGCGAGGGCGCCCTGATCGAGCAGGCCCTTACTGGCGCGGAGTGGCAGGCCGTGCAGGCCGGCCGCAGCGCCTACGACTCGCCGCTGGCCTGCATCGAGCGCGCCACCGATGCCAGCGCCATACCCAGCGGGTAGATGCCCTGGCGCCGGGCTGCTTCAAGGATCGGCGACGGCAGCTTCACCCCCAGCTTCTCCAGCACCGTTTCCGCCAGTTCCGGGCGGTCCAGGGTGCCGCTGGGCAGTCCGGCGCGGCTGAGCACCAGCAGGCGGTTCGTTTCGCCCTGGTCGAGCTGAAGCACCGCCTGCCACAGCGGCGCGTTCTCATCGATGCTCGGCAGTCCCTCGAGCGGCTGGATGTGGTCGCCGATGCGTTCGCGATCCCAGCACTGAACGGGAAGCTGCTGCAGGGGGGTGTCATCGATCCGTCCTTTCCAGCGGCCCTGGTCGCACACCAGCAGCCAGTCGGCCGGCCCCTCCTCCTCCCGCAGCCGCAGGCGGCTGAGCTCCCGCAGGCTGGCGCTCGCCTCCAGCACGCGGAAGCGGCGCTGGGCCGCATCCTTCACCTTCAGCTCACGCAGGACTGCCTGCAGGGCCAGGAGCTGGGTCTGGTTGCGGGCAGCCCCGAGGCCGAACCAGCCCAGCAGCATCAGCCAGAGGCCGCCCACGCTGCCGCCGCGCAGCAGCACCACCACTCCCATGCCGATCGCCAGCAGCGACAGGAAACGGCCGCTGGCGGTGGCCACCTTCACGCCCTTGCGCTGGCTGCCGGTGACCTGCCAGACCAGCGCCTTGAGGATCAGGCCCCCATCGAGAGGAAGACCTGGCAGCAGGTTGAACAGCGCCAGCATCAGGTTGAGTACCCCAAGCTCTTGGCACATCGCCCCCAGCAGGGGTGAGGCATGGGCGGCTCCATGGCTTCCAGCCAGCAGCAGTCCCGCCAGCAGCAGGCTCACCAGGGGCCCCGCGGCGGCCACCAGCAGCGAGCCCATGGCGGTGGAACACTCCCGCTCAACGCTGGCCACACCGCCAAGCAGGAACAGGGTGATGCTGCGGACCTGAACCCCCTGGCTTAGGGCGACGAGGGAATGGCCCAGCTCATGCAGCAGCACCGAGGCGAACAGCAGCAGAGCCGTGAGGAACCCCAGCCCCCAGAGCAACGGCGCGGTGGCCTGCCCGGTGAGCTCCTGGGAGAACTGCTGCTGAAAGGCCACCGTGGCCAGCCCCAGGATCACGAACCAGCTGGGATGAATGCGCAGGGGGATGCCGCGGATCTTCAGCAGCTGCCAACCTTCACCCACGCCTCTGGTCCCGTTGACTCCGATCCTAGAAAGGACTGACCTCCTAGGCCGCGTGCCGTGGCAGCCACGCTATTCCTGCCGCCCGCAGCTACGCCCAGGCCGTGGCTCAAGGTCTGCGGCCTGCGCAGTCCCGAGCAGGCGGCGGCGGTGGCGGAGCTGGGGGTGGACGCCATCGGTGTGATCGCCGTTCCCTCCTCGCCGCGCTGGCTGCAGCCCAATGCCAGGCCGGCGCTGTTCCGGGCGATGGCGGCCGCCCGCCCCGGCTGCCTCGGCGTGCTGGTGGTGGTCGACCCTGCCGATTCCGAGCTTGAGGTGCTGGGGGCGGGCTGGGGCCATCACGTGCTGCAGCTGCATGGGGCGGAATCCCCACAGCGCTGCCTGGAGCTGCGCCACGCCCTCGGCCCCGGGATCGGTTTGTGGAAAGCGCTGCGCATCCGCAGCCGCAGCGATCTCGACCAGGCCGAGGCCTATGCCGCGGCGGTGGATGCCCTGTTGCTCGATGCCTGGGTGCCGGACCAGCTGGGTGGCACGGGCCATCGCATCCCGATCGAATGGCTGGAGGGGTTCCGACCAGTGCTGCCCTGGTGGCTGGCCGGCGGCATCCGCGCCGAACGGGTCGCCTCCGCCCTCACGGCCCTCGCCGCCATGCCGCCCGATGGGCTGGATGCTTCCAGCGGTGTGGAGCGTGCGCCGGGCGACAAGGACCTCAAGCGCGTGGCCGAGCTGGTGGCTGCGGTGGCGGCCGTCCGCCAGGATCGGCATATCTGATCCCGTCCCCATGGCCCGTCAGCCCCGCCTGCACCTCCACCCACTGCTGTTGCTGAGCCTGCTGGCTGCCGTCTCGGGCGCTGCGCCGGCATGGAACCCCGCCTCAGCTCAGGATCTGGTCGGCTGCCAGTTGGTGGGGGCCACGCTGCAGTGTGTGCCGGGGGTGACGGAAAGCCCGCAGCAGCAGATCCTGCAGATGCAGCAGCAGATCTCCACGGATATCCAGCTGGAGGGAGCCGTGCAGCAGCAGATCAATGGCTTGCAGCAGCTTGTGCTGGCAGGCAATGCGGCCGTGGGGGCCATGCTCACGGCCACCGCGGTGGCTGATGCCCAGGCCGCCCTGCCCAGCGCGGCCTACCACTGGTATCGAATCGCCCCGGGTCAGCGCACCTGGGTGCTGATCGAGGGGACGCAGGGCACGACCTATGTGCCGGCCCCGGTGGACATCGGCCAGAACCTGATGGTTGTGGCCGTGGTCAACCAGAACGGCAAGGTGAAGCGGGTAGCCTCGCAGAGCCTGGGGCCGGTTCAGCCCTGAAGGGATTCAGCGCTAGCGGGGTTCAGCGCTGACAGGGATCAGCGCAGTAGCGATTCCTGCTGTTTCACCAGCTCAAAGAACTCAGCCTTGAGGCTGGGGTCGTGGCGGAAGTCGCCGCGCACCACTGAATTGACCATGCTGGTCTGTGGTTCCTTCACGCCACGCCATTTCATGCAGTAGTGCTGGGCCTTGACCAGAATGGCCAACCCCTGCGGATTGCAGAGGCGCTCGATTTCATCAGCCAGGATCATCACCGCCTCTTCCTGAATGTGGGGGCGCGAGAACACCCAGTCGGCCACGCGGGAGAACTTGGAGAGACCGATCACGCGCTCACCGGGTTTGATGCCGATCCAGCAGCTGCCCAGGATCGGTACGAGGTGGTGTGAACAGGCCGAACGCACGGTGATCGGGCCCACAGTGTAGATCTCGTCCAGCTTCTTGACGTTCGGGAAGCTGGCGATCTTCGGCTGCTCGTGATAACGACCCTTGAACACCTCATGGATGTACATGCGGGCCACCCGTTCGGCCGTTTCTTCGGTGTTGTGATCGTTGTCGATATCGATCACCAGGCTGCGCAGCAGATCGCGGACCTTGCCGGCCACTTCGATCTCAAGCTGATCCAGTTCCCCGGGCAGCAGATGATCGGCAATGTTGTCGTTGGCAAGATATGGAACCGCAGCAGCATCGAGACGTTCACGGATGCGCAGGCTCACGGGGGCCAGCTGGCCGGAAATGCTCGAAGGAAGGGTGGATGTCATGGGTGATCCCGTAGCGCTCAGAATGCGCCGGCGGCGGGCATAAGGGTGAGGTCCTCCACGATCTGGGAGGCCGGCTGCTGGGCCAGAGACAACAACGCCTCGGCCGCTCGCTCAACTGAAAGCATGGCACGGCGATCAAAGCTGCTGTGGACCGTTTCGCTGTCCCAGAGGGGCGTATTAACCGCACCCAGCGTCAGAGTGGACACACGGATGCCATTGGCGCGCTCCTCCTCGGCCAGGCAGCGGCTGAAGGAGGCGAGTGCCGCCTTGCTGGCGCAGTAGGCCCCCCAGTCTGGGAAGGCATTGCGGGCGGCATGGCTGCTGACATTGATGATGTGCCCCCCCCGTTCGCGCAGGCCAGGCAGCACCGCCTGGCAGACCTGGAACACGCTGGTGAGGTTGAGCTGGAACAGCCATTGCCAGCGTTCCAGGGGCATCGCCGCCAGGCCACCGGTGTAGGCAGCGCCAGCGTTGTTGATCACCACCGTGGGGTGCAGACCACGCTGCAGCAGCTCCGTGAGGGCCGGGGCGATGGTGGCGGCATCCGCCAGATCCACCCGGGCGGTTTCAACACGTCGGCTGCGGGTGCGCAGCTCGCCGGCGAGGGTCTCGAGCTCAGGCGAGGAGCGGGCCAGCAGCAGCAGGTCGTAGCCAGCTGCTGCGAAATGGCGCGCTGCTGCGGCACCGATGCCACGGGAAGCGCCGGTGATCAGAGCAACGGGCGCACACTCGCGATCAGGAGGAGCACTGGAATCGGTGGGGCTGGCGGACACGCGCAGGGGAGGCCGCCGGGGCAGCGGTGATGTGGAAGGAAACCTTAAGAGATCAGGTTGGGTCCTGGGCGCCGGCTTCGAGGAAACGCCCCATGCGCCGGAACTTGGCGTAGCGCTGCTCGATCAGGCTCTGTTCGCTCAGGGACTGCAGCTCGGCGAGATGCAGCAGCACCGCATCACGCAGATTCTCGGCCGCCTGGAGCGGCGCCCAGTGGTTGCCGCCGGAGGGTTCGGTGATCACCGCATCGATGATGCCCAGGTTGAGCAGATCCGCTGCCGTGATCTTCAGGGCCTCGGCGGCTACAGGCGCCTTGCCCGCATCCCGCCAGAGGATCGAGGCGCAGGCCTCAGGACTGGCCACGGTGTAGACGCTGTGCTGGAACATCAGCAGCCGGTCGGCCACACCGATGCCCAGGGCGCCGCCGGAGCCGCCCTCGCCGATCACCGTGGCAATGATCGGCACCCGCAGCCGGAACATCTCACGCAGGTTGACGGCGATCGCTTCGCCCTGGCCCTGCTCCTCCGCCAGCAGGCCCGCGTAGGCGCCGGGGGTATCGATGAAGCTGAGGATCGGCAGGCGGAAGCGGTCGGCATGATCCATCAGCCGCATCGCCTTGCGATAGCCGCCAGGCGAGGCCATGCCGAAGTTGCGGGCCACGTTCTCCTTGGTGTCGCGGCCCTTCTGGTGACCCAGCAGCACCACGCCCTGGTCGCCGATGCGGCCCACGCCGCCCACCAGCGCCTGGTCGTCGCTGCCGCGGCGATCGCCGTGCAGTTCGATGAATTCGTCGGTCAGCACCTGGATGTAGTCGAGGGTGCTGGGGCGCTGCGGGTGGCGTGCCACCTGGATTTTCTGGGCCGGGGTGAGGTGGCTGAAGATCTCATCGCGGCGGCGGGCGGCCAGGGTTTCCAGCTGCAGCAGCTGCTGGCTCACATCAACCTCGGAATCGCGCGCCAGCTGGCGGATCTGCTCGATCTGCTCCTCGAGCTCCACCAGGGGTTTCTCGAAATCCAGCAGGGGTCGGCGGGCCATGGGGTGCGGAACTGAGGGCTGGGCGTGGGCCGGCAGAGCGGCTGCGGATCGGGCCTGAAGCGGGATCCCGAATCAGGCGGTGGCCAGGGCCGGTGTCGCCTGGTCGCTCAGGGCGAGGGCGCGGAAGCCATGGCGCAGGGAGGCCTCGCCGATGCGATCCATCGCCTCGAGGCTGATGTTGTTGCGTCCCCAACTGAAGTTGGTGTACAGCTCCTCGAAATCCAGCAGCATCGCTTCGGCAAAGCAGGCGAACATCTGGCGCTGCGGCTTGGCCATCTCGGCAACTTCCATCATCTGCCAGCCGATGTCCTGCCAGAACTCGACGATGCCTCCCTTCAGCACATGCACGCCTTCGGCGGCAGCCTTGCTGTCGAGGTTCTTGGGATAGCCGCCATCGATCATCAGGCAGGGCTTCTTCAGCGACGACGTGTCGATCTGCAGGCTCTGGGGCAGGCTGGCAACCCACACCACCACATCCGCCTCCGGCAGGGCCTCCTCAAGGCCGAGGATGCGGCCCTCGCCCAGGTTCGCCTGGAGCTCGATCAGGGGTTGGGGGCGGCGAGCCACCAGCAGCAGTTCACCGATGCCTCGGCGCTGCAGGTAGCGGCAGACGGCACTGCCGATGTCGCCGCTGGCGCCCACCACCGCCACCTTGGCGCTGGCCAGATCAATGCCGAGTGCCGGCGCGTTGGTCTCCACCTGCTGGCAGATCACCCAGGCGGTGTGGGTGTTGCCGGTGGTGAACCGCTGCCAGTCGAGCTCCACGGCACTCACCCGCTCCTCCTTGAGCAGGTTCATGTCCTCGAAGATGATCGATGTGAAGCCCCCCAGCGCGGTGATGGTGATGCCGCTCTTCTGGGCCAGCTCCATCGCTTTGAGAACCTTGCGCTTGGCGGTCTTGAAGCGACGCAGCATCTCGGGCACGAACACCGAATCGATGTAGGCGCCCTGAATCTGCTTGCCAGTGCGGCTCGTCACTGTGACGCGCTCCACGAGCTGGGGCGGGGCGGCACACCACATGTCGAGGTCGCCGTCCGCGTACTCCTCGTAGCCGAGCTCTCGGGCCTTGCGGCGAGCATCCTCAAAGCTGGTGGAGTGTCCGATCAGGCCGAACATGCGGACGCGGCAAGCATGTGACGGACGCTACAACCTCAGCCCACGAGGGCGGCGGCCGCCAGCTTGGCGATTTCACGTCCACTGAAGCCGATCTCCAGCAGCACCTCCTGGTAGGAGCTGAGGAAGTCGGCCATCAGATCTTCTTTGTCCATGTGGAGCACGGCGGCATCGCCAGCCACCTGCTCCAGCATGCGGCGCACCAGGGGCAGGTTGGCGCGGTTGGCCTGCTCAAGCTCCTCGCGCACCGTCTCAAGGTTGGCCTTGAGCCACTCCTGGCCGTAGTTGAGGTGGGTGTACTCATCCTTGACCACGCCTTCGGTGATCTTGCGGGCGAAAGGATCAGCAACCGGAATATAGATGTGGTAGGCCGAGATGGCGAAGGCCTCGATCAGGATCGCCTGGATGAGCAGGCAGGTGGTGATTTTTCCTTCGGCGAGGGCCGTCTGGAAATTGCCGTGCAGCGGTGCGAAGAATTCCTTGGCGAACGGCATGTCGGCCACGACGCCCAGGTTGTTGGCGCAGGCGGTGAAGCCCTTCTTGTGCTTCAGCTCCATGCGGGCCAGCTTGGTCAGCTCCTCGGCCTGCTCGGGGATGAGGCTGCTGATGGCGATGTAGTTGTCGTGGGCTTCCTGCTCGCCCTCAATCACGATAGCGTTGATGCGGCTGTAGGCGTCCTTGTAGGCGGCGCTGCTGAAGTCGGGCAGGCCGGCGGCATCGGCACTCTGGGATTCGCTGGTCTCCAGCTCGGCACTGGCAGGGGTGGCTTCAAGGATCGCCATGGCAGCCCGACTCACATCACGTTGGAAACGACTGTAACCAGATCAGGCGGTTTGAGTTGTGGATCCGCGGCATTTCCGTGTGCGTCGCGGCGCCCCTCCCCTCCCGAGGAGCGCCTTTCATCGGCACCGGGGCGGCCAGTCGCTGTGCAGCAGCTCCTGCAGCAGCCCTTGCCAGCCGCTCACCAGCCGCTCCAGCAGTGCTGCCCCCAGATCCGCGGAGGCCTGGCGGGCATCGCCGATCACACCGCTGCCGGAGAGATCCCGCGTCAGCCAGGCTTCCGGCACGGCACCCTCCAGGCTCCAGCCCGCGGGCGCCGGCGTCGTCAGCTGACCATCCACCGGTCGCTCCAGCCCCACCAGGTCCGGTGCCAGTTGCAGCATCAGACTTGTTTCCGCCAGGCCGGCGTGCAGTCCCTCGCTGCGCTCGGGCTCCGGCAGGAGCTCGGCCACGCCGGCCGGCCCGCTCCAGAGGAAGCAGGGCAGCACCGCCAGGTTGGGATGGGCAGCTCGCAGCTGGCGGGCCGCCACCTGCAGCAGGGCGATCTGGCCGCCATGACCGTTGAACAGCACAAGCCGCTCAAAGCCCGCGGCGGCCAGCTGGCTGCCGATGGCCACCACCTGGGCGATCAACAGCTCCGCCGGCAGCGAGAGGGTGCCGGCAAAGCCCTGGTGCTCGGGTGAGAAGCCGAGGCTCTGCAGCGGCAGCCGCCAGATCGGCAGCTCCGGTGCCAGCCGCTCCAGCACCGCCTCCAGCACCGTTTCGGCGAACAGGCCATCGGTGCACAGCGGCAGGTGCGGCCCGTGCTGCTCCACCGCGCCGAACGGCCAGATCACCGTGCTGCCGGGCCGGCGGGCCGCTGCCTCCACCTGGGGCCAGGCCAGCTGATCGAGCCGGTGGGGACGCGGCGGCTGCGCCGCTGTGGCGGGGCTGTTGGCCATCCCTTGATCCTTGAGCGGTCCCTACAGTGTGGGGCTGTGCGTCCTCCCCTGGTCATGGCCGGTTCCGGCACTCCCCAGCCCCCCCAGCCCCCGGCCAGACCTCAGCCACCTGCTGCCCGCCCGGTCCAGCCGCCGGCATCGCGCTCCGCCGCTGCTGCACCGCCCGTGCGCAAACCGCCGCAGGTGCTGCAGCTCAACAAGAAAGAGGAGCAGCAACGTCTGGAGCGGGAGGCTGCCGAGGCGCGCGCTGCTGCCGAGGCCGCCCTGCAGCACGCCAACGACCTCGAAAACGCCGCCAGGGCTGCCCGCGGCGAGGCTCCGGTGCCGCCCCAGCGCCCGGCGGCGGCTCAACCGCCCAGCCGCGGCCCCGTCGGCGATGACGACCTGTTCGACATGAGCGGCTTCGAAGGCCTCTCCATGGCCGACCTGATGGGTCCAGATGAGCGACAGGGCCGACGCGGTGCCGGCAGCTCTCGCATGGCGCCGCCCCAGCCCGAGCGGGCAGCGGTGCCGGCCCGCACCGTCGACGACTTCGACTTCGACGCCGACGCCTTCTTGGCGGCCCTCGACGAGCAGGAGTTCGTGGGCACCACCGGTGAGGTGGCCACCGGCACGGTGGTGGGCATCGAAAGCGATGGCGTGTATGTGGATATCGGCGGCAAGGCCCCCGGCTTCATGCCCAAGAAGGAGGCGGGCCTGGGGGTGATCACCAACCTCAAGGAGCGCTTCCCCAAGGGGATGCAGGTGGAGGTGCTGGTCACCCGCGAGCAGAACGCCGATGGCATGGTCACCGTCAGCGCCCGCGCCCTGGCCCTGCGCCAGAGCTGGGAGAAGGTGCGCGTGCTGGAGAAGGAGGGCAAGGTCGTCCAGGTCAAGGTGAACGGCTTCAACCGCGGCGGCGTCACCTGCGATCTCGAAGGTCTGCGCGGCTTCATCCCCCGCTCGCAGCTGCAGGAGGGCGAGAACCATGAGGCCCTGGTGGGCAAGACCCTCGGCGCGGCCTTCCTGGAGGTGAACCCCGAGACCCGCAAGCTGGTGCTCTCGGAGAAGAAGGCAGCCACCGCCGCCCTGTTCCAGAACCTGGAGGTGGGGCAGCTGGTTGAAGGGCAGGTGGTGTCAATCAAGCCCTACGGCCTGTTCGTGGATCTCGGTGGCATCAGCGGCCTGCTGCACCAGTCGGCGATCACCGGCGGCCAACTGCGCGACCTGCGCGAGGTGTTCGGCCAGGGTGATCGGGTCAAGGCCCTGATCACTGAGCTGGATCCCGGCCGCGGTCGCATCGCCCTGAACACCGCCCTGCTGGAGGGTCAGCCCGGTGAGCTGCTCATCGCCCGTGACACGGTGATGGCGGAAGCCACCGATCGGGCCAACAGGGCGCGTAGCGTGCTGCGCCAGCAGGAACAGAGCGCCGGATGAGTCAGGCCACCGAGGCAGTGAGCCCTAGCCCCGGTCCGGCGGCGGCGGGTCCGATCCAGGCCGACTGGGAACTCGACTACTACTCCCGTCCGATCCTGGAGTCCGATGGCAAGAAGCGCTGGGAGCTGCTGATCTGCAGCTCGCCGTTGGCTGGATCCGCCGGATCCCTGGCCACCGCGTTTCGCTGGTCCCTGAACTGTCCGGCCTCGAGCGTGAACTCCGCCTGGCTGCGCCAGTCCCTTGTGGAGGCCCTCGCCGCTGCTGCGGAGCAGGGCTTTGCAGCGCCGCGGCGTCTGCGCTGCTGGCGCGGGTCGATGCGCACGATGGTGCAGCGGGCGGCCGAGCCGCTCGGGCTTGAAGTGGTGCCCAGCCGCCGTTGCTACACCCTGGTGGAGTGGCTGCAGCAGCGTGAGGCCAGCGTGTATCCCTCTGAGGAGGGCTACATGGCCGGGCCGCTCGCACCGCCGCCGCAGCCGATTCAGCCCCTGGCGGTGCCCCTGCCGGAGGCCGCCCGCGGCGATAGCTGGATCTGGGCGTCCCTGCCCCTGGGCGCCTTGCGCGAAGCCTCCGACTGGGACAGCAGTTTCCTCGGCCTGGTGCCCCTGCCTCCCGACCTGGACGACGCTGTGATGGTGAGCGGGCTGCGGCTGTTCAGCGCCAGTCGGTCGCTGGCGATTGCCGGCTGGCTGGCCGGTCTGGAGCCGGTGCGGCTTGAGGTGGTGGGCCGTCAGCTGGTGCTGGAGGCCGGCATCGAGGACCGCTGGCTGCTGGGCAATCTTGAGGAGGAGGAGGCCGAGGCGGCGGCGGCGGCCTTCCGTGCCGCCCGCGCCCAGGCGGCCGGCATTCAGTTCATCGCCGTGCAGAGCCATGAGGAGCAGCCCGGTTTCGATGGGTTCTGGATCCTGCGCGACCTTCCGGATGCCTGAGCGCCGCCATGGCTGAGGCCATCGATCCCCCTTTTGATCGCCCCGATGCGGGCTTCAACAACCTTGAGGGCTGGACCTGGGTGGGTTGCTACGGCGGCTACTACCTGCAGGCGGATCTGCTGGGGTCCTTCGAACACGGGTTCTTCACCCGCCAGTGGCAGGGCCGCGGCCCGGATGAACTGGCGGGCGCTGTGAGTGCCGGGGTGAGCGTGCACAGGCCGCAGCAGGTGCACAGCGCCCGTGTGCTCCCCGCCAGCGTCGCCACCGCTGAACCCTGGCCCGAGGCCGATGGACTGGTGAGCGATGCGGGTGGCCAGAGCCTGTGGGTCTGCGGTGCGGATTGCACACCGGTGTTGCTGGCCGACCTCAGCAGTGGCCGCGTGGCCGCCTGCCATGCCGGCTGGCGTGGCGTGGCCGGCGGGATCCTGCTGGAGGCGATCAGTCAGCTGGAGCGCGCCGGCAGTCGGCGTGCCGATCTGCTGATCGCCCTCGGGCCGGCCGTGAGCGGTGTCAACTATCAGGTGGAGACAAACGTGGCCCTGCAGCTGGCCCAGGCCCTGCCTGGTGGCGGGGATCTGGCGGAGCTGGAGGCCTGTGGTGCGCTGCTCGCCGATCCTGAGCCCGGTCGCCATCGTCTCGATATCCGTGCCGCCACCCGGCGGCAGCTAGAGCTGGCTGGTGTGCCGACGCAGCAGATCGCCGTTTGCCCGCTCTGCACCGTGGCCGAGCCGCTGCTGTTTCACTCGTGGCGGCGCGACCAGGTCAAGGCGGTGCAGTGGAGCGGGATTGTGGCCCAGCAGTGCGAGCCGTTCTCGCTCGAGCCGGACTGAACCACGGCAGGCTCTGCTGCGGCCAGGCTGGAATCCAGGGTCAGAGCGTTCCAGCGGAGCTGCTAGAGCGGTCGCACTGATCGTCTACAAGTCGTTCATCTCATCTACAAGTTGATCGATTTGTTGAAGGCAATCGGGCCATCGCCGCCGCAGGCCATGGTCAGCGGCACCAGTTTCTGAACTGGATGCACCACGCACCAGCGGCAGACCACCCCAGAACAGTCCTGCTTCGGTACCGCATGATCGGCGCTGAAACGATCGCAGCCCTGCCAGATGATGAGATCAGGGGCGCTCAGTTTCTGCCTTCGCTCAGCCTTGCCGATCGGCCGCTGAAATGTGAGAATGCAGAAGTAGCATAATTATTGATCAGATGCTCACTGGTGCTGACCTGTTGGCCAAAGTGAAGGAGCTGGGCGACGCCAGTAAATCCGACATTGTGCGCGCCTGCGGTTACGTGTCGTCCAAGAAGGACGGTGCGGAACGCCTCAACTTCACCGCGTTTTACGAGGCCCTCCTCAATGCCAAGGGCGTGGATTTCGGCAGTGCTTCCGCCAAGGTGGGCAAAGGCGGCCGCAAGCTGAGTTTCACCACCAAGGTCCAGTTCAACGGCAACCTGATGGTGGGCAAGGCCTACACCGCTCTGCTGGATCTCAAGCCCGGCGACGAGTTCGAAATCAAGCTCGGCCGCAAGCAGATCCGCCTGGCCCCTCTGGGTTCTGTCGACGACGAAGAGTGAGGGCAACGGCCTCCGCCACGCGGATGCCATCGATTCCCGCCGAGAGGATGCCACCGGCGTAGCCGGCTCCCTCTCCGGCGGGATACAACCCTGGTGTGTTGCTGCTTTCCAGCGGTCGTTCCCCGTTCTCAGGTTCACGGGGTAGCCGTAGGGGAGATGAGGTTCGCGTCTCCACGCCGGTCAGCAGGGCATCATCCATCGCATAGCCCGGGATCGTGCGCTGAAAGGCTGGCAGGGCCTCCCGCAGCGCTTCGATCACGTAGGCCGGCAGCGCTGTGTTCAGATTCGTGAGGGTGATGCCAGGGGCGTAGGAGGGTTCCACTGATCCCAGGGCGAGGCTGGGCCTGTTGGCCAGGAAATCAGCCAGGCGTTGAGCCGGTGCCGCGAAGGTGCCCCCCCCCAGCGTGTAGGCGCACGACTCCCAGTGACGCTGGAAGGCCACTCCGGCCAGAGGATCCCCCGGGCAGGCGCCGTACGGCTCAACATCCTCCGGCTCGATGTTGACGACGATGCCGCTGTTGGCATTGCGCTCATTGCGGGAGTGCTGGCTCATGCCGTTGGTCACCACCCGGCCTGGCTCCGAGGTGGCGCCCACCACGAGCCCCCCCGGGCACATGCAGAAGCTGTAGACGCAGCGGCCGTTGCTGCTGTGGTGAACCAGCTTGTATTCCGCTGGTCCCAGCTGTGGATGCCCGGCGCAGTCGCCCCAGCGTGCTGCATCGATCAGTGGCTGGGGATGCTCGATGCGCACACCCACCGAGAAGGGTTTGCGCTCCATCGCCACACCGCGTTCATGGAGCATGGCGAAGCTGTCGCGGGCGCTGTGGCCCAGCGCCAGTACCACCTGCTCGGCGGCGATCCGTTCACCGTTCGCCAGGTGCAGGCCGCGCACTTGCCGTGTAGCCGGATCAAGCTCAAGGTTCTCCACCCGCGCCTGGAAGCGGATCTCGCCCCCCAGCTGCTCGATCTGGGCACGCAGGCCCCGCACCACGGTGGCCAGCTTGTAGGTGCCGATGTGCGGGTGGTGCTGCACCAGGATCTCGGGGTTGGCGCCGGCCGCCACCAGTTCCCCGAGCACCTTGCGGCCCAGGTGGCGCGGATCGCGCACCTGGCTGTAGAGCTTCCCGTCGGAGAAGGTGCCGGCTCCGCCCTCGCCGAACTGGGCATTGGATTCGGGGTTGAACGGCCGCTGCCGTTTCCAGAAACCGAAGGTATCGGCCGTGCGCTCCTTCACCGCCTTGCCCCGCTCCAGCAGCAGGGGTCGGAAGCCCATCTGCGCCAGCACCAGCGCGCAGAAATAGCCGCAGGGTCCGGCCCCCACCACCACAGGCCGGGGCAGTGTGCCGTCGGCGATGCCGGGCGGGGCTGCGGTCACCGGCTGGTAGTGCTGGTCTGTGGCGGGCTGCAGGTGCGGATCACGGCGGAAGCGCTGCAGCAGCTGTTGTTCCAGCTGCGCCTCCAGGCGGATCTCCACGCTGTAGGCCAGCTGAATCGCCTGCCGCCTGCGGGCGTCGATGCTGCGCTTCACCAGCCGCTGCTCAAGCAGCTGCTCCGGGCGGATCCGCAGACGTCGGCAGAGGGCGTCCGTCAGATCTGCATCGCTGTGGTCGAGCGGCAGTTTCAGTTCACTCAGCCGCAGCATTGCCGTTCCCCTGCGTCCTGGATGTATTCCAGCACTGCGTTCGGGTGTCGATTGATGGCGGCTGTGCTCGCCCTGGCGGCGATGACGCGCCGGCCTGTCAGCCTGAGGTCATGTCCCTCACCCACTGCCCCCTCTGCGTCGGTCTGGCGGTGCTCTCGCTGGTGCGGGCCGGCGCCCACCTGCTGCTGCTGGGGCGGCTCGCTGTTTAGGGTCCGGCGACCGCACGCGATCCGCCCATGCATGCCACCTTTCTTGGTGCCAACGGTTGGCTGCTGGAGTTCGGCTGCCTGCGGGTGCTTGTGGATCCTTGGCTCACCGGCAGCCTGGAATTCGCCCCCGGCCCGTGGTTCTTCCAGGGGGAGCTGCGCCAGCCCCAGCCCCTGCCGGAGCGGCTTGATCTGCTGCTGCTGACCCAGGGCCTGCCCGATCACACCCATCCCCCCAGCCTGGCCCTGCTGCCACGGACGCTGCCCGTTGTCGCCTCCCCTGCGGCGGCGGCTCGAGCGCGGCAGCTGGGGTTTCTGCAGGTGCAGGCCCTGGCCCCCGGTCAGTCCTGGCAGCAGGACGCCGAGGCGGGCGGCCTGCGCATCCGCGCCACCGCCGGCGCGCCGGTGCCGCAGGTGGAGAACGGCTACCTGCTGCAGCATCCCGCCGGCAGCCTCTACCTCGAACCCCATGGCTACCTGCAGGCCGACCTGCCGGCCGAGCCCCTTGATGCGGTGATCACACCGGTGGTGGATCTGGGACTGCCGCTGGCGGGGGCCTTCGTGCGCGGCCAGCAGGTGTTGCCGCAGCTGATCGAACGCTTCAGGCCCCGCACCGTGCTGGCCAGCAGTGCCGGTGACGCCGTGAACTACAGCGGCCTGCTGAACCGGCTGCTCTGGCAGCGCGGGACAGCCGCCGAGGCCGCGACCGCGCTGCAGTCCCAAGCCGGCGACTGCCGGCTGATTGATCCCGAGCCCGGTCAGCGTTACTGCCTGGCCTGAGCCTCCAGCGCAGCCACCGACAGGCGGGTGCTGATCACGGCATCGGGGTTGAGGCTGATCGAATCAATGCCTTCGCCAACCAGAAACGCGGCGAACTCCGGGTGATCGCTCGGCGCCTGGCCGCAGATGCCGATCTTGCGGCCGCAGCGTTTCGCCGTCTGGATCGCCAGGCGGATCATCTCCATCACAGTGGGGTGCCGTTCGTCGAACAGCTCCGCCACGAGGGCGGAATCGCGATCGAGGCCGAGGGTGAGCTGGGTGAGGTCGTTGGAGCCGATCGAAAAGCCGTCGAAACGCTCGGCGAAGGCCTCGGCGCCGATCACGTTGCTGGGCAGTTCGCACATCACGTACACCTGCAGGTCGTTGTCGCCACGCACCAGCCCATGGCGGGCCATCTCCCCCAGCACCCGATCGCCCTCCTCCGGCGTGCGGCAGAACGGCACCATCGGAATCACGTTGGTCAGCCCCATCGCCTCGCGTACCCGTTTCAGGGCCCGGCACTCCAGCCCGAACGCCTCGCGGAACCCTTCGGCGTAATAGCGGGAGGCACCCCGCCAGCCGATCATCGGATTGTCCTCGTGCGGCTCAAAGTCGCGGCCGCCCAGCAGCTTGGCGTATTCGTTGCTCTTGAAATCGGAGAAGCGCAGGATCACCGGCCGGGGGTGGAAGGCGGCGGCGATCCGTCCCATGCCCTGGGCGAGCAGGTCGACGTAATACTCAGCGGGGTCGGCGTAGCCGGCGGTGAGTTCGGCGATGGCGTGGCGTTCGGCCGGATCCTTCACCCGCTCCGGCGCCAGCAGTGCCATCGGGTGCACGCGGATGTGGTTGGCGATGATGAACTCAAGCCGCGCCAGCCCGACACCGTCGCAAGGGATGGCGGCCAGGTTGAAGGCTTCCTCGGGATTGCCCACGTTCATCAGGATCTGCGTGCGTGTCGCGGGCAGCGCGCCGACGTCCTGCTCATCCAGGCGGAAGCTGAGGGCGCCGCGGTAGACGTGGCCCTCGTCGCCTTCGCAGCAGCTGGCGGTGATCAGCTCGCCATCGGCAATGCGCTCGGTGGCATCACCGGCGCCGACAATCGCCGTGATGCCCATCTCGCGGGCGATGATCGCCGCGTGGCAGGTGCGGCCGCCCTGGTTGGTGATCACGCCGCTGGCGCGCTTGAGGATCGGCTCCCAGTCGGGGTCGGTGCGCTCGGTGACCAGCAGATCGCCACTCTGGAAGCGCTGGATCTCGGAGGGGTCGCGGATGATCCGGGCCCGGCCACTGCTCACCGAGGCGCCGATGGCCCGACCGCTGCAGAGCAGCTCGGCGCTGTGGGGCTCCAGATGCCAGCTGCGCAGCACTGAGGTGTTGCGGCGGGATTCCACCGTTTCCGGCCTGGCCTGCAGGATGAACAGCTCACCGCTGGTGCCGTCCTTGGCCCACTCGATGTCCATCGGGGTGGGTTGGCCGCGGCGGCCGCTGTAGTGGGTCTCGATCCGGCAGGCCCAGCGGGCCAGCTGCAGGGCTTCGGCATCCGTCAGAGCGAAGCGGCGGCGGTCGGCTTCAGGAACCGGTTCGTTGTGGGTGGCGCTGTGGCCGGCGCTGCTGTAGTCGCTGGTCGCCTCGCCGTACACCATGCGGATCGCCTTGCTGCCGAGCCGTTTGCTGATGATCGGCGCGAAACCCTGCTCCAGCGTGGGCTTGAAGATCAGCAGTTCATCCGGGTTCACCGCCCCCTGCACCACGGTCTCGCCGAGTCCGTAGGCGGCGGTGAGCAGCACGGCGTTGCGGAAGCCGGTTTCCGTGTCGATGCTGAACATCACGCCGGAGCAGGCCAGATCGGAGCGCACCATCCGCTGCACGCCGATCGAGAGGGCCACCTCGAAGTGATCGAAGCCGTTGAGCTGGCGGTAGGAGATGGCCCGGTCGGTGAACAGGGAGGCGTAACAGCGCCGGCAGGCGGCCAGCAGCTCGGCCTCGCCGCACACGTTCAGATACGTCTCCTGCTGGCCGGCGAAGGAGGCATCGGGCAGGTCTTCCGCGGTGGCGCTGGAGCGCACGGCCACCGCTGGGCAGCCCAGGTTGCGATAGGCGGCCAGGATCGCCTGCTCCAGATCCGGCGGCAGTGGTGCGGCCAGCAGAAGGGCGCGGGCGGCGGCACCCGCCGCCTGCAGCCTGGCGATGTTGCGGCTGTCGAGGCCGTCGAGGATTGTGTGCAGCTGATCCTGCAGTGCGCCAGAGCGGATCAGGTGCCGGTAGGCGGCGGCGGTGGTGGCGAACCCCCCGGGAACCCTCACGCCCTCCGCCGTCAGCTCGCGGATCATCTCTCCGAGGGAGGCGTTCTTGCCGCCCACCTCGCCGATCGCTTCCAGTCCCACCGCCTCCAGGGGCAGAACCAGGGCAGGAGGTACCGCGTTCATGGAGGAGAGGTCGTCAGGGACGTGGCAGGGAGGCTGCCGCTGTGCGACTCAGGCGAAGCTGCGCTGTTGGGCTGACGCCGGCACCGAGATCCATCCGGCTTGCGGCCCCGAGGGGTCGCACGGATTCGCCGAGACGTCGCTGCTTCAGGGCGGAGCACAGCGGCAGCGGCCTAGCCTTGCTGTTGAACCAGTGCAGGTCCCAGCCGGGTCGTCCTGCCGCTGTCACCGCCGCGAGGGCGGCGATCAGGCCGGTGTCGTAGCCGGCACTCTCCACAAGCCCAGGGCCGTAGCCCCAGCGCCGTTCAAACCGTTGAGCGAACGCCTGCCAGCCCTCGCCGCGGCTGAGGGGATCGATCCCAATCTGGGCCCCCGTGAGGGGCTTGTCGGGCCGGAACGGCCAAGCCAGAAGCACATCCTGAGGCCAGTGGGCCTCGCGCACGCTGCGCGCCAGGTTGCTGCCAGGGCCGGTGAGCACCACCAGTGCTGGCGGCCGGTACCAATCCACATCGCTCAGAAGCTGGTCGATGGCGGCCCTGTCGTCGCCGTCGACGCTGATCGGCTCGCCGTTGGGACCGATCACCAGTCCTCTGCCGTTGTTGAAGCTGGCGACGAAGCGATCGCTGAGGGCACGGCTCTCGGCGCTCTGGTCGCGCACCACCATCACCCGGCGGTGTCCGTCGGCCAGCAAGGCCTCAGCCAGCCGGTCGGCTTCAAGGCTGCGGGCCGGCACGATCGGCCAGAGCGCATCGGCGCCACGAAGCTGCGGCAGCCCATCAAGGGAGCTGCCCCGCTGCAGAGGCAGCAGCACCGTCAGCCGCTGCTGCTCCGCCAGCTGCCCGTAGGGCGCGAGTGGTGCCGCGGGTGGGGCCACCAGCAGCGAGCTGCGGGCGGCGGCGCGCAGGGGTGTCAGCGGGTCGGCTCCTGGTGGTAGCCAGCCCAGCTGCAGGGAAGGTGGGGTGACACCGCAGGCGGCACTCTCCTCCATGGCCAGGCCATAGCCGCGGCGCAGGCCATCACCCAGCCCCGCCAGCAGGCCCTCGCTAGGGAGCAGCAGGCGCACATCGCTGGCCTGGGGCGTGCTGGCTGCGAGGGTCTGGCTGCCTAGCAGAACCGCCGCCAGCCCGGCGGCTCCCAGCAGTCGACTCCCCTGGCCCGGCCAGCCGGTGGGGATCGACCGCAACCATGGGGTCAACGTGGGACGGACGGCAGTGGGTGTGGGTCCTGCGGTGGTCATGGGCGACACCGTCCAGCCGGCGAAAGCTAGGTGGTTTTGCCTGACTAGGCTTGTCCTTTCCACAGTTGGTCGCATGACCTGCCGCAGTGATGCGTCGTTCTGCTCCATGGGGCATCGCTCACGCCTCCGCTGGGGTGCTTCCCTGGCCGCTGCGGCTGCCCTCGTCTCCGCACTGGCCGGAGGCTCCGCGGCCCGCGCGATCCCCGAGGCAGATGCGATCAAGAAGCTGGAGGTGATTCCGGTCTTCCTGCTCACGGACGACAAGGGAACCCCCCTGCCGATCCCGCGCGAGAAGAATCTGATCCTTCCGCTCTACCTGGAGAGCGCCAAGGCCAATGACCAGCTGGCGGCCCTGCGCAAGAGCAATCCGGCCATGAAGGCCACCGTCGTGGCGGTGCCCCTCAACGTGATGAACGCCAAGGTGGTCGAGCTCAACAAGCAGCTCAAGGACAAGACCAAGCCCCTGGTGGCCCCGATCATCGTTAATGACCAGGATCGTCAGCAGGCGGTGACGTTGCTCAAGGCACAGGGTCTGACAGAGAAGCAGATCAACGAGGGGCTCAGCGTGCCGGTGTTCTTCACCAAGCCCTTCATGTCGATCAAGACTCCTCAGGGCCAGCGCGGGGTGTTCTTCCTGAGCTATCAGGAACTGCAGAACAGCCTGAGCAAGCTGCCGCCGGCGGATCGCGACAAGCTCAAGCCTCAGGTGGCGGATCTGACGGCCGTGTTGCGGGAAATCATCAAGGTTCAGGAGGATAATTACGTCATCTTCCCCACGCCGGAGTACTTCCGCCTCGTGAAGGAGACCCAGGCCAAGCAGGGCAAGCCGGCGGCACCGAACTGATACCGAACTGATGCCGATCTGAGCGGGAACTGATGCGGACCTGATCAGGAACTGATGCGGACCTGATCAGGTTGCGCCTGAAAAGCTCAGCGCTTGCTCTCCAAGGCCCGATCCGGTGGCGCCTCACCAGAGCGGCTGATGGCCTCCGGGTTTTCGGGGCTTGCCTCAGGAAACAACTGGGCCAGCAGGCCGGCCCCCATCAGCAGCGCGCCGATGCTCAGCGCCAGGTTGCGGTTTGAGCCGCTCGCCTCGCCCCACACCGCCGCCGCGATAAAGGCGCCACCCAGCAGCAGGCTGGGCACAAGCACGATTCCCTTGGCGGTGCGATTGAGGCCCATCGGCGCAGCTGATTAGCGGTGGCTCAGGCCTGGCACTGTGGCAGGAGATCGGCCAACCCTGCGGCGATCAGCCCGTCGGTGAGATCGCTGGCCGTGGTGCCACTCCCCGTGAGGCGTTGCACCCTGGCCACCAGAGTGCCGTCGTGGCTTGACACAGGGCGAAGGTTGACGCGGGTGCGCCGCGGTAGCTCGCGCCGCAACCAGCTGGCCGCCGCCGCATCGCCATCGGCCGGCAGGCTCAGGCAGGCCAGTTCCACGCTGTAGCTGCGATTGTGATCACCCACCTGCAGCAGGTTGCCGCTGCGCACCTGCAGCACCTCGGCGGCCTGGCTTGCGGCTGGCAGCACCAGCAGGCTCATGGCCAGCGCTGCCGCCAGGATCAGCCGCCGCAGCATCATCGTCAGAGCCGGCTGCCGCAGTTGGGGCAGAACAGGCTGGAACTGGCCGTGATGTGGTGGCAGCTGTGGCACTCGCGGCTGGTGTCGATCGCCAGCTCGGGGTGGGAGGGAAGGCCGACCATCTGGGCATTGCTGGCACCGGGGGGCACCATCGGATAGCAGTTCTCGTTGCGGCGAACCTGCACATCGATGAAGGCCGGGCCGGGATGAGCCAGGGCTTCGCTCAGCTGCTGGCGCAGGTCCGCCCGTTCGCTGATGCGGACGCCGCGAACGCCGAAGGCCTCGGCCAGCGCAGGAAAGTTCGGCATGCCACCGGTCATCTCCGAGGCGGAATAGCGCTCGCCGTAGAAGCTCTCCTGCCACTGGCGCACCATGCCCTGCCAGCCGTTGTTGAGTACCACCACCTTCACTGGCAGGTCGTACTGGCTGAGGGTGCCCAGCTCCTGGATGTTCATCAGGATGCTGGCATCGCCGGCCACGCAGATCACCTGCTCGTCTGGGAAGGCCATCTGCACACCCATGGCGGCCGGCATGCCGTAGCCCATCGTGCCGAGGCCGGCGGAGCTGATCCAGCGGCGTGGGCCGGTGTGCAGGAACTGAGCGGCCCACATCTGGTGCTGGCCCACATCCGTGGTGATGAAGGCCTGGGGGGCAAGCTCCTGCAGCAGAGCCACCACCTCCTGAGGGGCGATCTCGCCCTCAGGCGCCGGTACCACCAGCGGATAGTGATGCTTCCAGGTGGCGATGCGCTCCAGCCAGGCGTCGGTGCGGCCGCCCGAGCTCTCGCCCTCAGAGTTGGTCAGCAGCGCCACGAGGGCCTGCTTCACATCGCCCACAACCGCCACATCCGGCAGACGGGTCTTGCCCACCTCGGCGGCGTCGATATCAATGTGGATCACCCGCGCCCGCGGTGCGAACCCATCCAGGCGGCCGGTGACGCGGTCATCGAAGCGGGCGCCGGTGGCGATCAGCAGATCGCATTCGGTAACGGCGAAGTTGGCGTAGGCGGTGCCATGCATGCCGAGCATGCCCACCGAAAGGTTGTGAAGTTCGTCGAAGGCACCCTTGCCCATCAGGGTGGTGGTCACGGGCAGACGGAAGCGCTCCGCCAGGGCTGCCACCTCAGCGTGGGCGCCGCTGCTGATGGCACCGCCACCGACATAGAGCAGAGGGCGGCGCGCCTGGAGGATCAACTCCAGAGCGGCATCCAGAGACGCCTGTTCGGGTGCAGGAGCCAGCTGGAAGCCGGCCGGCACAGCGGTGCCGGGTTCAACGGGCGTGTAGTCGAACTCCTCAATGCCCACATCCTTGGGCACGTCGATCAGCACGGGACCGGGTCGGCCGTTGGCGGCGATCAGGAAGGCCTCGGCCACGATCCGGCCGATGTCGCGCGGGTCGCGCACCACCCAGGAATGCTTCACGATCGGCAGGGTGATGCCGAAGATGTCGGTTTCCTGGAAGGCATCCGTGCCGATGGCGGCACGCGGCACCTGACCGGTGATCACCACCATCGGCACCGAATCCATCTGGGCAGTGGCGATGCCGGTGACCAGGTTGGTGGCACCGGGACCGGAGGTGCCGAAGCACACGCCCACCAGGCCGGTGGCGCGGGCATAGGCATCGGCGGCGTGGGTGCCGCCCTGCTCGTGGCGCACCAGGATGTGCTTGAGCCAGCCGCGGGCTTCAGCCTTGTGCAGCTCGTCGTAAATCGGCAGGATCGCCCCGCCGGGGTAGCCGAAGATGTGCTTCACCCCGTGGCGGTGGAGCGCGTCCATCAGGGCGTAACCGCCGTTGACCCGCCTCGGGAACGACGGCTCGGCGGCGGTGGCCGCGGGCGATACGGACGTGACGGTCACGGCGGCGGCGGACGGCGTTGGTCGGATGTCCAACCCTAAGGTCTGGCCTCGGGAATGGGAGTGGGGTGAGGCTGCTCAGCGACGGCGGGCCGCCGCCATCGCCCGCAGGATCAGCCCCGGGTTGAGCCAGCGGCCTCCGTGGCGGATGCCCCAGTGCAGGTGGGGGCCGGTGGTGCGACCGCTCATGCCCACATGGCCGATCAGCTGTCCACCCCGCACGCGGCTGCCGGCCGCCAGGGCCACCGGTCCGCTGCGGTAGACAGCGCCGACCACGCTGCCGGAGAGATGGCAGTAGGTGTGTTCGTAGGGCCCGGAACTGATCACCAGGCCAAGGCCACAGGTGCCGTCGTTGATCACGTCCTGCACCACGCCGCCCCACCAGTTGTGGATCGGCGAGCCCATCGGTGCGGCGATGTCCACCCCGTAATGGGGTTGGAGTCGGCCGCCGGGACCGCTGCGCTGGCCGAAGTGGCTGGTGTAGCCGGCGAAGCTCGCCACCGGAAACACCCCCTGGCGCCAGCGGGGCTCCGCCCACGCTGCGGGCGGGATCAGCACCGGCGCCGTGACGCTCAGCATCAAGGCCGCGCGCACCAGGTTGGCTGTGCGCCTGCTCTCCCACAGGCCGTGGGCCTGGCCGAACCGGTCCCGCCGGCCGGGATCAGAGCAGGCCGAGTGAATGGAGCGGACCACGACCGCTGAGCAGTTCCAGCAGGAAAGCGGAGAAACCGAGCATCGCCAGGCGACCGTTCCACACCTCCGAACTGTTGTTCCAGCCCCAGGCCCACTTGTCCTGGGGATAGAGCTTCACTGTGGTGGGCAGGGCCGCCGCCTGATCCAGGTTCACCTCCGGGCCCTCCAGGGCGTGCTGCACCAGGTGGGCCAGTCCCTCGATGAACGCCGGGGTGGTGTCCAGCGCCGGCACCCGCCGGAAGTTGGTGATGCCGGCTTCGGTGGCGATCTCGCGGTACTCGATGTCGATCTCCTCGAGGGTCTCGATGTGCTCGCTCACGAAGCTGATCGGCACCACCACCAGGTCCTTCACACCCGCTTCCCCCAGATCGTGCAGGGCCTCATCGGTGTAGGGCTTGAGCCACTCCACCGGACCGACACGGCTCTGATAGGCCAGGGTGAAGGGGTTGGTGTGGCCCAGATCCCGCTCCAGTCGCTGCATGATCAGCCCTGCGCAGGCTTCGATCTCCCGCTGGTACGGGTCGCCCGCCTCCTCCACATAGCTCTTGGGCACGCCGTGGGCGCTGAAGAAGACGTGGGCGCTGGCCGGCTCGGGGCAGGCGCTGATTTCACGGGCGATCAGTCCGGCCATGGCGCCGATGTAGCCCGGATCGTCGAAGTAGCTGCGGATGCAGCGGATGGGCAGACGGGCGAAGGCAGGATCGGCCTGGCGCAGGCGCTGCAGCTCGCGGAAGCTGGAGCCGCTGGTGCTGATCGAGAAGTGGGGGTAGAGGGGCAGCACCACCACTTCGTCGATGCCGTCGGCCTTGATGTCGGCCACGGCCGACTCGGTGAAGGGGTGCCAGTACCGCATCGCCACGTAGCTGGTGGCTTCGATGCCCCGTTGCCGCAGGTTGCTCTGCAGTTCGCGGGCCTGCTGCTCGGTGATGCGGCGCAGGGGCGAGCCGCCGCCGATCGAGCGGTAGGCCGCCTGCGACTTACCGGCCCGCAGGCTGCTGATCAGCCAGGCCAGCGGCTTCTGCAACGCCGGATTGGGCAGCCGGATGATCTCCGGATCCGCAAACAGGTTGTAGAGGAAGGGACCGACGTCCTGAATGCGCTCAGGACCGCCGAGGTTCAGCAACACCACGCCGACCTTGGCCATGCCCCGGACATCATGAGGAGGAATAGGGGCTGAGCGTAACGCTGCAGCCCTGAGGCTGGCCGTTGCCGCTGGCGCTGGATAGGGTCGGCGCCCGTGTGCAGCCGGCTGGCCGCGGTCCGTGATGGCCTCTCCCACCTCCGAGCCGCATCCCCTGGATGGGGCCATCCGTGCCCAGAACGCTCTGCTGGCGGCCGGTGGTGTGGCCCTGCGGCTGGAGCGGCGCGGGCAGTGTCTGGGCTTGCGCGGCCCTCTCCCCTGCCGCCAGGGCAGTGGCCGCCATCCTGTTCAGCGCATCAGTCTGCGGCTGGCCGCGGATGCCGCGGGCCTGGAGCAGGCCTGCGCCAGCCTGCGGCGGGTGCAGCAGCAGCTCCAGCTGAACTGTTTCGACTGGAGCCAGTGGGCCGTCGCCGCAAGAGCTAAAGCGGGGGTGACGACGGGGGGGGCGATGGGGGTGACGAGCGGGGCCTCCCGCGGCAGTCGAAGCGGCAGGAGCGCCTCACCGACAGCGCTGCAGGCTTCCCTGGACAGCGCTCTGCAGCGTTTCGAGCATCAATTTCACGCCGATCCTCGGCGCCGCCGCAACCCCTCCGGCAGCCGCACCACCTGGAGCGCCGCCTACCTGCCTTACCTGCGCCGCCTGCGACGCCTGGCCGGCCAGCAGGGTCTGGCGCTCGGGCCGGCGCTGCTGGAGCAGGTGCTGGAGAGCTATCCCCTGGCCAGCCGAGGTCGCCAGCAGTGCGGCACGGCCCTGGCGGCGCTGGCCCGCGCCGAAGGGTTCCTTCTGCCGGCGGACTGGGGCGAGCGTGCCGGCGGTTATGGCCTGCATGCCGCCCAGTTCCGCCAGCTGCCGAGCGACCGGCAGATCCTGGAGTGGATCGAACGGATCCCCAACCCCGGCTGGCGGCTGGCCTACGGGCTGATGGCCACCTATGGGCTGCGCAACCACGAGGTGTTCTTCACGGACGTCTCGGCCCTGGCGCCAGGCGGCGATCGGGTGATCCGCGTGCTGCCCACCAGCAAGACCGGCGAGCACCAGGTCTGGCCGTTTCAGCCGGAGTGGGTGGAGCGCTTCGAGCTGTCGCGGCTGGGGGAGGCCCGGGCGCTGCTGCCAGCGGTGTGTACCGATCTGCGTCGCACCACCCTGCAGCAGGTGGGTCGGCGGGTGGCGGAGCAGTTCCGCCGCTATGACCTGCCCCTCACCCCCTACGACCTGCGCCACGCCTGGGCGGTGCGCACGATCCACATCGGCCTGCCGGACACGGTGGCAGCCCGGATGATGGGCCACTCCGTGGCGATCCACACCCGCACTTACCACCACTGGATCACCCGCCGCGATCAGCAGCAGGCGGTGGATGCGGCCCTTGCCCGCTCCCGAGCCGCCTGAGGGCTCGCCAGAGTGTCGCCCATCCATGTCGTCTCCCCTGCGCGTGTCCGACCCCACCACAGCCCTTGATGCCGCGGCGGCCGAGCTGGGCCCAGGCGGTGATCTGGCGCCCGAACGGGATGCGGAGGCCTACCGGCGCCGCATGGCCCGCCGTCGTGAGGTGCAGCAGCAGCGCGTTGGCGAGCGCAACGTGGAGAAGGGCCTGGTGCTGGTGTTCACCGGCGATGGCAAGGGCAAGACCACCGCAGCCCTGGGACTGGTGCTGCGCACCCTCGGTCACGGTGAGCAGGTGGCGGTGGTGCAGTTCATCAAGGGGGGCTGGCAACCCGGTGAGGCCCGCGCCCTGGAGCTGTTCGGCGAGGCCCTGCACTGGCATGCCCTTGGCGAGGGCTTCACCTGGGAAACCCAAGATCGGGACCGCGACCGCGAGCTGGTGCAGGCGGCCTGGCAGCGCTCCTGCACCTACCTGGCCGACGCTGCCCGCAAGCTGGTGGTGCTCGATGAGGTGAACGTGGCCCTCAAGCTGGGCTACCTGGCGGTGGAGCAGGTGCTGGAGGGGTTGGCGTTACGGCCGCCGCTCACCCACGTGGCCCTCACCGGCCGCGGCGCCCCTCCGGCGCTGCTGGAGCGGGCCGACCTGGTGACAGAGATGAAGCTGCTCCGCCACCCTTTCCGCGAGCAGGGGGTCAAAGCCCAGGCCGGTATCGAGTTCTGATCAGGCCGGGCGTTGGCCCTGCACCACCGCAAGGCTGCTCAGCAGGACTGAGAGGCCGCTCACCAGCAGGGCACGGTGCACCATCGGTTCTCGCCAGCCACCGGGTTCGGCCACCAGCTGTTCCACTGCCGAGAGGGTGAGCCTGGCCAGCACGCCGCTGCTGCAAGGCGCCTTGGGATCCGCTCCGTTGCCCGCTGCCATCGGTGCTGCACCACTGCGCCATCCAAGCGCCAGCGGCCCGGCTGGGCAAGGCATTTCACGCTTGCTACTGTGCGCCAGAGCGGTGCGGATGCGCGAACGGATGGCTTACCAGCGCGTGTTGCTCAAGCTCAGCGGGGAAGCCCTGATGGGTGACCAGGGCCACGGCATTGATCCGGCCATCGTCAACGCCATCGCCCAGGATGTGGCCGCCGTGGTGGCGGACGGCACCCAGCTCGCGATCGTTGTGGGTGGCGGCAACATTTTTCGCGGCCTGAAGGGCAGCGCTGCTGGCATGGACCGTGCCACGGCCGATTACGTCGGCATGCTGGCCACCGTGATGAATGCGATCACGCTCCAGGACGGCCTGGAACGTGCGGGCATTCCCACCAGGGTGCAGAGCGCCATCTCGATGCAGGAGGTGGCCGAGCCCTACATCCGCCGCAAGGCGATCCGACACATGGAGAAGGGCCGGGTGGTGATCTTCGCTGCCGGTACCGGTAACCCCTTCTTCACCACCGACACCACTGCCGCTTTGCGGGCCGCCGAGATCGGCGCCGACGTGGTGTTCAAGGCCACCAAGGTGGATGGTGTCTACGACAAGGATCCCAACAAGTTCAGTGATGCCGTGCGTTACGAGAGCCTCTCGTTCCTTGATGTGCTGAGCGGCGAGCTGGAGGTGATGGACAGCACGGCCATCGCTCTCTGCAAGGACAACGCCATTCCGATCGTGGTGTTTGATCTGTTCGGTGCCGGCAACATCGGCCGTGCAGTGCGGGGTGAGCCGATCGGCACCAGCATCCTGCCCTCCACCTGAGACCCGCCCAGTTCCATTCCTTCACCCGCCCATGGACCTCGAAGCCAGCATGCGCAAGTCGGTGGAATCCACCCAGCGCACCTTCAACACCATCCGCACCGGCCGGGCCAACGCCTCGCTGCTCGACAAGATCAGCGTGGAGTACTACGGGGCCGAGACGCCGCTGAAGTCGCTGGCGACCATCTCCACGCCGGATTCCTCCACCATCCAGCTGCAGCCGTTTGATGGCGGCTCGCTCGGTCTGATCGAGAAAGCGATCTCGATGAGCGATCTCGGCCTCACCTGCAACAACGATGGCCGGTTGATCCGTATCAATATTCCCCCTCTCACCGAGGACCGCCGAAAGGAGCTGTGCAAGCTGGCGGCCAAATATGCCGAAGAGGGCAAGGTCGCCCTGCGCAACATCCGCCGCGATGCGATCGACAAGATCAAGAAGCAGGAAAAGGATGCCGAGCTCTCCGAGGATCAGAGCCGCGACGAGCAGGACAAGGTTCAGAAGCTCACCGACAAATTCATCGCTGAGATTGAAAAGAATCTGAGCGAGAAGGAAGCCGACATCCTCAAGGTTTGAGCGTCGGTCTCTGTTCGGATGTGATTGTGGTCGGAGCCGGCGCCGCCGGCTCCGCTGCAGCATTTCACCTGGCCGCCCGCGGCCGGAGTGTGCTGCTGCTGGAGCGCGAGTCGATGCCCCGCAGCAAGCCCTGTGGCGGCGGCATGGCCGCTTCCGTACAGCGCTGGTTCCCGTTCGATCTGCTGCCGGTTGTGGATCAGGTGATTGCCCGGGTGCGCTTCACCTGGTGCCTGGAGGATCCCGTCATTGCGGAGCTGCCGGGTGATTCCCCCTTCTGGATCGTGCAGCGCTCGCGTCTCGACCAGGCGATCGCCGAGCAGGCGGTGGCCGCCGGTGCGGACCTGCAGGACAGCTCACCGGTCGAGGCGATCCGACGGGAGGGCGATCTGTGGTGTGTGCAGACCTCGAGCCATGTCTACCGCGCCCGCGCTCTGGTGTTGGCCGATGGCTCTGCCTCCCCCTTCGCTGCTCCCCTCGGCCTCGGGCCGGCCCGGCCCCGCTTCGCCGCGGCAACGGCAGTGGAGGTGGAGGCACCGATTCTCGAGCCCGACACGGCTCGCTTTGAGTTCGGGCTCGTCCACCACGGGTTCTGCTGGACTTTTCCCCGCCAGGGTGGCTGGAGCATCGGCGTCGGAACCTTCGTGGGGCGCGAGCCCGCGGATGCCGATGCGGTGCTGGCCCAACTGCTGCCCAGCCTGGGTCTGCCCGCGGATGCCGGGGTGCGTCGTCGCTCACCCCTGAGGGTGTGGGACGGGCACCACCCCCTGCATGCTCCGGGTGCCGTGGTGGTGGGCGATGCGGCTTCTCTCTGCGATCCGTTCCTGGCCGAGGGCCTGAGGCCAGCCCTGCTCAGCGGTGTGCGGGCTGCCGAGGCGATGGATCGGTTCCTGGGCGGTGAGGCGGAGGCCCTTGCGGGCTACAGCGCCGGCATGCGGCGTGACTGGGGCGAGTCGATGGCCTGGGGCCGGCGCATCGCCCAGGTGTTCTATCGGGTGCCCAGGGTGGGCTATCAGCTCGGCATCAAGCGGCCGACGGCTCCCCAGCGGATCGCCCAGATCCTCTCCGGTGAGATGGGGTATGGCGACATTGCGCAGCGGGTGATCAAGCGGCTGCTGTTCCAGCGCGGCTAGCGCCTGCCCGCGGCTGCGGGTCCGAGCAGGCTCATCCAGCTCAGCTCAGCTCAGCTTTGTGCAGTCCTTGAGCTCGCGCAGGCGCTGGTCGATCGAGGCCAGCAGCTCGATCGCGAACATCGGCGACTCCTGAACGGCGAACAGGAACTTCTCGCGATTCATCATCAGCACGCGGCAATCGCTGATAGCCCTGGCATTGCCGTAGCGCCGGTGCTCCGGGGTGACCAGGGCACCGGCTCCGAACACATCGCCCGCCCGGATCACCTCGTGCCCACTCTCCTCGTTCCAGGAGAGCTCCACGCTGCCCTCAAGCAGGCCGAACATGCAATCGCCTGTTTCCCCCGACTTGAAGATCAGGTCGCCGGGGGCAAAGGTCTTGACCTCGCCCTTGCTGGCGAGGGCTCGCATGGTGTCGAGGGCGTTCAACGGTGGGATGCGGCGGCGTGGGCTCAGTGTGGAGCAGCTTGGTTAAGAGCCGCTGAGCACGAGCGTGGCTCCCAGGCCGCTGCGCACATCCGCCGGCAGCAGGCGGCCATCGTGATCAGTGTCGAGCGCATCGAACACCGCATCACTGCCCAGCCATTCCTCGCGGGTGATGCAGCCGTCGCCGTCGAGGTCATTGAGCAGGAAGATCTCCTGGGCCGCATGCTGAAAGGCGCTGGCTCCCTCCAGTTCACCCAGCCGGTGGGCGAGTTGCGCTTCGAGGGTCTCGATGGCCTTGCTGAACCCGCGGATGCCCTCGTCCAGCTTCTCTGTGGCCATCGGGTCGTTGACCATCATCGCGGCGAAGCCGGCCTGATCGAGATGGATCTGCTGCTCCGTTGGGGCTGGATTGAACGGATTCAGCCGGCGGGTCAGTTCGCCCTGGCTGTTGCGCAGCTGATCCAGCAGGGCTGGTGAGATGGTCAGCAGGTCGCAGCCTGCCAGCTCGATGATTTCGTCGAGGTTGCGGAAGCTGGCACCCATCACCTCCGTCTTGTAGCCGTAGGTCTTGAAGTAGTTGAAGATCTGGGTCACCGACACCACGCCGGGATCCTCAGGGCCGGCATAGCTGTCGCGGCCTGTGTGCTTCTTGTACCAGTCGAGGATCCGCCCGACGAAGGGTGAGATCAGGGTGACGCCAGCCTCGGCTGCAGCCACGGCCTGGGCAAAGCTGAACAGAAGTGTGAGGTTGCAGTGGATGCCTTCCTTCTCGAGCACCTCAGCCGCCTTGATTCCCTCCCAGGTGGAGGCGATCTTGATCAGTACCCGATCACGGCTGATGCCGGCCTGGCGATACAGGCCGATCAGTTTGCGGGCCTTGGTGATCGTGGCCTCGGTATCGAAGCTCAGCCGGGCGTCCACCTCCGTGGACACGCGACCGGGAACGATCTTGAGGATCTCCCGGCCGAAGATCACACAGATTTCATCCAGGGCTTCGCGCACCACATCCTCCGCAGGTGCGGCGGGGCCGCACACCTCGCGCGATTCGCGCAGGGAGGTGTCGATCAGGTTCTGATACGTGGGGATCTGGGCCGCCGCCAGGATCAGTGACGGGTTGGTGGTGGCATCGCGTGGTGTGAACTGCCGGATGGCGTCGATGTCACCGGTGTCGGCTACCACCACCGTCATCGCCGCCAGTTGATCGAGCAGGTTGGCCATGCAGGGCCCCGCAGGAATCTTCAAGCTAGCCAGAGCAAGCGGTTCGGTCTCCCTCTGTCACCAACCGGGTATCGGCCGTCACCGTGAATCAGGCACGGCCCTTGTTGTGCAGTGGTTTGGATGGCGGGATCTTCTCGATCACCAGCAGGGCTTCGATGATCTGCCGGGCCACCGGCACGGCCACCGTGGAGCCGTAGGCATTGCCGCCCTGGGGTTCATCCACCACCACCAGAACCACGAAGCGCGGGTCATTGGTCGGCAGGTTGGCGACGAAGCTGCAGATGCGCGCCCCCGCGATGTAGACACCGTTTTCGGCCTTCTGGGCGGTGCCTGTCTTGCCGCCGATGCGGTGGCCGGGAATGGCGACCCCCTTGCCGCTGCCCTTTTCGACGACGGTTTCCATCCAGTTGAGCACCGTCTGAGCGATCTCCGGCCGCAGCAGCTGCACGCCCGAAGCGGGAGGAGGCGGGGCCAGCTCATCGCCGGAGCGCAGTCCACGGGTGATGTGCGGGCTCACCAGGCGGCCGCCGTTGGCCAGCATCCCGTGCAGCTGGGCCAGCTTCAGCGGGGTGAGGTTGAAGCCCTGGCCGAAGGCTGCGGTAGCGGGCTCGATCGGCTGGGTCCGGAAGGCCTCGCGGCTCTTGAGCTGGCCGGCCTGGGCGCCGGGCAGGTCGGTGTCAGGCGTGGTGTCGATGCCGAGGTTGTGCAGCCACTGCCAGAACTTGTCCGGCTTCACGCGCTGCATCGCCTGCACCATCGCCACGTTGCTCGACACCTGCAGCACCGTGGGGAAATCGATCAGGCCGTTGCCACGTCGGTCGTGGTTGAAGATCGGCCAGCCGCCGATGGTCAGCTGGCCGCTGTCGTTCACCTTGCCAGCCGGGTCGATCGCGTTCTCCTGAAGAGCGATCGCCAGGTTGATCGGCTTGAACGTGGAGCCAGGCTCATAGAGGTCCTGGACCGACCATTCGCGGAACAGCCCTGGCTTGTACTTCCAAAACTGATTGGGGTCGTAAGTGGGGGTGGAGGCCAGCGCCAGCAGCTCGCCATTGCGCACGTCCATCACGATCGCAACGCCGCGTTTGGCATGCCATTGCTTCACCTGCTTGCCGAGGGCCTGCTGGGCCACCTGCTGCAGCCGAGCATCCAGGGTCAGCTGTAGGCGCAGGTCGTCGCCATAGAGCACACCGGCCTTCAGGCCATCGGGCAGCGGTGTGCCATCGGCACCGCGGCGCATTCTGCGTGAGGCTTCATGACGGCGCAGGTCGGTGTCACGGCTCTGCTCCAGGCCCGCCTGAGCAACGCGTTCCAGATTGAGGAAGCCCACCACGTTGGCGAACAGGCTGCCCTGGGGATAGATGCGCTGGGGGTAGGCCTCCAGATCGAGCCCGCTGATGCCCAAGTTGCGCACCCGCAGGGCGGTTTCGGGATCCAGCTCGCTGGTGAGCTTCACCCCTGATTTGCGCCCGTCCATGGCACGGACAAGATCGGCCATCGGCAGCGCCAGAACGGTCGACAGTCGGCGCGCCACATCCAGCGGACTGCGCAGCTGGCCGCTGTCGTCGCCGGGGAAGGCGAAGTAGCGGGGGTGGGCCCAGAGGGTGAAACGCTCCTCATCCAGGGCCACCAGCCTGCCCTGGCGATCCACGATCGTGCGGCGTTTGCCGATCGGTGCCACGGTCTGGGTCTGTACGGCCCGGGCCCGCTCCAGCAACTCCCGCCCCTGGATCACCTGCACCCAGGCCAGACGGATCGCAAGCCCGGCAAGTCCTGCCGCCAGCAGGCCGTACACCAGCCAGAGGCGCTTGGCGGGGACCGGAGAGAAAGCAACCACAGGGCGATGACGGCCCTGTCCGCGATGGGCCAGAGGCTGGGGCCGCTTGCCCTGGACGCCGTTCACCATCAGTACCCCGCCAGGATGCGGCGGGGATTGATCTGGGCCAGCAGGCCTGTGAAGCTGGCCGCTGCTTCAACGCGGCGCGGCGGCGCTACGTAGAGGAGCTTCTCGCTGCTGGTCGGCTGCAGCAACGCCGACTTGCGCGTCATTGCGAGGTGGTGCTGTTCCAGCACGGCAGCGGATTCCTGCAGGCGATGCTCCAGGCGCTGGGCGGCTTCCAGCTGCTGGAAGTCATGGGTCCACTGGCCTTGCCAGTGCAATGTCAGGGCGCTGAGGCCGACAACGGCCACACCCAGTCCGGCCAGGGTTCCGTCGCTGATGCGATGCAGGCCGGCCAGCCAGGGGGCCTGCCGATCCATCTGCCGGGCCGACAGGGATCCCTGAATCAGTCGCAGGCGGCGGCTGATCGCGTTGTGTCTGAGTTCCTTCGTCTGGAGCGGGCTCTGCTGCCGTGGGGTGGGTTGTGGAACCGGTACGGCGACCACGGCATTGGACGAGGACTGCGCAAGTGAACCACGTCACAGCGGGGCCAGCAAGGTTGTTTCAGCTGCCCAGGATCACCAGGTTGATGAAGGTCAGCCCGTTCCAGAGGGCATGCATCAGCACACAGCTCCCCAGCCGGCCGCTGCTCCAGCGCAGCCAGCCCAGCCCGAGGCCGAGCATGAACAGCGGTGGAAGTTCCCCGAGGCTCAGATGCGCCACCGCGAAGATCGCCGCACTCAGCACCACACCCCAGGCTGCACCGAGTTCCCGTCCTGCTACAGGCAGCAGCACGCCGCGGAAGATCGTCTCCTCGAACAGGGGGGCAAGCACGACCGCCGTGAAGGCGAAGCAGGCCAGGGTCGCAGGATCCTGGCTGCGCAGCACGAGATCCAGCAGTGGATTGCTGCCGCCTGGATCAGCCCAGATCTGCCCCTGAAGCCAGCCCACCAGACTCACCAGTGGCACCACCATCAGCACGCTGCGCAGGGCGCGCTGAATGCCTGATCCAAGCGGCCGCCAGCGCAGCAGCAGCCAGCCCCCCTCCGGTGCCGGCCCGAGGCTGCGCAGCATCAGGCTGAGGATCAGCAGTGGGCCGGCCATCAGTGCCAGGTAGAGCACCACAACAGAGAGCCCTTCCCGCAGCGGGCTGGCGATCCTCAGCGCCTTGAGCAGGCTCGTCAGCAGAGGCCCAACCAGCAGCGGCGTCAGCAGTTCGCCGATCACCACGAAACCCCCGGCGATCAGCAGGACGGCATCCAGTCCGCTCAGGGGAGGTCCCTGCAGGGGCGGCAGCGGCGCGCCGCGCCCCCGCCAGCGCAGCCAGGCCTCACGCAGCAGCAGGGCGACTCCCAGCAGCAGCAGCAGGCCAGGCAGCACCGTGATGGCCAGCAGCTGCGCGAGGGCGCGCCGACCGGCGGCGGCGCTGCCGCAGCGGCTGCCCCCTCCCAGGGCCTCGCAGCTCCACAGGCGCAGCAGCGGCCGCTGACCGGCCCAGCCTTTCAGCATGTCTGAGTCATCCGCCTGGTCCAGCCCGGCCGGAGGGGCGCTCCGCAGCAGTTGCGTGGCCAGACGGCTTTCCGGCCTGGTTCCGCCTGTTGCATTCCCCTCCGTGGCCAGCTCCTTCAGCAGGGCCTCCGCCTGTGCGTTATCGCCGAGGCGGCGTAGAAGCAGTGCCCGCTCCAGGCGCAGGTCCGCCGCCACGGGCGTGCCAGCTTCGGCCGCTGCGTTGATCTGCTCCGCCAGTGCCCGGCTCAGGGCTTCAGCTGGATTTGCGCCGGCGAGCAGCGGTCGCAGGGACGGTGGCAGCTGGTGTTCCGCCAGCAGCGCCAGCTCCAGCTGGCGCAGGTTGAGATCTCCGCCCACCGAGGGGCGGCTGAGGCTGTCCACCAGGCCGTTGAGCCAGAGGAGCAGGCTCAGAGCCAGGCTCACCAGCGCCAGCGCCAGCTTCCAGCTCGGCGGTTTGCCACCGGCCGGGATTCCGGGCCCGTTGCCTGCTGTCACCGCGCCGCTGGCCCCCGGGCCGATCGTTTGTCGCATTCTGACCAGCGGGTGGGCATGGCCGACTCCAGGGGCGCGGCCCGGTGCGCCGCAGCAGGCCCTTTCGGGCCCTTTCCATAGGATGAACTTTCGTGTGAAGTGCGCCCGTGTCTCTGCGGATCCTGCTCGTTCGCCACGGCCTGAGCAGCTTCAACCTGGAGCACCGCATCCAGGGTCGCGACGACCTCTCCAGCCTGACGGACGCCGGCGTCAAGCAGGCCCTGGCCACCGGTGAAGCCCTGCGCGATCTGCCGCTGGCCGCCGCCTACAGCTCACCGCTGCGCCGTGCCCACGACACCGCCATCGCCCTGCTGGCCGCCCATGGCGGCGGGCTGGAACCTCAGCTTGATGCGGATCTGCTGGAGGTGGATCTGGCCCCCTGGTCGGGGCTGCTGGGGACGGAGGTGCGTGAGCTCTTCCCCCAGGAGCACCGGCTCTGGCATCACCATCCCGAGCAGCTGCAGCTGCAGCGGCCTGACGGCAGCAGCTACGCCCCGATCCCGGAGCTGCTGGAGCAGGCTGGCCGCTTCGCCTCCCGCTTGCTGGCGGCCCACGATCCGGCGGCGGCCGGCCACCAGAACGTGCTGGTGGTGGGTCACAACGCCATCCTGCGCTGTCTGCTGCTCAGCCTGCTGGGCCTGCCCGCTTCCGGCTTCCGTCGCCTGCGGCTCGATAACGCCTCGATCTCCGTTCTGAATCTCAGCCCGGGCGAGGCTGGCGGTGTGGCGGTCCAGATCGAGTCGCTGAACGGCACCGGCCATCTGCATCCGCAGGTGTGCGCCAGCACCTTGCCGGCCAAAGGGCCCGGCCAGCGCCTGCTGCTGGTGCGCCATGGCGAGACCGACTGGAACCGCCAGGGTCGCTTTCAGGGACAGATCGACATCCCGCTCAATGCCAACGGCCGCGCTCAGGCCGCAGCTGCCGGCGAGTTTCTCAAGCGCCTCAGCTTCGACCGGGCCTACACCAGCTCGATGGCTCGGCCCCGCCAGACCGCCGAAGGCATCCTGCAGCACCATCCCGGTGTTCCCCTCACGAGTGTTCCCCACCTGGTGGAGATCGGCCACGGCGAGTGGGAAGGGCGGCTCGAGGAGGAGATCGCCGATCAGTGGGCCGAGCTGCTGGCGGACTGGAAGCGGTCGCCCGAAACCGTGCAGATGCCCGGTGGCGAAACCATCCACGATGTGTGGGAACGCTCCCTTGAGGGCTGGAACCGCATCGCCGCCAGCCTCGATCCAGAGGAAACCGCCCTGGTGGTGGCCCACGATGCTGTCAACAAGACGATTCTCTGCGCCCTGCTCGGCCTCAGCCCCGCCGACATCTGGGCGGTGAAGCAGGGCAACGGCGGCGTCACCGTGATCGATTACCCCCATGGCCCGGATCAGCCGCCGGTGGTGGTCTGCCTGAACCAGACGGCCCATCTTGGGGGCGTGCTGGATCGCACCGCCGCTGGAGCCCTCTGAACCACCCCGTCGCATGAACTGCTCCGCATGACACGCGCCGCATGAACAGCCGCTTTCTGCAGCAGGTGTTGCTTCTGGCGGGGCCCGGGCAGGATCCCGCGCCGGCCGATGTGCTCCTCGAGCAAGGCGCCATCGCCGCCATCGGTGCTGAGGCTGCTGCCATGGCGGCGCAGCGAGGGCTGGAGCCGCTGCAGGCTGCGGGTTGGCTGCTGGCACCGGCGCTGGTGGATCCCCATTCACTGCTGGAGGACCCCTGCAACGGCGTGGCTGAAACCCAGGACTCCCTGGAGCGTTCCGCTGTGGCTGCTGGCTATGGAACGCTGGCGCTGCTGCCCCAGGCACGCCGCTGGCGCGATTCCCCCGAGGCCCTGCAGCTGCGGCAAAGCGGCAGCGGGCTTCAGGTCCTGCTCTGGGGCAGCCTCAGCCGCGGCGGCGAGGGGCAGGTGCTGGCTCCCCATGCGGATCAGCTGGCAGCCGGGGCGATCGGTCTGGCGGAGGGGGCATCCACGCCGCCGCTGCCGCTGCTGGAGCGGGCCCTGGCCTTGGGCGAGATGGCTGATGCACCCCTATTGCTGGCGGCCCGCGATCCGGCGCTGAGTCAGCAAGGCTTCGTGCGTGAGGGGGTGGAGGCCCTGCGGGCGGGCTGGCCCATCGATCCTGTCCTGAGCGAGACGCTGCCGCTGCAGGCTCTTCTGGCCCTGCGGCAGTTGCACCCCGGGCGGCGGCTGCGGCTGATGAACCTGTCCACAGCCGCTGCTGTGGCCCAGCTCGCGGCCCTCGCGCCGGAGCATCGTCCGCCGGCAACAGTCAGCTGGTGGCATCTGCTGGCCGACAGCGGCAGCCTCGATCCCAGCGCGGAGGGTTGGCGTGTGATGCCGCCGCTGGGCGGGCCCGCGGATCGCCAGGCCCTGTGCGAGGCCCTGGCGGCTGGGGTTTTGTCAGCGGTGGCGGTGCACCATCTGGCCCTGGATCCGGAGGAGCAGCTGCTGCCGCTGGACCAGCGCAAACCTGGGGTGGCAGGCCACCGCTTCGTGCTGCCCTGTCTCTGGCAGGAGCTGGTGCGCGGCCGCGGCTGGTCGGTGCCGCAGCTCTGGCAGGCCCTTTGTTTCGGTCCGGCTGCTCTGCTCGGCTTGGAGGCCCCCAGCCTCACAGTCGGCAGCCGCCTCTGGCTGCTGTTCGACCCGCAGCGCCCCTGGCGGGCTGGCCTGGATGCCCTGGCCCCGCTGGCGGCCAATCAGCCCCTGGCCGGCGCGACGCTCACGGGCCAGGTGCTGGCTGCGGGTCTCGCCCCGGAGCTGTGGCGGGGGGCAGAGGGTCCGGTGTCCTGAGCTCACCGGCTGTTCCGGGAGGCCAGAAGCGCCAGAAGGCTCGGCCGATGATCTCACTCTGGGGCAGGAACGCACCACCCGGCCAGAAGCGTCCATCCCAGCTGTTGGCCCGGTTGTCGCCAAGGGTGAGCACGTGCTTCGGCGGCACCACCGCGTTCAACGTGCGGCATGGACCCATGCCCATCGCATCCACCGGGCAGTACTGACGCACGTAAGGCTCGGTCAGCCGACGGCCGTTCACGCTGACCTCGCCACGGGGCGTGACCACCACCCTGTCGCCAGGAACGGCCACCACTCGCTTGATGTAGGCATCGCAGGCGGGGGTCTGCAGCCCGGGCAGGGCATTCACCAGCGGCAGATTCACCAGCAGGCAGCGCAGCGGGCCCGCCTGATGCTCGACCCGGAGCACCGGATCGAAGTGATGCGGCGCGTGGAACACCACGATCTCGCCGCGCCGCGGCGGGCGCTGGCGGTAGCTGAGCTTCTCCACCAGCAGCCGGTCCTGCAGCTGAAGCCCCGGCAGCATCGAGCCGGATGGGATGTAACGGGCCTCGAGAATGAACTGGCGCACCCCCAGGGCCACTGCCAGGGTGATCAGCACGCCGCGCCAGAAGGCCCAGGGGCTCTCGCCTTCAGGGTCAGGGCTTGCGGCGTCGGCCCGATCGGCGGCTGCCGCGTCGTCTGGGGCCTCGGATGACGGATCGTGCTGCGGCAACGGGTTGCCCTGTCAAAGGCGTCAGAAGTAGGGAAGATTAGGCCTCAGCCGCCGGCCCCCAAGCATGGTTCGTCCCCGCTGGTTGGCGGCGCGGAGGCTCACGGGAGGTGGGGTCGCATCACCGCGGTTCTGGCACCACTGGGATCGGGCTGTGGCCCTCTGGGCCGCGCTCAATCTGCTCTGGGTGGCGTTCGACATCACCTACGTGCCGCTGCGCACCTTCTGGCTGCAGCGCAACCTCACGCCGCTGCCGCAGGTGCCCCTGGTGGTGCCCCTCACGATCCTGCCGGACATCACCCCCCTCTACGACCCTGTGAAGGGCATCGAGCCGCACCGGGAAACACAGGCCTGGCTCGATAGCTTCCAGCGGTTGGATCAGGCGCTGCTGGCGGGCGCTCCCACCGCCATCACCGCTCCACTGCGGGACCGTCAGCTGGAGCTGACGGTGCAGATGATCAACGAGAACCCGTTTGCGGCCTCGGGCAACAGCGGCACCCTCGAGAAGCTGAAGAACCGCCTGCGTCAGCGAGCGTCCCGCGATTCCGCCAAGCAGGCGGCGGCGCTGCTGCTGGCGGATCCCTGGCTGGCGCAGCGGGGCTGGGGGCAGGAGCGGCGCTTCTGGCAGCAGCAGATCCTGCCGCTGGTGGCCACCAGCTACTGGCGTTCGATCGATGAGAACGGTCGCCCCAGCGATCATTTCTGGCGTTTCGATCTGTTGCTCTTCCAGAGCGTCTTCGCCCTGGACATCCTGTTGCGGGTGCTGCGGCTGCGGCGACGCTTCCCGTCCCTCAGCTGGCGCGATGCCCTGTTGCGCCGCTGGATCGATCTGCCCCTGCTTCTCCCCTTCTGGCGCTGGTTGCGCCTTGCGCCGGTGGTGGAGCGGCTGAGCAGCGCTGGCCTGATCAACGTGGAGCCGCTGCGCGCCGCCATCAGCCGGGTGGTGGTGGCCCTGCTTGCTCTGGAGCTGTTCGAGGTGCTGGCCCTGCAGCTGGTTGATGGCACCCAGTCGCTGATTCGCTCGCCTCAGTGGCCGCGCTGGATCCGCAGTCTGCGCAGCCATCAGACCGTGGCGCTCGGCCAGCAGCAGGAGCTGGTGGAGCTGGTGCAGTTGTGGGGGCCACTGCTGCTGGGTCAGGTGGCGCCGCGGCTGTCGCCGGAGCTGCAGGGGCTGCTCGGTCATGCCCTGCAGCAGAGCCTGCGGGACCTGCCCGGTGGTGCCGTGGTTCCGCCCGCCCTCACCCGTCAGCTGGCGGCCGGCATGGTGGACAGCCTGGTGGAGTTGTCGCGCGGCACGGCCGATCGGCTTGCCCAGAGCGATGGCCGCCAGGTGGAGTTGCTGCAGGGCATCATCGATCGTTTCTGGGAGGAGCTGGCCTGCTCCCTGGAGCGAGGCAGCACGTTGGAGCGCAGTCAGATGCTGCTGTTCACCCTGCTGCAGCAGCTCAAGCGCAACTATCTGGCCCAGGTGAACCGCGCCGGCATCGATGCGCTGATGGATGAGCTCGATGAGCTGGCTGCACCAGCCCATGGGGCCGTCGATGGCGCCTCCGGTCCTACGTCCGGCTGAGGCAGCGGTGGCGTCAGTCGGCCAGCGCGGCCGACCATTCCTCCACCTTGAAGCCCACCAGAGCTTTGCCGGAGGCGGTGATGGCGAAAGGGCGCTTGATCAGCCTGCCGTCGGCAGCGAGCGCCGCCAGGGCCTGCTCGTCGTCCATGGCTGCCACGGCCGCGGCGCCGAGGGCGCGATAACTCTGGCCGCTGGTGTTGAACAGCCGCTTGCGGCCCAGAGCAGCAAAGGCCTGGCGCAGCTCTGCCGTGCTCGGTGGCGCGGTGGTGATGTCAACCAGGTCCAGGCTGCCCAGTGACACGGAAAAGCCCTGCTGGGCAAGCCATTGCAGGGCTTTGCGGCAGGTGCCGCAGGCGGGATAGCTGTAGACGCGCAACGGCGCCGGGCTCACTTGCCGATCAGAGACTTGAGTGCACCCACCAGGCTGTTGGAGCCCTTGCCGACACCACCCTGCGGACGGGTGCGGACCGTCACGTCGCCGTTGACGCTGGTGCGGCAGCTCAGGCGGTAGTTGGCGGGGCGATCGGCCAGGTACACCTGCTCCACATCACTGCGTGGGGAGAGGTTCTGCATGCCCTCCACCACTTCCACCACGCAGGTGCCGCACTGGCCGACGCCGCCGCAGTTGTTGAGGTTGTTCAGACCCTTGTAGGGGTTGATGCCGGCATCCAGGGCCGCCTTGCGCAGGTTGGCCCCCTCGATGCAACCGACCTGCTGGCCTTCCTGTTCAAAACGGATGGTGGGCACGGTCGGACAGGGGATCTTCGGCGCCGACAAACTTACCTGCCCGGCGTCACTTTCTGACATCGCTCTCCCCGCCCGATATGGATCGCAGCCTGATCCGGAAGCCCGGTCGGCCCTGCTTAGCATCGGGGGAGCGGGAACGATCGCGTGCATCCAGCGGGTTATGACCGGATCCAGAGCCAGGTGATTCCCGGCTACGGCAGCCTGGCCCGGCTGGCGGTAGCGCTGCTGGCCACCTCGCCGCTGGCGTCCACCGACGGCGCCGAGGTGCTTGTCGCCGGCTGCGGTACCGGCTCGGAGCTGCTGGAGGCAGTCGCTCAGCGGCCCGACTGGCGGCTCACAGCTCTCGATCCCAGCCTCGAGATGCTCAGCGAGGCGCGCCAGAAGCTCGCGGAGAACCCCCACATCAGCTGGCACCACAGCACGGTGGAAGCCCTAGTGGACCAGCCCGGTTCAACCGGTCGCCATGCCGGCGCCCTGGCGGTGCTGGTGCTCCAGTCGCTGCCGGATGACGGCAGCAAGCTCAACTTCCTCACCGCCCTCGCCCGCTGCCTCCAGCCTGGTGCCCAGCTGGTGCTGGTGGATCTGATGCAGACCTCCCTGCCCTCGCTGGAAGCTCAGATCGATGCGGCCTGGCAAGGCTTCCAGCGGGCCAGTGGATTCGAGGCGGACGGTGGCGGCCTGGATCATCTCAGCGAGGCTCTGCACCCGATCGGCCTGGCGCGGCTCACCAGCCTGGTGAATGCCGCCGGCTTCGGCGATCCGGCCCGGGTGTTTCAGGCTCTGGGTTTCGAGGGGTTCCTGCTGCAGCGCCGGGGCTGATCAGCGCGTCCTGCGGGCCGCCTCGATGCAGCGCTCCAGCAGTTCCGGAACGGCATCGGCATCCAGCCAGCCACCAATGTCCACCACACGGCCTTCCATGTTCTTGTAGGTGCGGAAGAACTCCGCCACCTCCTCCAGCTGATTGGGGGCGATCTGGCGGATGCTGTGAATGCCGCGCTGGCGTGGGTCGGCCGCCGGAACGCAGAGCAGCTTGCCGTCGTGGGCACCGCAATCGACCATGTCGAGGATGCCGATTGGACGGGCGGCGATCAGGCAGCCGGCAAAGGTGGGCTCCTGCATGATCACCATCGCGTCGAGGGGGGCACCGTCCTCGGCCATGGTGTTGGGCACGAAGCCGTAATCAAATGGGTACCGCACGGAAGAGTGCAGCACCCGATCCAGGGCCATCAGCCCGGCTTCAGCGTTGTACTCGTATTTGTTGCTGCTGCCGGCCGGGATCTCCACGACCAGATTCACCAGTCCTGGCGCCGGCGAGGCCTGCAGGCTGCGCAAGTCCATCGGGTCGTGCGAGGGGGAGGGCTGGTGGGCGGCCGCCAACGATGCTGGCCAGCGGGATGACCAGAGTCAGCAGGGCGATCACAGCCCCCAGCAGAGGAGCTGTGGTGTGGAACAGGCTGACCGGACTGTAGGGATCCTCGCCGGATTCCGGACTCGGTTCAGTGGATCGGCCGCTGGCCACCGGAGCTGGGGCGAGGGTCGATCCGCTGGTTCGGGGAGGGGGGTCGGAGTCCAATGTTGTGAGGGATGTTGGAGAAGGATTCGGTGAGGGTCCGGAACCCTGGCGGTTCTAGTGGTGCCCGGATCATGCACCAGTCTGGCCTGTGGCCCGAACGTTGACTGGTTCTTCTGGACGAGATCAGCGCTTGCGACTGATCCTGTCTGCGTTCGTCAGGCGGCGGGGCGGGCCTGGTCGTGTTGCTCGCGGCGGGCGTCGAGGTGGGTGGGGCGCACGTCGGCCGCTCCAAGCAGCTCGCGGATCGTGCGCAGCTCCTCAAGGATCGAACCCAGCAACTGCTGTGTGGCAGTGGAGGGGGAGTTCAGCACCTCCACCGTGACCTCCTTGATCCGCAGCACGTCCCGAGCGAAGCGGGCGACTTCGTTGGGGTGGAACATCAGCGGTTCCTTCTGATCGCTGCGGTATTCAGGGTTGAGCTTGCGCGGATTGAAGGGGGGATTGAGATTGCGTGGATCGGTGTTGGTGTAGCGGTAAACCGACGCGCGTGAGCGATTCAGCGATCGCTGCACCTCATCGATACCGATCAGATGTTCTGCGGTTTCTGATGTGTTGGCGGCTGTCTCAGCGGCGGTTCCTGCCGAGCTGGTGATGCCGCCGTGGCCGAGATTCACGGAGCTCAAAGGCGCTGCAGGTCCGCTCGGGTTGCCCATTCCAGCTGAGAACGCATGGGCAGCCATTGAGACGGGGGTGCGACAAACGGGACTTGGAGGAGAAATTAGCAGGGTTTCCGCTGCAGAACTGGAAATCTTTCCTGTTTCACCCGGCTCGTGTGGCGCTTCTTGAAGCGGTTGGCCCTGCTTCGCTGCGCTGTTGTCTCGCCCGTCGGCGGCAGCCTGGCGAAAGGTGGGTGATAGCTTCCGGCCTGCCCTCGCCCCAGGTTCCCATGCGCGTCTCCCGCCTGATGCTGGTGACGCTGCGCGACGATCCGGCTGAGGCCGAGATCCCCTCCCACAAGCTGCTGTTGCGGGCGGGCTACATCCGTCGCATCGGCAGTGGCATCTACGCCTATCTGCCCCTTCTCTGGCGCGTGCTGCAGAAGATCTCGGCGATCGTGCGCGAGGAGCTCAACGGTGCCGGTGCACTGGAGACCCTGCTGCCGCAGCTGCAGCCGGCGGAGCTCTGGCAGCGCAGCGGCCGCTGGGCCGGCTACACCGCTGGCGAGGGGATCATGTTCCACCTGGAGGATCGCCAGGGTCGTGCGCTGGGGCTTGGTCCCACCCACGAGGAGGTGATCACGGCGCTGGCGGCCGACCTGCTGCGTTCCTACCGGCAGCTGCCGGTGAATCTGTACCAGATCCAGACCAAGTTCCGCGACGAGATCCGCCCCCGTTTCGGGCTGATGCGCGGCCGTGAATTCATCATGAAGGATGGCTATTCCTTCCATGCCGATGAGGCCTGCCTGAAGCAGAGCTATGCGGCCATGGACGGGGCCTACCGCCGCATCTTCAGCCGCTGTGGTCTGCGGGCCGTGGCTGTCGAGGCCGACAGCGGCGCCATCGGCGGCTCCGCCAGCCAGGAGTTCATGGTCACCGCCGAGGCGGGCGAGGACCTGATTCTGGCCAGTGCTGATGGCAGCTATGCCGCCAACCAGGAACGGGCCGTCTCCGTGCCCGCTGAGGTGGCGCCACTGGTGGCCGGTCCGCGGGCCGGCGGTGCCGGTGACCCCCTGGTCACCCCGGGTCAGAGCAGCATCGAGGATCTCTGCGCCGCCCACGGTTTCGAACCCGGTCAGATCGTCAAGGTTCTGCTGCTGCTGGCCCGCTTCGAGGATGGGGTTCAACAGCCCCTGTTGATCAGCCTGCGGGGCGATCAGCAGCTCAACGAGGTGAAGCTGGTCAACGCCGTTTCGGCCCGCTGCTCCGCTGCCCACGGCACCGTGCTGGAGATTGGGCCGCTCACGGCCGAGGCCGCCGATAAGGAAGGCCTGGGTCCCATCCACTTCGGCTTTCTGGGTCCCCATCTGGCCGATGCCGTGCTCACAGGCGCCCGCAGCTGGCAACCCCGGTTCCTGCGCCTGGCCGACAGCACCGCCGCTGGGCTCGCCAGCTTCGTGTGCGGTGCCAACAGCCTGGACACTCACCAGCTGGGGGCCACCTGGGGGGGGCTCTGCCCCTGCCCTGAGAGCCTCGATCTGCGGGCTGCTCAGCCCGGTGATCGCTGCCTGCATGATCCCAGCCAGGTGCTGCAGGCCAGTCGCGGCATCGAGGTGGGCCACATCTTCCAGCTGGGTCGCAAGTACTCCGCTGCCCTGGATGCCACCTTCACCAACGAGGCCGGCGTCGATGAGCCGCTGTGGATGGGCTGCTACGGCATCGGTGTCTCCCGCCTCGCCCAGGCGGCGGTGGAGCAGCACCACGATGCCAACGGCATTTGCTGGCCCACCGCCATCGCCCCCTATGAAGTGATCGTGGTGATCGCCAATGCGGCCGATCCTGTCCAGGTGGCCCTTGCGGAGCAGCTCTACACCGACCTTCTGGGCGCCGGTGTCGATGCCCTGCTGGACGATCGGGGTGAGCGTGCCGGGGTGAAGTTCAAGGACGCGGATCTGCTCGGCATCCCCTGGCGGGTGGTGGTTGGTCGTGGCGCTGCCGACGGTGAGGTGGAGCTGGTGCAGCGGGCCGGATCACGCCGGCAGGACCTGACGGCCGCGCAGTTGCTGCCGCAGTTGCTGCCCCAACTCGAGGCGGAGTGCCGTGGTCTGGTGCCGGCCTGAGGCCCCCGGGCACCCAGGGCGATTTGGCTCTTGTCCGTCGTCCCCGAAGCCTGCAACTAGGATCCAGCCAGACCCTTGAATGTTCCCCGATGGCTGCTGGATGGCGTCGTCTGCAGGCTGCTGTCGTGGCGATCTGCCTGAGCCTGTCGCTGCTGCTGACCGCCTGCTCCGGCAGCAGCGGACCAATCAGTGGCAATTACGTGGAAGACACAATCGCCACGGCGGACAGCCTTCTGGCCACGATCGCTCTGAGCTCCGATGATCCCGGACGGTCGGAGGCCGAGACCCAGGCCCGCACCCTGATCAACGACTACATGGCCCGCTACAGGCCGCAACGTCAGGTGAACGGCCTCGCGTCCTTCACCACCATGCAGACCGCCCTCAACTCCCTGGCCGGTCATTACGCCAACTACCCGAACCGCCCGGTTCCCGATGCCCTGCGCGAGCGCGTCAGCAAGGAGCTGAGGAAAGCTGAAACCGGGGTCAGCCGCGGCGCCTGAGCCCCCGCAGACACAGAGCGGCAGGGATTGTCGCTCTGTGTCTGTCCGGCTCGAATCTTTGACGGGGGGTCACCTGATCTGAGATCCTCTTTGTTTGTGCTCAGAAGCGGCTGCGGGCCGCTGTGTCCTTGGCCAACGTCGTCGTCATCGGTGCGCAGTGGGGTGACGAGGGAAAGGGCAAGATCACCGATCTGCTGAGTCGCTCCGCTGATGTGGTGGTGCGATATCAGGGCGGCGTCAACGCCGGTCACACGATCGTTGTGGACGACAAGGTGCTCAAGCTGCACCTGATCCCCTCTGGCATCCTCTATTCGGACACGATCTGCCTGATCGGCTCGGGCACCGTGGTGGATCCCAAGGTGATGCTCGGCGAGCTCGACATGCTCGCGGAGAACGGCATCGCGGTGGATGGCCTGCAGCTGGCCTCCACGGCCCACGTGACCATGCCGTATCACCGCCTGCTGGATCTGGCGATGGAACAGCGACGTGGTGATCGCCGCATCGGCACCACCGGCCGCGGTATCGGTCCCACCTATGCGGACAAATCCGAGCGGAACGGCATCCGCATCCTCGACATCCTCGATGAAGCGCGGTTGCGGGATCGCCTGGCCGGGGTGCTGGCGGAGAAGAACGAGATCCTGCAGAAGCTCTACGGCCTTGAGCCCCTCGATTTCGAGGCGGTGGTGGCGGAGTACGTGGGCTATGGACAGCGCCTGGCTCCCCACGTGGTGGACTGCACCCGCGCCATTCACCAGGCGGCCAGGGCCCGCAAGAACATCCTGTTCGAGGGCGCCCAGGGAACGCTGCTTGACCTCGATCACGGCACGTATCCCTACGTCACCTCCTCCAACCCTGTGAGCGGCGGCGCCTGCATCGGCGCCGGCGTGGGCCCCACCCTGATCGACCGGGTGATCGGTGTGGCCAAGGCCTACACCACCCGGGTGGGTGAAGGGCCCTTCCCCACCGAGCTGGAGGGCAGCCTCAACGACCATCTCTGCGACCGCGGCGGCGAGTACGGCACCACCACCGGCCGCCGCCGCCGCTGCGGCTGGTTCGACGGCGTGATCGGCCGCTATGCGGTGCAGGTGAATGGCCTCGATTGTCTGGCGATCACCAAGCTCGATGTGCTCGATGAGCTCGATGAGATCCAGGTCTGTGTGGCCTATGAACTCGACGGCCGTCGCATCGATTACTTTCCCAGCAGTGCGGAGGACTTCGCCCGCTGCCAGCCCATCTTCCAGACCCTGCCCGGTTGGCAGAGGTCAACGGCTGATTGCCGCACCCTCGAGGATCTGCCCCCCACCGCCATGAGCTATCTGCGCTTCCTGGCGGACCTGATGGAGGTGCCGATCGCGATCGTGTCGCTGGGCGCCGACCGCGACCAGACGATTGTGGTGGAGGATCCCATCCACGGACCGAAGCGGGCGCTTCTGAGCGTCTGAGTTCACCATCTCCGAAGCCCCCATGACCGCCAAGACCCTCGACGTTGTCGGCATTGGCAACGCCATCGTTGATGTACTGGTTCAGGCCGATGACGACCTGATCGACAACTTCGACCTGACCAAGGGCACGATGGCCCTGGTCGATGAGCAGCAGGCCGAGCGGCTCTATGCCCATGTGGGGCCTGGCCTGGAAACCTCCGGCGGCTCTGCCGCCAACACGCTGGCCGGCATCGCCCAGCTGGGCGGGAGAGCCGGGTTCATCGGCCGGGTGCGGGATGACCAGCTCGGCGGGATCTTCGCCCACGACATCCGCAGCGTCGGCGCCCGCTACGAGACGCCCGCCGCCACGGCCGGTCCCTCGACGGCCCGCTGCCTGATCCTGGTCACCCCCGATGCCCAGCGCACGATGTGCACCTACCTGGGCGCTTCGGTGGGCCTCGACCCAGCCGATCTCGACCTGGCGATGGTGGCCCAGGCCAAGGTGCTCTACCTCGAGGGCTATCTGTGGGACAGCGACGAGGCCAAGAGCGCCTTCATCGCCGCCGCCGAAGTGGCCCGTGCCAACGGTGGTGAGGTGGCACTCAGCCTCTCCGATGCCTTCTGCGTGGAGCGCCACCGCGACAGCTTCCAGGAGCTGGTGGACGGCCACGTGGACATTCTGTTCGCCAATGAAATGGAGATCACCTCCCTCTACAAGGCGAACAGCTTCGAGGAGGCGGCCGAGCAGGTGCGCGGCCGTTGCCGCATCGCCGCCCTCACCCGCAGCGAGCAGGGGTCGTTGATCCTCAACGGCGCTGGCAGCCACAGCATCGAGCCGTTCACCCTTGGCCCGCTCGTGGACACCACCGGCGCCGGCGATCTCTATGCCGCCGGTTTCCTGCACGCCTACACCCAGGGGCGCAGCGTTGAGGCCTGCGGGCGGCTCGGCTCCCTCTGCGCCGGCCAGGTGGTGACTCAGCTGGGACCGCGCCCGCAGGGCGATCTTCGCGAGCTGGTCAGCACGCACCTCGGAGCGGCGGCCCTCTGACTCAAGCCGTGGGCTTGGCGTCGCTGCAGTTCTGCATCAGCCACTGGCCGTAGGCCGCGCCGGCGCTGGCTGGCCAGTGGAGCCATTCGGGGGTGGCGTAGCTGTGCAGTCCGTGCACCGCCGCCTCCAACTCGGCCAGCTGGTCGGCCCGGCTCTTGATCAGCAGCTGCACCTCGCTGCTGCGCTCGATCGCTCCCTGCCAGCGGTAGAGGGAGGTGAGTGGCGTCAGCGCCACGCAGGCCGCCAGGCGCCGCTCCAGAAGCTGCTGGGCCAGGGCCTCGGCCCGTTCGGCATCGGCCTCGGTGGTGAGGGCCAGGATCACGGCGGTCGTAGCCATCAGCGCAGCTCAGGGCCGGCCCAGCTTCTCCAGCAGGGCCGCCAGGGGCAAGGCCTCAGCCCCGTTCGGCTGCTGCGGCTGCAGCAGCAGCACCAGTCGCAGTCCCAGGTCGCCGCACAGCTGCTGCCAGAGGCTCTCCCCGCTCCCTCCCGACTGGCGGCACAGCACGGCGCTGATGCGCCAGCGACGGCAGAGCGCCCGCTCCACCGCCCCTGGCCCGCTGGTGTCCGGGCGGAGGCAGGCCAGGTGGTGATCCGGCAGTCCGGCCGCCAGCGCCAGCTGCAGGCTGGCTGGCCGATCCAGCAGGCGGGCGTAGTGGCTGCTGGCGTTGCTGGCGGCCAGCGCAGCGGGCAGATGGCGTGAGCCGATGGCCAGCAGCAGCCGCTCACCCGTGAGATCGACCGAGGCCAGGGCGCTCAGTGCCCGGATCGGTTCCAGTTTCAGGGCCGTGTTCGTGCTCACAGCGTCGCGCGCCAAGGCCAGCAGGGGCTGGTGCCACTGCCTGCACACCTGCTGCAGCAGCGTGCTGATCTGAACGGCGAACGGATGGGTGGCATCCACCACCCACTGCGGGTGCAGCTGCATCAGTGTCGCTTCGATGGCAGCGGCGTCCGCCAGGGCGCCCACCTGAAGGTTCAGCCGCGGATGGGGGCTGTAGGCGCGGGCCGCCTCCGGGCTGACCACGCTCACCAGCAGGCGCCAGCCCTGCTCCAGCAGGGCCTGCGCCAGCACTGGGCCCTCGCCGGTGCCGGCCAGCAACCAGACGGCTGATGTGGCGTCGCCCTCCTCCCACTGGTGCAATCGGGCCCCGTGCATCAGGATGTGGCCCCTTGCCGCCGACCAGGTCTGTGAACCATTGCTTGCTGGAGGTGGAGGTGCTGGAGGCGCCCCAGCTGCGCTACACCCAGGACAACCAGACCCCCGTGGCGGAGATGGCCGTGCAGATGGATGGTCTGCGCCCCGATGATCCGCCGGGCCAGCTGAAGGTGGTGGGCTGGGGCAGCCTGGCTCAGGATCTTCAGAACCGCGTGCAGGTGGGGCAGCGACTCGTGCTGGAGGGTCGACTGCGCATGAATACGGTCACCCGCCAGGACGGGGTGAAGGAGAAGCGCGCCGAGCTGACCCTGGCCCGCCTGCATCCGCTCGGCTCGGCTTCGGGAGCTGGCGCTGCAGGGATGGACATCGCCGCACCTGCGGCGGTGAACCCGCTGGCGTCTCCGGCTGGTGCTCAGCCCCGCCCCGCCACAGCCTCCGGATCCGCTGGTCGCGCGCCCGCGGCCCCACCGGCACGCCGTGCACCAGCGCCCGCAGCCCCAGCTCCCGTAGCCGCCGAGCCTCCCACCTGGAATACGTCGCCCCTGGTGCCGGATCTGCAGGACGGCGAGGACGAGATCCCGTTCTGAGGTCTGCAGCTGCGGCGCCTCACCTGGAGAGGGTTCAGCCCTCGCCGAGCCGGCGCTGGGCCTGCTCCAGCAGTTGACCCAGCTCACGCTCCAGGGCCGCCAGGTCGAGCCGCAGGTCGGGCCAGCGTCCGCTGTCGATCTGTTGAAGCAGCCAGGCCCGGTCGACCTGCAGCTGCTCCAGCAGAGCTGCCGTGCTCGGGGCCGTGCCTGCCGCTGCGTCGGTCGCAGTGTCTGCAACGGGAGTCCTGGCGCTGCCGGGGTCGCCATCGCGGTCGTGCGCCTCGTTGACCGAAGATGGGGCCATGCTTTCGATCGCTTCCCCAGGCAGCCTAGTCACCATCGCCGGGGCCTCCCTGTCGGTGATCGGCTGGCTCGGCTACGCCACCGGCAATCCCAACCTCAGCTTGCCCACGATCTTCTACGGGATCCCGATCCTGCTGGGAGGTCTGGCCTTGAAATCCTCCGAGCTGCCGCCGGCCGACCTGGTGCCCGCTGATGCGGCGGCGGTTGCCCTACGGCAGGATCCCGCCAGCCAGACCCTGCGCAAGCTGGTGAAGGATGTGACCCGCTGGCGCTATGGCCAGAAGGCCCATCTGGAAACCTCGCTCGAGGCCCTCAAGCTCTGGGACGACGACGCTCCCCCCCAGCTCCTGAGCGTGGCCGAGCGAGCCCACGACGGTCGGTATGGCCTCGCGCTTCGGTTCCGCGCTGAGGGGGTGCCCTTCAGTCGCTGGCAGGAGAAGCAGGATCGCCTCGGCCGCTTCTTCGCCAAGGGGCTTGATGCACGCCTCAGTCAGCCCGCCGCCGGCGAGGTCCTGCTGGAACTGCTGCCCGCCGATGCCCTGTCCGCGGGTCCTGCAGCCGAGCCTGACCCTGACCCGTCCCCAGCCCAGCCGTGAGCCAAGCCCAAGACCCCGTTTCCCCCGACCGCAGCGACACCCTGAGGGTGTCTGTGCTCAGCGAGGCCCTTCCCTATATCCAGAGGTTCTCCGGTCGCCGTGTCGTCGTGAAGTACGGCGGAGCGGCCATGGTGCGGGAGGACCTGCGTGATGCCGTCTACCGCGACCTGGTGCTGCTGGCATCGGTCGGGGTCAAGCCGGTGGTGGTGCACGGAGGCGGCCCTGAGATCAACGACTGGCTTGGCCGGCTGAACATCGAGCCCCAGTTCCGCAACGGCCTGCGCGTCACCACCCCGGAAACGATGGATGTGGTCGAGATGGTGTTGGTCGGGCGGGTCAACAAGCAGATCGTGAACGGCTTGAACCGTCTCGGCGCCCGGGCGGTGGGCCTGTGCGGCAGCGATGGGTCCCTGGTGCGGGCACGCACCTACGGAGACGGCGCCAATGGTCTGGTTGGTGATGTGGCTGCGGTGGATCCGGCGGTTCTGCTGCCGCTGCTGGATGCCGGCTACATCCCCGTGATCTCCTCGGTGGCGGCGGACCAGGAGGGGCAGGCCCACAACATCAACGCTGACACCGTGGCCGGTGAACTGGCTGCCGCCCTCCAGGCCGAGAAACTGATCCTGCTCACCGACACCCCCGGCATCCTGCGGGACCGGCAGGACCCGGAGTCGTTGATCCGCTCGCTGAGCCTGGCTGCTGCCCGTGAGCTGATCGCCTCCGGCGTGGTGGCCGGTGGCATGACGCCAAAAACCGAGTGCTGCATCCGCGCCCTGGCCCAAGGGGTCTCCGCCGCCCACATCGTTGATGGCCGCACGCCCCATGCCCTGCTGCTTGAAGTGTTCACCGACGCCGGCATCGGCACGATGGTGGTAGGCAGCAGCCGATCCCGATGACCGCTGAGCCGGTGGGCGACGCCCTGCTCGATCCCGCTCGTGCTGCACTCGAGCGGGGCGATTACGGCCGCTGCCTCACCTTGCTGCAGCCCCTGGCCGAGCTTCATCCCGCCGCCACTCCCTTCGGGGGCAGCGTGCGCCTGCTGATGGCGACTGCTCAGATGGGACAGGGAGATAGCTCTGCCGCCGCTGCCAGCTGCCGCAGCCTGCGGGCCTGCCGGGATGCCACCATGCGCGCCATGGCCCGCGACCTCCAGGAGGTGCTCGAGGCGCCGGCCCTGCAGCGGCCTCGCGAGTGGTCGATGACCCTGCCGACCCTCGGGGAGATGCAACCCCTGGAGGGTGAGTTCAAGGCCATGGCCCGCTCACGCCGCCGGCGCCGCCAGAGCGATGAACCACCGCCGCCCCCCACCGGTCCCACCCAGGCCCCCCTTGGGTTCGCCCTGGTGGCGATCGCGTTGCTGCTGATCACTGTGCTCCTGGGGGGCTGTGTTCAGCTGGAGACCACCATCCAGCTGCCCTCCCCCGGACGGCTGCAGATCAGTCAGACCAGCCTCTCCGCCACCGGCCAACCGTTGCCCTGGCAGCAGCAGTTGGCCGCGGCCCTGCGGCAGACGCCCCTGCGGATCACGGCGGACCATGGCCGTCAGACCCTCACCGCTCCGGTGCTGCCCGCCGCTGACGCCCTGGCGCTGCTGGGCTCCAGCCTGCTGGACGCTGCCCGGCTTGCTGGGGTGTCGCTGCCGGAGCCGCAGCTGAGCCTGCAGGAGCGCAACTGGCTGCTGGGGGTGCGGCAGCAGCTCGTGATTGAGCTGGATCTGCGCCAGCTGCAACCCCTGCCCGGCCTGAGCCTGGCGGTGCAGCTCGAACCGATGCGGCCACGGGCCGTGCGCCTGGCCGAGCCCCTGCCGGCCGTCGCCAGTGTCAGCGGTCGTGCTCAGCCTCCCCGCCTGCGCTGGAGCCTGCAGCCCGGCGCTCTCAACCGGCTGCAGCTTTCCTGTTGGCGCTGGAGTCGCCTCGGCCTCGGCGGCCTGGCGATCGCTCTGTTGCTCGTGATGGTGTCTGTGCTGCAACGGCTGCGGCTGGCGGCCGGCTTCGGGCTGCCGCAGCTGCCTGCCTGATCGCTCAGAGCTCCAGTGGATCGGGATCGATCGCCAGGTTCACGTCGCGTGGCAGGGCGCGCCGCAGCTCCGCCTCTTGGGGGAGCGGCAGCGCCGTGGCCGCCGGTCCGTGCAGCAGCAGCTGCCAGCGGCTCTGGCCCGCGACCCGTGCCACCGGCGCCGGCGCTGGCCCGATGATCACCCAGCCGCTGGCCTGCACCAGCGGCCGGATCTGCTCCGCCAGAGCCGCGGCTGCCGTGGCCGTTGCGCTGGCGGAGGGACCGGCCAACCGCAGCAGACAGGCCCGACTGAACGGCACCAGCCCGGCGGAACGCCGCAGGGCCAGCTCCTCCGCCACGAAGGCGCCGTAGCGGCCGTCCACCAGATGGCGGATCACCGGGTGCTCCGGGCTGTAGGTCTGCACCAGCACCTCACCCGGCCGATCGCCCCGGCCGGCCCGGCCCGCCAGCTGCAGCAGCAGCTGCAGGCATTCCTCGCCAGCCCGCAGGTCCGGCCGGTGAAGCAGCCCGTCAGCCGCCAGCACCGCCGCCAGGGTGACCCGGGGCAGGTCCATCCCCTTGGCCAGCATCTGCGTGCCCACCAACACATCGGCCTCGCCGGCGGCGAAGCGCTCCAGCAGCAACCGGTGTCCGTCGCGGCCACGGGTCGTGTCGCGGTCGAAGCGCAGCAGGCGCAGCCCCTCCAGCTCCTGTTCCAGGTGCTCCAGCACCCGCTGCGTGCCGGCGCCGAAGGGCTTGAATGCGGTGGAGCCGCACTGGCCGCAGCGGTCGCTCAGCTCGGCTCGGTTGTCGCACCAGTGGCAGCGCAGCCAGGAGCGCTCCTTCTGGCGGTGCACGGTCATCGCCACATCGCAGTGGGGGCACTGCACCACCTCGCCGCAGCTGCGGCAGCTCAGGAAACTGCTGTATCCGCGACGCGGCACCAGCACCACCGCCTGTCCGCCGTTCTCCTTCAGAGCCTCCAGCCGCTCCATCAGCGGCCGGCTGATCAGCCGGCGATGGCCCTCCGCCAGTTCCTGGCGCATGTCGACCAGATGCACCGGCGGCAGAGGACGCGCACCGATGCGTTGCGGCAGTTGCAGCAGTTGGCAGCTCGGGTCCTGCCCCTGGCAGGCCAGCCAGCTTTCAAGACTGGGCGTCGCACTGCCCAACACAAGGCGGGCACCGCTCTGCTGCGCTCGCAGGCGGGCCACATCGCGGGCGTGGTAACAGGGCATCGGACTCTCCTGCTTGTAGGAGCGGTCGTGCTCCTCATCGAGCACCACCAGGCCGAGCCTTGGTAGCGGCAGGAACACCGCTGAGCGGGTGCCCACCACCAGCAGCGGGGCCGCCTCCGGCTCGGAGGCGGCCAGCGCCCGCCGCCAGGTGGCGATGCGCTGGCTGTCGCTGCATCCGGAGTGGTACTCGGCCACCTGGCCACCAAAGCGGGCGCGGCAGCGATCCAGCAGCTGCGGGATCAGCCCGATCTCTGGCGTCAGCAGCAGAGCCGAACGCCGCTGCTGCAGGCAGGCGGCCGCCGCTTGCAGGTACACCTCGGTCTTGCCGGCGCCGGTGACACCCCAGAGCAGCAGCTCGGAACCCGGCGCCGCACGCTCAATCGCCGCCAGCGCCGCAGCCTGATCGGCTGTGAGCTGGCGGGGTGTCTCCAGTGGCCCATCGCCGACTGCGCCGGTCCGATCAATGCCCCGGTCGCGCTGCTCGAGGCGCATCTCCCGTTCCAGAAGCCCACGCCGCTCGAGAGCGTCCGCCACGGCCCGGCTCACTCCGGCGGCCTGCAGCAGATCGCTCTGCCAGGCCTGTCCGCCGCGCTGCGCCAGCATGGCCAGCAGAACCCTCTGACGTTCGCTCAGATCCGCCGGCTGGATGGTTTCCGGGTTCACCGGCAGGCGCAGCCAGAGCCTCTGGCGTGGGCTCGCAGCAATGCGACCGGGGTTCTGGCCCAGCCAGCCCGGCGGCAGGGCGGCCTTGAGGGTGCGGAAGCGGCTGGTGTGACAACCATCGGCCACCCTGGCGATCAGCTCCTGCCAGTGGGGATCCACCGCGGCGCTCTGATGCACCGCCTCGATCGGCTGCAGGGTGCGGCCTTCCAGCTCTGCTGGCAGGGTCTGCAGCAGCTCCACCACCAGTCCCACGTGGCGGCGACCCCGAAGTCGCAGTTGGACCAGATCCCCGCAGCCCAGTGGCAGCTGCTCGGGATTGGCGTAGGTGAACACCTGCCCTTCGCGGCCGGCCTCCAGCCACACCTGCAGCCAGCGGTTGGGGGTGCCGCCGAATTGTTCCGGCTCCAGTCTTGCAAAGCTCACAGGGGTTTCTTAAGATGAGCCTGTTGAGCAGTCCACAGGGCTGTAGTCGGAACCCGGCAAGGTTTCGTCCAGAGGGAAGATCCCGAGGAAGGCCAGGTCCACCTGAGCCCCCGATCTGCGACCACCCCTGACAGCGTTGCCCGGGCCTTCGCCCAATCCGGTTCCTGTTTGTTCTGCTTCACCGTCCTGTCCCATCGCCTCCGGCTTGGCTGAGCCGGCGACGGATGCCACCCTCGTGGAGAGAGCGTTGCGTCGCTCGCTCCTGTTCATCCTCCCCGCCGCCAGCCAGTTGATCACAGGCTCCACAGCGAACGCTGATTTTTCAGCTTTGCTGCAGCCTCTGCCATTTGGTCCCTCGGGCGTTCCGATTCTCTGTCCATTGCTCCGGAGGAGTCACGGTCCTGCGGATCGCGCATCTGTGGCTGGTTCCATCCACCAAGGCAAGCCGTTCCCGCCCTCCGACTCCCTCCCTCCGCCAGAGCCCGCAGCCACCCAGCACCAATTCAGCTGCCAGCGAACACCCGACACCCGAGACTCCGACACCCCGTCGTCCCGTTCCCGCCCACTGCACTCTTCACCTCCATCCCTTTCCCGATGAGCCCTGCCGCCGCCGCCAAGACCAAGACAGCGACCCCTGAAATCCTGATGGTGGCCAGTGCCGCGGGTGAAACCATCAAGGTCGCCAAGCCGCGAGCGAGCCGCAGCAAGGCCAAGACGGTCGTGACAGACGCTGTCTCTCTTGAGGTTGGCGAGGCCGCCGGCGACGCCGATGCCGCCAGTGCCGCCAATAAGGTCACACCCACCAAGGCCAGCAAGACCAAGGCCGGCGCCGCGAAGACAGCAGCCGCCAAGGCAGCGACTGCAACATCCAGTTCGGCGAAGGCTGCCAAAACCGCATCCGCCAAGAAGGCCACGGCCAAGGGGCCCGCGGATCTCGTTGCCGCGGCCGATCAGCTGCTCGCCGCCGCGGGGAACCCTGAGGACGGCGATGGGGCGGCCGAGGCCAAGGCCGAGAAGGCTGCCAAGGCCGCCAAGGCTCTGGCCAGCATCAAGGTGGGCCCCAAGGGCGTCTACACCGAAGACTCGATCCGCGTTTATCTGCAGGAGATCGGGCGCATTCGCCTGCTCCGCCCGGACGAGGAGATCGAACTGGCCCGCAAGATCGCTGATCTGCTGCAGCTCGAGGAGTTGGCCGCTCAGTTCGAGGCGGATCACGGCCACTACCCGGACACCAAGGAGTGGGCGGTGCTGGTGGACATGCCGCTGATCAAGTTCCGCCGCCGTCTGATGCTCGGCCGCCGGGCCAAGGAAAAGATGGTGCAGTCGAACCTGCGCCTGGTGGTGTCGATCGCCAAGAAGTACATGAACCGGGGCCTGAGCTTCCAGGACCTGATTCAGGAGGGTTCCCTCGGTCTGATCCGCGCTGCTGAGAAGTTCGACCACGAGAAGGGCTACAAATTCTCCACCTACGCCACCTGGTGGATCCGCCAGGCGATCACCCGCGCGATTGCCGACCAGAGCCGCACCATCCGCCTGCCGGTGCACCTCTACGAAACGATCTCGCGCATCAAGAAGACCACCAAGGTGCTCTCGCAGGAGTTCGGCCGTAAGCCCACCGAGGAGGAGATCGCCGAATCGATGGAAATGACCATCGAGAAGCTGCGTTTCATCGCCAAGAGTGCCCAGCTGCCGATCTCCCTGGAAACACCGATCGGTAAGGAGGAGGATTCCCGCCTCGGCGACTTCATCGAAGCCGACATCGAGAACCCGGAGCAGGATGTGGCCAAGAACCTGCTGCGCGAAGACCTCGAGGGCGTGCTGGCCACCCTCAGCCCACGCGAGCGCGATGTTCTCCGTCTGCGCTACGGCCTCGACGACGGTCGTATGAAGACCCTCGAGGAGATCGGTCAGATCTTTGATGTGACCCGCGAGCGGATCCGTCAGATCGAGGCCAAGGCTCTGCGCAAGCTCCGCCACCCCAACCGCAACGGCGTGCTCAAGGAATACATCAAGTGATCAGCCGCCGCTGAACCGGCGCCTGAACCCATCCGCAGGGCCGGCCGGTCCTACGGTTCCCTCGTCCGGCGGGTTGTACCCGCCGGATTTTGTTTGTGCCTGCTCCGCCGATGCGGCTCTCGATCGTTCTGCCCACCTACAACGAGCGGGCCAACATCGAGCCGCTGCTGGCTCAACTGCTGCCGCTGCAGCAGCACGTCAGCCTCGAAATCCTGGTGGTGGACGACGACTCCGCCGATGGCACTGCCGAGCTGGTGCGCCAGCTGGCGCAGCACCACTCCTGCCTGCGGCTGATTCGACGTGTGGGGCGCTCCGGACTGGCCAGCGCCATCAAGGAGGGGCTGCTCGATGCCACCGGTGATCTGGCCCTCGTGATGGACAGCGATGGCCAGCATGAACCTGCTGCCGTGCTGCGGGCCGTCCAGACCCTGCAGCAGGGGGAGCTGGATCTGGTGGTGGGCAGCCGCTTCCACGCCGATGCTGAGATCCATGGATTGAGCGGCCGCAGGGAGCAGGGCTCCACCTGGGCCAATGCGGCCTCCCGCTTCAGCCTGCCGCGCACCTACGGCCAGCTCACCGATCTGATGAGCGGCTTCTTTGCCCTGCGCCTCGAGCCGTTGCTGCCGCTGATACGGGCGGTGGATGTGAACGGGTTCAAGTTCCTCTATGAGCTGCTGGCGGTCAGCCGTGGCCGGTTGCGGGTGGCGGAGGTGCCGCTCACCTTCCAGCCCCGAACCAGTGGCAGCTCCAAGCTGGATCTGGCTGTGTTCTGGGACTTTCTGATCTCCCTGCTGCATAGCCTCAGCTTCCGCCTGTTGCCGCGGCGGGCCATCAGCTTCGCCCTGGTGGGCACCAGCGGTGTCGCCGTGCAGCTGCTGGCCACGCAGTTGCTGATGGCCAGCGGCTATCTCGGCTTCGAGCAGGCCCTGCCGCTGGCGGTGGTGGCGGCCGCCAGCTCCAACTATCTGATCAACAACGCCCTGACCTTCCGCTTTCAACGCCTGCGCGGCCTAGGGCTGCTGCGCGGCCTGCTGAAGTTTCTTCTGGTGGCTTCCCTGCCGGTCCTGGCCAACGTGGGTCTGGCATCGGCGTACTACAGCTTCGTGGCTCGCGACACCTTCTGGGCTCAGCTGGCCGGAATCTTCGTGGTGTTCGTCTGGAACTATGCCGCCAGCAGCCGCTTCGTCTGGAACACGCCATAGGTTCGGGCCCATGCAACATGCACTTGCCCGTCTTGAATCCTGGCTGGATCATGACCCTCTGCGGCGCCCCCTGCTGGCCCTGCTGGCCCTGATCGGTCTGTGCGTTCTGGCCTTCTTCAATCAGTTGGCTGGTCTCGGACTGATGGACAAGACCGAGGGGCTGTTCGTGGAGGTGCCCCGTCAGATGCTGCTCAGCGGCGATTGGGTCACCCCCCGCTGGAACGGTGTGCCGTTCTTCGACTATCCCGTGTGGGGCTACTGGATGGTGGGGCTCAGCTTCCGCCTCTTCGGGATCAGTGAGGGGGCCGCACGCCTGCCGGCAGCCATGGCCGCCACGGCCACGGTGCTCGCTCTGTTCGGACTGCTGTTGGTGCTTGCCCCCCGTGATGAGCCGCAGCAGCGGCGCGTGGGCCGGGCCAGCCTCTGCGCCGCCGTTCTCACCCTGAACCCCGCCTGGGTGGGCTGGGGGCGCTCCTCGGTGACCGACATGTTCCTGGCCAGCAGTATCAGCCTGGCGTTGCTGGGTTTTGCCCTGGCCTGGGGTGCTGCTGATCGGCCTGCCCTGCGGCGGCTCGGTCATACCGCGCTCGCTCTGTTCTGCGGTGTGGCGGTTCTGGCCAAGGGGCCGGTGGGGCTGCTGCTGCCTGGGCTGGTGATCCTGCTGTTCCTGCTGCTCCGGGGGCAGCTGCTGCAGGAGGTGCGTCGCACCCCCTGGCTGCCGATGCTGGCGCTGTTTCTGGGGGTGACCATCCCCTGGTACGCGGCAGCGACCGCGGCCAATGGCATGGCCTTCCTGAGCCACTTCATCGGCTTCAGCAACCTGGATCGCTTCACCTCGGTGCTGTACAGCCACCCAGGGCCGCCCTGGTTCTATCTCCCCTGGCTGGTGTTGCTGTTGCTCCCCTGGTCGATCTTCCTGCCGGTGGCTGTGGCCCGTCTGCGTTTCGGGCGCCCGCAGATCTGGCGTGGCCCTGCCGGACCCGGCGATCTGCCACTGCTGGCACTGATCTGGCTGCTGTTGATCGTGGCGTTCTTCTCCGCCGCCGCCACCAAGCTGCCCGGTTACATCCTGCCGGCACTGCCCGGTGGCGCCCTGCTGGTTGGCCTGCTGTTCGCTCCCTTCCCAGTTGCCGCCGGCCAGTCAGAGCTGGTGCCGGGGCCGGGACTGCGCTGGAGCGGCGCGATCAATGCCCTGTTGCTGGCCGCCGCGGCACTGGCTGCCGCCCTGGCCCCCGGCTGGATCGGCGGCGATCCCTCCTTCCCCGGGTTCGCCGAGGTGATCCGGGCCTCGCCCCTGCCGCTGCTGCTGGCTCTGCCACTGGCGTTGGCTGTTGTCGCCCTCACGGTTGCGCTGCTGCGCTCGAAGAGGCAGCCCGGCGCCCTTGCCTGGCTGTGGCTCCCAAATGCCGCTGCCTTTGCGGCCGTTCTCGCTCTGGTGGTTCCCGCCCTCACACCGTTGCTGGATCAGGAGCGGTTGCTGCCGATCCGCACCCTGGCGCGGCTGGCGGGGCGCGAGGCCAAGCAGGGGGAGCCCCTGCTGGTGGTGGGCTACAAGCGCTATAGCGTCGTGTACTACAGCGGTCGGCCGGTGCTGTTCGTGAGTTCGCCCGACGAGGCGCTGAAGGCCCTTTCAGACAGGGAAGCCGGACGGGGCTCCTATGCCGGCAGCGGCTCCACCCTTCTATTGCTGGGTAGTGATCCGGAGCTGCTGGACTTCGGCGTCGGACCCGGTGATTCCGCCCTGCTCGCGCGACGTGACGCGCACCGGCTGGTGCGGTTGCCTATGGACCGACTGCATCAGCTCGTTGGACCGTGATGGCAAGGTTGCGTTCCCTGCTGCTGGACTGGCTTCTGGCGCTGGGTCGCTGGCGCCTGTTCGCAACGCTTGCCACGGCCGCGGCCTTTGGCCTGAGCCATTCAGCCCTGCTGGTCACGCCCGTACCGCCCTTTGATCTGGCCATTCTCAACTGCGTGCATGGCGCCATTCCGGATGCGCTGGGGCCCCTGGTGATGCGCGTCTACCAGTTCAGTGGCGTGCACGTCAGTGCGGTTCTGGTTCTGGCCGTGTTGATCTTCCTGGCCCTGCGCCGCTTCTGGGCTGATGTTGTCTGTCTGATGGTGGGCACCGGTGGCATCCTGTTGATCGTGGATCGCTGCCTCAAGCCTGCGTTCGATCGGCCCCGTCCGGAGGGAAGCCTGCTGCAAGACATCTCCGGCCGCAGTTTCCCCAGCGGCCACGCGGCTGGCTCGGTGGTGTTCTATTTCCTCACCTGCTGTCTGCTTTCGGCCCACTACCCGCGCCTGCGACGGCCCCTGTTCCTGATGTCCAGCATCTGGGTGGGCCTGGTGTGGCTCAGCACCCTTTATGTCAGGGCCCACTGGCTCACCGACATCGCCGCAGGCGCGGCACTCGGCTATGTGTGGCTCAGCTTCTGCCTGGCGGGGTTCACCGTCTGGGAGCGGCACCACGCCCGCCGGTCTTCTCCGACCGCTTCATCCCCTGCTGCGAATGGCTGACGGCCTTGCCTCCCTGCGCGCTCTCTGCGGCCTGCGCTCCGCCCCGCTCCTCTCGGCAGCAGACCATGAGGCCCTGCGCGCGGAACTTCTGCCCCTGCTGCAGCGCTGCGACTGGTTCACGATCGGTGTGATGGCGCCCTCCGCCGAGGCCGCCGTGGCGGCCCTGCGCGGCGCCGAACGGTCCAACGGCTGGCCTGCCCTGGAGCTTGATCCCGCTGGCGAGGCGCTGGCGGCGATCGAGGGGCCGGTGTTTCTCAAGGCCAATCAGAACAGTGGCCGCTTTCTGGTGCGCCGGGAGACGGGCCTCGGCGAGGGCCTCCTCATCACCGGCCACAGCCCCGCCGATCCCGACGCTGAAGACACCTGGGGGCCGCTGCCGCTGGACTTCTTCGCCTGAGCTTCTTCCCCGGGGCTTCGGCCAGCTGACCTGGGCCATCTGATCACGACTGGAGACCACGACTGCTGATCACGACATCGAGCCAGCGAGCTGAGCCGGACCCTCAGGTGCCTAGGCTGGGCGGCTGTGATTCGGCGGCTGCCGCTGCCTCCCCAGCTTTCTGATGGCCGCTTCCCAACTGCGCATCGCCTCCCGCCGCAGCCAGCTGGCCATGGTGCAGACCCACTGGGTGCGCGATGAGCTGGTCAAGGCGCACCCAGGCCTGGAGATCAGCATCGAGGCCATGGCCACCCAGGGCGACAAGATCCTCGATGTGGCGCTGGCCAAGATCGGCGACAAGGGCCTGTTCACCAAGGAACTGGAGGCTCAGATGCTGGTGGATCGGGCCGATATCGCCGTCCACAGCCTCAAGGACCTGCCTACCAACCTGCCCGAGGGGCTGATGCTCGGCTGCGTCACCGAGCGGGAAGACCCGGCCGATGCCCTGGTGGTGCATGCGAAGCACAAGGACAAGACCCTCGCCACCTTGCCGGAGGGCGCCGTGGTGGGCACCAGCTCCCTGCGCCGCCTGGCCCAGCTGCGCCACCACTACCCGCACCTCACCTTCAAGGATGTGCGCGGCAACGTGATCACCCGCCTGGAGAAGCTGGATTCCGGCGAGTTCGACTGTCTGATCCTGGCGGCCGCTGGCCTGGGCCGCCTCGGCCTGGGCGAGCGCATCCACGAGCTGATCGATCCCTCCATCTCCCTGCACGCCGTGGGCCAGGGCGCCCTGGGCATCGAGTGCCGTGAGGGCGATGCCACCGTGCTGGAGCAGATCAAGGTGTTGGAGCACCTGCCCACCGCCCGCCGCTGCCTGGCGGAGCGGGCGTTCCTGCGGGAGCTGGAGGGCGGTTGCCAGGTGCCGATCGGCGTGAACACCCGCTTCGAGGGCGAGGGTGATGCGGCCGAACTGGTGCTCACCGGCATGGTGGCCAGCCTCGACGGCCAGCGTTTGATCCGCGATGAGGCGCGCGGCCCGCAACACGACCCCGAGCCGATCGGCATCGCTCTAGCCCACATGCTCAAGCAGCAGGGTGCAGGGGAGATCCTGGAGGAGATCTTTGCAAGCGTCCGGCCCGAGGCCTGATCTCACTCCGCGCGGTTCCGCGGCGGCGCCAGCAACCGGCCCGACCGAGACGGGCGCGTCCAGTGAAGCCGGCGAAGCCAGGCCCCTGCCGTTTCAGTGGAGCCTGCTGGCCTGGGCTGCCCTGGTGGGGGTGCTCACCGGCCTGGCCGTGGTGGGCTTTCACGAGCTGCTCGGTTTCATCAACAACGTGCTTTTCGGGCCGGTGGTGGCCGGCCTGCTCGACCTGGTGGGTCAGGCGCAGCCCGAGCCACCGCCGCTGGAGCTGCCGCCCCCCGCAGCGGACACCGGCACGCCGTTGAAGGCACTGCTGCAGCTTGGTCTGGGCGGGCTTGGTTTTCTGCCCTCACCGCCGGCTCCACCGGAACCGCTGCCCCTGCCCGAGCCGGGCCTACCGCTCTGGCTCGAATCCTGGCCGGTCGTGCTGGTGCCGCTGCTCGGCGGTCTGGCGGTGGGTGCACTGCGCAGCCTGGCCCGCGATCTCGGGCCGAGCCTGCCCAGCCTGATGGCCATGGCCGAGGGGGCCATGGCGGCGGCACCACGCCTGCCGCTGGTGCGTCTTGTGGCGGCTTCCCTGAGCCTTGGCAGTGGTGCCTCGCTCGGGCCGGAGGGCCCGAGCGTGGAGAGCGGCGGCAATATCGGCCTCTGGGTGGGCACCCGCGGTGGCTTGTCGCCCCAGTCGCAGAAGGCGCTGGTGGCGGCAGGTGTGGCGGCGGGCCTGGCGGCCGGCTTCAAGGCGCCGATCGCCGGCGTCTTCTTCGCCTTTGAGGGCAGCTACAGCACGATCCCCGGCCGTCCCAGCGTGCGGGCGGTGCTGGTGGCGGCGGTCGCTTCCGAGCTGGTCACCCAGCTGTTTCTCGGTGATGAGCCGATCTTCCGTCTGCCGGCCTACGAGGTGCGCTCCCTCTGGGAGCTGCCGCTCTATCTGGGCTTGGGTCTGCTGGCCAGTCTGCTGTCTCTGGCTCTGGTCACGCTCCTGTCGGCCGGCCGCAGCGGGCCGGTGCAGCGTGCCCTCAGCCGTGTGCCGACCTGGCTGCTCACCGGACTCGGTGGCCTGGCGGTGGGGCTGATGGCTCTCGGCTTTCCGGAGGTGCTGGGGGTCGGTTACGACACCATCGAAGCCCTGCTGGGGAGCGACGGCGGCATCGCCCTGGTCACCCTGCTGGGCCTGCTGGTCGTGAAGCTGCTGGCAACCGGCATCAGCAGCGCGACCGGCTTTGTGGGTGGCGGCTTCGCGCCCTCGCTGTTCCTCGGGGCGGTGCTGGGCAGCGTCTACGGCCAGGTGCTGGGGGATGGCGGCCTGCACCTGCCGGTGGCTGAACCTCCCGCCTACGCGATGGTCGGCATGGCGGCGGTGCTGGCGGGCAGTGCCCGGGCGCCGCTGACGGCCCTGCTGCTGCTGTTCGAACTTACCCACGACATCCGCATCGTGCTGCCGCTGATGGCGGCGGCCGGCCTGAGCGCCGCCCTTGTGGAGCGCTGGCAGGGCCTGGCTGATCCCGGCCTGCTGGGGCCGGATCTGATCGAGGAGCAGCGTCGTAACCGCCTGGCTTCGGTTCCGGTGCTGGAGGCGCTTGAACAGGAATCGCCCCTGGTGCTGCCGGCCTCCACGCCCGCCGCCACGGCCCTCAAGCTGCTGCTGGCGGCCCATGGCCACTGCCTGATGGTGGAGGAGGACAACTGGGTGCTGGGTCTGGTGAGCCTGGAAGACCTGCAGCGGCCGATCTCGGCCGGATCACCGCAGCGCCCCCTGCGGGAGTGTCGCCGTTCCGATCTGCTCTGGCTCACCACCGAGGCCAATCTTTCCCAGCTGGAGGATCAGCTGCGGCCGAACGGCCTGCGTCAGGTGCCGGTGTTCCGCCTGGAGGATCCCGCCCTGCCGAAGCTGCCGGTGGGGCCGCCCAGTGGCGGGCTGCCGGTGGCGGCCCTGCAGGGTCTGGCCAGCCGCGATGGCATGGCACGGGCCCTGGCCCGGCTGGCCACCTCGAGCCTTCTCTCTCCGGCTGGATCTACGGCTTGATGACCACCGGCGTGCCGATCTCGACGGCCGCGAACAGCTTGTCGATGTGTTCGTCGCGCATGCGCACGCAGCCCTGGCTGACGGCGGCGCGGGCATCCACCCACCAGGGCCAGGGGGTGCCATGGATACCGAACACGTCGGGCCCCTTGCTGTGGAAGCCGATCCAGCGGTAGCCGAGTGGGCCGACACCCTTCACCTTGCCGGTTGAGGTGCTCTGGTACACGGGGTTGAGCACCTTGGTCTGCACCTTGAAGCGCCCCACCGGCGTGGGGGTTGCCGGCGCACCGATCACCACCGGCCAGCGGTTCACCGTTTTGCCGTCGCGCACCAGGGCGATCTCCCGTTGGCTGAGATCCAGCAGGATCTCGGTGTTCAGGCTGACGGGGCTGACCGCCGCAGTTGCAGGGGCCGTCGCCGCCGGGCTCAGGGTCGGGGCCGTGGCCTGCGGCTGGGCCCGGGTGGCATCCGCGGCGATCAGGGCCTGGAACAGCAAACCAGCGGCCAGCAGAGCGGTTGTGCGGCGGCAACGCGGCATGAGAGAGGCAGGCAACTGGCACACACTAAAAAACCGGGCTGCCTCTGACAGCCCGGCGGGTGGGATCGCGTGGTGAGATCCCGCTGTGGACTCTGCTGCCGCCGCCCTCAGTTCACCAGCTTGGGATCGATGGTTTCGAGGTAGCGCTGCTCGCACTCCTTGATGATCGTCACGGCTTCGGCGGTGTCGAAGAAGCCGTTGACGCGGCAGGTGCCGGGCTTCTTGAGGTCCTTGTAGTGCTCCCAGTAGTACTGGGTTTCCTTGAGCCAGTGCTCACCCAGCTGGGTGTAGCTGGTGATGTGATCCATACGCTTGTCGTCGGCCAGCACAGCGATCACCTTGTCGTCCACCTCGCCGCCGTCGTCGAATTTCATGATGCCGATGATGCGCGCCTCCACCAGCGAGCCCGGCACCAGCGGTTCAGTCACGCCGACGATCTCGATGTCGAGCGGGTCGCCGTCTTCGTCCCATGTGCGGGGGATGCAGCCGTAGGCGAAGGGATAGGCCAGCGAGGAGTAGCCGACCCGATCCAGCTTGAGTTGGCCGGTCTCGGTGATCAGCTCGTATTTGTTGATCGTGTTGCTGTTGAGCTCCACGATCGCGTTGAGCCGCAGCTCGGCCTCATCGGCGAAGGCGGGCAGCACGTGCAGCAGGTTGAGCATCGTGCGGCTCGGGGCGTGGTCGATGTTCGCCATGGGCGCGGGCGGAGCAAAAGCTGGGCGGCATCCTACGGAGCGTCTGGAGCAGTTCCTTCCGGTGGCGAGGCGCTCCAGCCGGGCAGACTTGGTTCAGCTCCTGGCGGAGAGCTCATCCACCTTCGTCCGCAGGTAGGAGAGGAAGGGCTGGGCGCTGAGGGGGCGGCCCGAGACTGTCTTGACGAGCTCTTCGGCGTTGACCGATCGGCCGAGGGGCCACACGGTCTTGCCGAGCCAGGCCTGGAGCTTGAGCTCGTCTCCGGAGTTGATCAGCGCCTCGATGGAGCCATTGGTTTGCTCAAACGTTTCTGAGATCTGAGCGCTGATCAGGTGTCCAAGGGCGTAAGAGGGGAAATACCCCAGGAGTCCTTCTGCCCAATGGATGTCCTGCAGGCACCCCTCCGAGTCAGTCTGCGGCTGGATTCCTAGCAGCTCCCCCATCCGCTGGTTCCACTGCAGGGGTAGGTCGTCCACCGGCATGTCCTGCTCCAGCAGGGCCAGCTCCAACTCGAAGCGCAGCACGATGTGCAGGCAGTAGCTGAGCTCGTCGGCCTCCACCCGGATCAGGCCGGGCCGCAGGGGATTGAGGGCGCGCCAGAACCCGAAGGCACCGCCCCATGGATCGCCGCTGGTCCGCCCGCTCGTCGGCCCGCTGATCGGCCCGCTGCCCAGATCGGCGCAGAAGCGGGCATGCCAGCGCTCGGCGAAGGCGCGGCTGCGGGCCACGCGGCACTCCCAGAACAACGACTGCGACTCGTGCACCCCCATTGAGGTGGCCTCACCCAGGGGCCAGGGGAAGTAGTGGTCGTCGGTGCGGGGCAGGCCCTGTTCGTAGAGGGAATGGCCCCACTCATGGGCCGTGGCCAGGAAGGCCGAGAGCGGCTGGCCCGGCACCACCCGGGTGGTGATGCGGAAGTCCTGAGGGCCAACGGTGCAGGAGAAAGGATGGGCGGATCGGGAGCGCTGGCAGCGGCTGGCGTCGTAGCCCCAGCTGTCCAGGAGGTCGCTGCAGAGTTGCTCCTGCAGGGCCTCGGGCAGATCGATGGCAGGGGGCTTGGGGGTGGGCGTGGCAGCAACCCGCTCCAGCAGCGCCGGCAGCTCTTCCTTGAGCGGCACGAACAGCTCCTCGAGCCGGGCCTTGCTCACGTCGGGCTCGAACGGCTGGGCCAGGATTTCCCAGGGGCTGCGCGACACCGGTTCGGCAGCGGCGAGCTGGCTGGCCTGCTGGCGGCGCAGGGCGATCAGCTCCTTGAGTGCGGGGGCGAAGGCGGCGAAATCGTTGCGCGAGCGGGCGTCCTGCCAGACGGCATTGCCGCGCGACTGGGCCTTCGCCAGGGCGCTCACCAGGGCCGGATCGAGGCAGCGCTGGCGCTCCAGGTCCAGCCGCAGCAGCTGGAGGTTGCGACGCCGCTCAGGTGGTGCATCAGGCCCGAGCTCATCCTCGGCCGCTGCCACCAGCTCGCCGTAGTTCGCACTGCTCTGGCGCTCGTGCAACTGGCCTGCCAGCAGAGCCAGCTGCTCACCCCGCCAGGCCGCACCGGCGGCCGGCATCACCGTGTTCTGGTCGTAGTAGAGGGTGCTGCTGATCGAGCCCAGCAGGCGGGTGTGGTGCAGGTGCTGGTGCAGCCGATCGAGGGCGGATCCCGAAACTGCCATGGGGCCGGAGCAGCGATGGGGTCAGCATGCCGCCCCAGCCCTGGATCAGGCGCTCAGCCTGGCGGCGTTGCGGCCTGAGTTCTTCACGGCATAGAGCGCGGCATCGGCGCGATCAAACCACTCCTCCAGGCTCTCGTGGGCACGAAGCTCTGGTAGACCATCCCGGGGTGAGGGGTTGGGCAGGCGCTGCAGGCTCATGCCACGGTCGCCGCCGCGGTGACGCTGGGGCCGGAACGTTTCCAAATCAGGTCGTTCCATCCGGGAGGCCTCCCTTCGTCAGCCTCCACAGCGTGGTCGAGCAACAGCGCCCGCATCAGACAGATGCGGGAGGAGGACGTTGTCTCGCAGCCGCTGGCCGCTACCCCGCCTTTGATGCGGTGCTTCTGGCGCGGTTCATCGGCGTCTCTCTCCCTTCCTTGCGGCCCTGGCGGCGTGGCCGCACGGTCTGCCAGACCCGCCACTGGTTCCGCCACCAGGCCGGGGTGATCAGCAACGGTTGCCAGGTGCTGCACTACTGAGTGGCCGAGTCATCCATCGCCAATGGAGCCCGATGGGGACGTTGTCTATGTCATTTGGCAGTTGCGCCCGCAGAGGCAATGCGCCGAGGCTGAGCTGGTTGGAACCGTTTCGTACGCCCGCATGCTCCCTTGGCTCCTGGCCGCCGTCGCCCTGGCGGCGGTCGTGCTCATGGCTCCTTTGCTGGGGCGACATCTGTTTGAAGTGTTTGATGGGAGGCCCCAACCCGCCTGGGATCGCTGGCTGAATCCCATCGAGGACGCTCTGCTGCGCTGGATCGGGGATGCCGGCCGCAGTGCTGAATCCGCCGCCGGTTACCTGGCGCCGCTGCTGATCAGTAATGCGTTGTTTGCCCTGCCGCCCCTGGGGCTGCTGCTGCTGCAGCCGGGCTGGCTCAACCCCCAGGGATTTGGGGGGCTGCGCTGGGATCTGGCGCTGCACACCACCATCTCCTTCCTTACCAACGCCGATCAGCAGCATCTGATCCCCGAGCAGAGCCTGGGGAACCTGGCCCAGCTGGGGGCCATGCAGTTCCTGATGTTCGTCTCGGCGGGCACTGGGCTGGCGGTGGGCTTTGCCGTGATCCGCGGGCTCAGTGGCCGGCAGATCGGCAACTTCCACTGCGACCTGCTGCGCTCACTGACCCGGGTGCTGATCCCTGGCTCGCTGCTGCTCGCGCTGTTCCTGCTGGTTTGCGGCGTGCCGATGACCCTGGCTCCGCCCTTGGAGATCTCCACCCTCGATGGGGGCAGGCAGCTGCTTCCCCGCGGACCGATCGCCCTGTTCGAGGCGATCAAGCAGCTGGGTGAGAACGGCGGCGGCTTCGTGGGCGCCAACTCAGCGCACCCCTACGAGAACCCCACCCTGCTCACCAACCTGGTGAGCACCTGGGCGATGCTGATCATCCCGGCGGCCACGATCGATGCCTTCGGGCGGTTCGTGGGCAACCGGCGTCAGAGCAATCTGCTGCTGGCCCTGGTGTTCGGCTTGCTGCTGATCGGCGCCGTGGTGGCCATGGCAGCGGAGCAGGCCGGTAACCCTGTGCTCTCGAGCTGGCTCAGTGGGCCCAACCTGCAGGGCAAGGAGGTGCGTTTCGGAGCCCCACTTACCGGGCTGTGGTCGGTGGTGACCACCGGCACCATGACCGGCGCGGTGAACGGGATGATCGATGCAACTATGCCGCCGACGATCCTCATCACCCTGTTTAATCTGTTTCTGCAGGTTGTATTCGGCGGCCAGGGCACTGGTGTTGCCTACCTGCTGGTGTTCGTTCTGCTGGCGGTGTTTCTCACCGGGCTGATGGTGGGGCGCACACCGGAATTCCTGGGCCGCAAGGTGGAGAAGGCCCAGGTGGTGTGGGCCAGCCTGATCCTGCTGATCCACCCGGTCTTCGTGCTGATTCCCGCCGCCCTCACCCTGGCCGGTGGTGACACGCTTGCAGGTATCAGCAATCCCGGCCCCCACGGCATCAGCCAGGTGGTGTACGAGTACGCCTCGGCGGCCGCCAACAATGGCAGCGGTCTGGAGGGCCTCGGCGACAACACACCCTGGTGGAACCTCACCACCAGCCTCAGTCTTCTGGGCGGCCGTTACCTGCCGATCGCGGCCCTGCTGGCCCTCGCCGATGGCATTCGCCGCAAGCCGGCCCTCGAGCCCAGCCCTGGCACCCTGCGCACCGACACCGCCCTGTTCACCGGAGTGACCGCTGTGGTGCTGGTGATTCTCGGTGCCCTCACCTTCTTCCCGGTGCTGGCCCTCGGGCCTATCGCGGAAGCCCTCACCCTTGTGGCCTGACATGACCAGCTCAACGCGTGTGCTGTTCCCCCGCATGCCGCGGGGCCCCCGGCACGACCGGCGCTATCTCGAACGCCCCCGCCAGCAGGGGCTGGTGCAGCGGGCCGTGACGGAAGCCTTTCGCAAGCTCGATCCTCGCTTGGCCGTCGCCAACCCGGTGATGTTCGTGGTGTGGTGCGGCACGGTCCTCTGCCTGGCACTCACCCTCGACCCCCGGCTCTTGGATGCCCAGGCCGGTGCCCGCGAGCGGGGCTTCAACGCCCTGATCAGCCTCACCCTGTTGGCCACACTGCTGTTCGCGAATTTCGCGGAAGCCCTCGCAGAAGGGCGGGGCAAGGCCCAGGCCGATGCCCTGCGCCGCACCCAGGCCCGCACTCAGGCCCGGCGCCAGATGCCTGATGGCTCCATCGAGCTGGTCGACTCCTCGGTCCTGCGCAAAGGCGATGTGGTGCTGGTGCAGGGCGGCGATGTGATCCCTGCTGACGGCGAGGTGACCGCGGGCGTGGCGTCGGTGGATGAGTCGGCCATCACCGGTGAATCGGCGCCGGTGCTGAAGGAAGCCGGCTCGGATGTGGCGGGATCGGTGACCGGCGGAACCCGCATCCTTTCGGACCAGCTGACCCTGCGCATCAGCGCTGATCCCGGCAAGGGCTTCATCGACCGCATGATCGCCCTGGTGGAGGGGGCCGAGCGCAGCAAGACCCCCAACGAGATCGCTCTCACGGTGCTGCTGGCGGTGCTCACCCAGGTGTTCCTGATCGCCGTGGTCACCCTGCCACCGGTGGCGGATGTCCTCGGCCAGGCCCCCTCGGTGGTGACCCTGGTCGCCCTGTTGGTGGCCCTGATCCCCACCACAATCGGCGGGCTGCTCAGTGCCATCGGCATCGCCGGGATGGACCGAGTAGCCCAGTTCAACGTGATCGCCACCTCGGGCCGTGCCGTGGAAGCCTGCGGCGATATCAACACCCTGGTGCTCGACAAAACCGGCACGATCACCCTGGGCAACCGGCTGGCCGAGGAGTTCATGCCCGTGGGCGGCCACACCACCGCCGAGCTGGCGGAGGTGGCGCTCGCGGCCAGTTGTTTCGACCAGACGCCGGAAGGGCGCTCGATCGTGCGGCTGGCCGAGAAATTCGGTGCTGCTCTGCCGTTCACGGCTGAACAGGCCACCGGGATCGAGTTCTCCGCCCGCACCCGCATGAGCGGTACGGACACACCCGATGGGATCGAATTCCGCAAGGGCGCCGTGGATGCGATCAAGGGCTTCGTGCGCTCCCGCACGGGCACCGTTCCCGCAGAACTCGACGCGTGCTTTGAGAAGGTATCCCGGCTGGGCGGCACCCCGTTGGCGGTGTGCCGTGGCAATGAGGTGGTCGGGGTGATTTACCTCAAGGACATCATCAAGCCGGGCATTCGCGAGCGCTTTGATCAGCTGCGGCGCATGGGAATCCGCACCGTGATGCTCACCGGCGACAACCCGATCACCGCCGGCGTGATCGCCCGCGAAGCCGGGGTGGATGACTTCATCGCTGAAGCCACCCCGGAGGACAAGATCGCCGTGATTCAGCAGGAGCAGAAGCTTGGCAAGTTGGTGGCCATGACCGGCGATGGCTCCAACGACGCCCCAGCCCTGGCCCAGGCCAACGTGGGCGTGGCCATGAATTCCGGCACCCAGGCCGCCAAGGAGGCGGCCAACATGGTGGATCTCGACAGCGATCCCACCAAGTTGATCGACATCGTGACGATCGGCAAACAGCTGCTGATCACTCGCGGGGCGCTCACCACCTTTTCGATCGCTAACGACATCGCCAAATACTTCGCGATCCTGCCCGCGCTGTTTGCGGGCGTGGGGCTGGAAGCGCTGAATGTGATGCGGTTGGCTTCACCGCAATCGGCAATCCTCTCGGCAATGGTGTTTAACGCCTTGATCATCCCTGCCCTGGTGCCGCTGGCCCTCAAGGGGGTGCAGTTCCGCCCGATGAGCGCCGATCAACTGCTGCGCCGCAACCTGCTCGTTTATGGCGCCGGCGGTGTGGTGGCGCCATTCATCGGCATCAAGGTGATCGACCTGGCCATCGGTGCCCTGCGCCTGATCTGACCCGCTCCTCCCTCCCAGAGAACTCCATGCTCCGCGTTCTGAACGTCCGTTTCTGGCTGCCTCTGCTGCTCGTGGCCGGCACCCTGCTCATCGCCCCGCTGTTTCGCAGCAGCCAGCCGCCCCTTCAGAGCCACACCCTGGCCCTGCTGCTATGCGGCACCGCTGCCCTCTCGGCCTATCTGTTCGCCGTCATCGCCCAACCGGAGAAGTTCTGATGTCGTTCACTGCCCAACTGCTCAGGGGGGTGCGCGTCACTCTCGTGCTCTGGCTGCTCACCGTGGTGGTGGTCACCCTGCCCATGCTCGGCCTGGCTCGGGTGGTCGCCCCCGATGCCGCCAGCGGCAGCGTGCTCCGCATCGGCGATCAGGTTGTGGGTTCCCGCCTCATCGGCCAACCCTTCAGCTCCGCGCGCTACATGCAGGGCCGGCCGGCCGGCGGCGCCAACCTGGCACCCAGTAATCCTGAGCTGGCCAAGCGCGTGGCTGAGGCCGCCAGCCGCTGGGAGCTTGCCGGCGTGAGCCAACCCGCCTCGGATTTGCTGATGGATTCAGCCTCCGGCGTGGACCCTCACATCAGCCTGGCGGCGGCCCGTCAGCAGCTGCCGCGCCTGGCCCGCGAACGCCAGGTGCCCATTGCCGAACTCGAGCGGCTGCTGCGGCAGCACCAGGAAGGGCCTCTGCGCCTGCAGGCCATTGAGCCGGTGGTGAACGTGCTCACCTTCAACATGGCCCTCGACCGTCTGCGGCCCCGATGATCCGCTCCACCCATCGGCGCGGCCGCCACAAGGTGTTCATCGGCATGGCACCCGGTGTGGGCAAAACCTGCCGCATGCTCCAGGAAGGTAGGGAGGCGTTGCGGGAGGGCACCGATGTGGTGGTGGGCCTGCTTGAAACCCATGGCCGCCAGGAAACCGCCAAGCAGGCCGAGGGACTGGAGCAGATCCCTCGCAAACGGGTGAGCTACCAGGATGTTGATCTGGAAGAGATGGATGTGGCGGCGGTGCTCGCCCGCCGGCCCCAATTGGTGCTGGTGGATGAGCTGGCCCACACCAACGTGCCGGGCAGCGAACGGGAGAAGCGCTGGCAGGACGTCGAGATGCTGCTGCTCGCTGGCCTGGATGTGTACTCCACGCTGAACATTCAGCACCTGGAGAACCTCAACGACCTGGTGGCCGAACTCACCGGCGTTGTGGTGCGCGAGCGCATCCCCAACCGTGTGCTGGAACTGGCCGATGAGGTGGTGCTGGTCGATGTGACCCCCGAAACGCTGCAGGAGCGGCTCAGGGAAGGGAAGGTCTACGCCCCCGAAAAGGTGGGCCAGGCCCTGGCCAATTTTTTCCAGCGACGTCACCTGGTGGCCCTGCGGGAGCTGTCGCTGCGGGAGGTGGCCGATCGGGTCGAGAACGACATCCTTCCTGCCCTGACGCCCCTGCGGGAGCGGGTGATGGTCTGCCTGGCCAACTACCACACCAGCAAGCGCCTGCTGCGCCGCGCCGCCCGCCTGGCGGCCGCCATGGATGCTCCCCTGCTGGCGCTGACGGTGCAGGATCCCAACCGCTTCCTCAGCCGCGAGGAATCGCTGATCCAGGACGAATGCCGCCAGCTTTGCGACGACGTGGGCGGCACGTTTCTGCGCGAGGAGAGCGCCGAGATCCTGCCGACGATCGCCCGGGTGGCCCAGGAGCGGCGCATCACCCAGATCGTGCTGGGTCAAACGATGCGCTCACGCCTCAAGGCCCTGTTCCGCCGGCCTCTGTCGGAGCGACTGCAGCACCAGCTGCGCGGCCTCAGTATCGATCTGCACCTGATCTCCGAGGGGTTGCCGGCGCAGGCCCAGGAGGACATCGGCGCGTGAGGCTGTTCAAGCCAGCGATCGTCCTGGTGTGGGCGATCTGGCTGCTGATCCTGCTGCTGGAGCTGGCCACACCTCCGGCTGTCGTGCTCGGCATTCTCTATGTCGTGCCGCTGCTGCTCGGGGCCTCGCAGCGCACGCCCGCCCGGGCCTGGCGCTTTCTGCTGATCAGCTGTCTGGCCACCCTGATGAACCTGCTCCTGCCACGGCCGATCGATCACAACCTGGTTGTGGTGCTCACCAATCGTCTGCTGGTCTGCCTCGTTCTGGGCGTGACCACCGCGCTTGTCGTGCGGAACCAGACCCTGCAAAGACAACGCACAGCTCTGGACGTGGAGCTGGCGCAGGCGCAGCTGCGCGGCGATGTGATCGCCACCCTCGCCCATGACATCAAGACTCCGGTGCTGGGGACCCTGGCCTCCCTGTCCCTGCTGGAGAGTGATGGCGTGGTCGAGGCCATCCGCAGCAGCCAGCAGCGCTGTCTGCGCCTGATCGACGACCTGCTGCAGGTGTTCCGAGCTGAACAGGAAGGCCTGCGGTTGCAGCTGCAGCCCTGCAATCTCTTGGCCATTGCCCAGGAGGCCCTGGGCACCGTCGAGCCGATCGCTGCCGCTCGGCAGATCACGCTGGTGCTGCGCCAGCAGGGCTCAGGCGGGATGGATCTGCAGGCCGACCCCTCGCTGCTGCAGCGCCTGATCGAGAACCTGCTGCTCAATGCCGTGCACCACAGCCTGCGCGGCCAGCGGGTCTGGCTGCAACTCAGCCAGCGGGAGGGCGACTGCTGGATCGACGTGCGCGATGGCGGCCAGGGATTCCCGCCGGAGCAGCTGCCGCAGCTGTTTCAACGGTTTGGCCCGCGGGGCCATGGGGCGCCTGGAGCAGGGCTGGGCCTCTATCTCTGCCGCCTGATCACGGAGGCCCACGGCGGCCGCATCCACGCCAGCAACATCAGCGGCGGTGGTGCCAGGGTCGAGGTGTGCTTGCCGCAGCCAGTGAGCTAGCCAGTCGTGGATCTGCTGCTGATCGAGGATGACCAGGCGTACCAGCTGGCGATGGCCAGCCACCTGCGCCAACTGGCAGCCGTACGGGAGGTGTGGGTCGCCGACGACGGCGAGCAGGGTCTGGAGCTGCTGGCGAGCCGGCCGGTGGATCTGGTGCTGCTCGATCTGGTGCTTCCCGGCCTGGGCGGGCTCGCCACCTGTCGCCGCATCACGACCACCACAACCCTGCCGGTGCTGATCCTCACCAGCCAGGAGGATCCGCTCTGGGTGCAGCGGATCTGGGATGCAGGAGCCCGTGGCTATCTGCACAAGGAGCGAGCACTGGCGCAGGTGGCGCTGGCGCTGGCCTCGCTGCAGGCGGGGGCCAGCTGGTGGGATCAGAAAGCCACGGCGGCGCTGCAGCGCTCGGATCCTCCTCAGGCCATCGCCACGACAGACCAGAGCGAGCGGCTCAACGGCCTCACCCAACGCGAACGGCAGGTGCTGGCCTGCCTGGCGGCTGGCGACAACAATCGCGCCATCGCCCAGAAGCTGGGGATCGGCGAGGGAACTGTGCGCAGCCATGTGCATGTGCTCCTGCAGAAACTGCAGGTGAGCAACCGCACCCAGGCCGCACTGATCTGGCTGGCGGGCAAGCGCCTGAACGAGGCCACCATCAGCTGCAGGCCCTCGATTGATGGACAGCCATAAACGCGTCAGGTGCTGAGCCCCAACTGTGAGATCTGCTGCCGATCACCACCCGCAGCAACAGGGCTTCAACGGGGGCAGGGCCGTCCGCTCCTTCATGCCAGGGGTACGGGAACAGGACCTCCTGCAGCCCTCCGCCGGCTGAAAAGGGGGGTACTTTGAAGTTGAGGGGAGGCCCGGGAGCCAGCCCGACCCTCACCCTCCCAAAGAGTCCGGCCAGGGATCACCTGAGCCGATGCGCCCAGCGGAGGTGCGCCAACGATGCGACACACAACAGGTGACCGTGATGGCGTGGCGCGAACGCCATCCCGCAACCGCAGAGAGCGATAGGCAACTTCTGATTTCCGCGTATTGAAACTCGGGCTGCAGTTCCCGAGCCGGGATCACGACCGAGGAGGTCAAGCCCCGAGCATCTCTTCTCCCAGACGTGATCTGCATTCCTTCCCTGCCAGGCCCCAGACAGGTCATGCGTGAATCACAGACACCCGACCGGCAGTTCTTGGTGTGAGGAGGTAACCGCCGCAACCGGTGCTAAGGCGCCCCCCACGGGGCGCCTTCCAGTTGGGCATGAGCTCCAAACACGTCCGATGGCAGCGCAAGTTCCATGTTCAGCGTTGCAACTTCGACCCTCCGCAGTCCTGCCAGCTGCTGAGCAGACGCGCCAGCTCGTCTTTCATGGTGGCGAGCTCAGCGATCCGCAGGGTGATCGATTCCATCTTTGCCGCAATGCTGTGTTTCAGAACAGAGCAGTTGCAGACCCCCTCGCGCCGCACCTCCAGGATCCTCGCCAACTCGGGGATCGACACATCCATCGCCCGCAGGGCGCGAATGATCGTCAGCTCAGCGAGATTCTCCTCATCAAACAAGCGATATCCACCTGCGGAGCGATCCTTGGGCTGGAGCAGGCCCTCATCGCAGTAATAACGGATCGTCTTCACCGGCAGGCCGGTGCGCCTGGCTACCTCGCCGATGCGCAGGCTGGGAGCGGGGTTATCTGATCGCGATCCTTGGCGGGCCAAGGCAACAACCCTCTACCGAGTGGACACTCATCAAGCCTAGGCAGCACCGGAACGCCCGGCAGCCCGGTCAAGAGTCTCCAGCAGTGATGCGTCACTAGAGAGATTCGCTAGGGTGAGAGTCCAGCAGGCCAGCCTGCGCCAGCATCCCTCCTGTGTCGATCCTTTCAACTCCGTGGCCAGCCCGGGCGGCAGCCGCGATCGGAGCCAATCTTCTGTTGTCCGCCGCCGGCCTCGCCGCTCCAGCCGCAGGTTCGGGCGGCGTTCCGGCGATGTACGCCACTCAGGCCGAGGCGGAGAAGGCCGCCAAGCTGCATTTCAACTGCAGCGGCGCCCACAGGATGGGAAATCAGTGGATGCCCTGTGCCCAGCACGGTGGCGGCCAGGGCTCCTCGCACTCCCACTGAGGCCCGTCACGTTCATGGCTCAGTGCGGCGACAAGCCCAAGCGGATCGCTTTCGGGGTGGCTCCCCTGGGCATCGTCTCCATCGGCATCGTGCCGATGGGGGTTGTGAGCATCGGCGTGGTGCCGATGGGGGTGATCAGCCTCGGTGTGGTGGGCATGGGCGTGCTGAACGCCGCCGTGGTGGGGATGGGGGTGGTGGTGGCCGGAGTCCATGCCATGGGGATCTGGTCGCTCACCCCCGGCGCCGGCCATCATCACCACCGCAGCGCAACTGAGCCGTCCCACCAGCTGCTGGCCTACCCAAGCCGGCAGGTGGCCCTTCAGAAAGCGCGTGAGCTCGGTTGCGATGGCGTTCACGCCATGGGCAGTCTCTGGATGCCCTGCTCGGAGCATCCAACGCATCAGTCCTCTCACCACCACTGAATCATGCGATCGATCCGTCATCTCAGCTTGGCGCTGATTGTTGCTCTGCTGGCCTCCACACCTGAAGCCATGGCGTGCGGTGGAGGTGGTTCCGGCAGTTACCGCAAACCCGCTCGTCCGGGCCAGCACCAGCATCAACAACGTTCGGTGGCGCCATCCTCTGAAAAGGAATCCACAACTCCCGTTGTTGCGCCCCGATAGGAGCGCGTCGGGAGTTGTGGATGTTGATCTCCGCAGGCGCGGCTGGGATTAGAACCTGAAGGTCGTCTTCACCAGCCCGCCGAACTGGCTGAAGCTGTCGCCGGCAGGCGTCTGCTGGCCGAAGGGACGGCTCAGATAAATCAGGGCTGGTGTGACCGTGACATTGTCGGTCACCTGGAACTTATACCACCACTCCCAGACATAGTTGCCGTCGTTGGGAGTCACGCCACCAGTGAGTGCGGTGGCGAAGACGGGTTGGGCCACAGCAAAGCCGAAGTCATTGCCCTTCTGGAACACATCCGTCCACTGCAGACCCACCATCCAGGACTGACTGGTGCTGAGGCTGCCGCGGGGCTGCGGCGTGCTGTATGTCGTGCTGTTGATTCCCCATCCCAGGCTGAGGGAGGGAAGCCAGCCGCTGCGCAGTGGTTGCCAGAAGGCGCTCAGGCCCAGGGCATTGGTGGCGGCGTTGATGTTGTGATCGATGGCGCTGTGGGTGAACGGCGTGGTGCCTGGAACGAACTGGGTTTCAGGTTGCACGTAAGACCAGATGGCAGCCAGGCCCCATTGCTCCTGTTGATAGCCGAGCTGAACACTGCCGGTCGAGCCGGAATTCTTGTTGCCAAGTCCGCCGCCACCGTTCTCTGCCGAAACACTTGGGTTGCCGCTATCGCCATTGGCTGCCACGTAATTGGCACTCAGACTGAAGCCGTTGCTCTGCCACCAGAGGCCCGCGCCAGCGCCAAGATTCTTGCTGTAGGCCGCCGGTGCGCCATTCACCGTCATCACGTTGAGGATGGTGTCAGACGGGTACACGCTGGGCCACAGCGCCAGCATGTCTTCCTGCCCCACGCGAGCACCCAGGGTGGCTGTGAAGCCGCCACCGATGGGCCATTGGTAGAAGAGCTTGTCGATGGATACAACATCACCGCAGTCTGTCCCAGTGCCGCAATCTTCTTCAAAGGCAACCTCAAGTTCAGCAAGTCCGAGGGAATGCGGTTCCCCGCCAAACACACTGTTGCCAAAGTTGCCAGCTCGCAGGTTGGTGCGCAGCAGATCCTTGCCGTTGAAGCTGGTGTCCAACGTCAGTTGCAGGTCGTAGTTGAACGTGGTGGCATTGGGCAGCGGTACGGGGGCCCGCCGCCGCCCTGTGAACTCATTCGGTGCTCGGTTGACCGTGTTGGCCGCTGTGTTGATCGCCGATCCCGAGAAGGTATTGGCCCCCACCACGAAGGTGGCCTGACCTCTGAGCTTGGTGGTGGTGGAGAAACGGGTGGCTTCCAGCTCGCCCACCTTGGCCTCAAGACCATCCACGCGGCCCTTGAGCACGGCGAGTTCCTTCTCGAACTCCTTCATCAGGCGCTTGAGCTCGTCGGTCACCTCGGTGATCCGATCCAGACAGGCGTTCAGCAGGGCGGCCGCCTCATAGCGGGTCATCGCCTGGCCGCCCTTGAAGGTGCCGTTGGGGTAGCCGGCCACGCAGCCGTAGCGCTCGATCAGGTTGCTGAGCGCCTGATAGGCCCAGTCGGTGGGCTTGACGTCGGAGAACTGGGAGATGCTGGTGACCTGCTCCTGGCTGGCGTACTGGCTCACATCCGCCAGGTTGAGACTGGCGGCGTTTGAGGCCATCGGCGCCGCAAGGCCAAGAACGATGAGCGAGGAACGCAGAGGAAGCATGGACCGAATCTCCAGAGCACCACCGTGGTGCCTTGGGCGGAATTGTGCTCTTTCTCTCCAGTTCGTCACTGGTACTGGAGACTACTGTCAGGGTTTGGGCATCGCAGCCGGGTCAGCGCCATGGTTGTCTGTGTCGCCCTGCGCTGAGCAGCTTCCATGGGGTCCTGCCGAGGGTCCGGGCAGAGGATGGAGGATGAAAGGCAATGTCCTGCGGCAGATGACGCGGATCTCCTGGCGAGAAACCGTTCTGGCCACAGCGGCCCTGCCCCTGGCGCCGGCGGCTGCCTGGGCCCAGGCTGATGCCTATCTCGGTAGCGGCTTCCTGGCCGGCTTCCTGCACTCGATCAGCGGTGTCGATCACCTGTTGCTGCTGGTCGGCATCGGGGCCGCGGCCTCCTGCATTTCTGCGCAGCTGCTGCTCTGGGCTCTGGCTGGGGCTATCGGCGGTGGTGTGTTCTGAGCGATGGGCGGCACCCTGCCGGCCCAGGAGTTCCTCGCAGCCCTGGCGATTACGGCGGCAGCTTCCAGGCGCTGCGGCGTCTGCCCTTGGCCTGGCCCGTGGCGTGTGTGCTGCTGGCTCTCTGCGGCGGCGTGTCAGCCCTGGGGCCGATCGGCTTGCTGATGCGCTGATCTGAACGCAGGGTTGGTTCACCAGCTGGAGGGGGACGAGAATCACAATCCCCTGGATCCATCTTCCCTGCCTGCGCTCTCCTCGCCCTTGCAGATCCGCCCCTATGGGGCGGCCGACTGGCCGGCGGTGTGGGCGCTGCTGGAGCCGGTGTTCCGCGCCGGCGAAACGTTCCCTCACGATCCGTCGATCACAGAGACCGAGGCCCAGGTGGCGTGGGTGGCGCAGAGCCAGGCGGTGATGGTGGCTGTGGATGCCGCCGGTGCGCTGGTGGGCTCCTATTACCTGAGGCCCAACTCCCTGGCTCTCGGTGCCCACGTGGCCAACGCTGGCTATGTGGTGGCGAAGCACGTCCGGCGCCAGGGTGTCGGCAGCCGGCTCTGCCAGCACTCCTTGCAGGCGGCGCGGGGGCTGGGGTTTCGGCTGATGCAGTTCAACCTGGTGGTGAGCACCAACACCGCCGGCATCCGCTGTTGGCAGCGCAACGGCTTTCAGATCGTCGGCACCCTGCCGGGGGCGTTTCGCCACAGGCAGTTGGGTTATGTGGATGCCCTGGTGATGGTGCAGGCGCTGGTGGAAGGGGCGGGGCCATGAAGGTGGTGCCGCTGCGCCTCAGCCCCGGCGAGGATCTGCGCCTGTTCCTGGAAGCCTGGATGGGCGAGCAGTGGCCATCTCTGAGCGGGTGCACTGGTGCGCACCACCGCGGAGCTGGTGATTGGTCTGCTGCCCGACTGGCGGTTCCACCGGGAACTGGATTCAGCCACCGGCTGCTCCGAGCTTCAGGTCAGTCCTCGGACTCCTGGCTGAGGGGCGTCAGCCGCCGCTCCACCTGCAGGAACACCAGCCAGGCCACGCCGGCACTGATGCCGCCTGTCCAGTTGTTGCGCAGCAGCTCCACCACCGCCACCGTGCTGGCGCCGATGCGCAGACCGCGCAGCAGAAAGCCGCCGAGCTTCTCCAGGGTCTCCCGGTTCATCGCCATGGCTGGCGCCAGCGCAGAGCGGCCTCAGGTTGGCGGAAGGGAGAGGGCTTGGCAGCGCTGGGAGGGGGCTATCCCGTACCCGATCCCCCATGCCCGCGTGAAACCGCGTCGTCAGGCCGATTGCGTCTTGAGGGTTTGCGCGTTCGCAACAGCCGGAGGGATGTGGCTGTTCATCGAGTCCGATGACGACTCGGCCAATGAATTGCCGCTCAGCTGGCTGGTTCTGAGAGCTGCAGCATCAACGTCCGCGTGTTGAGCGGCGAGGGGCGGAACCCCAGCGAGCAGTAGAACGCCGCCGCCGCTTCATCGAGCGCATGCACCAGCAAAACCCTTGCACCGATCAATCGCCTGGCGGCCAGGCTGCGCCGGAGAGCATCGGCCACCAGAGCGCGGCCTAACCCTTGGCCCTGATGGCGCTGATCCACCGCCAGCCTTCCAAGCACCACAACCGGCAAGGGATCCGGCATGTTGCGCCGCAAGCCTCCGGGCACCTCGGCCAGCACGATCGCTCCGGCCGACAGACAGGCATAGGCAATCACTCTGTTGCTCTCAGCCGGCCAAACCCCCTCACCAGAACAGATCACAACGGTGCGTGACACGCCCTGGCGTTCATTGGCCAGGGCACGCTGCTGCAACCAGTGGTTCAACCCGTCGTTGCCGCAGTCAAAGCCCTCCAGTCGGTGCTGGGCACCGAGGGGTTCAGGCGGGCGCATGCCAAGGCTCAGGCGGGGCGAGCAGCCGCTCGATGCTCGCCTGATCCTGCGCGGTAGCGGCCGGATCCTCCAGATCGGCCAGCAGGGCCGTGGTCTGCTCCGGAGTCAGCGAGAAGAGCGTGCGATCCAGCAACACATCCCGCGCCCGCTCCTGGCAGCTGCGCAGGATGAACTCGGTGCGGCTGATGCCTTCCGCCGCGGCGGCCTGATCGATCAGCTGGCGCTGCTCGGCCGTGGCACGGAGCTGCAGAACCTGGTCGCGCGCCATCACCCACCACACAAGCTGTCATGACATTGTATTGCTGCCTGATGCTTCGTGGAGGGGCGGCGTCTATCAGCTCCAGTGCAGCTGCATCGGGATCGCGCCCTCGAGGCTCACCTTCACCGGGCAGGTTTCGGCGGCCCGCTGCAGCAGGGCGCGCTGCTGGGGCTCAAGGCCGGCCGCCAGGGTCACCCACACGGTGAGCTGGGCGATGCGCCGCGGCGTGTCGCTGCTCATCGTCTTCTCGACGCGGGCGCTGCAGCCCTCCAGGTCCCAGCCATGCCGCTCGGCCACGATGCCCATGATTGTGAGCATGCAGGTGCTCAGGGCCGTGGCCACCAGATCGGTGGGGGAGAAGCGCTCGCCCTTGCCCTGGTTGTCGGTGGGAGCGTCGGTTTCCAGCAGCGTGCCTGATGGGCCATGGCTGGACTGGCAGCGCAGCTGCCCCAGGTAGGCGCTGTCGATCAGGGTCATGTCGGCTCCTGGAGTGGCTGGGGGCGGCAGCTGCAGAGCTGATCGAGGTTGGGACGGCCGGTGAGCGGCAGGCGCCAGCGGGCCCAAAGGCCGTAGACGCCATCGGCCAGCTGCCGCAGACCCGGCCAGGCGCTGGGGGCGTACAGCCAGCCCAGGCCGATCAGCCGGTAGGCGGCGCGGAACACGGCCACATCGCGCAGCACCATGCCGTCGGCCGTCAGGGCATGGATGCGGCCCATCGCCTGGCGGTAGCTGATGGAACCCCAGTCGGCGGGAGCGTAGTCGGCGGCGTTGATGTCCACGAACGCCAGCCGCGGCGCCTGGGGATGCAGCCGCTGGTCACGGCGCCGCAGGAACGCCACCTCGCGCAGGCAGAGCGGACAGGCGCCGTCGTACAGCAGCGTCAGCTGCGCGGGAGCCGTCATTTCTTGCGGCAGTAGCCGCCACCCACGTTCATCCAACCTTCCAGGCAGGCTTCGCCCTTGGTGGGCTGCACGGTGTAGGTCATCAGCCCGAGGGTGGAGCACTTGCCGTTGAGCATGTCCACGTAGCCCATGGGGCAGATGTTGCCGATCTTGGGCACCACCCGCTGGGCCTGGGCCGGGGTGGCGAAGCTCACCGTGGCGGCCAGGCTCAGCAGGCCGGCCGCCAGCGGCAGCAGAACGTTGGAGGAAGGCATGCGGGCCATCGATGTGCGGATGGACAGGTCGACAAGCTAGGCGGCGTTGATCGCCCGTGTCAGGGGCGGATGAAGATCACCCTGTCCCCCGCCGCGGATCGACGGCAGGCTGGTGCCACGCGATCGTCTGGGGCCTCGAAGCTGATGCGGCAGAGCCTGTCCGAGCTGTCTGTGCAGACCCGCGGTGAGGGCTTCACCAACATCACCGCCGCGATCAATGCGGAGATCGCCCGCAGCGGTCTGCGCACCGGGCTGGCCACGTGCCATGCAAAACACACCAGCTGCTCGCTGACGGTGAATGAGAACGCCGATCCGCGGGTGCTGCAGGACCTCGCTACCTACCTGCGGGCCCTGGTGCCTGAGGAGGGGGTGCGGCCGATCAGTGGTCAGGGTGGCCTGCAGCGCTACGCCCACGACGACGAGGGCCCCGACGACATGCCGGCCCACATCCGCACCGCGCTCACCACCATCAGTCTCAGCCTGGCCTTCGATCACGGCCGCCTGCTGCTCGGCACCTGGCAGGCGATCTATCTGTGGGAGCACCGCGCCCAATCACACCCGCGCCGGCTCGTGCTGCATCTGCTGGGGGAATGAGCGACAACGCATCGCCATCGACCCGGGCCTTCGCTACCAAGAGGTGAGCAATCCCGCTGCCATGGCTCCCCGCCACCACCTCTGCACTCCCCTCCACCGGCGCATGGATGCCGCCGCGGCCTTTGCCACCGCCGCTGGGCTCACTGCCCTGGCGGTGCTGCCGCTGCAGGCCCGGGCGGATGGGGGCAGCGCCTCTTCGCTGCTGAGCCGCCAGGATGCGATTCAGCAGGCCACCCTCTGGATGCCCCGTGGTGCACAGATCACCAGCTCCAACTGCACGGAGATGATCATCGACAGCTCCATCCGCTACTTCTGCAGTGTGCAGTGGGGCCCGGCGGCCCAATGATGGGGGCTGCACCCGTTGCTCCATGCTTGCCACGCCCCTGACCCCCGAACAGATCCAGGGGCTCGCCAGCACCCTGCCCGCCTGGGCCCTGGTGGACGGCAAGCTGCAGCGGGAGCTCCGCTTCGCCGACTTCGTGGAGGCGTTCGCCTTCATGACCAAGGTGGCCCTGATCGCCGAAGCGATGGGCCACCATCCGGAATGGAGCAACGTCTGGAACCGGGTGACGATCGCCCTCACCACCCACGACACCGGTGGGCTGTCCGACCTTGATCTGGAGCAGGCCCGCCGGATCGATCGTCTGCTGGTCTGAGGCCTGCCGGCCTGATCAGCACCGCCGCGTCGCTCAGACCAGCACCGGCAGTTTGGCCGGATCGGTCTGCTGAAAGCGCAGCCGGCGCTCGTTGGTGGCTGCACCATTGCCACTGCCGGGCTCCACTGTTTCCACATCCACGGCGATGGTGTGGCCGGCTGTGAAGTGGCCCGCCAGGATTCCCTTGGCGATGGGCGTCTCCAGCTCGCGCTGGATGGCCCGCTTGAGCGGGCGGGCGCCGTACACCGGGTCGTAGCCGACCGCGGCCAGCCAGTCGAGGGCGTCAGCGTTGAGCTGCAGCTCCAGCTTCCTCTCCTCAAGCCGTTTGGCCAGCCGCTGCACCTGCAGCTCCACGATCTCGCGCAGCTCCTCGGCCCGCAGGCTGTGGAAGATGATCGATTCATCGAGGCGATTGAGGAACTCGGGGCGGAAGTGGCCCCGCAGGGCTTCATTCACCCGGGCTTCCATCTCGCTGTGGCGGGCTGGATCGCCGGCCAGGTCGAGGATCGACTGGCTGCCGATGTTGCTGGTGAGGATCAGCACGGTGTTGGTGAAATCCACCGTGCGGCCCTGACCATCGGTGACGCGGCCGTCATCGAGGATCTGCAGCATCACGTTGAACACATCGGGGTGGGCTTTTTCCACCTCGTCGAACAGGATCACGGCATAGGGCCGGCGCCGCACCGCTTCGGTGAGCTGGCCGCCCTCCTCGTAGCCCACGTAGCCCGGAGGCGCGCCGATCAGACGGCTGACGGCGTGCTTCTCCATGTATTCGCTCATGTCGATGCGCACCATCGCCTCATCGCTGTCGAACAGCTGCGAAGCCAGGGCCTTGGAGAGCTCGGTTTTGCCCACGCCGGTGGGGCCGAGGAACAGGAAGCTTGCGATCGGGCGGTTGGGATCGCTCAGGCCGGCGCGGGAGCGCTGGATTGCATCGGCCACGGCCGTCACGGCCTGCTGCTGACCGATCACCCGCGTGTGTAGCTCCTCCTCCAGGTGGAGCAGCTTCTCCATCTCGCTCTGCACCAGCTTGGCCACCGGGATGCCGGTCCATTTGGCGATCACCTCAGCGATGTCGTCCTCGGTGACCTCCTCGCGCAGCAGTGTCTTGTCGCTGCCGCCGGCGGTGAGCTCCTCCTCCTTGGCCGCCAGCTTCTTATGCAGTCCGGCCAGGGTGCCGTACTCCAGTTCGGCGGCCTTGTTGAGGTCGTAGCTGCGCTTGGCCTGCTCGATCTGCAGCTGCACCTGCTCGATCTCCTCCTTGATGGCGCTGAGCTCATCGATCGAGCCCTTCTCCTGTTGCCACTGGGCGTTGAGGGCGCTCTGCTGTTCGCTCAGATCGGCCAGCTCCTTCTCGAGGCGCTCCAGCCGGTCGCGACTGGCGGCATCGGATTCACGGCCGAGCGAGAGCTTCTCCATCTCCAGCTGCAGGATGCGGCGATCGAGTTCATCGATCTGCTCCGGCTTGGAGGTGATCTCCATCTTCAGGCGGGCGGCCGATTCATCCACCAGATCGATCGCCTTGTCTGGCAGGAAGCGATCGGCGATGTAGCGGCTGCTCAGCACGGCCGCTGCCACCAGGGCGTTGTCGGCGATGCGCACACCGTGGTGCACCTCATAGCGCTCCTTGAGTCCGCGCAGGATCGAGATGGTGTCCTCCACCGTTGGCTGATCCACGAACACCTGCTGGAAGCGGCGTTCCAGGGCCGGGTCCTTCTCGATGTGCTGGCGGTGTTCATCGAGGGTGGTGGCGCCGATGCAGCGCAGTTCGCCGCGGGCCAGCATCGGCTTGAGCAGGTTGCTGGCATCCATGGCGCCGCCGCTGGCGCCGGCCCCCACCACCGTGTGGATCTCGTCGATGAACAGCACGATCTGGCCTTCGGAGGCGGTCACCTCCTTGAGCACGGCCTTGAGCCGCTCCTCGAATTCACCGCGGTATTTCGCCCCGGCGATCAGGGCGCCCATGTCGAGCGACACGAGCTGACGGTTCTGCAACGCCTGCGGCACATCGCCGTTGACGATCCGCTGGGCCAGGCCCTCCACGATCGCCGTCTTGCCGACGCCGGGCTCGCCGATCAGCACCGGGTTGTTCTTGGTGCGGCGGCTCAGGATCTGGATCGTGCGGCGGATCTCCTCATCCCGGCCGATCACCGGATCGAGCTTGCCCTCACGGGCCGCCTTGGTGAGGTCGCGGCCGTACTTCTCCAGAGACTCGTAGGTGCCTTCGGGGTTCTGGTCGGTCACCGTCTGGGAGCCCCGGATTGCCTGCACTGCATCTTTCAGTTTTTTGGCATCGGTGCCGGCCTGGCTGAGCAGCTGCTTGCCGCAGCGGTCGTCGATGGCGAGGGCCAGCAGCAGGTGCTCGATGGCGATGTAACTGTCGCCATAGGTGCTCTTCAGTTCGTTGGCCTGATCGAGCACAGCATTGAGGCCCTTGCCCAGATACACGTTGTCGGGCGCGGCGCTCAGGCTCGGCTGGCCGGCGACATACGCCTCAACCTTCTGCACCAAGGTCCCGACGTCGACACCAGCCTTCTCAAGGATGCGGCCGGCGAGCCCCTGCTGGCTCAGCAGGGCCGCGAGCAGGTGCTCGCTCTCCATCTGCTGCTGGCGGCGTTGCTGCGCCAGCTGCTGGGCTGCCACGACGGCGCCCCAGGCCTTCTCGGTGAACAGCTCAGCGGTGGGATGCATGGACGACCTCCTCTTCGGGGTGCTCTGAGAGAACCGTATGGCCGTGATCCGGAGCGGGCGACGGGGAGAACCGAACGCTTGGATTCGGTGCTCTCACCCGTGGGAGGGAGGACCGAATCGCCCGTACGGAGAACCGTCAGTCCGTTTGCCTCCTCAGTCTGACGCTGCTCTGCGGGCTTGGATGCCGCGCCGAGCGAACGCCAGGTTGCCTACTGCGCCGGGAGTTGAGGCGAGGCGGGGCTGATATCCGCCGGCAGTGGGATCACGCCCTTGCCGGCGCCGCAGAGCTTGGTGGGGCAGCCATCCGGGCCGTAGATCGCATCGGCGGAGGACAGGCATCCGAGCTTGTTCTTGGCGGCCACCTGATCCGGTGGAATGCGCAGGGGCTGCAAGGCCGCATCCGACGGCTTCACCAGCAGCGGGCAGCTGTTGATGACGTTGTCCAGTCCTTGAATGGCGGCCGGAGTGCTGCCCCCCTTGATCAGGTCCAGGCCGGCCCCCTGCTGCGCCCTCGCCTGGGAGGCCAGGCTGATGTTCAGCACCAGAGCGGCCAGGCCGAGAGGCATCCAGAGGCGACGCGCGCTGGTCATGATGGGCCGGTGATCTGCGCTCAGTGTGGCGGATGTCTGAGGGAACGCACGCGGATTCAGCCCCGATCGAAGGGCTTGTGACGCAGTTGGCGCAGGAGTCGTTCGCTTTCGACGCCACCAGCCGTGATGCGGAGCGCAACTGCTGGATGGCCGTGCATCGCCATGTTCACGGCGTCCTGCCCAGCGAGTACGACATCCGAGAGGTGCCCGAGGAGCTCTATCTGGCTGTGCTGGCCGAACGCCGCCAACTCAGCGTCTGATGGGCCCGGCCCCCGGCAGCGGCCGGATCTGCGCGAGTGTTGCGCTTCTGAGAAACGCCGCTGCCTTGGCGGCGCGGGTCGCCTGCTCCTGCTGGGCCTGAAGCTGCTGGACAGGGATGGCGACGCAGCCTTCCACAGCCGGACGCATCCCTCTGCGGCCCAGGCTTGGGCTCAGCCTCTCGCCAAGGGGTGCGTCCCACCGCTCCGCCAGACCCATGACTGTCTCGCTGCTGCCTCCACCATGGCGCTGCCTGGCCCGGGCGACCAGTGATGCAACAGCCGGAACCACGCAGCCACAAAAAAGCCGCCCCGGAGGGGCGGCTGATGATCGGACCATGGCGCCGTGGTGCAACTGCACGTTGGAACGCAGCTCTGGATCGCAGCGTCGGATCAGGCCCAGCCCTTCTGGGACATGGACTCCACGTAGGCCGCCACGTCGGCGATGTCGCCGGCGCTGAGCTTGCCGCCGAAGGCGGGCATGGCGTTCTTGCCGTTGGTGACTTGGTACTGGATGGCCTCTTCGTGGCCAGCGCTGTAGTTGGCGAGGTAGGACTCGAGAGCCTCTTTCTTGAGGGTGCGCTCAGCGTTCACCACGTTGCCGCCGCCCATGTGGCAGGCAGCGCAGTTGGCGGAGAAGATCTGAGCGCCGTGGTCGGCATCAGCGGCGAAGCTGGGGGCAGCACCCAGCACCAGCGCCAGGCAAAGGGCAATGAAGGACAGAAGACGGCGCATCGGGGCTCGTGCAACCCGAACAAGGTAAGGGGCGAGGCGGGCCCACGTCGCCGCTGCTGCAGAGGTTTGCAACATTTGGCAGCTCTCAGTCGATCCGGCCCCGCCGCGGCAGGCCGGCATCCTCAAACACAGCCTCCAGGGTGGGGGCGTGGCTCACCAGGCCGAAGCGCTCGGGAGGGCTCACCGGCTCGTGCACGAAGTGGCGCTGGCGGATCGAGAAGCGGTCCCAGGCGTTCACCTCGATGCGCAGCAGCTTGATCAGCCCCTCGATCAGCCAGCCCTGCAGATCCACCCCGAAGGGCGGCAGCCCGCTATGGCGCCAGCGGGCCAGGCGGCGCACCGTGTCGTTCACCGTCACCACCGGTTGGCCGAGCACCAGCCGGCGCACGGCTCCCTGGCCCGGCTCCGGGTTGGGCTGGTGAGGTGTGGTGGCCAGGTGGGCGCACACCCGGGCGATGTCGGCCGCATGGATGTAGTGGAAGGAGGCATCGGCCCGCAGCCATTTCGCCAGCCACAGCCAGCGGGCGCCCTCCTTGAGGCCGGCCGTGAGGTAGCTGGTGGGGAAGGGGCCGCTGCCATCGACGCGGCCGCCGAACACCAGCGTGGGGAACACGGCCACGATCCGCTCCGCCAGCGGGTGCTGTTCCAGCTGCTGCAGGCACTGGGCCTTGGTCTGGATGTATTCGGTGCCGTAGGCCATCGCCTCCGGCAGCAGCTGCAGATCGCGGTTGAGGATGCTGGCGGTGGAGAAATACACCACCTGCTCCAGCACCGCCGGATCGGTGGCGGCCAGCATCGCCTTGACGGCCAGCACATTCACCTGGCGTGCCCGCTCCGGGTCGCCCCAGGCCGTGGCGGTGTGGATGATGCGTGTCGCCGAGGCGATGGCGGCCCGGTGGGGATCCACTTCACGCAGGTCGCCCACCAGCAGGGTGATGCGGGGATCATCGGCGGGTACTGCCGTGAGCTTGGCCGGATCGCGCAGCCACAGCAGCAGCTGTGCATCGGTTTCGCGATAGAGCAGCTCCGCCAGGTGCTGGCCGACGCAGCCGGAGGCGCCGGTGATCAGGATGCGTGCCCCGCTGGCGCCAGCGGTGGCCGACGGGGTGCTCAAGCCAGCGCTCCGAGGCGGTCCATCACGCTCTTGCCGGCCTCGAAGAAGGCGGCGCCGTTCTCCTCAGGGGTGCCTGGCAGGATGCCGTGGCCGAGGTTGAGGATGTGCTTGCGGCCGCGGGCCTTGCGCACCGTGTCGTCGATGCGGGCGCGGATCGCCTCCGGGGTGCCGAACAGCAGGCCGGGGTCCACGTTGCCCTGCACGCCCACGTGTTCCGGCAGGCGGGCCAGGCCCTCGGCCATGTCCACGGTCCAGTCGAGCGACACGATGTCGACACCGGTGCGGGCCATGCGCTCGAGCACGCCGGCGCTGCCGGAGATGTAGAGGATGAAGGGGGTGTCGGGGTGGGTCTGCTTGACCAGATCCACAACTTTCTTCTGATAAGGCGCCGCGAAGGTGTCGTAATCGATCGGGCTGAGTTGGCCGGCCCAGGAATCGAACATCTGCACCACTTGGGCGCCGGAATCGATCTGGTAACGCAGGTAGGCGGCGATCGACTCGGCGAAGTGATCGAGCAGCTTGTGCAGCAGCTGGGGCTCCTGGAACGCCATCGCCTTGATCACGGCATAGTTCTTGGAGCTCTTGCCCTCCACCACATAGGCGGCCAGGGTCCAGGGGGCCCCCACGAAGCCCAGCACCGCCGCTTCGTTGCCGACGGACTGACGCAGGCGCGTCAGCACCTCGCCCACAAACGGCATGCTTTCAGCCGGCTGCAGGGGACGCAGCGCGTCCACCTGGGCCATGCTGCGGATGGGGTCCTGGATCAGGGGCCCTTGGCTCTCGACGATGTCGAAGTCGATGCCCATGCCGGGCAGCGGCGTGAGGATGTCGGAGAACAGGATCACGCCATCTGGCTTGAAGGCGTGGAACGGCTGCATCGAGATCTCATAGGAGAGATCCGGGTTTTCCGAGCGTTCACGGAAACCGGGGTGGCGGTCGCGCAGGTCGCGGTAGACCTTCATGTACCGGCCGGCCTGGCGCATCATCCACACCGGCGGCCGCTCCACCTGCTCACCTCGGGCGGCGCGCAGCAGCAGGGGGGCGGATTCGGTCATGGAGCCGGGATCTGGTGGCCAGCCAACCTAAATGATGACCCCTGGTTTGCTGACAATCGGCCTGGCGAGCCTGGCGAGCCGAGCCTGGCGGGCCGAGCCTGGCGGGCCGAGCCTGGCGGGCCGAGTCAATTTAGGCGCTGACATGGGCCGCACAGAAGCACGCAGGGAAGCCAGGTGACCCTGCGGCCGCTCAAGCGCCCCTGAGGCCCGCTCCGCGATGCCGCCACCGGGGCCCGGACTGCACCGCGGGTTGATTTAGAGGGCTGCGGGGACCTGGGATGTGGTGTGCGGTCGACACCTGAACCGACTGGCCTGCGTTGGGATGGCAGTGTCCGAAGCCACGAATCTCCAAAGCTCTGCAGGCACCCTGAAATCACGCTTAAATTGATGATCAATATTCCCATTACCACCCCTGGACGCCCTTCAAACGTTTCTGGCGCACGCGGCATCCAATCGGGAGTTGGATCAGCTGCTGAGTGAGGAGCGGATCTTGTTCTGCTGCCAGAGCCGACTTCTGGCGGCCGTGTGGGTGCGCTCTGAGTTGCTGCGGCAGCAGCCAGAGGGGGCGCAGGACAGAATGATTCAGGATCGCTTGGTGGGGTCGTGTACAACGTATCAAGAAGCGATCGCATTGTGTGATGGGGGGGCGCCCAGCCTGTTAATCACCACCCAATTGCTGGAACAGGGAACCGGGCTGGATCTGGTGGTTGCCGCAAAGCAGAAGCTCCCTAAGTTACGCACGCTTCTGTTTCTCCAACACGACCACCGCATGCTGCTCGAGCATGCGTTAAGTACCCACAGCGATGGGATTGTGCTGGAAGGAGAGATGGGTTCAGGCCATGTGATTGAGGCAATGCGAACGGTGAGCAAGGGTGGCTTCTACCTGGAGCCGCGCATCGCCCATGAACTGCATGGCAGCCTCAAAGGTCATGATCCTGGGCTCACCGACCGTGAACTGGAGGTGATGCAGCATGTGGCCTACGGCATGAATGATCGTGAGATTGCTGATCACTTGCATGTGGCGACCACAACGGTGAAATATCACCTCCAGCGCGTTTACACGAAGTTGGCGGTCCGGAGTCGAACCCGAGCTGCCATCAGCCTGGTTGTGATGGGTCTGGTGGAGCCGCCGAGGCCACTTTTGCCTAGTGATTAATCGCAAGGCGATCCAGCGGAACGCGTCGCTTTCAGTGGGGTGAGCCCATTGACTTGACCCCGATCTGGCCTTGACCGATTTGGGCGACTCGGTCGACAAGGGCGAGCTGCTGGGGCAGACAGACCGTGGTCAGGTCGTAGTGGGCCACCATGTCCTGGCGGGCGGCCTCCCCGAGCGGTCGGTGGGCGGCGGGATCGGCCAGCACAGCGGTGATCCGCTCCGCCAAACCATCGCCATCGAAAAAATCAACGAGCAGCCCGTTCTCGCCATCCCGAATCACCTCCCGTACCGGTGCTGTGGCGGAGCCGATCACCACGGCCCCACAGGCCATGGCCTCCAGCAGGCTCCAGCTGAGCACAAAGGGAACCGTGAGATAGACGTGGCAGGCTGTCACTCGGAACAGCTCGTGGAGCACGGCGAGGGGCACATTGCCAACGAAGTGAATCCGATTCAGATCCAGCTGACCCTCGAGCTCGTCCAGCAGAACCGACTTCCAACTCCCACCGGCCGCGGGTGCACTGCCGTAGCTGACCCCCTCGCCGCCCACAATCACCACCTGGGCCTTGGGGCGCAGGGCCTGGAGCTGGGGCAGCATCCGCATGAAGCGATGGAAGCCGCGGTAGGGCTCGAGGTTGCGGGCCACAAAACTCACCACTTCGGCTCCCGGCTCTAGGGTCAATCCGGCCCGGTGGAGCTTGACAAAGGCCCCAGCCCGCGGCCTGATGTGGCGGGTGTCGATGCCCTCATGGATCACGCTGATCCGGTTCTGGAACTCCGCCGGTGCGGTGGCCGCCTGCCAATGGGTGGGGGCGAGGCCCCAGTCGAGATCGTGCAGCGCCAGGAGCTGGCTGGCGCGCTTGAGGCGCACCCGGCTGCTGGCCCGCCAGGCCTCGCTGGCAAATTCCGGATCAAAGCCCACATCGGCTCCCGCGAGCTGATAGACAAATTCCACGTGGTGCAACACCGGCACCGCGGGCAGCAGGTCTTTGATGGCCAGCAGTTCGCCCCAGCCCGGGTGCCCGACCACCAGATCGGGTGCCAGGCCCTGACCGATTAGCCGCTCCAGCAGCCGGGCCACGGCCTCGGCGCGCAGACACTTGATCTGAAAATCCTCGGCCCAAGGATGGCAGGCGGGCACACCGCCCGCCGGCATCGGGTTGTAGCGGTGCAGGGGGATGCCAGGAAGCTCCTTGGCTGAGGGGCCACCGATGGCCACGGGCTGATCGCCCCTGGCCAGCAAAGCTGCAGCTAAGTGGGGGTACTGGCCGGGGAAGTTCTGATGGATGAACAGGACTTGCATCGGCGGGGATAGGACTCAGGCCCGAGATCGCCGGCCCCGATGAGGTGTTGATGAATGGCCCTACGGTTCACCCTGCTTTGATCGGGAGCAATGGCAGAGCGTCCAAGACCATCGGGCCCATCCGAGGACAGGGATCTGCGTCTATCAAGGTGCCAACATTTGAGTTTAACCGCCAGGAGCCTAGAAATCAGATCGGGTACTCCTTCCCTTGGGCGAGTGGGTTGTTAGCACTTGCTAGATCAAGATGCCCGAGCATGGCAGATGAGTTTATCACGATTCGGTGGACAGGTCAATAGGAGACACGCCATGACGCTCAGACTGTCTATCGATGACCAATCCAACCAACACCAGGCGCCAGTTCACGGCGCTGCAGAAGCAGGAGGCTACGTCAGGAAACCGCGAGCTTAGGAGGGAAAAGGATTGTTTCAAGCTGGCGGCAGCGCCCTTTGCCAGGGAGCAGCTGCCGGCGAAAGGGTTCGATTGATCAGCCCACTCCGTGATCGCGTTCCCATTGACCTGCCCATGGAGAGCGAGATTGGTGAAGGGGAGGAGGTTGACGTCGCTATAGCTTGCGATGAACGAAATCAGGATCAAGCGGGTGACGCTGATCAGGGCTATTCAGGCCTGGCCATCGAAACCGGGGCGGGATTTAGGCACGCCTATGGCTGATTGACCGACAAGCTATCCACCCCAAGCAGACCCATTATCTGTAAAATATCAATACGATGGGAGTTAGGTCTGCTGGTTTGGCGCTAGCTGGCCCCAACGGGTGATGCATGGTCTGCAGCCATGGTGGATTTGACACCCCCTTCCCATCTCGTCGAATGCGTCATCGGCGGAGAGATTGGCCCACTTCTGCCAGATAATGCCTCAATCTGAAGGTGGTGAACAGCAGCAGATCCCGATGCTCAATCCCTGATTTCACTAGGGCTTTCGAAGTGTTATCAGGGCCGTGATTGGCTCTGCGATGAAGGTGTCAATAGCACTAGCATTGGCCAACAGGATTTGCAGGATTTCTGCTGTGCTGGTATTACCAACCACCAGCCAGATCACTTTCGGTGGAGCCCCTAGCAGCAAACTCAAGCTTCGGAAGTCGTCGTCCTTAGTGGTGACGATGAATCCATTATTAGCTGCAAAAGACCAAATCTTTTCATCGCTTTGTCCCTTTAGTCCAGCCTCACGCACATGAATGCTTCCGGGAAACTGCATGGAGAGGCAGTTGACAAGCCCTGACTCAAATTCTCATCCAGAAGCAAAGGAGCTGGCATTGCTTGGATCAAGCAATGGTTAGTTCGCTAAGACGCTTTTCGCGTTCAGCGGCATAACGCAATACCGCTTGAATATGCGCAGCCTGTATATCAGGAAAATCTGCGAGGATGTCCTGCTGACCCATGCCGCTGGCGAGATACTCGAGCACATCAGACACCGTAATCCGCGTGCCAACCAGACACGGCTTGCCGCTGCGCACACCTGGTGTGCAGCTGATCAGAGGGGCAGTTGGGGCGGACATGGGCTGGAATAGTTCGTGATGAACGAAATCAAAATCAGGAGGATGCCGCCGATCAGGGCTGTTCTGGCCTGGCCATCGAAGCATGAGAGCTGGCTTTGCGCCCGGTCAGGACTGAGGAATTTTCAAGTTAGCCACTCTATGGAGACCCTTTGTCCATGGTACGCCAGTACTCCTGCCTGGGCTTGCGCTGCATCAGCTCGGCTCGCTTCGGCGCTTTTGGAGGTGCTGGCTAAGAAGCCGGCGCCGTTGCAGGCGTTCGGCGCTGCCTGCAGACAGGGTGTCGAGGAAGATCTCGGGATGGCCGCCCAGTTGCTGGGTAATCGAGGGGCGTGGCTGCCCCTGCTGCCAACGCTCATGGATGAGCTGGCGGATCAGGGAGCTTTTGTCCTGGCTGGTTTCGTCCAGCAGGTCATTGGGACAGTGCTCGGTGTCGGCATCGAGCCTGACGGTAAGCGGCATGGCCCGCAGGGCTTAGCCCAGTACGACGAATGAGCTAACTGTCGTACGGGTTTTTGCATGGTTCCATCCGCATGCCGCTCACCCGTGCCAGATCTCCAGCAGATCGATCTGCAGCCCGGGAAACAGGGAGCCGGCATCGAGGCTGGTGGCGGCCTCAATGCGCTGGGGATCGCCACTGCCGCTGGCGGGCCACACTTCCACCGCCTGTTGTTCGGGAATCAGCAGCCAGCCCAGTTGGGCGCCGTTGGCTCGGTAGGCGTCCATCTTGCGGCGCAGGGCAGTGAGGCCACGAGGCCCCAGGTTGCTGGGGCTGGCCAGCTCCACCACCAGATCGGGGCAAAGGGGGGCAAAGCCGCGGCGCTCTTCTGGTGTGAGGGCCTCCCAGCGCTGTTGCCTCACCAAGGAGGCATCAGGGCTGAGCACCGAGCCATCGGGCAGGCGAAAGCCGCTGGAGCTGTCGAACACCTTCAGCGGTAGCCCTGCTGCGCGAACGGACAGGCCCAGCAGGATCAGCAAGGTGCTGTTGCGAGCGCCGGTTTCACTGCCTGTAGGGGTCATATGGATCACGTGGCCGCTGGCATCGAGCTCCAGCACGGCGTCGGGGTTGGCCTGGCAGACGGTCTCAAACTGTTCGGCTGTGAGCTGCAACGCATCCGGCAGCAGCAACGGGGCCAGGGCATGCCCGTGTGGGTCGACTGGCCTCGACGGCGTGGCAAGCGTCATTGTCACTGGGCGGCGACATGATCAGGCTAGCCGGCGCCGTTTTCCTGATCCACGTTGGTGTGGCTGCACTACTCGAAGGTCGCCACTCATGGCCAAGCCTCTCACGGGGATCCAGGGTTGAGTTCTTCGATCAGCAGCGCATGGGCTTTGGGGTTGCCCTGGTTTCGCGGACAGGTCGATAGGAGTCACGCCATGACCCTCAGACTGTCCATCGATGACCAACCCGACCAAGACCTGGCGCCGGTTCACCGCGCTGCAAAGGCAGGAGGCCGTAGAGCTCTGCCTCAGTGAGTGGCTCAGCTGCACCGCTGTGGCCCAGCGGCTGGGACTGCCCAACAGCAGCCTGGCCAAGTGGGTAAGGCAGGCCCGTATCTATCGCGGCGAATTTGGCCCCCTGAACAGGATCAGTTCACCAGAGAGGAAAGGTCTGAACTGGCCCGGCTGCGCTAGGAAAACCGCGAGCTCAGGAGGGAGAAGGACTTTTTCAGGCTGGCGCCAGCGCACTTTGGCTTCCGGCACACTCGGCTGCGCCTCGTAGATGCAACGAGCAGCTGCCGGCGAGAGGTTTCGGCTGACTAGCTGTTCTGTCTCAGCAGGTTGTTCAGCTGACAAGGGGGTGTGAGGCCGCTACGGGTTGAGGTGCGACCCAGCAACCCCCGACCTCACGCCTCCATGCATAGCCACCCCAATGCCCGCCTGACACAGCGCGGGCGCCTCCGGCTGGTGATCCAGTATCTGGAGGAAGGCCGCAGCCTCTCTGAGCTGGCCGCCGA
>JAIYAQ010000018.1 GCA_027488975.1 Cyanobium sp. E1_MAG_00006
GACCAGCGTTCAGGAATTCGCCGCGGGCATCAGCCTGAGCAACAACCTTGGTGAAGGCGTCGAACATTGATTAGCTCCGGTTCTCGACGTGAGTCGGGGAGGGGGAATGAGGGGTGTGATCCAGGCTGCAGCGAGAGCACCGCAAACCGTTCACGGAACCAAATCGAGCGAGCAGGCCGAAGTCCGCCTCACCGCTTGGCTCACACATTGTTGGATGTCCCTATGGCTCCCATCAGCAGCGCTTAACAAACGGTCATCGCCATGGGCAGATCGCTTGCGTGGCAATGGATCTCAATGCCAAGAACCCAGCGAGACCGCGCCTCAGATGCCGCTGGCGGCCCCTCATCAGGAGTCGCGGCGGCAGGGAGTGGTACATACCGATACAGACAGCCCTGTCGGCACAGAACTCAGCCTCCGCGTTTCAGCAGCTTCCCGTACGCCACAAGCAGCAAAAAGCCCCCTGCCGCTGGGGCAGAGGGCTGAAGGTCTGAGCGGATCAGGCTCCAGGATCAGGAGCCGTGAAGCCGAGCGTTGAGCGCGGCGTTCAGTTGGCGTCGATGCCGCCGCTGACGGAGATGCCGGTGATCTTGCCGCCCATGCGCTGCACGAGACGCATGGTTTCGTTCATGCGGGTGTAGGGCACGTTCATGACGACATCCGCCGTGCGCGAGTAGTCGTTGTTGGCAAGGCCGGTCACCGTGAAGGTGACCTGACGGTCGTTGCTGAAGCTGGTGCCGCGGTTGCCTGCAGAAACCTTCATCGGGCTACGGGGGTAACGGTTGGGAGAAGGATGCGGTCAGTTGACCGGGGTGATGCTGGCGATCCGGCCGCCTTCGCGGTGGATCTGCTGCTGGTAGGCCAGCAGCTTGTTGAAGGGGATGAAGCGCACCCGATTGCTGCGCTTGTGCAGGCGGTAGTTATTGAAGCCGGTGATCTCCACGCGGTAGGTGCGACCCTCCTCGCCGGAACCCACGCCCTGGCGGGTGACGCCATCGGCGCTCACCTTGCGGAACACATTGCCCTTGGCCATCGGGCTCACCACCGGCAGAGGCGCTTCAGCGTGCACGGAGGGGTTGAGGCGGGACTGGTTCTTGGTGATGTCGCCCTTGATCGAGGCGGCGGTGCCGCGCACCAGCTGCAGCATGTAAGAGAACTGCAGACCCTGCTGACCCACGGAATAGTTCCAGCCATGCAGGTAGGGCACGCCCTCCTCACCGAAGCGCTCCTGGTACTCGGCGCTGTCGAGGTAGGAATCGATCTCTGCGTCGAAGCCCTGCTCCTGCAGGATCGTGAAGTGGTGCAGCATCTCCGCCTTGTTCTGGGGAGCCCGGCCGAGAAGATGCTTGAAGTTCAGTTCGATGAAGCGGTAGGGATTGGTGCTCTCAAAGAACTTGGAGCGATACAGACCGCTCTTGGCCACCTGACGCACGAATTCGCGCACGCTCAGGTAGCCGCGCTTGAACAGCGACTCAGGCCCTTCGAGCCGTTCGCTGGACATCACGTACTGGTTGCCCAGCACCTGCAGATAGACGGCGCGGATGATGGCGGCCTTGTCGTCCGAGGAGCCGGTGGTCCAGTTTTCGTTAACGCGGTTGTTGGCGTAACGCTGGATGCCCAGGTAGGCAGCGTTGGCGAGAGTCATGGAGCTTGCGGGCGAGCTTGCGGGCCAGGGAGGAGCTGGAAGAGCGCTGAGGCAGCACTTGGGCAGCACGGAATCAGCACCGAGGCACCACCGAGGAGCACCGTGGCAGCAAAGGGAGAGATGCCGCGCCGGGAGGCAACCTGCACTGTTGGTGCCAGAGCCGGATCCTATGGGGCTCGCTTGCCATCCACCGGCGCCTTTCAGAATCGTTACAAAGCAGGGGCCTGGCGTGCCTTGCCAGCGCCGGTACCATCCGCGCAACTCCTTACAGGCACTGGGATGTCAGCCGTCACCGCCAGCGAACTGCAGCAGCGGCTCAGTGAACAACTCCAGGCCCTCAGCCAGGTGGGCGAAACACTCACCCTGCGTCTGCTTGAGCTGGAGGAGCGGCTGGGGGGCCTGGAGGGTCAGCTGCAGGACCTGCAGCTGGGCGAGCTGAGCCAGGCGGATCACACCAGCGAAACCGATGAGCTGCTGGCAGCCACCGAAGAGCGGATCGCCCGTCTGGAGGATCTGCTCACTGCCGCCGCCCCTGCCGCCGGCCACGGCCGTGTGCAGCCCCTGCCCCTGCGGCGTCCGGATCGGCAGCTGGGCCTTGAGGCTGAGGGGATCCACGCAGCTGCTCCCCTCAACGACGGTCCCGGCTCTGAGGAGCCCGAGCTGGAGCTGAACCCCTTCCCGGAGGAGGAGGAGGAGCAACCGTTCATGGATGAACTGAGCGCCTGATCCAGGAGCCGCGATCTGCGGCTCCCGGGGCCCGGCTCAGCCAGCTGAGCCGGTGCTCAGCATCGAGCCGGCTGTGGTGATCAGCAGCCGCACCAGTTCGAGGCCACCGATGGCCGCCACGGCGAGCCAGATGGTCTGAGCCAGCTTGGGGGGCTGTCCACCCACCCAGGCAGCCGACATCTGACCGCCGCTGAACTGAGCGCCGCCACCGGCGAAGGGGCTGGCCGGGGCGCGGCGGGCGCTGGCATCGCGCCAGTAAGCGTTGTAGCGAGGTGCCTTCTGGTTGAAGGGCAGCGCGGACCGGGCATGGCCGGCCAGGACCCGTGAGCGCTGAAAGGGCACGGTGTCGAGCCCGAAATTCTCCAGGTACTCGGGCGAGTCGAGCAGCGCATCCACCAGGCCCTCGAGACCCTTGTTGGCAATCACGATCGACCAGGCGATGCGCTCCTGCTCGCCATGCACCTCGCGGCCGAGGACGCGGCCCACCACCTGCTCCACCACGCGGTAGTTGCTGTTGCAGCGGTAGAAGCCCTCCCGGAACTTGCGCGAGAGCAGCAGACCCCGCACGAACTCGCGCACGCTGATATCGCCATTGCGCAGCTGCATCTCCAGCATCGGCTCGCGATCCACCTTGAAGGCATGGAAGAAGATCTGGCGATAAGCCTGCTCGATCTGCTCATCCACATCCACCTGGGGGCGTGGCGCTTCATCGCTGCCGATGGCGAAGTTGTTCACCCGGGCGTTCTGGGTGATGGGGCGGGTGGCCAGCAGCGGCAATGCCATGGCATGGGAAGAAATCGGTGCCGAACTTACGGTTTTCCCGCGGGTCTCCCATGCAAGGCCGCCAACAACTCACACAGCTTCACCATGCCGTGAAGCTGTGTAAAGCAGACGCCGCTCACGCGGTCAACCAATGAGCCGGCAACTCCTGGCTGTAATCCTCGGTGCGCTCAAACTCGAACGGCCCGGCCAGAGACCCCCAAAGCTGTTCATGGCTGGTGGGATCGTGGCCGCGATCAATCGTGCGCATGCCCCGATCCGTGAGCTCGAAGCTGCTCACCAGATAGGAGACGGCCCCCTTGCGCTCCACCAGGCAACGGCAGCCGGGCTCCACCTCACCGCTGAAACCAGCGGAGGTCTCGCGCACCACGTAGGCACAGCCCTCCAGGGGGCGCAGATCCTCGGCGCGGATGGACGCGCGCTTGTCTGCATCGTCCACCGCACCCCAGAAGCGCTGATCGTCGTGCAGGGCCTGGTTGTGAATGATCAGCCCGGCACCCTGGGGTTCCGCCCGCAGCACACGGATGCGGTACGGGGCAGCGGGGTTGATGGCGTACGACTGCTCCAGCAGCAGCGAGCCCGGATCCAGCTGCGGCAGAGGCCGGAACTTCACCAGGATGTGGGCGTAGAGCGGCGGGTTTTCGAAGGCCTGCTGCTGGTTGCTGAAGCCGCCGCTGAGCTGGCGCAGCAGACGGGCGAGGGGCGTGGACATCGCCGGAAGCGGGTTCGGGCGGATCCTATGGGTGCCGCAGATCCCTGCCTGTGAGCCAGCGCCTCAGAGCCCAAGCAGCCGGATGCGGAAATCGGCCACCTGAGCCGCCATGTCCGGTTGGTTGACCATGAACGGATGGTCGGCACAGGCCACAAGCACCTGGCGACGCTTCTCCTCGATCGTCAGATCGGATGCGGCTGGGCTGCGCTGCTGCCGCTGCCAGGCCTCATCGAAGACCATGGCAAAGCTGTCGGCATTGTCGAACAGCTGGCCTGGCTTGTCCGGAATTGGAATGGGCATGATTTCGGGATTTCCCGGAAGACGGTCAACGCACACCGACGTCTGACCCGGACCGGGTCGTCAGCCGTTCAGGGCCGCCGGTATCCAAGTCGGCCTCAGTCTGAAACGACTGCTGCCTGCATGGACATCATCGGCGTTGATCATGCCAGGACCCAGATTTGAACTGGGGACACGGCGATTTTCAATCGCCTGCTCTACCAACTGAGCTATCCCGGCCCGTCGCCTCAGCGACTTTGGGATCTTAGATCACAGCGGACGCGGCACCGGCCCGGGGGTGCGCGCCAGACAGAGAAGACCCTGCACCGCCCAGCCGGCGTCCTGCAGCGCTTCAGCCGCCGCTTCGGCAGTGGCCCCGGTGGTGAGGATGTCGTCCACCAGCCAGACCGGCGCACGACGCAAACCTGAACCGGCGGCAACACCGGCGAAGGAGCCACGCTGGTTGCCCAGGCGCTGGCGGCGGTTGAGGTGATGCTGGCCCACGGTCACGCGCCGACGCACCAGCAGGTCCGCCTTCAGCCGGCTGCGACCGGCGGAGGCCTCCACGAGAGCCGCGGCCAGCAGCTGCGGCAGGGGATTGGCGGAGCGCTTCCAGCTGGGGATCGGCACCAGCAGCGAACCCGCCTGAGCCTGGGCGCAGCAGCTGTGCAGCTGAACGGCCAGCGCCGCGATCAGGGCCGGTTGGGGCCTGGGGCGCTGACGCAGCAACAGGCGGCGCAGGGCGCCGGCATAAGCCCCGAGGGCGCACCAGATCAGCGGCTCATCACCCTGAATACCGCCGGTCTGCAGGCCCAGGGGCGTGACGCAATCAGCGCAGAGGGGGGCCGGCCCGACAGCGCGCGGCGGCTCGGCTGTGGCGCCGCCACAGGCGGGGCAACGCGGAGCGCTGATCAGGGCGAGGGCCCCACGCCAGAGCAGCGGCAGCATCGTTCGGCGGGCGTACACCAACCTGAGCATTCCCGTTGCAGGAGTGGGTGATCCGACGGAGCCCGTCGTTCAGGCCGATAGTTCAGGCCTGCGGCATGGCGCGCAGCATCGCCACCAGGGTGCGATGGGCGTCTTCGCTGTCGCTGAGGGTGTGATCGAACGCCACCTCAACGCTGGCGCCATCCACCTCGAGGCGCATGGCCTCGGGGGAGACCGCCAGCATCCGCGCCGCCACCGGGTTGGCCACACCGCCGTAGTGGCGGGCATAGGCGAGCACAGCCTCGGCGTGGTCGTCGTTCATGTGCTTGCAGATCCGATCGCTCACGGCGGGGCTGAGGGGGTCGGCGGCCATGGGCGGCGAGGGGGCGGAACTGAATCCGATTCTGAGACCACCGGCTCAGCCGGCACCGAAGCGCTGCCAGAGCAGCAGCCCCAGCCGCAGGGCGCTGAAGCCCACATAGCCGGCCAGCACCACAAACAGGGCCATGGAGATCCAGGCGCGCAGGCGTTCGTTCATGGCGGGCAGACGGCACGAACCGCCAGTCTGGCCATGCCTCGGGCGGCGCTGGCCTCAGGCCGGTTCAGCACCGGCACCCCGAGCACCCGCTGGCGGATCAGGCGCCACTGGGGGTTGCGCGCTCCGCCGCCGAGGCTCAGCACCCGCCGCACAGGCGGCGCCCCCAGCGCCTGCAGCCGGCGCCAGCCGTCGCGCTCGATCACCGCCAGCCCCTCCAGCAGGGCCTGCAGATAGAGGGCATCGCTGACGGGCCGGGGCTCCAGGATCGGCTGCAGATCCGGATCATCCACGGGAAAGCGCTCGCCCGGGCGCGGCAGGGGACGCAGGACCAGGCCGCTGGCGCGGCGCGGATCGATCTGGCGGCTCAGCTCCGCCAGCTGCCCATCCGAGAAGAAGTGCCGCAGCACCCCGGCGCCGGCATTGGAGGCACCGCCCACGAGCCACGGCCCCGCCGGGCTCTGTCCCCCCAGCCGCTGGCAGCTGAGGCCAGCTCCGGCCAGCGGCAGCGCGCTGAACTGCTTGAGCACCAGGGTGGTGCCCAGCACGGTGATGCCATCGCCGGGCTGGGGATCGGCCGCCAGCACGGCAGCGCTGGCATCGGTGCTACCCGCCACCACGCGGCAGCCGGCCGGCAGGCCGAGGGCCGAGGCCACGAACGAAGCCAAGGGGCCGAGCACACAACCGGTGGCACAGATCTGGGGCAGGGCCGCGCTCCAAGGCTGCGCGGCGATCGCGCCGAGCCAGCCATGGGCGTGGAGATTCCACCCCAGGCGGAGGTTGTTGCCCTCCTCGCCCCAGCGCCAGTCGGCCAGCAGCCAGCCCATCAGCCAGTCGGCCTGATGGCGCAGCAGCCAGGGGCCCCGCAGGCCAGCCTGATCGGCCTCAGCCAGCAGAGCCAACGCACGCGCAAGGCTGCCGCTGGCGCTGGCGGCCGGCGTGGTTGCACCAGCTCGGCCAACCAGGGCCGCAGCGGCGCCGGCCTGCTCAGGGCAGGCCCGGTGATACGGAAGCGCCAACCCCAGCGAATCCGGCGCCGGACTGCCGTCGGGGCGACAGAGCAGCAGGGTGCCGGAGGTGCCGTCGAGGGCGATGGCGGCCACCCGCTGCCGCAGCCCAGGAGGAACCTGCGCACACAGAGCGATCAGGCCAGCACGCCAACCGCGTGGATCCTCAAAAGCCGTGGGATAGGCGGAGTCGAGCTCCACCACCACCTGACCATCGGTCTGAATCAGGGCCAGCCGCAGACCACTTGTGCCCAGATCGACGCCCATGCCGATGGGCTCAGCGGCATGGGCCATGGCGCGATCTGCTGGTGGAGGCGTGCGGCCGAGGCTGCTTGGCTTGCCAGGGAATCTGGCCGAGCCGCGCAGACCTCAGACAGCGACGCGCGCCGCGGTGGCCTGCTTGAGGCTGGCAGCGATCGCGTCCACGTCCTCCCAGGGGAGATTGAGATCGCTGCGGCCGAAATGGCCGTAGGCGGCAACATCCTGATAGAACCGGCCGCCGCGTTGCTGAGGCAGCTGGCGCAGGCCGAAGGTCTCGATGATGGCGCCGGGTCGCAGGTCGAAATGCTCCTGCACCAAGGCGGTCAAGTCGGCGTTGCTGATGGACCCGGTGCCGAAGCTCTCCACCAGGATGCTCACCGGCCGGGCCACGCCGATGGCGTAGCTGAGCTGCACCTCGGCCTTGCGGGCCAGGCCTGCCGCCACCAGGGCTTTGGCCACGTAGCGAGCGGCGTAGGCGGCGGAGCGGTCGACCTTGGTGGGATCCTTGCCGGAGAAGGCGCCACCGCCATGGCGGGCGTAACCGCCGTAGGTGTCCACGATGATTTTGCGGCCGGTGAGGCCGGCATCGCCCTGGGGACCGCCCACCACGAACTTGCCGGTGGGGTTCACCAGGAAGCGGGTGCTCTCCTTGGAGGGCTTCAGGCTGAGATCGGCGGTGGCGGGCTCCACCACATGGATCCAGAGGTCGGCGGCGATGCGCTCGCGCATCGCCTTCTCCTCACTGAGTTCGGTGCCATCCGGCAGGGCGATCTCGGCGGTGTGCTGGGTGGAGATCAGGATCGTGTCGATCGCCACCGGCACGTCGTTCTCGTAGACAACGCTGACCTGGGTCTTGCCATCGGGCAGCAGGTAAGGGAGCGATCCGTCGTGGCGCACCTCAGCCAGGCGTCGCGCCAGCCGGTGGGCCAGGCTGATCGGCAACGGCATCAGCTCCGGGGTTTCGTCGCAGGCGTAGCCGAACATGATCCCCTGGTCGCCCGCTCCGATCAGATCGAGGGGATCGCCGGCATGGTCGTCGGCTTCGTTGACCCCCTGGGCAATGTCGGGAGATTGCTGGTCGAGCGCCACCAGAACCGCACAGCTGTTGGAGTCGAAACCGCCGGCCCTGGCGCCGCTGTAGCCGATGCGCTGGATCACACCGCGCACCAGAGTGTTGAAGTCGACCCGGGCATTGGTGGTCACCTCACCGGTGATCAGGCAGAGACCGGTGTTGACAACGGTTTCGCAGGCCACGCGCGAGGCCGGATCCTGGGCCAGCAACGCATCGAGCACCGCATCGCTCACCTGATCACAGATCTTGTCGGGATGCCCTTCGGTAACCGACTCAGAGGTGAACACGTAGCGGGTGGGCGATCCGGTGGGGCTGCTCATACCGGCTAAAGGGCGCTGAATAGGCCACAACCTTACGGTGGGAGCCTCCACAATCTGTGTGTCATGGCACCTCTGGCGCCGGCAGCAGCTGCGGTGGTAGTTGCGGTGGCGGTAGTGGTGGCGGTGCCTCAGCCCAGCGCCAGTTCGCTCCAGTGGTGCACCAGCGGATGGGGTTCCGCCAGCGCCGGTGGCGTACGCCAGGCAGCGGTGTAGCCCAGGGCCAGCTGGTGGGGGATACCCGCCGCCACCGCCATGCGCAGATCGCTGTTGGCATCACCGATCAGGGCACAGCGACCAGCGGAAACACCCAGCTGGGCACAGAGGCTGTGAACGGCAGCGGGATCGGGCTTGCGAGGCCTGTGCTCGGCGCTCCAGAAGCCGGCGAAATAAGACTCCAGGCCATGGCTGGCCAGGAAATACTCGATTCCGGCGATGTCGTCGTTGCTGATCACGGCGCAGACAACACCGGCACTGCGCAGCTGCTCCAGCCAGCTCTGCAGGCCCTCGGTTGTGGCACTGGTGGCACGGGCCGCACCGGCGGCGGCGCGACGGGCATCAGCCGCATCGGCCTCAGCGAAGACCTGCTCGCTCAGGGCGAGCGCCTCGGGCCAGCCCAGACCCACCTGCACCAGGGCGGTGGCCGTGGCGATCAGATTGTGCTCGCGGCTGGCCACGGCGGTGATTCCGGCCGGGCAGATGGCAGGAAGGCCGGCGGCTGGATCACTGCCCGGCTCAGCCACGTGGTCGGCAGAGCAGCCACGCAAGCCGTAGGCACGCCGCAGCAGGGTCTCAAGCTCGGGCCGCTGGCAAGGCTGCACCTGCGCCAGACAGAGAAAGACCCTGGCCTGGGCCAGGGTCAGCAGTTGGGGCTCGCTGATGCTGAGGGTGCCGTCCTTGTCGAACAGCACCGCTTCCACATCGCCGAGGCCTGTGCCGCGCAGCAGCAACCGGGCCATGGGGAGATCAGTCGAGGGTGACGCCCATCGGCTCGTGATCCTCAGCCTGCTCCAGCAGCATCTGCTTGTAGCGGGCGGCCATCTCCTCAGCCTTCTCGAACACCTTCTGGGGATCGGTGAGCATGTCGCCCGGTTCGGGCTCAAGGGCCTTGGTGGAGAGGGAGATGCGGCCACGCTCGGCGTCGAGGTCGATGATCATCACCTTCATCTGGTCGTTCACGTTGAGCACCGTGTGGGGGGTCTCAATGTGCTCGTGGCTGATCTCGGAGATGTGCAGCAGGCCGCTGACGCCACCGATATCGATGAAGGCGCCGTAGGGCTTGATGCCGCGCACGGTGCCGATCACCACTTCGCCCACCTCGAGGCGGTTCATCTTGCGCTCCACCAGGGCGCGGCGATGGCTGAGCACCAGGCGGTTGCGCTCCTCGTCGACCTCCAGGAACTTGAGGGGCAGGAAGTCGGCCACCAGATCTTCCTTGGGGTTGCGGGTGCTGATGTGGCTGCCGGGGATGAAGCCGCGCAGGCCTTCCACGCGAACCAGCGCGCCGCCGCGGTTGGTGGCGAACACCTCGGAGTAGATGGTTGCGTCTTCCTTCTGCAGCTGACGCACGCGCTCCCAGGCGCGCTGGTACTCGATACGGCGAATCGAGAGGGTGAGCTGGCCGTCCTCGTTCTCCTCGCTGAGGATGAAGAACTCACGCACCTCGCCGGGCTCGAGCACATCGCTGATGCTCTCCACCCGGTTGATCGACACCTCCTGCATGGGCATGAAGGCGGCGGTCTTGGCCCCGATGTCGATCATGGCGCCCTTGGGCTCCATGGCGAACACGGTGCCCTTCACCACGTCGCCGGGCTTGAAGTTGTAGTCGTACTTGCTCAGCAGCGAGGCGAACTCATCCAGGGTGAAGCCAACGCCATCGAGATCGCGCGAGGCGGCGCGGCTGCTCGGGTCATCGGCGCTGGGCACCTCTTCCGGGATGCCGAGATCAAGCTCGGCGTCAGCGAAGGCGTTCTCAGCTGCGATGTCTGCGGCGAACTCCTGGTCATCCGCAGGAAGCGTGGTGCTGAGCTCGGAAGGGGTCACGGTCATGGAGAGCTGGCGGCCTGCCTGAGGCAGTACGAAGGAACCCCGCGCCGCCCGCCGACGGACACCAGGGAATCAGCCACGTTACAGGCCCGGCGCCCTCAGCTCCTCAGCCGTGCAGAGGTGCAGCAGGAGACGACCGCCAGGGAAGCCCGCTGATGCTTCAGCCCACCGCCGCCAGTCGCTTGTGCAGGGGCTGCCGGCTCAAACCCTCAAGGGTGGCAACGAAATCGGCAACGCTCTGGAACTGGCGGTAGACCGAGGCGAAGCGGACATAGGCGACATCGCTCATGCCAGCCAGCTGCTGCAACACCAGCTCGCCGATCTCACTGCTGGCCACCTCCCGACCACTACGGCCCTGAAGCTGCAGCTCGATCTCGTCAACAACACCTTCCAGGCGAGCCGGTTCCAGCCCGGTTTTCTCGCAGGCTCGCAACAAGCCATGCAGCAACTTGCTGCGGTTAAACGCCTCACGACTGCCGCTGCGCTTCACCACGGTGATCGGCACCGTTTCCACCCGCTCATAGGTGGTGAAGCGAAACTCGCACTGCAGACATTCACGTCGGCGCCGCACACTGCGGCCGGAATCAGCGGAGCGCGACTCAAGCACGCGGCTGTCTGTGTGCTGACAACAGGGGCACTGCATGCCCGATCAACCGCGCGAAATGTCATTCAAGTGTAGACAGATACGGCCACGTTGAGAAGGGCCGTGGCGGCATGGGTCTCAACGTCAGGATCCGCCAAAGCCAATGGCTGCCGTGAGACTCTGGCCGACTGCGGCAGCGGGGAAGCGCGGAATGAGTTCCAGCTGGATTCAGGGCCTGCCGTTGGAGCCAGAACAGCCAGCCATGAAAAAACCCCCGCCGAAGCAGGGGCGCAGGAATCTCGACCGGGATGATCTCACTTACCGATCTTCGGAGGATCGCGGAAGGCGATCGCGAAGAACAGGGTGGAAATGGCCAGGGCCAGGATCAGGATGTAGGCGAAGCTCTCCATGGAATCTCCTCTGGATCAGCTGAGGGTGGAGCCAGCGGGGGGCACGTAGCCCTCCGGCAGACGACGGGTTGAACGGTCGCCAAGCTTGGCGAAGAGACCGAACTCCACCTGCTCGCCCAGATCTGGATCGATACCGGCGAACACATCGCGGTAGAGGGTGCGGGCACCGTGCCAGATGTGGCCGAAGAAGAAGAGCAGAGCGAAGCAGGCGTGGCCGAAGGTGAACCAGCCGCGCGGTGAGCTGCGGAAGGTGCCGTCGGAGTGATAGGTCTCGCGGTCGAATTCGAACGCTTCACCCAGCTGCGCCTTGCGGGCGAGGCGCTTCACATCGGCCGGATCGGTGAAGGTCTGGCCGTTGAGGGCACCGCCGTAGACGGTTGCCGTCACACCGGTCTGCTCGAAGGAATACTTCGCTTCAGCGCGGCGGAAGGGAATGTCGGCGCGGACGATGCCCTGATTGTCCTCAAGAACCACAGGGAAGTTCTCGAAGAAGTTGGGCAGGCGACGGACCTGCAGGTCACGACCATCCTTGTCGGTGAAGGAGATGTGGCCCAACCAGCCTGTGGGCAGGCCGTCTCCATTCACCATCGGACCGACTCGGAACAGGCCGCCCTTGGCCGGGCTGTTGCCGACGTAGTCGTAGAAGGCGAGCTTCTCAGGGATGGATGCGAAGGCCTGCTCCTTGCTGGCACCGTTGTCGAGTGCGGTCTGCACGCGACGGTTGATCTCTGTCTTGAAGTAGCCCTGGTCCCACTGATAGCGGGTGGGGCCAAACAGCTCAACCGGTGTCGCCGCAGCGCCGTACCACATGGTTCCGGCCACCACGAAAGCGGCGAAGAACACGGCGGCGATGGCACTGGCCAGCACCGTCTCGATGTTGCCCATCCGCAGGGCCTTGTAGAGGCGCTCTGGCGGACGGGTGGTGATGTGGAAGATGCCGGCGATGATGCCGACGATGCCTGCAGCGATGTGGTGAGCCACGATGCCGCCTGGGTTGAAGGGGTTGAAGCCCTCAGGTCCCCAGGCGGGCTGGACCGGCTCGAGGTGGCCTGTGAGTCCGTAGGGGTCTGAGACCCACATGCCGGGCCCGAACACGCCGGTGAGGTGGAAGGCACCGAAGCCGAAGCAGCCCAGTCCGGCAAGCAGAAGGTGGATGCCGAAGATCTTGGGGAGATCGAGGGCGGGCTCACCGGTGCGTGGGTCCTGCCAGATCTCAAGATCCCAGTAAGTCCAGTGCCAGATGGCTGCCAGGAACAGCAGGCCACTGAAAATGATGTGGGCAGCGGCAACACCCTCGAAGCTCCAGAAGCCGGGGTCAACACCGGTTTCACCGGTGATGCTCCAGCCGCCCCAGCTGCCGGTCACGCCCAATCGGGCCATGAACGGCATCACGAACATGCCCTGGCGCCACATCGGGTTGAGCACCGGGTCGGAGGGATCGAAGATGGCCAGCTCATAAAGCGCCATGGAGCCGGCCCAGCCGGCAACCAGAGCGGTGTGCATGAGGTGCACGGCCAGCAGTCGGCCCGGGTCGTTGATGACGACCGTGTGCACCCGATACCAGGGCAATCCCATGGGGGTTAGGTCCGGGGAAACAAGAACCAGCCGGATCGTCGAAGCGAACGCGGATGGCAGGACGATCAGGCTGTGCCAGCACGGAAGCCAGCCAGGGGCCGGTGACAGTGCAGGCGGACACTTGATCCGTGCTGGCGATGGTAAGGGGTTCGGCCGGCCCACCGATCGGATCGGCGTCGAGCTGAAACGTGCCGTGACGGGAGTCCACTCGCCGCACGGGGCGCGGGGAGCCGACGGCGGTTACAAATCGCAATCCAGACCCTCACAATGGGAGGGTTCCGCAACGCCTCGCCATGCCTGTGATCCGTTTCGTGCGCGAGGGGCGCGATGTGGAGTGCTACCCCGGCGAGAACCTGCGCGAGGTGGCCCTGCGCGAGGGAGTGGAGCTCTACGGGCTCAAGGGCAAGCTCGGCAACTGCGGCGGCTGTGGCCAGTGCATCACCTGCTTCGTGGAGGTGGTGGGCGAGAGCTGTCCCGACAGCCTCAGCGGCCGCACCGCCGTGGAGGAGCAGAAGCTGCGGCGACGGCCCGAGGGCTGGCGACTGGCCTGCCAGGCCCTTGTGCAGCACTCCGTGCTGGTGCTCACCCGACCGCAGGTGGGTCTGCAAGGCAGTGAGAGCCTGATCACGGCGGCCAAAGCCCAGCCACTGCCCGCAGGCCCCACCGCCTGGCCGGTTGTGGAGAACGAGGAGCCGGACGACGAGGACGGCGGCGAGGACACTGACGCCGCACAGGCCCCCGGCGTCTCGCAAAGCGCAACGAGCGGTGAAGAGCCCTGAGGAATCACCGGAATGGCCAGCCAGCAGTGATACGGTCTGCGGGCTGAAGACTTTTGCGATGGAAACCAACGATCTCGGCTTCGTCGCCAGCCTGATGTTCGTGCTGGTTCCGACGGTGTTCCTGCTGGTGCTCTACATCCAGACCAGCAGCCGTCAGAGCTGAGCATCCCCGGCCTCCCATCCGGAGAGGCCAGCCACTGAACAGTTCAGACGGCCTGAGCGGATAGTCCCGGCCCCCCTCTGGGGAGCCGGGTTTTTTGCTGCCATCCGGTACCGAGCTCGGGCTCAGCGCTTGGCTTCGGGTTCGCGCACCAGCAGCACCGGAGCGGGTGCATGGACACGGATGTAGTCGCTCACCGATGAACCCAGCAGCCTGTCGATGTCCACCAGACCCCGCGCCACCAGGGGCCGACGGTCCTGAGACGCGATCACCAGCAGGTCTGCCTTCTGATCGGCCGCCGCAGCACAGACACCACGGCCGATATCACCGGTGCTGTGGATGGCCTTCATCTCCACGCCGAAACTGCGAGCCCGCTGCACGGCCTTCTCGAGCACCTCGTCGGCAGGCGACTTGCCGCCGCGAGACGGTGTGATGTCCTGACGGCTGATGTGGATTCCGGTCAGGCTGCCGCCGGGGATGTCGCGAACCAGCTCACAGGCGAGCTTGATGGCGTCGTCGCCGACACCGGTGCCATCCACCGCCACCATCACCCGGTTGACGTGCCGGACGTAGAGGTCGTCCCGCACCAGCAGCATCGGCCGCGTGGAGAGCTGGAAGACGTACTGACTGGCACTGTTGCTGAGAATCGACTGAAGGCGACCGAGGCCACGGGAGCCCATCACGATCAGATCGGCATCGAGCTCATCGGCCACCTTGAGCACGGTCTGCTTGGTGTCGCCCTGGCGGATGATCGTGTTCACCTCGCTGGGGTTGAGGGCCAGGCGCTGCACGGCTTCCGCCACGATCCCCGCCGCCTTCTGGGAATGCTCGGTGTAGTTGTCACCGGCTTGCTCAGGCACCACATGCAGCAGGTTGATGCGGGCCTGCCGCACGGTGGGGATGTCGCGCAGCATGCGCACCATCTCCTCCACGTGGCCCTTGCCGGAATCGGCGATCAGAAGGTTGCGGAACACGATCGTGGCAACGCGCTGAGGCAGCCTATGGCCGATCCGAGGGGCCAGATCGCCGGAGGAACAGACCGTGACTGACCATGACGAACAGCGTGCCTGGCGTCTGCAGCGGCGGGTTCTGCCGCAGCACACCGACCATGCCGGGGTGATGTGGCACGGCTCCTATCTGGCCTGGCTGGAGGAGGCCCGCGTGGAGGCTCTTCAGGCGGCGGGCCTGGCCTACGCCGAGCTGGCGGCTGGCGGCCTGGAGCTGCCCGTGGTGAACCTGCAGATTCAGTACCGCCAGGCGCTGCTGCATGGCGATGCGGTGGAACTGCGCAGCTGGGTACTGCCCCGGCAGGGGGTGAAACTGCCCTGGCTGAGCCGCTTCATCGGTGCCAATGGCGCGCTGGCTGCCGAGGCACGGGTGGAGCTGGTGCTGGTGGATCTCTCCGCCGGAGCGAACCGGCGGCGCCTTCTCAGGCAGCTGCCGCCAGAGCTCGCCGCTGCAGTGGAGCGACTACAGCGCGGCCCCCGCGACTCAAGCTGACAAAGAACGAACACAGCTGCGGTACATTTGTACTACTTGCGTGTGGCGCGTGGGAGACCTGCTCACCCCATCCTTCGGCCAGAGATCTCTTCAGCTGCGCCAGTCTTCTCAGCTGAGCCGTGGCGTTGCTGCTGACCAGCGCCCGATCCACGCAACTGGATGCGCAGCTGAGACAACAGCCAGGCCAGCCGCTAGGCCCGCAGCAGTGATCGCAAGCGAAGCTGGCGGTCAGCGTGCCGGCATGCCGGAGAACGAGCGGTTGTGGTGGCGGATCTGGAGCCTGGCGCCAGGCATCGGCTGGCAGCGGCTGCAATGCCTGCTGACCTCGTTCGACTCACTCCAGGACGCCTGGGGTGCCTCCAACCATGACCTGGAAACCACACTGGCCCGGCCGACCCGGATGGGACAGCGGCGGTTCGAGCAGCTCCTTCATTACCGCGAGCGGGTGGGGCCAGAGCCCCTGTGTGAGCCCGCCAGTGCCGAACAACGGCGGCGCTGGCGGGGGCAGGGCTTGCTGCTGAGTGAGGATGCCGCAGTGCCGGACTCGCTGGCTGAACTGGATCGCCCGCCCGTGGCGCTCTACTGGCGGGGGCGGGGCAGCCTCTGGCCCTGCCTGAGGAAGCGCCAGGCGGTGGCGGTTGTGGGCACCCGTCGGCCTTCGCGCCACGGCGAAGCGATGGCGCGCGCCATCGGCCGCGCCCTGGCCGAGGCAGGCTGGCCGGTGGTGAGCGGCCTGGCGGAAGGGATCGATGCCGCCGCCCATCGCGGTTGTCTGGAGGCCGGCGGCAGGCCGGTGGCCATTCTCGGCACACCCTTGGAGCGTGTCTATCCGCGTCATCACCACGATCTGCAGGCCCAAGTGGCGCGCCAGGGTTTGCTGGTGAGCGAGCTTCCATCCGGCGCACCCGTGCGCGCCGGACACTTCGCCGAGCGCAATCGCCTGCAGGTGGCGCTCTCCTGCGCCGTGGTGCTGGTGGAATGCCCATCTGGCAGCGGGGCGCTGCATTCGGCCCAGCTGGCCTGGCAGGAAGAAACACCGCTGTGGGTGGTACCGGGTGACGCCAGTCGGGTGAGTGCGGCGGGCAGCAATCGTTGGCTGGGCCAAGGGGCCACGCCCTTGCTGGAGCCAGCTGATCTGATCGAGCAGCTCGGGCCAGGTCCCCTGCTCCGTCAGCCGATGCGGCCTGCACCGCCAACAGGATCAGCAGCGGCCTTCAGGCCGAGGGCCACAGCCACGGCGCCTCTTCTGCAGAGAGAAGCGGCTCTGCTGGCCGCGCTGGGGTCCGGAGCCTGCCTGGATGATCTCTGCAGACGCCTCTGTCTGGAGCCGGGCCGCATCAGCGAGCGGCTGCTGCAGCTGGAAGTGGCCGGGTTGGTGCGCTCGGAGCCAGGTTTATGGTGGCGCCCCTGCTGAGGTTCAGGACGCAAGCAACCGTCAACGCAGGGGCAATGCCTAGGGTTGAGAGATGGTCGCTGCCGCCCCGTCCTACGCAACGCAGTGCTGCACTGGCGCCGAACTGCTGCGCTGGCGCCGTGGCCTGCTGGCGCAAGGCGGCAGCGCAGCCGGACTCGACTGGCTGCTGGAGATGCAGGCGGGGCTGATCTGGCAGGACCTCCAGCGGCTGCAGCTCAGCCCGGAACGCACGGTGACGTTGACGGCCTCGCTCCAGGAGCTGGAGGCCATCTGGGAGCAGCACCGGACAACCCAGAAACCCCTGCAATACCTGGTGGGACGCTGCCCATGGCGCGATCTGGAGCTGCAGGTGGCCGCCGGTGTGCTGATCCCGCGCCAGGAAACGGAGCTGTTGGTGGACCTGGCACTGGGACTGTTCAGCCCCAGCGATGGCAGGAACAGTGCTCCACTGCTCTGGGCTGATCTGGGCACGGGCTCGGGCTGCCTGGCCATGGCGCTGGCCCGGGCCTGGCCGGAAAGCCGAGGGTTCGCCATCGACCTCAGCCACGCCGCTCTGACCCAGGCAGCCGCCAACCTGCGCAGCCATGGGCTGCAGGAGCAGGTGCTGCCACTCCTTGGCAGCTGGTGGGAACCGCTGCGGCCGTACTGGGGGCGACTGAATCTGGTGCTATCCAACCCGCCCTACATCCCGACGGCGGTGTGGAAGGAACTGGAGCCGCTCGTTCGGGAGCATGAGCCAAAGCTCGCCCTCGACGGCGGCAATGACGGGCTCGCGGCGATCCGCGCCATTGCCATGAATGCCGCTGAGGCACTGGCGCCTGAGGGCTGGCTGGTGCTGGAGCATCACCATGACCACAGCTCTGCGGTGCAGCAGCTGCTTCGGGATGCGGGGCTGGAGGGGGTTAGCGCTTATCAGGACCTAGAGGGCAACGCACGCTTTGCGGCTGCACGCCGGCCTGCACCATGACCACCGCCTTAGACGCCCAGGCCCTAGCCCAGCATCTGAGGCAGGGCGAAGCTGCGATCTTCCCAACCGACACCCTGCCGGCACTGGCCAGCCGACCCGAGCATGCGGCTCAGCTATGGCACCTGAAACAGCGGCCCCAGCACAAAGCGCTGATCCTGATGGGCGCCTGCGCCAACGATCTCTGGCAGTGGCTGGGCAGGGAGCCATTGGTCTCCTGGAGAGAACTGGCTGATCAGTACTGGCCAGGAGCGCTGACGCTTGTGGTTCCGGCAACTCCAGAACTCGTCGAGCACCTACATCCCGGTGGAGACAGCATTGGCCTGCGGGTACCCGCCTGCGACCTTGCCTTGGACCTGCTTCGCGCAAGCGGTCCCCTGGCAACCACCAGCGCCAACCGCTCTGGCGAGGATCCCTGCCTTAACCCCCAGGAAGCCGCCGAGCGATTCCCGACCGTGGCGCAGCTGGCCCCACAGCCGTGGCCCCAACCCTCCGGCCAGGCGAGCACAGTGCTGCGTTGGATCGATAGCGAAGGGTGGCAGATTCTGCGCCGCGGTGCTGTTGTACCCGCTGAACTGAGAAACGAATCCTGCTGATGGATCGGCAGACAACGTGATTGCCCTAGTGCTGCTGTTGGTGGTGCTGCTCGCGATGCACCACTGGGTGATGGAACCCGTGATGGCCTGGGGGGAAGCTCTGCTGGAACTGCGTGCTCTTCCCTGGCTGGCCGTTGCCGCGCTGGCTTGGCTGCTGGCCGGGCCCCGGGGTGATCGGAACTCAAGGTGAGCGGAACTCGAGCAGGGATGCCCTTGCTAGCGAGCCTCCCTCGTTGACACGGTGAAGCTCTTGATTGCGCTGAGCTTCGGCGATTCAGCATGAAAAAGCCCCCGGCCGGAGCCGGGGGCTGAGGTCGTCCCTCGAAGGGAGGCAAGCAACTGAGGATCAGCCGAACTTGCCGGAGGTTGAGGCGATCAGGAAGGCGGCGTAGGTCACGAAGTAGCCCACGGTGAAGTGAGCCAGACCAACGACGCGGGCCTGAACGATCGAGAGAGCGACGGGCTTATCGCGCCAGCCCACCAGGTTGGCGAGCGGAGTGCGCTGATGCGCCCAGACGATGGTCTCGATCAGTTCCTGCCAGTAACCGCGCCAGGAGATCAGGAACATGAAGCCGGTAGCCCAGATC
>JAIYAQ010000024.1 GCA_027488975.1 Cyanobium sp. E1_MAG_00006
CTGCCTGCTGCTGCACCCAAGCCACCGTGGCATCGGTGGAACCATCGTCGACCAGAACGATCTCGTAGCCGCTGATCGGCGCCGCCAGGTTCTGCCGTTCCAGGGCCGAAAGGCACTTCTGGAGGATCGGCAACCGGTTGTAGGTGGGAATGACGACGCTGAGGAACATGGTCGCTCCAGGTCAAAAAAAAGGGGGTGCCCAGTGGGTCACCCCTGCTGAATGATGGGATGGGGCGAGGCCCAGGCCACCTCAGTCAGCGGCACCGCCATTGCTGGCTGTGCCGGTGACACCATTGCCGGCGCCTTCACCGCGGCCGTCATTGCGCAGCTTGCGCTTCTTGAACTTGCGGGCGTAAGCCCGGTTGCGTTCCTGCTTTTCCTTCTTCAGATTTCTGCGCTTGGCCATGCGGTGAGGACAAAGGGTTGTCTTTCAAACACTCTACTCATCGGGCCTCTGGGTCATGATCGAACAGCCGTCCGTCCTCCATGCGCAGCAGACGGTCCGCCACATCAAGGATGCGCGGATCGTGGGTGACCATCAGCACCGCACAGCCCTGCTCGCGGGCGAGCCGTCGCAGCAGGTCAACCACCTCACGGCCACTGCGGCTGTCGAGGGCCGCAGTCGGCTCGTCGGCCAGTAACAGTTCAGGGCGCGCAGCCAGGGCCCGGGCGATGGCCACCCGCTGCTTCTGACCGCCTGAGAGGTCGTGGGGCAACTTGCCGAGGTGGTCACCCAGACCCACCGCCCGCAGCCATTCACGGGCCTGATCGCGACGGGCCCGATAGCCCAGATCAGCCAGCAGATCGGCACCCATCTGCACGTTCTGCTCTGCCGTCAAGCAGCGCAGCAGATTGTGCCCCTGAAAAATCATGCCGATGCGGCGGCGCAGCTGCTGACGCTCGCGCCGACCGGCGCCCAGCAACTCGGAACCGAACAGCTGAACGGAACCGGCCTGGACCTGACGCAGTGCCCCCACCAGCGTCAACAGGGTGGTCTTGCCGCAGCCCGATGGCCCGGTCAACAGAACCACCTCACCGGGGTCGATGCTCAATTCGACATCCTGAAGGACCTGGCGACGGGCATCCCCGCGGCCATACCAGTGGCTGAGGTCGCGAACGGCGATCGCGGCACCCCCTGTTGGCTTGTCGATGGCAGTGGGTGATCGCATCACAGGTTCAGAAGATCTCAGCGGGGTCCGCATCTCCCAGGCGCCGCATCGCCAGTCCCGCCGATCCAAGGCACATCACCAGGATCATGGTGAACACCAACAGGGCCCGTTGGGGATCCATCACCACCGGCAATCGGGTGCCACTGCGCACCAGGGCGTAGAGCCCCTGGCCGGCCACATAGGCGGGCAGGTAGCCGAGCACCGCCAGCAACAGACCCTCGCGGGCGACCACCCCCAGCAGGCTGGGCAGGCGGTAGCCCATGGCCATCAGGGTCGCGTATTCGGGCAGGTGATCGCTGACGTCCGAATACAGGATCTGGTAGACGATCACACACCCCACCACAAAGCCCATGCCTGCTCCGAGGGTGAAGATGAAACCGATTGCCGTGCTGGTCCGCCAGTAGGTCTTCTCGAGCTCTTCGAAACCAGCCTTGGTCACAACCCTGACATCGCCAGGCAGCAGCCGCTTCAAGCGGGCCACGGCTGCGTCGGGGTCAGCGCCGGGGCGCAGGCGGATCAGACCCAGTTCGATGCTGCCCGGTGGTGAGCTGGGCATCAATCGCTGGTAGGTCTCGCGACTGGTGATCATGTTCCCGTCAGCGCCGAAGGACGGCCCCAGCGACACCAGGCCGGCGACCCGGATGCGCTCGCCCGAGACCTCGGTCTCGACCGTGCGGCCCTGCTTCAACCAGGCGGCCACCGGACCGAACTCGGGCCTGGAGCGCTCGTCAAACAGGACCCAACCGCGGTTCTGCAGAAGCCTGGCCTGGCTGCTGATCGAGGGGTCCAGAAAGATCGGATCATCAGGCTCAAACCCCAGGGTCAGGATCGAGCGCGTGGTCCTGGCTTCGGGGTTGCGCCACAACAACAGATTCCAGTTGACCGGGCTGATGCCGATGACGTCGGGATCGGCCAGGGTCTGCACCAGGCGCCGCCGGGGAAAGCTGGCCATGCCGATCGAGCTGGTGGTCCGGGGACTGAGCAGCACCACATCGGCGTCAAACAGCTTGTGGACGGTGACGCTGGCCTCGAACAGCCCATCGCGGAAGCCGAGCTGCATGAACATCAAGATGCCGGCAAAGGCGATGCCGGCGAGGGCCACGGCCAGCCGCATCGGCTGACGGGTCAGCAACAGCCAGGCCAGGGGGATTCGCCGGCTACGCCAGATCCCCGCGATGGTCTGCAGACCCCGTGACACCATCACTCAGGGTTCAAAGCGGGCAATCACCTTGAGCCCGGCCAGGCTGCGCAGCCGGCTGCTCTGGGCCGGATCGAGGGCCAGACGCACCTCAACGATGCGGGCATCGGCGTCGGCACTTGGATCAGTGCTCAGCACCTGCCTCTGGCGCACCTGGGGGCTGATGCGGATCACGCGGGCCAGGACCGTGCCCTTGTAGCCACCGCTTTCGCTCTCGAGCCGAACCTGCTGACCCAGGTGAACCCGGCTGATGTCGCTTTCGTAGACCTCGGCGACCGCTTCCATGCTCTGGTTGGCGCCGACCTCGAGAATGCCGTCGCTGCCGGGTCGCTCGCCGGGCTGCACAAACACCCGCAGCACCAGTCCGTCGATCGGTGAGCGCAACTGGGACAGGGCCAGTTCGGTGTCCAGCTTGTTGAGCTCGGCCCGAGCCTCGTTGAGCCGGGCGCGCTTGTCGGACAGCTGGATCTCCCGATCATCGAGATCGCCGGCGGGATTGGCGCCTGAACGGGTCAATCCCCTATAGCGGCGCATCTGCCCCTCAAAGATGCGCAGCTGGGTTTCGAGTGCGGTGATGCGGGTCAGCAGCAACTGGCGCTGGGCCAGCAGACCGGGACGGTTGTCAAAGCTGGCCAGCACCTGACCACGGCGCACCTGGTCGCCTTCACGCACATAGAGATCGGACAAGCGGGGGCTGACCCCCATGCCGCCAGACGGCGCTGCGAGGGTGCGCACATCACCCGCTGGCTCGAGCCGGCCCAGGGCCGCCACCGCATCAGACCCGGTTGTCGCCGGTGCCTGGGACCGGGCTGTCGCCGGATCGCGGGGGGCAGGCGCAACCACGACCGGTCTGCTCTGCGGCCGCAACAGGGTCCACAGCACGACCACCACGACGGCTGAACCCAGGGTCAGCCAGGCCTTGCGGGGCAAACGGCGCAGTTGCTCTTTCACGGCTTCGGCGGATCGTCGAACAGCAGCTCCTCGATGTAGCGGTCGGCCCAGGCCGGGTTGAAGGCCTTCTCGAGCACCCGGCGTGTCTTGTCGTTGCGCTTCTGTTGCCTGCAATAGCTGAGCTGACCCTGCCAGCGTTCAACCGTAGCGGGCGTATCAGCAGGGTCGGGCGTCCCGGCGGCGATCGCCTCGCCCAACACCTGCAGCAGGGTGTCCACCCAGGCAATGAAGCCCTGGTCCTCATCGGCCCCATCGGGGCGAATGAAACAGACATGGGGCGAGAAGATCGATCCCCAGGGGGGCAACTCGCGGCGCTGGCCAAAGTCAAAGCAGGGCCGGCTCGCCAGGGCTCGGTCGATGCCATCGGGGAGCCGGCCCCGGGTGGGGGACAGGTCGGCGATCGCGGCCGACACCCCTGCCGGCGAAGCCACCACGTCGGCACCGAACACCGGCAGATCAAAGCGCGGGTCAGGAAAGAACACGCAGTGCAGGATCTGCAGGCCGGCTCCCAGACGGGCGGTTTCGAGGTGCAGCTTGCGCAGACCCCGTGCCGATGCCAGCTCGTTGCGGATGAACAGGGCCTCCCCATCAAGGCTGCCGCTGATCTCTTCGAGATCAGCGGCCAGGGGCAGGGGGGTCAATTCGCTGAAATCCTGCCAGCGGCTGCGGATGCAATCGGCCAGCGAAACCATCAGCGGATGAAGGCTCATCGGCGCGGCGCGCAGCAGAATGCAGATCCTGCCATGGGTCTGCCTTTGTCCACCATCGCCCGGCCACCCCTGCTTGACGGCCTGGAGAGCGTGCACAGCCGGACGCTGCACTCCGGCGCCAGGGTGGTCAGCCTGAATCTGCCTGAGGCCCCCCTGATCTGTCTGGACCTGTGGTGCCGGGCTGGCAGCGCCTTCGAAACGGCCGCCGAAAGCGGTATGGCCCATTTTCTTGAACACATGGTGTTCAAGGGCAGCGACCAGCAGCAAGCGGGGGACTTCGACCTCCAGGTCGAGGCCCTGGGCGGTCACAGCAACGCCGCCACGGGCTTTGACGATGTGCACTACCACGTGCTCGTCCCGCCGGCGGCGGCGACCCAGGCCTGTGAACTGCTGCTGGATCTGGTGCTCAGGCCCCGCCTGGACCAGCAGGATCTCGAGTTGGAACGGCAGGTGGTGCTGGAGGAGCTGGCCCAGAGTCAGGACCAGCCCGATGAGATGGCCCTCCAGACCCTGCTGCAGCTGGGCTGCAGCGATCATCCCTACGGCCGGGCAATCCTGGGGGAGAGGGATCTGCTGGAGGCGCACACATCGGGCTCCATGCGCCGCTTTCAGCAGCGCCTGTATGGCGCCCAGCACTGTGTGCTGGCCATGAGCGGCCCGCTCGAGCAGCCCAGGTTGGAGGCATTGTTCGAGCAGCTCGAGCAGTCGCCCCTGGCATCCTTGCCGCGCACCGCCACAACACCGGTACCGCCACCGCTGCAGCTTCACCCGGGCGAGCATCGTCGAACCTTTGCCCGGCTCGAGGCGGCCCGCCTGCTGATGGCCTGGTCGCTGCCGGGAGCAGCCGAGCGCCAGGCCGTGGCGGCGTTGGATCTGGCCACCAGCCTGCTGGCCGAAGGGCGCCGCAGCCGAATGGTGGCCCGCCTGCGGGAGGAGCTGCGCCTGGTGGAGAGCATCGATCTCGATCTGCAGGTGCTCGAGTACGGCAGCCTGGGACTGCTGGAAGCGGTCTGCGATCCCGACGATCTGCCCGTGGTGCGCCGCCAGATTGAAGGGGTCCTGCGGGAGATCCAGGAGACGCCGCCACCCGCCGTTGAAATCGAACGGGGGCGCAAGCTCGTGGCCAACGGCTATCGGTTCGGCCTCGAGGCAGCAGCCGGCGTGGCCGGCGTGATCGGCAATGGAGCGCTCTGGCAGCGGCCGAGCGACCTCAATGACCCCCTGCGCGCGCTGCGGGCCGTCGATGCCGAACAACTGCAGCAGAGCTTCGCCCTGCTTGATCCCAGCCGGGCCTGTGTCCTGGAGGCGGTGCCGGCATGAGCGAACCCTGCTGGATCAGGCGGCAGCTCAGCGGCGGGCTGCTACTCAGCTGCCGTGAACACCGCTCCCCCGGACTGCTGGCGGCGAGGCTGTGGATTGCCGGTGGCAGCAGTGTTGACCCCAGCGATCAGCGCGGCGTTCACCAACTGCTGGCCGGTCTGCTAACCCGGGGCTGCGGCGATCTCGATGCCGATGGGCTGGCCGATCTGGTCGAAAGCCGCGGGGCTGCATTACGGGCCGAGGCCGGCGAGGACAGCCTGGTGATCAGCCTCAAATGCGCCAGCGAAGATGCCGATGTCCTGCTGCCGCTGCTGGTGCAGATGGCCAGCCGGCCGACCCTGGAGCCCGACCAGATCGCGATCGAGCGGCAGCTCAACCTTCAGGCGCTGCAACGGCAGCGGGAAGACCCATTTCAGCTCTGTCACGAGAGCCTGCGGCAGCAGCTCTATGGCGAGGGTCCCTATGGCCACGATCCCCTGGGGGTGGCCGACGAACTGGAGCAGCTGCAACGCACTGACCTGCGGGATCAGCTGAGCCTGCTCGGACAGCGCGGTGCGGCGTTGGTGCTGGCCGGTGGCGTCAGCCAGGGCGCTCTCGAGGCCCTCGAAACGGCGATCAGCCGCGATCCCTGGCCGGTGAGCCCGCCAGGACAACCCCTGGAGCTGGGCGCAGCCAGCAGCGGTTCGCCCCTGGCGTTGATCGAAGAGGACACCGAACAGGTCGTGCTCATGCTCGGTTGCACAACGGTGCCGCTGGCCGACGCCGACAACCTGCCGCTGCGGCTGCTGCAGGCCCACCTGGGCCTGGGCATGTCAAGCCGGCTGTTCATCACCTTGCGTGAAGAGCGGGGCCTGGCCTACGACGTGGGGGTGCACATGCCGGCGCGGCGGGGGCCCACCCCGTTCGTCTGGCACCTGTCCACCAACGCCGATCGCGCCGCCGAAGCCTGTACGGCGCTGCTGGATGAGTGGCAGCGGATGCTGGAGCAACCGTTGACCGACCCGGAACTGACCCTGGCCAGGGCCAAATACCTGGGCCAGGAGGCGATGGGACGCCAGACCTGCGGTCAACTGGCTGACCGCGAGGCCCTGCTGCTGGGTTTCGGCCTCAGCACGACGTTCATCGACGATTGCCTGGCCCGGGCCGCCGCGTTCAGCGGCGTGGCATTGCAGCAGGCGGCCCAGCGCAGCCTTGGCTCACCGCGACTGAGCCTGTGCGGCCCCACGGATGGACTTCAGGCCGCCGCCGCCGCCTGGAACAGCCATGCCCTCAACCGGGATCGCAACGCCTGAGGGCTGAGGCCTGCAGCAGGAACGTGCCGCGGCGAAACCGCACCGCCAACTGATCACCTGCCCGCAGACCCACCACCTGGCCGACCTCGTCCAACCCGATCAGGTCGGCCGGTCTGAGCATCGGCATCGGGTCAGCGGTCTTCAGGTAGGGGGGCTGCTGCCTGAGCTGGACCCCATCGCCAACGGTGAACAGGTCCGGCACGTCCATCACTGCTCCCTGGAGGTCTGGTAGCGGGACCTTACCTGCTGCAGGATGGCCATTAGTCCAGTCTTTGGTCCTCAGTTTGCGTGCCATCGCCACCTGGAGCGGCGCCCTCGCCGGCCTGATGCTGATCCTGGCCGGTGGGCTGGTGGGCGCTGCCCTGCCCCTGCTGGATCTCAACGGCGGCCTGCGGGTGCTGCCGCTGCCGATGACCCTGCAGGTGCCGGCCCTGCTGCTGACCGCCCTGGTCTGCGGCCCCCGCAGCGCCATGTTGGCTGCGGTGGCCTACCTGAGTTTGGGGCTGTTTCAGCTACCCGTGTTTCAGGGGGGTGGGGGCGTTGGTTATCTGCTCGATCCGGGCTTCGGCTACCTGGTGGGGTTCATCCCCGCCGGTTGGCTGACGGGACGACTGGCCCGCCAAAGCGGCATGAACGACCTGCTCAAACTGCTGGGTGCCAGCCTGGGGGGCCTGCTGGTTCTGCAGCTGTGCGGCCTGTTGAACCTGCTGCTGGGAGGTCTGTCCGGTCGCTGGCCCCTGGGATTGGCCCAGACTCTGGTCAGTTACAGCCTCTCGCCGCTGCCAGGGCAGGTCCTGCTCTGCTGTGGTGCGGCGCTGCTGGCGCTGGTGCTGCGCCGTGGCCTCAAACTGTCGCCATGAACAGGTCAAGACGTTGGCGTCTGATCAGTCTTGGGCTGGCTGCGCTGGTCCTGCTGCTCGATCAGATCAGCAAGGGCTGGGCCCAGGCGTCGCTTGCCGCCGGCCCAATCCGGGGCTGGCTGCCCGGACTGATGGATCTGCAGCTTGTTTACAACCGAGGAGCGGCATTCAGCCTGTTCACCGGCGCGACCTCGGTTCTGGCGCTGATCAGCACGGCCGTCGCCGCTGTGCTGGTGGCCTGGATACTGCGGTGCCGTCAGGGCCGGCCGCTGGCGCTGGTCGCTGCCGGCCTGCTGCTGGGAGGGACCTTGGGCAATGGCCTGGACCGCTGGCGTCTCGGTGCGGTGATCGATTTTCTGGCCCTGGTGCCGATCCGCTTCCCGGTGTTCAACCTGGCTGATGTGGCGATCAACCTGGCAGTGCTGGTGTTTGCCCTCGATCTGTTGAGGCAGCATGGTTCCGCTGAGGATTGAACGCTTAGGCCAGCGCCTGCAGTCCCGCTGGCAGCGTTGGCGCCATCCCCCCTGCCCGCAGGTGCTAATCCATTGCCCCGGGGGTGGCACCACCCGTCAGCCCCTGATCGGCGGTGCCTACCGCATCGGTCGTGACGACAGCTGCGAGATCACCATCGACCACGGCGCGGTCAGCCGGGTGCACGCGTGGCTGGAGCAGCGCGGTGGCCGCTGGCTGCTGCGCGATGCCGGCTCGACCAATGGCCTGTGGTGGCAGGGTCGACGGGTGCAGGAGCTGCTGCTCGACGACGGCGATTGCATTCGCCTGGGACCGCTGTCCCAGCCAGGCCTGCCCGAGCTGAGCTACAGCGCCGCCCCCCTGCCCGAGCTGGCAGCCCTGCGCCGGGGCCTGGGCTGGTTGATCATTGGCTTCCTGGGTCTGGGAACCGGCCTGCTGCTGCTGTCGGTGGCCCAGATGCCGATCCGGGGCAGCCTGGCCACGGTGCGGGGCCCCCTGGCCATCTACGACCGTCAGGGCAGGGCCGTCAGCAGCCTGGACACCCTCAAGCACCGGGAACAAGGGGGCCTGAGCGACTATCCCGACGTGCTGATCCAGGCCTTGCTGTCCAGCGAGGACAGCCGCTTCTGGTGGCATCCGGGGGTCGACCCGATCGGCACGGCCAGGGCTCTGGTGACCAACCTGCTGGGGGGGCGGGTGCTGCAGGGGGGAAGCACCCTCACCCAGCAGCTGGCGCGCAGCCTCTACCCCGAAGAGGTCGGTGACGGCGAAACACTGGAGCGCAAGTGGCGCGAACTGCTGGTGGCGCTTCAGCTTGAGGCCCGTTACAGCAAACGCGATCTGCTGCTCAGCTATCTCAACCGTGTCTATCTCGGGGTCGGCTGGGGCTTTGAGGACGCCGCCCAGCACTATTTCGCGATCTCGGCCAGCCGCCTCAATCTTGAGCAGGCGGCGTTGCTGGTGGGCCTGCTGCCGTCGCCCAACGGCTACGACCCGTGCCTCGATCCCCAGGCCGCCTTGGAGGCACGCAATCAGGTGCTCAACAAAATGGCCGCCACCGGACGCATCAGCGCTGACCGGGCCCGGCGGGCCCGGCGCGCACCGATCGTGATCGCCCCCCAGGCTTGCCGCAGCAACCCAGCCCTGCGCGGAGCCCCCTATTACACCGATCAGGTCCGCCGGGACCTGGAGCGTCTAGTGGGAGCGGAATCCGCCGAGCAGGGCAATTACCTGATCGACACCCATCTGGACCTCGCCCTGCAGCAACGCGTTGAAACGCTGCTGCGGCAGCGTCTGCAGCGCAGCGCCTCGCTGGGGGTGAGCCAGGGCGCCGTGGTGGTGCTCGACAGCCGCAACGGCGGCGTTCTGGCCATCGCCGGCGGCCGTGATTACCGCACCAGCCAGTTCAATCGAGCCTCGATGGCCCTGCGGCAACCGGGCAGCGCCTTCAAGCTGGTGCCCTTTGCCCTGGCGCTGGAACGGGGCCTGGGACCTGGCGCGCCGGTCAGCTGCAGCCCCCTGGCCTGGGGTGGGGTCCTGTACGCCAGTGACTGTCGCGGCAGCCTGAGCCTGACCTCGGCCCTGGCCAGCAGCAGCAACACGGCGGCATTGCGGCTGAGTCGGCGAGTCGGGCTCGAGGCCGTGGTCCAGAAGGCAAGGGATCTGGGCATTTCCTCACCCCTTAAGTCGGTGCCCGGATTGGCACTGGGGCAGAGCGAGCTGACCCTGCTAGAGCTGACGGGGGCCTACGGGGCGATCGCCAACGGCGGCATCTGGCATGGACCCCGCACGATCCGTCGCCTCCATGACGCCGAGAGCTGCCAGGGACTGGCTGATCGCCGCTGCCGTCTGGCCGCCAGCCAGGCGCCCCCGCTGGCCAACCCGGGCCGGCGCGCCGTCAGCGAACGGGCCAGCAACCAGCTGCGCACGATGTTGCAGGCGGTGGTCGCCAACGGCACCGGCCGTGCCGCCTACCGCGGTGGCGGCGAAGGCGGCAAGACCGGCACCACCAACGACGGCCGGGATCTACTGTTCGTGGGCTTTGATCCCGGCCGCCACTGGGTGATCGGCATCTGGCTGGGCAACGATGACAACAGCCCGACCCAGGCCAGCAGTGCCCTTGCGGCGGGGCTGTGGAGCGAGATCATCGCCGCATCCGGGGGCTGAGCGTTGAACACCCGCAAGCGTCTCTGGCTGGGCCTGGCACTGCTGCTGGCCGCGCTGGTGGTGGTGGGCATCGTCCTGCAGACGATCAACCAGTTGATCTGGCAACTGTCGGCGGTGCTGCCCTACGGACTGGTGGGGCCGGTTGTCAGCCTGCTGATGCTGGCCGCCGCAGCCCTGTTGCTGCAACTGGCCTGGCCCTGGTTGCAGCCCTTGCTCAAGGGCGGCATCTCCCGCCGAGCCGCCGCCCCGTCGCAGCCAGCCGCCAACCGTCGCGAAGCGGCCAGGCAGAACCTGGAGGCCATTGACCAGACCCTCGAACAGGTGCGTGATCAGGTCGAACGGCAACTGCTCCAGCAGGAACGTCAGCGCATGGCCCAGGAGCTCGAACGGGGTGACCTGGTGGTGGTCATCCTGGGCGCCGGCTCGGTCGGGAAGACGTCGCTGATCCGAGCCCTGTTGGGGGAACTGGTGGGCGATGTGGGTGCGGCCATGGGGTCAACGGCGATCAGCCAGCGCTATCGCCTGCGGCTGCGCGGACTGGAGCGGGCGATCTGGCTGGTGGACACCCCCGGCATCCTGGAAAGCGGCACTGACGGCCAGTCGCGCGAACAGTTGGCCCGCGACCAGGCCTCCAAGGCCGATCTGTTGCTTTTGGTGGTGGACGGGGACCTGCGCCGGGCTGAACTCGAGGTGTTCCAGGCCCTGGCCGGGCTGGGCAAGCGGCTGCTACTGGTGCTCAACAAGTGCGATCTGCGCGGCGAGCAGGAGGAGGCAAGGCTGCTCGATCTGCTGCGGCAGCGCAGCCGCGGCAAGCTTGAAGGGGCTGATGTGATTCCCGTCAGCGCCTCACCGCAGAGCATCCCCAGGCCCGGAGGCCAGCCGCTGCAACCGGGACCCGAGGTCGAGTCCCTGCTGCGTCGCATCGCTGCGGTCCTGCACCAGGACGGCGAAGAGCTGATCGCCGACAACCTGCTCCTGCAGTCAAGGCAACTCAGCGACGCCAGCCGCGCGTTGTTGTCGGGGCAACGCCAGCAGGATGCCGAGGCGATCGTCGAGCGCACGATGTGGACCTGCGCCGGGGTGCTGGCCGTGACGCCGCTGCCAGGTCTCGACCTGCTGGGAACGGCGGCGGTCAACGCCCAGATGGTGGTCGAGATCGCCCGGGTCTACGGAGTGCAGCTCAGCCGCCAGAGCGCCCAGGACCTGGCGATGTCGGTGGGCCGCACCCTGGCCGGGCTGGGTTTGGTCAAAGGGGGCGTCAGCCTGTTGAGCACCAGTCTCAGCCTGAGCCTGCCCAGCCTGCTGGTGGGTCGGGCGTTGCAGGCCGCCACCGGTGCCTGGCTGACCCGGGTGGCGGGTCTCAGCTTCATCACCTACTTCGCCCAAGACCAGACCTGGGGCGACGGCGGCATCCAGGATGTGGTGCAGCGGCAGTTCGACCTCAGCCGCCGAGACGCCGATCTGCGGCGTTTTTTACAGACAGCGTTCAGCCGGGTGGTCGAGCCGTTGCAGCGGCAGCAGGAGAAACAACTGCCACCTCGCCGCCGCCCGAACCGCTGAAGCCAAGCGCTTCCGGCGGTGGCGGCTGCAGCGGGCCGCGGCTGTCGAGCACGGTGATCAACACCAGGTAGGCCACACCGATCAACACCGACAGGGCACCGGTGATCACGGCCACCCATCGTCCACGGGATTGACTCATGGCTTTGCGGTGAGGCTGGAGGCCACGATCGCAGCCAGCTGCTCGAGCTGGGCGGGGCGGGTGTGGGGATTGCCCAACACCGCCTTGAGATGGTGACGCCCCTGGTACAGGGGGCGCGACAGCATCAATTGCGCAGCCAGCAGCTGTTGGCGGGTGGCCTGACTCCAATGGTCCGCCTGCCCGGCCGACAGGCCCAGGGGCGTCATCGCCAGCAGATGCAGATCACCACCGCGCAGGGCCAGCCCCTGCAGCGGCCGCAGCAGGTCCATCACGGTGGCAGTCCGCTCAATCGCACCATCGAGCACCGCGCGGATCCCCTCCTGGCCCAGCTGGCGCAGTCCAAGCCACAGTTTCAGGGCCTCGGCCGGGCGGGTGCCCTGCAGACCGCATTCGCCGCCGTGGCTGCCACCCCAGCTGGCCTCCATGTAGGGCAGACCGGTGGCAAAGACCTCGGCCAGCAGCTGCGGCTGGGCCAACAACAGCAGCGATGAGGTCTTGGTGATGCCCAGGAGCTTCTGGGGGTTGACCGTCACCGAATCGGCCAGACCCAGCCCCTGGACCCGCTGGGCATGGCCAGGATCCAGGGCATACACCGCACCGATGGCACCATCGACATGCAGCCAGGCCCCATGGCTGCGGCACAGGCCGGCGATCGATGCCAGGGGATCGACCGCGCCGCAGACCGTGGTACCGGCCGTCGCCACCACAGCCAGCACCGGCACCCCCTGAAGCCTGCAACGGTCGAGCTCGTCGGCCAGGGCATCGGACTGCAGGCGCCCGGCCGGGTCAACCGGCAGCCGGCGCAGGGCTGTGGCAGGCAGCCCCATCACCATCAGGGCCTTGTCGAGCGAGACGTGGGCATCGCTGCTGGCCAGCACGACCGCATCGCTGCGGCCCTGCAGCCCCTGGTGCTGGCGAGCCACGACCAGGGCTGTGAGATTGGACAGGGTGCCACCGCTGGCGGGGACCCCACCGCTACCGGCCGGCAGACCGATCGCTTCGGCGAGCCAGGCGCAGAGGCTCCGTTCCAGCCGGGTCAGGCTGGGCGAAAGCTCCTCGGCGAGCAGATTGTTGTTGAGGCCGGCACAGACCATCTCGGCCGCGATCGAGGCCGGCAGGGGCGGTGGATCCAGGTGGGCGAGGGCACCGGGGTGATTGGGGTTGTAGGCCCCTTCCATCACCTGCTGCAGTTCGGCCAGCAGCACGTCGCCGCCCAGACCCTGAACTGACGGGGCCACCGCGGGTGTCAGCCCCAGGGCCGGCAGTGGAGCACGGGACGCCGCACTGCCCAGCCATTGACACAGCATGCGCGAGGCTGAATCCAGCAGCTCCTGCAGATCCGGATCCAACTGATCGGGGCTGGCAAAGGGCAGGGCGTCGCTGGCCCATGGGGCTGGGGGCGCAAGGGCCAACGGCAGACGCTGCAAAGATCCCATTGTCACCTGCCATGTTCAGGGCAACGGCATCCATGGCCCCAGAACGCCCCCGTCTGCCCCAGGCCCATGACGCCCAGCTTGAGCTGTGGATGGCCAGACTGCTGCGGCTGGCCGAGCGCGTCGGTCGCTGTGGCGAGGTGCCCGTGGCTGCGGTGCTGCTTGACCAGCACCTGCGTTGCATCGGCTGGGGCAGCAATGGCCGTCATCGCCGTGACGATCCGCTGGGCCACGCCGAGTTGCAGGCCCTGCAGCAGGGAGCTCGCCTGCTGGGTGACTGGCGTTTCAACCACTGCACCCTGGTGGTCACGCTCGAGCCCTGCCCCATGTGCGCCGGCGCGCTGATTCAGGCCAGGGTGGGACGGGTGGTCTTTGCCGCCTCCGACCCCAAGCGGGGTGCCCTGGGTGGATGCCTTGATCTGGCTGCCGATCCCAGCGCGCACCACCACCTGGAGGTGCGCAGCGGGGTTCTGGGCCAGCAGGCGTCCGACCAGCTGGCCCAGTGGTTCAGACAGCGACGGGGGTCGAAGCCGAGCTGGCGGCAGACCTGAACTTGGGCAGTTCTTCGGCCAGCAAATCCAGCAGGCGGTCGACGTTGGCGGCCTGGCTGTTGTATCCCATCAGGCCGATGCGCCAGACCTTGCCGGCCAGGGCACCCAGACCGCCGCCAACCTCAATTCCATAGGTATTGAGAAGGTGCAGGCTGAAGGCCTTGCCATCCACACCCTCAGGAATGCGCACCGTGGTGAGGGTGGGCAGGCGCAGCGACTCAGGAACATGCAGTTCCAGTCCCAGCCCCTCAAGACCGGCCCACAACCGTTCGGCGTTGCTGCGGTGGCGGGCCCAGGCCGCTTCGAGACCTTCGTCAGCGAGAAGGCGCAGGGCCTCGCGCATGCCGAAGTTCATGTTGACCGGCGCGGTGTGGTGATAGACGCGGTCGCTGCCCCAGTACTGGTTCAGCAGGGTGACGTCCAGGTACCAGTTGGGAACCTTGCCGCTGCGGCCCATCATCTTGGCCTCGGCCCTGGGTCCCATCGTGAAGGGCCCAAGTCCGGGGGGACAGCTCAGACCCTTCTGGCTGCAGCTGTAGGCCAGATCGACCTTCCAGTCGTCCAGAAAAAGGGGCACTCCACCGAGGGAGGTGACGGTGTCCAACAGCAGCAGACAGTCGTGGGCACGGCACAGATCACCGATGCCTTCCATCGGCTGGCAGACGCCGGTGGAGGTCTCGGCGTGCACCATGGCCAGGATCGCCGGCTTGTGGGTGCTCACAGCCTGCTCGAGCTCCTCGATTGAGAAGGCCTCGCCCCAGGGCTTCTCAATCGTGACCACGTTGGCGCGGTAACGGCCGGCCATGTCGGCCAGACGCAGCCCGAAATAGCCCATGACCGCCACCAGGACGGTGTCGCCGGGCTCGATCGTGTTGGCCAGGGTCGCTTCCATGGCGGCACTGCCGGTGCCGCTCATCGGAATGGTCAGGCGGTTGTCGGTCTGCCAGGCATAACGCAACAGACCCTGCACCTCACCCATCAACTCCACGTAAAGCGGATCGAGGTGTCCAATCGGCGTGCGGCTCAGGGCTTCCAGCACCGTGGGGTGGGCATTGGAGGGCCCAGGACCGAGCAACAGACGCGAAGGGGTGTTGATCGGGTCGAGGGAGCGGCGGTGGTGGGACTGAACAGGAGGCAGCACGGGGGAAGGCAAGGGAACAGAGCCGGGGCGATGGGTGGAGACTAAAAGGCCGCTCAGCGAGCCCTCACATCATTGGCGGCCAGTCCCCGGCACAGGTGATCGAAGGGCTGCCGGATCCAGAGGTCACCGCCGTCGATGCCCGTCTCGGAAGCCTTCTCACAGACGACATCGGCAAGCAGGGCAATGCTGCGCACGGTCGGGCCAGTGGGCACACCCAAACTCTTATAGGTGTCATCTAGACCGTTCAAGACCCGCTCGTTGAGCATGGTGACGTCATCGGCCACCAGGGCATAACTGGCGTAGCGCAAGAAGTAATCCATGTCCCGCAGGCAGGCCGAGAGCCGCCGGGTGGTGTAAGCATTGCCCCCGGGCAGGATCAGCTCGGGATCGGCCAGCCACAGGCGCTGGGCAGCTTCGCGCACGATCTCGGCTGCTTCACGGTTGATCAGCTCGACCACCGCGAGACGGGCAGAGGCCTGGCTGTAATAGCCATTCATCCGGTCCACGGCGTCGCGATCGAGGTATCGACCGAGCTGGTCATAGCGGCCGATCAGACCGGTGATGGCATCGCGCATGGCGGAACGAACAGGTCGCTTCAGCGCTGCGAAGGTAGCACTGCTGAATCGACAAAACCCAGGTGCGGGCGGGGATCTGGGCCAATTGACAGAAACGGTTACGCAACGGCCCCGCGCCCCTGAGACAGCCAGGCAACGGCAAAATGGTTACTACGGATACAAAAGGGTGTCGGGTCTGATCCGTACGGTCCCCCCCAAGCCGCCAGCGGCGCGGCAGTACCGCTTTTCCGTGTCATGGCCAAAACAGCCCAGGACGTTCTCAGGCAGATCAAGGACGAGGGGATCGAGCTGGTCGATCTGAAATTCGTCGACCTGCACGGCAAGTGGCAGCACCTCACCGTCTGCCAGGACCTGATCGATGCCGAAGCCTTCACCAGCGGCGTGGCATTCGACGGCTCTTCGATCCGCGGTTGGAAGGCCATCAACGAGTCGGACATGGCGATGGTGCCGGATCCGAACACCGCCTGGATCGACCCCTTCTATAGCCACAAGACCCTGAGCCTGATCTGCTCAATCCAGGAACCCCGCAGCGGCAAGCCCTACGCCCGCTGCCCCCGGGCCCTGGCCCAGAAAGCCCTCGAGTACCTGGGCACGACCGGCATTGCCGACACCGCCTACTTCGGACCGGAGCCGGAATTTTTTGTCTTTGACGATGTCCGCTACACCTCGGGTTCGGGGAGCAGCTTCTACAGCGTTGATTCCATCGAGGCTCCCTGGAACGCCGACCGCCACGAAGAGGGCGGCAACCTGGCCTACAAGATCCAGCTGAAGGAGGGTTACTTCCCGGTCGCGCCCAACGACACCCTTCAGGACATGCGCACCGAAATGCTGCTCACCATGGGCAGCCTCGGTGTACCGATCGAGAAGCAACACCACGAAGTCGCCACGGCCCAGCACGAACTCGGGATCAAGTTCGCTGAGCTGATCAGCGCCGCCGACAACGTGATGATCTACAAGTACGTGGTGCGCAATGTGGCGCGCAAGTACGGCAAGACCGCCACGTTCATGCCCAAGCCGGTGTTCGCCGACAACGGCAGCGGCATGCACGTGCACCAGAGCCTGTGGAAAGGCGGCAACCCCCTGTTTTTTGGGGAAGGGACCTACGCCAACCTGTCGCAGACAGCCCGCTGGTACATCGGCGGCCTGCTCAAGCACGCCCCCAGCTTTTTGGCGTTCACCAACCCCACCACCAACAGCTACAAGCGACTGGTGCCGGGCTTCGAAGCACCGGTGAACCTGGTGTACAGCCAGGGCAACCGATCGGCAGCGGTCCGCATCCCGCTCACCGGCCCCAGCCCGAAGGCCAAGCGTCTCGAGTTCCGCTCGGGCGATGCCCTCTCCAACCCCTATCTGGGCTTTGCCGCCATGCTGATGGCCGGCATCGACGGCATCAAGAACCAGATCGATCCCGGCGACGGCACCGACGTTGACCTGTTCGAGCTCTCCGCTGAGGAGCTGGCCAAGATCTCCACGGTGCCCGCCTCCCTCAACGGTGCCCTGGAGGCCCTCAAGACCGACCACGCCTACCTGCTCGAAGGCGGCGTGTTCACCGAGGACTTCATCGACAACTGGATCGCCCTCAAGTACGAGGAAGTCCAGCAACTGCGCCAGCGGCCCCACCCCCACGAGTACACGATGTACTACGACGCCTGATCCCAGCAGCGTTGCGAAGCTGGGATCAGCTCAGACCAAGGGCAACGCAGATAAGGATCAACGCTCAAAAGGTTCAACGCTGACACCGCTCACCCCTCACACCGTTCAACGCTGACCAAGCCCCGGCTCACGCCGGGGCTTTTTGCTGGACATCTGAGAACAGACCTTCAGAGGAGCGAGAGCTCAACCATGCCGCAGGTGGGCCATGGCGCTGTCGTGCAGGCGGCGCTCATGGGCATGGCGCTCAACCCAGGCGACCTCCTGGCCATGCACCTCGGGACCTTCGCTGCCATCGGCCTGGGCATGACGCTGAGCGATCACGGGCTGGTGACGCCGGGCGTCCTGGGCACGGGCGCGCATCCAGGCCACGTAGCTGGGCTCGGACTGACGGGAAACGCTGGACTCATCCATTGGGGCCTCCTGAATTCCTCTGCTCATTCTGTAGCGGTTGCTACCAGACACAGGCACGCGCCATAAAAGTTGACGCCAATCGACGTCGGCACCGTTCGCGGCTATCCGCGGCTGAGCGCTGCAATCCGTTGAAATAGGGGCACCCTCAGACCCCCTGCAGCAGACGATGGCGGATGCCGTGACCCGACTCGCCTACCAGACCCTGCAGCAGGGCAAGAGCCTGATGGGTGTTGCCCACAAAGAGGTGAGCACACGCCTGATGGAACTGGTGGCACCACAGGCAGCCACCAAGACCCGCCCACTGACGCCCCAACTGCTGGCGGAACTGCAGGCCTCGCAGCAACGGCTGCTGGATGTGGACTGGGAGGAAGCCGAGCAGGGCCTCTACCCCACCAGCCATCTGTTTGATGCCCCCTGGCTGGACTGGGCCGCGCGCTACCCCCTCGTGTGGCTCGACATGCCTGGCACCTGGAGCCGCCGCAGTGAGCGCAACGTGCGTGACCTTCCTAACGATGTGGAAGCCGGCAGCTACCCCGAGTACTACCTGCAGAACTTCCACCACCAGACCGACGGCTACCTGAGCGACCACTCGGCCTCGCTGTACGACCTGCAGGTGGAGATCCTGTTCAACGGCACCGCCGATCCGATGCGGCGGCGGGTGCTGCGGCCGCTGGTTCAGGGGCTGCGGGCCTTCGCGGATCGTCCGGCCTCGAGCCTGCGGGTGCTGGATGTTGCCACCGGCACCGGCCGGACGCTCCGACAGATCCGCGCGGCCCTGCCACAGGCGCAGCTGGTGGGCCTCGACCTCTCGCGCTCCTACCTCAGGCAGGCCAACCGCTGGCTCAGTCAGCTGCCGGGGGAACTACCACAGCTGGTTCAGGGCAACGCCGAAGCGATGCCCTTCGCCGACAACAGCATGCAGGCGGTGAGCTGTGTGTTCCTGTTCCACGAACTGCCCGCCGAGGCGCGACAGAACGTGCTGAACGACTGCTTCCGGGTTCTGGAACCAGGCGGATCCCTGGTGCTGGCGGATTCGGTGCAACTGGCGGATTCCCCCCAGTTCGAAACGATCATGGACAACTTCCGCCGGGTGTTTCACGAGCCCTACTACCGCGACTACATCGGTGATGACATCGAGGCTCGACTAACCAGTGCCGGTTTCCGCGGCATCCGGGCGGAGTCCCATCTCATGACCCGCGTGTGGTGTGCCTCCAAGCCCTGACAAAGCCGCGTGCAAGCCAGCGTTGGCCATAGGGTCCGCAGGGTGACCGGACTGGAATGACAAATCCGTTCAGCGTGAGGTGGTTGGCAGGCTGGACGTTCCAGACGGTCCTGATGGAAGGCCATGTGCAGGTGGAAGCCCATGGCTTCGGGATCTGCCTGCGCACTCCGGTTCTGACCGGCGAGAGTCCGATCACGGCAGCCGATCGCCTGGTTCTGGCTGAGGACCGCCGGCGGCGTGCCCTCCACAACGCCTGGCTGCGCGGCCAGAGGCTCACTCCCAGCAACGACCTGCCGGAGCTCAGCGGCGCCGTGGCTGACACCGAACTGCGGCTGGTGACGGAGGCCGATCTCCAACCGCTGATCCGACTGGCAGCCTGAAGCTCAGCGGTGCAGCCAGAGGGCGAGCAGCAGGCCGGCTCCACCCCAGCGAAGGGCCGTCCAGAGGCTCTGTTCCCGCCAGCCGCGCGGCTGAAGAGGCTTTGGCAACGGATCCAGCAGACGCTGAGCCAGGGCCATGCGCTGACGCAGCCGACGGGCCTGCAGGCTTTCGTCGCCCGCCGTCAGCCGCTCGGCCCGGCTGACCTGGGCCATCAGTCCAGCCAGCTGGTGAAGCCAGCGGATTGGCGTGCGGGGAGAGCGCGGACGCTGTTGCATGGCGTCAGGATGACGTGGTGCCGAGACATCCGTCCAGTGCCCGCCTCCAGCAACGCCCACGAACCCGCCAGCCAGCGTGACTGGCCGCCGGGGAGTCAGGAGGCCGCGCGGGAGCTGCACGGGCGGCTTCGCATCGGCGACCGTGATTGGCATGCTCTGAAGAGTCAGCCCCAGCGGAGGGCGGCGGAGCAGCTGGCTGCCGCCCTCGTTCAGCTGCTCGATCCAGCCAATGCGCCGGGTGCTGCCAATTCAGGGCCACAGCGGCAGGAGGCAGCCGCCCTTGTGGAGCATGCCCTCGGCTGGCTGAAGGGGGAGCGGCGTGATCCCGGCTGCCCCAGTCACGGCCGCTGAAGCATCCCGCTGCGGCGCAGGGCTACCTGCACCCGGTTGCCACGGGCGCTCCAGCGCACATCGTCGAAGCACTGGTGGATCAGGAACAGTCCGCGACCGCTGCTGGCATCGAGCCGTTCCGGCAGACAGGCCAGCCGTGCTTCCGGTGCGACACCACAGCCTTCATCCTGCACCTGAAACACCACCCAACGGGGCGTGAGGATGCGGCGCACCCGCAGGCACTTGCTGGGGTCGTTGCCGTTGCCATGGCGCACGGCATTCACCAGGACTTCCTGGAGCCCGAGCTGCAACGCGGCGAGCTGCTGGGCGGAGCGAATCGGTTCCACCAGCAGCTCCACCAACGGTGCGAGGTGCAGGGTGGATGGGGTGATGAAATCGGCCCAGCGGAGCGCCATCGGCTCGTCCGGCGAGGGACTCAGCGATTGATTGAACCTACCGCTGCTGCGACGGCGTCAGCCGTCAGGCCGTCACCCGCTGTTGCAGAGCGGGGTGCTGCAGCAGGGCATCCATCAGGCGAACACCACGCAGCTGGTTCACCAGGGGGAGGTGGCCCTCCGGGGCCTGCAGCGACCAGGTGAAGGAGCCCGGGTAGCGGGTCCAGAGTCCGCCCTGCTTCCAGCCCAGGCGGGGCCAGAGTTGATCCCAGCGGCCGGCGAGGCTGCGCAGCAGGCGCAGCTGCACGGAAAAGCCGAAGCGCCCCTGGGAGTACACGACCCAGAGGCGATCGAGGCTCTCAAGATCGACAGCGGCGAAGACTGCCACCTCCGAGTAGTACACGTAACCACGCTTGACAGCAGCGGGACCCGCCAGCTGGCGCAGAATCTCACTGGTGATCCGATCCGCCTCCTCGAACTCCTGCCTGGCCAGAGCCCTCTGCAGGGGGGCGTAGTCGATGCCCTGGCCGCTGCTCACGGCCAGCCAGCCATCGGGATAGCGCTGCTCAAACGCCTGGCTGAGGCCATCGTCGGCGCCGAGCAGCTGCTGAATCAGGGTGCCGGCGGCCCAGTCGTCGCCAGTGGCATCCAGGCGATCGAGCTGCTCGGCCATCAGAGGCCGCAGTTCCTGGCTGCGCTGCAGCAGCTGATTCAGCAAACTGCGGCGCTGGCGGGCTGAACTGGAGAGGAACCGCTCCAGGAGTTGATCGGCGCTGGCCGCGGCGGTGACGGGAGGTCCGGAAAGCATGGAGGTGAGCTGACCTGTCAGCGAGCCAGCGTTGGCCCACTATGTCAGGCATCCACAGCCGCCATGGCCGAACTCGCCGCGATCAGCAGCTTCCTGCGGGCCCCGGGCCCGGTGGTGGATGTGCGCGCACCGGCGGAGTTCGCCCAGGGCCATATCCCCGGCGCCCGCAATCTGCCGCTGTTCAGCGATGACGAGCGGGCAACCGTCGGCACGACCTACAAACAGCAAGGGCGTGCGGCTGCAGTGCAGGTGGGGCTGGAGCTGGTGGGGCCAAAGCTGGCAGCCCTCGGCCAGGCCCTGACGGCCTGGAGTGCTGAGGCCGGTGGCGCGCCGTTGCGGCTGCACTGCTGGCGCGGTGGCATGCGCTCCGGCAGCGTGGCCTGGCTGGCGGGCACCCTGGATCTGCCGGTGCTGCTGCTGCAGGGGGGCTACAAGGCCTACCGGCGCTGGGTACTGGAGCTGCTGCTGCTGCCCTGGCCCATCCATCTGCTGGGAGGCCGCACAGGCACTGGCAAGACTGATCTGCTGCTGGCCCTGGAGCTGCACGGGGTGGCGGTGCTGGATCTTGAAGGCCTCGCCAACCACCGCGGCAGCAGCTTCGGCGGCCTGGGCCTGCCGGCTCAGCCCAGCAACGAGCACTACGAGAACCGGATCGCCGCCGTGCTGGAACGCCACCGCGGCGCAGGGCAGATCTGGGTGGAGGCCGAGAGCGCCCAGGTTGGCCGTTGCCGTGTGCCAGCCGGGCTGTGGCAGCGGATGCAGCAGGCGCCGCTGCTGGAGATACGCCGCCCCCTGGAGGAACGCCTGCGCCAGCTGGTGGCAGTCTACGGGGTGCAGGATCCGCAGGATCTGGCCGAGGCCACCCGTCGCATCGGCCGCCGTCTTGGTCCGCAGCGCACGGCGGCGGCACTGGAGGCGATCGAGCGCGCCGACTGGGGCGGAGCCTGCCGGGAAATGCTGGATTACTACGACCGCTGCTACGACCATGAGCTGCAGCGCCATGGCGACACGGACCGGGCGCGGCTGCTCGGCTCGGTGGACCTGGCGGGGAGCGACCCAGCGGCGGCCGCCGAGCTCCTGCTTGCGCAGGGCCTGATCGAGCGGCAGCACGCCAATGCAGACGAAAGCTCCTCCCCCGCTGAAACAGGCCGACCGGCAGGCGCTGCCTAGGATCAGATTTTCAGGGACGTTCGATGGCCGCCATTCAGTTCTTCCGCGGAGTCGACGAACCGGTGGTGCCAGATATCCGCATGACCCGCTCACGCGATGGGCGCACCGGCCAAGCGATCTTCGTGTTCGATCAGCCGCAGGCCCTGGCCCCGGAAACGATGGGCGACATCGCCGGCATGTTCCTGATCGATGAGGAGGGTCAGTTGGTGACCCGCGAGGTGAACGCCAAGTTCGTGAACGGCAAACCCGCTGCCCTGGAGGCCACCTACACCTGGAAGACGCCCGAAGACTTTGATCGCTTCATGCGCTTCGCCCAGCGCTATGCCGAAGCCAACGACCTCGGCTTCGCCCAGAAGGACAAGCAGAACGACGACACCCTGAGCGACGACGACGCTTGAAATTCGGGCAGTGGCTGGGGTTGATCGCCACGGCAGCCGCCGCGCTGCTGCTGTGGAATCTGCGCGAGGTGGTGATCCATGTGTTCGCCGCCACCGTGCTGGCGATGGCCCTCTGCACCCTGGTGGGGGTGGTGCGGGAGCGTCTGGGCTGCAGTCGACCGATCGCCCTGCTGCTGACGTTGCTCGGCCTGCTGCTGCTGCTGGCGCTGGCCGTGGCGGTGGTGGTGCCTCCCTTCCTGCAACAGTTCCAGGAGCTGCTGCGACAGCTGCCCGCGGCGGCTGAACGTGCAGTGCGCCTGCTGCATCAGGGCATGGATTACAGCAGCCAGATGCTCTACGGGCGCGAAGCCCTGAACTGGTTGCAGCAGACCTGGCAGTCGCCAGCTGGCGGTGCCGGCCCCGGGCTGATGCGCCTGCTGGGTGTGGCGGGAAACCTCGGCAGCGGCCTGCTGCAGCTTCTGTTCGTGCTGGCGGTGAGCGTGATGATCGCCATCCAGCCGGTGGCCTACCGGGAGGTGGCCATTCTGCTGGCACCCTCCTTCTACCGCCGGCGGCTACGGCAGGTGCTGCTGCAATGCGGTGAGGCCCTCAGCAGCTGGATGGGGGGTGTTCTGATCAGCTCCCTGTGTGTGGCGCTGCTGGCGGGCACGGGCCTGCTGCTACTGGGGGTAAAGCTGGTGGTGGCCAACGCGCTGCTGGCTGGGCTGCTCAACGTGATTCCCAACGTTGGCCCCACCCTGAGCACGCTGTTCCCGATGTCGGTGGCGCTGCTGGATTCCCCCTGGAAGGCCCTGGCGGTTCTGGGGCTCTACGTGGTGGTGCAGAACCTGGAGAGCTATCTGATCACGCCATCGGTGATGCACCACCAGGTGAAGTTGCTGCCGGGGCTCACCCTCATGGCCCAGTTCTTTTTCACGGTGCTGTTCGGGCCCCTTGGCCTGCTGCTCGCCTTGCCCCTGGCGGTATGCCTGCAGGTGGTCATCCGCGAGGTGCTGATTCACGACGTTCTTGATCCCTGGCGGCGCCAGCGCCTGAGCCCATGAGCGCGCGCAGCCTGCTGGCCCTACTGGCACTGGTGGTGCTGGCGCTGTTGGTGTGGGAGCTGCGCTGGGTGCTGCTGGTGCTGTTCGGTGCCGTGGTGCTGGCCGTGGCGCTGGATGTGCCGGTGACCTGGCTGCGGCGGGTCACGCGACTCAACCGCACCGTCGCCCTGGTGATCGTGCTTGCCCTGCTCGGGGTGGGTGGCTGGAAGCTGGCGGTCTTGCTGCTGCCGGAACTGGTGGAACAGGCCAACCAGCTCACCGAGCTGGTGCCGGCCCTGATCGCCCGCATCAGTCAGCTGCTGGGCGGCGTCTCCCAGCTCGACAGCGTCGAGAACCAGCTGATGCAGTTCGCCACCTGGGACAAGCTGCAGCCGCTTGGCCTGCAGCTGCTGGGTGTCGCCGGCGGAGCGGCCAACGGCACGATCCAGCTGCTGTTGCTGGTGCTGCTCTCCCTGCTGCTGGTGTTGGATCCCCGCAGCCATCAGCGCCTCGTGCTGGCCGTCACACCAGCTCCCCAGCGGCCGCTGATGGGCCAGCTGCTGGGGGAATGCCGCCAGGCCCTTGGCGGCTGGCTGGCTGGCATGACCATCTCCGCCACGGCGGTGTTTCTGCTCACCTGGGCCGGGCTGGCCCTGCTGAAGGTGCCCCTGGCCCTGCTGAGCGCGCTGGTCTGCGGGGTGCTGACCTTCGTTCCCACGATTGGACCCAGCCTGGCGACCCTGTTGCCCCTTGCGGTGGCGCTGGTGATCTCCCCTGCTCTGGCACTGCAGGTGATGGTGCTGCGGCTGGTGCTTCAGAACGTCGAGGCCTTCCTGCTCACGCCGATCCTGCTCAGCCAGACCGTGAATCTGCTGCCCACCGTTGCCCTGATGGCGCAGCTGAGCCTGGGTGTTCTGCTGGGGTTGCCCGGCGTGCTGCTGGCCCTGCCCCTGGTGGTGGTGCTTCAGGTGCTCTGCCAGCGGGTGCTGGTGGAGCAGGTGATGGATCGCTGGAGCTGATTCTCAGCGCGGCGCCAGGGAATTTCAGCGATAGCGGCGCAGCAGGGAAGGAAGCAGAACCAGCACCATCACGGCCAGAGGGTGATGCACCGGTATGGCGCTGAGGCTGGTCCAGGTGAAGTGATCCAGCAGCAACAGGATCTCCGTGCGCAGATCAAGCACGGCCAGCAGGGCCAGCACCAGGGGAGCCAATGGGATGCGGTGGCGCCGTGCCTGTTGCAGGTCCTGCTGCTCCTCCAGCCCCGATGCGCTCATCGGCGAGAGAACAACGGCAGCAGGGTGGGGGCAATGCCGATGCTGGACCAGCTGCCGACGGCGATCCCCACCGTGAGGGCCACGGCGAACCAGAACAGGGTGCTGCCACCGAAGAAGATCAGCGCCACCAGCGGCAACAGGGTTGTGAGTGAGGTGTAGAGGGAGCGGGTGAGGGTGGCATCCACAGCCACGTCCACCTGCTCGCTCATCGGCAGGCCGGCGAGCAGAGTCTTCTGCTCACGGATCCGGTCGAAGACCACAACCGTGTCTGTCACGGAGTAGCCGGCCACCGTGATCAACGAGACCGCAAACAACGAATCCACCTCGATGCCCGACAGCAGGCCCAACCAGGCGAACACCCCGCAGGTGATCAGCACGTCGTGAGCGAGGCAAAGCAGGGCCAGGCCGGCAAAGATCCGGTCGTAGCGGAAGGTGATGTAGAGGGCGATGGCGGCAAAGCTGACCAGCAGGGAGAGCAGGCTCCCCTTCAGCAGCTGGTCGCCGAGGGTCGGTCCGATCGTGTCAACCGCCGTGCCGGAGGCATTCAGCGGCCCAGCAACCTCGCGAACGGCAGCCACCACCGCGGCAGCCTGCTCAGGGTTCACCGCCGGCAGGCGCAGCACCAGGGAACGGCCCTGATCAAGAACCTGAACGGCAGCACTGGCAAGGTTCGGCGCCGGGGTTCCCGGCTCGGCCGGCAACTGCAGACGCGCCACAGGCTGCTGGATCTGGGCCGAGCTGAGGGCGGAACAGGAAACCCCGCAGGCGCGCTCCAGCTGGATCTGGGTGCCACCGGTGAAATCGAGCCCGGGTCGCAACGGTGCACCGATCGCAGGGTTGAACCAGCACATCAGCAGACCGATCAGGCTGAGCAGACAGGCCAGACCGGAACCCCACCAGGCCAGGATGCGGTGGCGGCTGATCCGGAAGCGGGGCGCAGGAGCGATCGAAGGGGTCGAACTCATCAGGAGGCGCTGGCGGGCAGCTGGGCGGCGGGCACGAAGTAGGTGCTGCGGCGGAGGCCTGGATAACTCATCAGCAGGCGCAGCAGCGTGCGTGTGCAGGTGAGGGCGGTGAACAGGCTGAGCAGCAGACCGATGGCCAGGGTCACCGCAAATCCCTTCACCAGGCCGGTGCCGAGGGCGAACAGAGCGGCGCAGCTGATCAGACCGGTGACGTGGCCATCCAGGATCGAGGAGAAGGCCAGCGAGAAACCCGTGTCGATCGAACGGATCAGGGTGTTGCCTGAGCGCAACTCCTCCTTGACCCGCTCAAAGATCAGCACGTTCGCATCCACGGCCATACCGATCGAGAGGATGAAGCCGGCGATGCCGGGCAGGCTCAACGTGACCGGGATTAGGGCATACACAGCCAGGTTGAACAGGGAGTAGAGGCTGAGGGCCAGCACTGAGACCACCCCGGGCAGCCGGTAGACCACCACCATGAACACTGCCACAAGGGCCAGACCCGACAGGGCGGCGATCAGGCTGGAGCGGATGTTTTCAGCGCCGAGCGAGGGGCCAACGGTGCGCACCTCGATGAGCTTCACCGGCAGAGGCAGCGAGCCGCCACGCAGCTGAACCTCCAGATCGCGGGCCTCATCGGCCGTGAAGTTGCCGGTGATGCTGGCGGCGCCGCCACTGATGCCGGCCGGTTTGAACTCAGGGCCCACCGTGGCTTCGCTGATTGAGCGGCCATCGAGCACGATGCCCAGCAACCGGCCGGTGCCGGCGATGCCCTTGGTGAGCTCGGCGAATTTTTTGCCGCCCTCGCTATTGAAGGCGAGGGTCACCTCCCAACCGGTGCCGGTCTGCTGCTGCTGACGGCCCGCACTGGTGAGATCTTTGCCGGTGAGTTCTGCAGGGTCGTAGAGAGCAACGATCTTGGTGTTGACCGTGCTGAGCAACAGCCCCAGCTGCTCGGTCTCACTGCTACCCGGCGGCACGCTGATCCCCAGCTGCGTGAGCGCCTCGGCGAGCTCCTCGGCCTTGATCGACACAGCGGGTGGCACCGGCTGGCCATTGGCGATCGCCGCCGCCTTCACCTGACTCTGATTCAGAACGGCCTGCGCCTGGCGTTTGAGTTTGAGCAGCCCGGTCATCTCCTGTTCGGTGCCGGGGCGCTGGGCGCGGAACTCAAGCAGGGCTGTGGTGCCCAGCACCTTGGCGGCACGGCTTGGATCCTGTTCGCCGGGGAGTTGGAGAACCAGCTGATCATCACCAACAGTCTGGAGAGTGGATTCGGCCACGCCCAGGCCATTGATGCGCCGCTCGAGCACATCTTTGACAGCTTCCAGCTGCTCTTTCTGCACGCTGCGGATGCTGCCGGCCGGCAACACCTGCAGGGTGAGCTGGCTGCCACCGCGCAGGTCGAGGCCGAGCTGCAGGGGGAAGGAAACAAGCAGGGCCCCAGCGGCAATCGCCAGGGCCAGGATCAGGGCGAACCACCCCTGTTGGCGTGCCATCGGGCTGTGTGTCTTGGCGAAGGGAATCCGGACTGGGCGTGACTCAGACCTGGCCGGCCTTGAGGGCCTTGGCGGCCTCGACGATCTGATGAGGCTGAATGATCGTCAGGTTCTCCAGGGTGCCGTTGTAGGGCGTCGGGATGTCCTGAGAGGAGAGGCGCAGCGGCCGGGCGTCGAGGTCATCGAAGCACTGTTCGGTGATCAGGGCCATCAATTCGGCACCGATGCCACCGGTCTTCATGCACTCCTCCACGATCAACACCTTGTGGGTCTTGCGGATCGAGCGTGTGATGGTGGCCATATCGAACGGCTTGAGGCTGATCAGATCGATCAGCTCCACACTCACACCATCCGACTCCAGCTGTTGCACCGCTTTGATGCAGTGGTGGCGCATGCGGGAGTAGGTGAGGATGGTCACGTCCGTGCCCTCCTGCACGACATCGGCCTGATCGAGGGCGCAGGTGTACTCGCCGTCGGGAATGTTCTCGGAGAGGTTGTAGAGCAGCACGTGCTCGAAGAAGAGCACCGGATTATTATCGCGGATGGCGGCCTTCATCAGGCCCTTGGCATTGGTGGGTGTGCTCACCGCCACGATCTTGATACCGGGCACGGCGTGAAAGTAGGCCTCAAGGCGCTGGCTGTGCTCAGCACCGAGCTGACGGCCAACACCGCCGGGACCGCGGACCACCGTGGGAATTGTGAAATTGCCGCCGCTGGTGTAACGCAGCATCCCCATGTTGTTGGAGATCTGGTTGAAGGCGAGCAGCAGGAAGCCCATATTCATGCCTTCCACGATCGGGCGCAGGCCGGTCATGGCAGCACCCACGGCCATGCCGGTGAAGGCGTTCTCGGCGATCGGTGTGTCCAGCACCCGCAGTTCGCCGTATTTGTCGTAGAGGTCCTTGGTGACCTTGTAGGAACCGCCGTACTGCCCCACGTCCTCACCCATCACGCAGACGTGGGGATCGCGGGCCATCTCTTCGTCGATGGCTTCGCGCAGGGCGTTGAACAGAAGGGTTTCTGCCACGGCGGCGGTGTAGTCCGGCTCAGGCCGGGCGCGGTTCCGGCTCAGGACCGGTGGTGCGGCCAACTTATCTCAGCCGCCCGCAGCGAAGGTGGCGAGCAGAAGCACGGAGAGCAGCATGCCGGGGGAGAGCAGCAGCACCAGCAGCTGCAGGTCGTGGCCGGTCATCGGAAGGGGACTGCAACATCCCGACGCTAGGGAGATTCGACGAGCTGGCTAGGGCGTGTCTTCGGCTTCACGCCAACCCGGCATCAGGCTGCGGATGAAGGTGAGGAACAGGCCCAGGCCGACGAAGGCGAAGGTGAAGGTGGCCAGGAAGGTCATCCCCACGATCAGGGTCTTCATGAACACGGCGATGCTCTGAGCGAAGCGCGCCTCGTAGTGGGGCGGGTGCTCGCCGTAGTAGGCCACCACCCGGCTGGAGAGCTGCAGCGCCAGCCAGCCGAAACCGAAGCTGGTGAGGGAACCGCTCAGGAAACTGAACGGGCCCTTGCGGGGGCGGCCGGACGCTGCATCGGGGGTCGCAGCTGGGCTCGCCTCGGGGCTGGCCGTGGGGCTGGCCGGGCTGCTGACGTTGCTGAGGTTGCCGTCGCTGCTCTCACTGCTGCTCTCGCTCACCCGGGCTGGCTCCGCCATCACGCGCTCCCCAGGCTGGCACCGCGACCGGTGCAGCGGCAGCTCCAGGCTTCGAAGCCGCCCGCGGTCAGCGATGCCACCAGCTGCTGCCGCGCCGCTTCGGCCATGGAAGGGTCGGCGAACAGAGCGAACAGGCTGGGGCCTGACCCGCTCATGGCCACCGCCAGAGCCTCTGGCGCCTGCCGCAGCAGGGCCAGCCCCTCACGCACGCTGGCCACCTCAGGCTCCACCACCGCCTGCAGGTCGTTGCGGATCGGCGGCAGGGGAGCGGTGCCGCGCAGCCCAGCCAGCAACGGGCCCTCCCGCAGGGCCTGCCGGCGCTGGGCGAACTCGACCTCATCATTCAGGTAGAAGTCACTGCGAAGCTCGCGGCAACGCCCATAGGCCCATGGGGTCGAGACGCTCGCTTGCGGGTGCTTGATCAACAGCACCCCCAGGCCAGGCGCACCATCGGCCGCGCCAGCGAGCCCGGCCGGCTCCAGCAGCTCCCCCCGCCCGAAGCAGAGCTGGGTACCGCCATTGATGCAGAAGGGCATGTCGGAGCCGAGCTCGGCCGCCATCGCCAACAGCTGCGGAGGCGTGAAGCCGCAACCCCAGAGTTCGTTGAGCCCCACCAGCGCCGCTGCCCCGTTGCTGGAACCACCAGCCAGTCCGGCACCGATGGGAATGCGCTTACTGAGCTGGATCGAGGCGCCCAGCTCCGGCAGCCCCACCCGTGCGCGCAGCAGCTCAGCCGCCTGCACGATCAGATTGCGCCCATCCGTTGGCAGATCCGATCGATCGCAAACGAGGCTGATGGCGCCATCGGCTGTGGGTCGCAGGCTGAGCTGATCGGCCAGATCGAGGGTCTGCATGACCATCGCCAGCTCGTGGAAGCCGTCAGGCCGCAGCCCCAGCACCTCCAGGTGCAGGTTGATCTTGGCGGGGGCGCTGACCAGCAGCTCAGCCATGCAAAGGGGGCCTCAGGCGGTGAGGCGATTCAAACCCGTCGCCAGAGCCACCCAGGCCGAAGGCGCCAGTTCCTGGGGCCGCTGCTGCAGGCTCACCCCGGCGGCAGCCACGAGCGCCTCCAGCTGCTCAGGCGGCTGCAGGCCGGAGAGGCTGTTGCGCAGGATCTTGCGGCGGGCGGCGAAACAGCGCTTCAGCAGGGCCTCCACTGTGTTGGCCAGGGCTGGCTCCAGGCGCTGCTCCGGCGCCAGGGGCTCCAGGGCCACCACCTCGCTCATCACCTTCGGCGGCGGCTGAAAGCAGCGTGGCGGCACCGGGCACACCGTGCTGCAGCGGGCCAGCAGCTGCATGCGCACACTCAGGGCGGAGAAGGCGCTGCTGCCGGGGCGAGCACGAATGCGCTCCCCCACCTCCTGCTGCACCAGCAGCACCAGGCGCCGGTAGGGCACCGCCACGGGCCGATCCAGCCGTCCCACCAGCCGCTCAAGCAATGGCCCGGTGATGTTGTACGGAATGTTGGCCACCACGGCCGTGGCGGCCGGCAGGTCGACGGCCAGCACATCGCCTTCGGTGAGGGTGAAGCGCGGATCGCCACCGAAGCGCAGGCGCAGGCCGCTCACCAGATCCCGATCCAGTTCCACCGCATGCACCGCAGCCGCCGATGAGGCCAGCAGGCGTTCGGTGAGGGCACCGCGCCCGGGGCCAACCTCCAGCACCGTGTCGGCGGCGCTGAGATCGGCCGCCGCCAGGATTCGATCCAGCACCGTTTCATCGCGCAGCCAGTGCTGACCGAAGCGTTTGCGAGCGCGGTGGGCCGCGAAGGTCATCGGCACGGGAGGCGGAGCCAGATCCCAGATTGCCGCGCGCCCAGCCCCTGCCGGCACGAGCGGATGCCTGCCAAATCCGCATGCGAGCGTCAGGCTTGGGGCACTCCCCGCCCTGGCAGCACTGCCATGACAGCTCTTCCGCGACGCCACACCTGCCGCAGCCGCCTGCTGCTGGGGCTGGCAGCGGCGCTGGCGCTGGGACCGGCCAATGCGGCCCGAGCCGGCTCGGTGACGGCCGAATCGATCTGGGACCGGAGCAACGCGATCCAGCGGGCCCAGTCGCAGCTGCCGGCCGGTGCCACCGTCAGCCGCACCGAATGCACGGTGGTGAACGTGCGCACCGGCAATTACCGCTACATCTGCACGCTCTTCTACGCCGATGCTGCGCCGCCGTCCGCGCCCCAGCCGTCGACTAGCCCCAGCGCACCCAGCGCACCGGCCCCTTAGCGGGCGGCAGCGGCACCAGGGCGCATACCAATTCGAGGCTGCTGTGCCGGTGGGATGGATGCTCCGCCAGCCACAGGCCGTAGGTCACCTCGAGGCGCCGCCACTTGCGGCGATCCAGGGCCGCCACCCCCCAGCCATCGGCGCCGCAGCGACGCCGCCCCTTCACCTCCACCAGCAGCAGACGTTCTGGCTTGGCGAGCAGCAGATCGATCTCACCCCAGCGGCAGCGCCACTGACGCGCGACAACCCGCCACCCCGCAGCACGCAGCAACCGCTGGGCCCGCTGTTCGGCCCAGTTGCCCCAGCGCCGTTGATCCGATCCACCCATCCGCCGCTCGATGCCGCTGCGCCCCTTGAGCATTCCCGCAACGCGCCTGAGTTCAACCCGGCAGCTGCCCCCGCAGTTCCCGCAGGCAGTACCGGCAGCCACCGGTGGTCACCAGGTGGCGCTCCGGCGTGATCGCGATCAAGCGCACCGGATGCTCACGGCAGCGGATCTTGATCGGGGTCTTGTAGCTCTTGTAAACGATGCCGCTGTAGTCGTAGCGATCGCCGAATCGCGAGCGGGCCCGAGCCAGAAATGTGTCCCTGTCGATCGGGTTGCCCATGGCTGGGATCGCCTGCCCCTCGGCTCAACCTGCGGATCCAGACACTAGGTGAGGCCTTGGGGCCGATCGGTTTGCAACGATGCAGCGGGGCTGGCTGCCTAGGGTTGCGATTGCTGCCTTGCGCCGATGCCGCACCATCGCTCGCCCGCACCGCTGCCGACCGTGGTGGCCTGGCTGGTTTCACTGCTGCTGCCGCTGATGGTGCTGTTCGGCCCGCTGCAGCCTGCCCTGGCGGCGATGGACTACGCCAAGCAGGTGCTGATCGGGCACGACTTCGCCGGTGCCGATCTGCGCGGGGTGACCTTCAACCTCACCAACCTGCGCGATGCCGATTTCAGCGGCGCCGATCTGCGCGGCGCCAGCCTGTTCGGCGCGAAGCTACAGGATGCCGACCTCAGCGGCGCTGACCTCAGCGATGCCACCCTCGATGCCGCGGTGCTCGACGGCACCGACCTGCGCAATGCGGTGCTGGAGAACGCGTTCGCCTTCAACACCAAGTTCAACAACGTGCAGATCGCCGGAGCGGACTTCACCAACGTGCCGTTCCGCGGTGATGTGCTGAAGACCCTCTGCGCCAGCGCCAGCGGCAGCAACCCCGTCACCGGCCGCGACACCCGCGACACACTCGAGTGCGGCTGACGCCCCCACGCCATGAGTTTTGACGCCCGCAGCCTCGAGCGCCTGCAGCAGCTGGGCCGCAGCCTGCCCCAGCCCCTGCCCAAACCCACCCCCAAGGCCTCGCCAGACGCACCGCCTGGCCAGCGGCTGCACCCCGTGGAAACGGAGGAGAACCCCGAGGCCCTGTTCCGCGAACTGATGACAGTGAGCCCGGATGGCAGCGTGCCACCGCACCTGCTCGAGCGCCTGCGCGATCTGGAGGCGAGCCGCCGCGACGCTGCCGCCGCGTTGAACAACACCGCAAAGCCACGCGCTTCTGCCGCTCAGCCCCCGAGCCCTGCCGCGATCCGGGCGCGGAGCGGTGCACAGAACTCCGACGAGGACAATCTCTACGTGGCCTTTCAGCAGCTGCTGCTGGAGGACGAGGACAGCTGAGCTCCGCTCAGCTGGTGTGGCTGAAATCCTCTGTCCACGAGGACAGCGGCATCAGAACGTTCACAGACTCCTGACTTGGTGCAATGGTCCTCAAATCTTGAAACTAGTCCGCGGAGTCCCCTCTCCTGCAACCCGCCTTGACTCCCCCAAAGGAAGTTGCACTGGCGGATTCATTGGACGGACTGTTGATGGTCCCCCGAGAGAATCGCCCGGTCTGCGTGCTGCTACCGCAGCGAAGCAGGCCAGGCCTGGATCGTGGTAGCCATAGCAGAGCACGCGTTTCCCATGCTTGACGATGCCCTGCAGTGAATAGAGATACGGCCTGTAGAGACGGCGCTGCGCCAGGCGTTGATACACGGACGGTCCCATCAGCAACTGAAAGGGCGCCGCCAGCGACATCAGACGCTGAGCGTTATTGACACCCAAGCCAACAAAATTACGCCGTCTGCCGCCGATATCCACTACCACGTTGTCTTGGTTTTCATTCAGACCGACTCGAATCGAATAGCGCAATTCTTCCTCAACAGCTGCCATGCTCAGCGCATAGACGCTCTCAAGCAGCATCACGGCGACCCTGACGTCCAAGTCATAGGGCTCAGACTGATCAATCAGGCAAATACATACACCATCACCGGTTGGCAGATAGACCACCCGATCCGCCTCCAACTCAAACGCCGCCATCGACTGCCTCACACAGCGAGACAGCGACTCCATGATCGCAACCTGCGCCTCTACATTGCGGTCAAGGGTGAACTTGACGATGTCGACGTAGATGTATCGCACAAGTGCGATGCGACCTGCGGTGATGGCAGCAACGAACCAGCTCCTACGCAAGTGCGCAACGTGCGCCATGACACCAACTCGATCCAGGTATCACACGCCTCCAGGTCGCACGACCCAAGACGCCCGCGCGAATTGCCAAACCGTGCGTCGATCGGCCCTCCATTTCTAAAGCAATTCCACAACAATCAGGACCCCACCCCCAAGGGCCGACGCGCAGACAGAGCCCCAATCAGAACCACCCTCAGAAGTTCATCTGTACTAACCTGATGGTCTGTTCCGGATGGCCGGCGTGTCCCGCTCTGCAGCACCCCTGCCCCCTGTGCTCGCGGCCCCTGCGCTGACCCTGCTGGGCCCCGCGCAGGGGCCGCTGCCATGGCCACAGCTGCCGCTTCCCCTGGCGGGTGAGAGCGTGGCGGCCGGCTTTCCCAGCCCCGCCGACGACTACATCGACGTTGGCATCGACCTCAACGACACGCTGATCCGCCACCCCAGCAGCACCTTCTTCCTGCGGGTGAGCGGCGACTCGATGACCGGCGCCGGCATCCAGCACGGCGATCTGCTGGTGGTGGACCGCAGCCTCGAGGCCCGGCCCGGCCAGATCGTGGTGGCGGTGCTGGATGGGGCCTTCACCCTCAAGCGGCTGGTGCACCACCGCGGCCGGCTGCGGCTGGAGGCCGCCAACAGCGCCTACCCGCCCCTGGAACTGCACCAATGCGGCGACGTGCAGATCTGGGGTGTGGCGATCCACGTGATCCACAGCTTCAGCCGCCATGGCTGATGCCCTGGTGCTGATCGATGCCAACAACTTCTATGCCAGCTGCGAGCAGGCCCTCGATCCGGCGCTGCTGGGGCGGCCGGTGGTGGTGCTCTCCAACAACGACGGCTGCGTGGTGTCGCGCAGCAGCGAGGCACGCCAGCTGGGCATCGCCATGGGTCGCCCCTACTTCCAGATCGCCGAGCAGCTGGCCCACCACGGCGTGGTGGTGCGCAGCTCCAACTACGCCCTCTACGGCGACATGAGCCAGCGGCTGATGAGCAGCCTCGAACCCTGGGTGGCCGAGCTGGAGGTGTACTCGATCGATGAGGCTTTCGCCCGGCTGCCGCGCCCCCGCGGCGGCGACCTCAGCCCCTGGGCACGCGAGCTGCGCAGCCGCATCCGCCAGAACCTGGGGCTGCCGATCGCCATCGGCATCGCCCCCAGCAAGGTGCTGGCCAAGCTGGCCAACCGCATCGCCAAGGCCGATAGCCGCCACGCCGGCCTGTTCGACCTCAGCCGCCAGGCGGACCCCGACCCCTGGCTGGAGGGCACACCGGTGGAGGAGCTCTGGGGGGTGGGCCGGCGCCTGGGCCGCTGGTGCCGCCTGCGCAGCATCGCCAACGCCCGCCAGCTGCGCGACATGGCCAGCGGCGAGCTGCGGGCCAAGGCCGGCGTGGTGGGGGTGCGGCTGCAGCTGGAGCTGCGCGGGGTGAGCTGCCTGCCGCTGGAGGAGGCCCCCGCCGCCAAACGGGAAACCTGCGTCAGCCGCAGCTTCAGCCGACCGATCAGCGAGCTGGAGGACCTGCGCCAGGCGGTGGCCAGCTACGTGGTGCGGGCGGCGGAGAAGCTGCGGCGGCAGCGGCAGCGGGCCGGCCGGCTCACGGTGTTCGCCCGCACCAGCCCCTTCGCACCGAACTTCTTCAGCCGCGCCGCCGGCGTGGAGCTGCCCCTGGCCAGCCACGACACCGCCGTGCTGCTGCAGGCCGCCCTGCAGCTGGTGCCAGCCCTGCACCGCCCCCACCGGCGCTTCGTCAAAGCCGGCGTACTGCTGCAGGATCTGCAGCCGGAAACCCAGCTGCAGCAGCACCTGCTGGCACCTCTGCCTCCGGAGCAGCAGCAGCGGCGCGAAGCGCTGATGGCCTGCATCGATGGCCTCAACCGCCGCTACGGCACCGGCACCGTGCAGTGGGCCGCCTGCGGCCTCCAGCCGGATTGGGCGATGCGGCGGCAACAGCTGTCGCGCGCCGCCACCACACGCCTGGATGATCTGCCCACGGTGTGGGCGCGCTGATGCGAGGCGAACCCATCAGCGCGCCATCCCGGCGATTCACAGGGGGCTCAGATGGTGCCGAACTTCTGGGTGGCCTGCTTCACGCAGACATCTTTAGCCTGATCCAGGCTCTGGCGCCGGTTGAGCATGCCGTCGGAGACGCAGCTGCAGGTGAAATCCACCATGCCGGCAGGCGGTGTCTTGCTGGCCTTCTTGAAATCGGCCTGCATCGCTGATGCGCACTTGCCGGTGATGATCTGGCGCATCATGTTGGCCTGCGCCGGTGCAGCGGCGAGCAGGGCAGCGCCGCCCAGGAACAGCAGCGCGGCGAATCCGGTGCGGGAGGAGGTGCGCATCAGACGGAGCACGGGGGAGATGGGGTGATGGGATGTGTCCTACCAGAAGCGCAGCGACGAATCCGCTCCGGTAGGGCGGGAATCAGGCCGGAGCGGGCTCGGAGCGCGTTGCCACCACCTCCTCGTGGGCAGCGCAGCGCTGGGAATCGAGGTGAGCGATGTGCTTGCGCTCGTTGTAGTAGAGCTCCTGGAAGCGCAGGGCATCGCTGTTGAGAGCAGCGAACATGGCATCGATCCGGCTCTCCATATCGAGAGCGGCGGAATCAATGGGGGGATCGCCGGCCTTGTCCTCCAGCAAGCGGGCGATGCAGCGCTCCAGGGTCTCCAGCCGCTGGCTGCTCCAGGCGCTGAGCAGGTGGCGGCAGCGCTTGATGCTGCGCTGACGCTCCAGAGCTGCGGTAGCTCCGCGCAACTGCAGCAGCGGGTTGGCCAGGGCCAGCCGCTGCACATCGCTGGGTTCCAGCAGGGGCGTGAGGCGGCTCAGCAGATCGGTGCCGGCGGCCGGTGGGGTGTCCTCGTCCTGGCTGACCAGCAGCTGATCAGCCAGCAGCCGCGGCAGATCGAGATCCGCCAGCTCATGGCCGGGATCACTGCCGCGGTTGATCGCCTCCAGCCGGCCAACACCAAGGTTGTCCTCCTCCAGGGAACTGATGGCGGCCCAGAGCTGGCGGTGGTGGGCCAGAGCGAAGTCGTCGAGCTCCCGGCGACGCAATTCGGCGCGGATGGCCGCGCGACTGGCGGGGCAATGCAGGTAGAGGCGCAGCAGTTCCGCTTCAGCACGCTCGCGCAGGCCCGCCTCACCGGGCTGCTCCCAGCGCTGGGAGCGGCCGTGCCAGCGCTGACCCTTCACCTGCTGACGCAGGTCGTCCTCCAGCTGCAGCGCCAGTCGGGCCTGGCCGCCACTGAGCCGCTCAGCCACCTGCTGCAGATAGCGGGAGCGCACGGCGCTGGCCGGCAGCTTGCCCAGCAGCGCCACCAGGGCACTCACCGCCTGCTGGAACTGATCGGAGCGGGCCAGATCACGATCCGCCAGCACCTGGTCGATCTGCCAGTCGAGCCAGAGGGGCGCCTGATCCAGCAGCGAGCGGTACTCACCGGCCCCGTGCTGCTGAAGGAACTCATCCGGGTCCTTTCCGGCGGGCAGCTGCAGCACCCGCAGCTCCAGCTGACCCTGCAGCGCCAGCTGTTCCACCTCGCCGATCGCCCGCTGGGCGGCGCGCACGCCGGCGCGGTCGGTGTCGAAGTTGAGGATCAGCCGCTTGCCATCGCAGCAGCGGCAGATCTGGGTGATCTGCTGGCTGCTGAGAGCCGTGCCCAGGGCTGCCACGGCGTTGTTGATGCCGGCGGCATGCAGGGCGATCACATCGAAGTAGCCCTCCACCACAACCGCCCGGTCGTCCTTGCGGATGGCGTTGACCGCCTTGTCGAGTCCGTAGAGGTGCTTGCCCTTCTCGAACACCTCCGTTTCCGGGGAGTTGAGGTACTTCGGCTCGGCGCCATCGAGGCTGCGGCCACCGAAGCCGATGATGCGGCCCTGGCGGTCGCTGATCGGCACCATCACCCGGTGGCGGAACCGGTCGTAGTAGCCGCGGCTGTCGGAGGCGCTGCTGCCCTTGCGCGGCACCACCAGGCCCGCCGCCTCCAGCAGCTCGGGCGCCACGCCCTCCACCTGCTGCAGATGGCTGAGCAGGCCATCCCAGCGCTCAGGGGCATAGCCGAGACCGAAGGCCTCGAGGGTGGTTTCGCTGAGGCCGCGGCTGTCACGCAGATAGGCCAGGGCCGGGGCGCCCTCCGGCGTGCGCAGCTGATCGCGGAACCAACCCGCCGCCAGGCGCAGCACCCGGTGCAGCTGGTCGCGGCGGGAGAGCTGCTGGCGCAGGCGCTCCTGCTGCGGCCCCTCCAGCGTCTCCACCGGCAGCTGGTATTTGCGCGCCAGCTCCAGCACCACATCGCTGAAGCTCTGGCGCTGCAGCTCCATCAGGAACTTGATGGCGTTGCCACCGGCCCCGCAGGAGAAGCAGTAATAAAACTGCTTGGCCGGCGACACCGTCATCGACGGGGATTTGTCGTCGTGGAAGGGGCAGACCCCCACGAACTCGCGCCCCTTCTTCTTGAGCACCACGTGCTCGCCCACCACATCAACGATGTCGGCCCGTTCCTTGACGGCCTCGATCGTGCGGGGGTGGAGGCGGGGGATGCTCAACGGTGGCGGGCTCGGCAGCTGGACGGCAATTCTGGCGGCGCTGTGTCGATCGGGCCGGGGGCAGCTGTCAGCATGCGCGCAGCGGCAGATGGATCGGCGTGACAGGTAGACTGCTCCGGCGGGGAGGCAGCGCTCAGGGGCGCTGGCTCAGAGCCCTGCTGACGGGGCTGCTGGCCGCGCTGCTGACCCTCGCGCTGAGCGGACTCGGCTGGCTGGCTCCCGTGCTCGCCACTCCTGGAGCCTCAGCGTGGCCGGGAACGGCAGTGGGATCAACGCGAGGCGGCGGAACGGTAATCCCGATCAACGAGCAGCCCTTCTACGCCGAACTGATCAGAACAGCAGAGCGCTGGAACAACGCACCCCTGGGGCAGGTGGTGGGGGAGAGCCCACGGGAGACGATCCTCAACTTCTACGCCGTGATGGCGCGGGTGAATCACGAGCTGGAGGTGGCCACAGAGCGGCCCCAGCAGGACCCGGGCTGGTTCTGGAGCGGGGCCACACGGCAGCGGATCCGCAGCGCCGAGGAGCTGTTCCAGCTGGCGGTGCAGGCGCTCGATAGCAGCGAGATTCCGGAGAGCATCCGTGATGACCAGGCGGAGGAGGCCGCGATGCAGCTGAAGGAGGTGCTGGATTTCGTGTTCAGCCACAGCAGCGTGCCGATCGCCATCCCGGATTCAACCGATCTGAAAACGCTCAACAATCAGCGCAACAAGAGTCGGGACAGCTGGACCCTGCCGAATACGGCAATCACGCTCACCAGCGAGGTGGAGCAGCGCGAAGCCAACATCGATTTCCTGTTCTCCGCAAGCACGGTGAACCAGATCGGCCGGATGTACGCGCAGATCCGGGATGCGGCAGCGGTGGCACAACCCTTCGCCACGCCGAACTTCTATCAGAACTTCATCAACACCCCTGGCTATCTGGCTCCGCCGAAGTGGTATCTCCGGCTGCCTGCTGGGCTGCGCCAGGTGCTGGAGCTTTCCCTCGCCGATCAGACCCTGTTCCAGTTCCTGGCAGCGGCGGCCATGCTGCTGGTCTACGGCTGGGTGGTGCTCGCACTGTTCCGCCGGCTGCTGCACACCTACCGCTATTACCGCAGCCGCGAGCTGCCGGGACTGCCCACCTGGCAACAGGACAATGCCGCCTGGACGCGCGTTCTGCTCACGCTGCCGGTGATGCCGCTGACCTGGCTCAGTGATCTGGTGATCGATGACCTGGTGAATTTCACCGGGGTGCCACTGAGGGTGGTCACCTACCTGTTCTTCATCTGCTATTTCCTCGCCGCCAGCATCTTCTTCTTCTTCCTGTTTGAAGCGCTTGGCCGCTCGCTGGCGGAATGGCTGGTGCACCTGCGCGGTGGCAATTCCGAGCTGCAACTGCGGCGTGTGAGCAACCTGGTGATGCCGGTGTGCCGCGTGCTGGGCGGCGTGGTGGCGCTGGTGCTGATCTACCGGCTGCTGATCACGCTGGGGCTGCCCTCCACCACGGTGCTGGCGTTCTCCGCGGTGCCGGGTCTCGCGATCGGCCTTGGCGCCTCGAAGCTGCTGGGCAACCTGTTCGCCGGTCTGTCGATTCAGACCGACCGCCCCGTGCGGGTGGGTGAGTTCTGCCGGATCGGCGACAACCTCGGCTTCGTGACCCGCATCGGCCTGCGCTCGCTGGAACTGCAGACGCTGGAAAGCCGGGTGACGATCCCGAATGCGATCGCCGACGACGAGACGATCGTGAACTATTCACGCCGGCAGCGCAGCAGCGAGACCGTGGCGCGGCAATCGCTGGCATTGCGGCTGGCGGTTCACCATCCGTTCAGCCCGGAGCAGGTGGCCGACCTGCTCCGGTTCGTGCGGCAGCACCTGGAAGGGCTGCAGAAGCTGCAGAAGCTGCAGGAACCGCTGGTGAGCCTGGAGCAGGATGGGATGGAGCAGTTCACGCTGCTCTGCCATGGCCTGGTGGAACAGAGCGACTGGCCTGGCTATCTGAGCCTGCGGGAGACACTGCTGCTGCGGCTGGAGGAGATCGTTGAACAGGTGCGGCTGTCACAGCGTCAGATCGGCGTCAGCTACGACACACGCCCCGAGCAGCTGCAACGGATCCCCGAGTTGATTGCCGAGGTGGTGAATCGCGATCCACACCTGAGCCTGCAATCGTGCCGGCTGATGACCATCTCGGAGTTCAGCTACGACTACAGCTTCCGCTTCCACGCCCACCACGAGAGCTTCGGGCGCTTCAAGGACGCCATCCACCGCCTGAACAAGGATCTGCTGGCCTGCTTCGCCGCTGAGGCCATTGAGATTCCCTATCCAACGGCGGTGGAAATCCAGAGGGACGGCTGAGCGGTGCTCGGAAACAGCCGCAGCAGCGAGAGCACGGCAACCCTTTGGATGATCTCCAGCGCCCTCAGCTTCAGCCTGATGGGCGTGTGTGTGAAAACGCTGGGCGGGCGAATCCCCGTGACTGAGGTGGTGCTGGCCCGCTCGCTGGTGAGCCTGCTGCTGAGTGTGGTTATGCTGCGCCAGGCTGGCTTGAACCCCTGGGGGCAGCGTCGCTGGCTGCTGGTGCTGCGCGGGGTGATCGGCACCGCGGCCCTGCTCTGCGTGTTCGCCGCGCTGGCCCGACTCCCGCTGGCGCCCGCCACGGTGCTGCAGTACCTGCAGCCCACCTTCACGGCGCTGCTGGCCTGGCTGCTGCTGCGGGAGCGGGTGGGGCCGCGGGTGCTGCTGGCCGCCGTGCTGGGCTGGCTGGCGGTGGTGCTGCTCAGCAACCCCGCCGAACTGAGTGGTCTGTTCGGCCCTGTGGCCAGCCTGCTGCTGGGGCAGCGCAGCGAACCGCTACCGCTCGCTGGTGTGCTGCTCGCCCTGGCGGGAGCGCTGCTGTCCGCCTGTGCCTACGTGAGTGTGCGCGCGTTGGGACGCAGCGAGCATCCGCTGGTGATCGTCTTCTATTTCCCCCTGGTGGGGCTGGTGCTCACCCTGCCGGCAGTGCTGATCGATCCGGTGCTGCCAACCGGTGCCGAATGGCTGGCGCTGCTGGGAGTGGGCCTGTTCACGCAGCTGGGGCAGATCGGCATCACCAAGGGGCTGCTGGGTCTGCCCGCCGCCCGGGCGACGGCGATGAGCTATGGCCAGGTGCCCCTGGCGGCCCTGTGGGGGTGGTGGTTCTTCCAGGAACCCCTCGATCCGGATACGGCGATGGCGGCCGTGCTGGTGCTGTTGGCCACGCTGCTGAGCCTCAGGCCCGCTCGCCCGGCAGCGGCAGAGGATCAATGAGCCAGTCCTGACTGGCTCCATCGGCGCTGCCCACAGGCCTCGCCAGGCGCCAGCTCTGGCCGCGCTCGCCCCGCTGCAGATAGAGATCGAAGGCGCTGTCCACCCGGATCGGATCACCGGGCAGGCGCCAGTCGAAGCGGCCACTGAGATGCAGCCCGCGGCCGCTGCCGATCGGGAGGGATTCCTGGTGTTCCACGCGCACGCGGCTCACCACCGGTTCGCCCTCGGCCGTGAGATCGAGTGCGGAGGCGATCGCCTGCTGGGTGAGATCGATCTGCAACTGCAGGGCCGAGAGCAGCACCTTCTGCGGAGGCTGCCCCACACCGCCGCAGGCGCTGATGGCCAGGCTGAGCAGCACGCTGAGCAGCAGGGCCAGGGCACGCCGCAGCCCGGTCAGGGCAGGCAGACGCAGGCCCGCGGCAGCCGTCGGGGTTGTCGGACCGGGCAGCATGGAAAGCAACGCACGTGCCCCCATGATCGGCTGGCTGCAAGGGCAACTCGCCGATCGCTGGCAGCTGGGCCAGCGCTGCGGCCTTCTGCTGGTGTGCCATGGGGTGGGCTACGAGGTGCAGATCACCCGCCGGCACTGGGATGGTCTGCCCGCTGATGGCCAGAACCTCACCCTGCATGTGCACCAGACGATCCGCGACGACGGCTGGACCCTCTATGGCTTCGGCCAGCGCCAGGAGCGGGACCTGTTCCGCGAGCTGGTGGCCGTCAGCGGGGTGGGACCTCAGATGGGCCTGGGGCTGCTGGGATGCCTGGCGGGGGAGGAGCTGGTGCGGGCGATCGTGCAGGCGGATCTGCGCCTGCTCTGTCAGGCCCCTGGCGTGGGCAAACGCACGGCCGAGCGCCTGTCGGTAGAACTGCGCAGCAAGCTGCAGGGGCGGTTCGGCGCTGGCTTCGCTGCGGGCCTTCCGGCCGACGACGACCTCAATGGCGGCAGCGACGCTGGTGCGACGGCACTGGCGGCACCGGAGCTGCGCGAGGAGCTCCAGCTCACGCTGACAGCCCTGGGCTACGAGCCGCTGGAGATCAACCGGGCCCTGCGTGCGGTGGCCGCCCAGGAGCCCGCCCTGGCACCGGATGGGGAAGCCTGGCTGCGGGAGAGCCTCCGCTGGCTGTCACGCACGGCGGCCTGAGGCAGGGGTGCCGCCGGGGCGTTAAGTTGGTTGTTTGCTCCGTCAGGGCCCGACGCCGCGCATGTCGCTCGACACCATCAAGAAGCAGGAACTGATCAACGCCCACCAGACCCATGGCACCGACACCGGTTCCGTGGAAGTGCAGGTGGCGATGCTGAGCGAGCGCATCAGCAAGCTGAGCGGTCACCTGCAGAACAACATCCACGACTTCTCCTCCCGCCAGGGGCTCCTCAAGATGATCGGCCGGCGCAAGCGCCTGCTGAGCTATCTGCGCGCAGGCAGCGAGCAGCGCTACACGGCCCTGATCCAGAAACTGGGCATCCGCGGCTGACATGGCGGGCAAGGGAAAGGCCAGCAGCGGCCAGCCCAAGGGCGGCGGCGGCATCAGCCCAACCCCGGCCGCCCAGTCGCCGAAACCTCCCCGCAGCGGAGCCGCCACTCAGGGGCAGAAGCGGGGTCAGCAATCGATCCCTGAGGCGGTGACCAACCGCATGGCCCGGAGGATTGCCATTGCCACGGGGATTCCCACTGTGCTGGGCATGTCCACCTTCGTGATCAGCTACCTGCTGGTGAGCCGGTCGGTGCTGGATATCCCCCCCGTCGTCACCCTGGTGACGTCCGGTGGATTTTTCCTGCTGGGGGTGGTGGGCCTGAGCTACGGAGTGCTCTCGGCCAGCTGGGAAAACGCCCCGGGGAGCCTGCTCGGGTTTGAGCAGATCGGCTTGAACGTGAGTCGGCTGCGCAGCTCCTTCAAGCGGCCACCAGCGGCGAGCTGATCCGGGCGCGGAAGGCCTGGGCGGTGAGCGTGCCGAGGGCTGCCTCGCCGTCCTTCACACAGAACTGCTGCCCCAGCCGCACGTAACGGATCTGATCCTGGTGACGCACCAGGGCAACCACCGGGACCCGGAGACCCGCGTCATCCCGCTCGCTGCGGTGCTGGTTGAGGCATTCCCGCAGGCGATGCTGCACAGCGATGTCGCTGGCCTCATCGGCCTGCAGTTCCACCATCAGCAAGCGCAGGTCGTCGATCACGCAGCAGTCGTCGACGATCAACTGCACCTGCTCGTCACGGCGATCCACCGAAGCCCACACCAGCAGACGGGCATCCACCATCAGGTGATCGGCGAGGCGGGCGTAGGTCTTGGGAAAGACAACCCCTTCGCAGCTGCCGCTCAGATCCTCCAGCTGCAGCACTGCCATGCGGTCGCCCTTGCGGGTGGTCACCGGCCGTAGACCGGAGACCATCGCCACCACGCTGACGCGCGCCTTGTCGGCCTGTTCCTCCAGGCTGCCCAGGGCCAGAGGCGAGAGCAGCTGCATCGGCCGGCAGAGCTGCTTGAGCGGGTGATCGGAGAGATAGAAGCCCACCAGCTCCTTCTCCAGCCGCAACTTCTCGGTGGGGGGGTAATCGGCCACCGGCGCGGCCTTGGGAGCGGTGCTCAGATCGGTGCCGGCATCTGGGGCGCCAGCAGCACCAACTCCACCGCCCAGCAGGTCGAACAGGTTGCCCTGGCCGCTGGCGCGATCGCGGGCGCGGGAGGCGGCCCAGTCGGCGATCAGATCCAGATCGGCCATCAGCTGGGCGCGGTTGGCGCTGGGCTCGAGTGCGTCGAGGGCACCGCAGTGGATCAGCGATTCGAGCGAGCGGCGGTTGAGGGTGCTGCCGGGGATGCGGTCACAGAGCTCCGCCAGCGAGCGGAACGGTCCATCGCTGCTGCGGGCTTCGATCAGGGTGCGGATGGCGCCATCACCGAGATTGCGCACGGCCGAGAGGCCGAAGAGGATGCGATCGCCCACAGGGGTGAAGTCAATGCCGGAGGCATTCACATCCGGCGGCATCACCTCGATGCCCATGGCATTGCAGTTGGCGATGTAGCGCTGCACCTTGTCGGTGGTGCCGGCATTCACCGTCAACAATGCGGCCATGTAGGCCACAGGATAGTGGGCCTTGAGGTAAGCGGTCTGATAGGTCACCGCGCCGTAGGCGGTGGAATGGCTCTTGTTGAAGCAGTATTCGGCGAACAGCACCATCTGTTCGAACAGTGCCTCGGCAATCTTCGGATCGACGCCACGCTGACTGGCCCCGCTCACGAACAGCGACTGATGCTTCTCCATCTCGCTCTTCTTCTTCTTACCCATGGCCCGCCGCAACAGGTCGGCCTCACCGAGCGAATACCCCGCAAGATCCTGAGCGATGCGCATGATCTGCTCCTGGTAAACCATGATCCCGTAGGTCTCCTGCAGGATCGGTTCGAGCTTGGCGTGGGCGAAATCGATCGCCTCGCGGCCGTGCTTGCGGTTGATGAACTTCGGGATCAGCCCGGCATCGAGCGGGCCCGGGCGATACAGCGCCAGGATCGAGGAGATGTCCTCCAAGGATGAGGGCTTGAGGTCGCGCACGATCTGGCGCATGCCACTGGATTCCAACTGGAAGATGCCCTCAAGATCGCCGCGGGCCAGCAGCCCGTAGGTGCCGGGGTCATCAAGAGGAAGTTTGTCGGGATCGACGGCAACACCGGTGCTCTGCTGCACCAGATCAATCGTCTTGTCGATCATGGTGAGGTTCTTCAGGCCCAGAAAATCCATCTTCAGCAGGCCCATCGACTCCACGTCCTCCATGAAGTACTGGGTGATCACCTGGCCGTCGTTGTTGCGCTGCAGCGGCACCAGCTCATCGAGCGGTTCAGCCGCGATCACCACACCGGCCGCGTGGACGCCAAAGGTCTTGTTGGTGCCCTCGATCCGCATCGCCATCTCAACCCAGCGCTTCACCTGCGGATCGTTCTGGTACTTCTCACGGAACTCCGGTGCCGGCGATTCCTCGCCGATCATCTCCTTCAGCTTGGCGGGTTTGCCACGCACCACCGGAATCAACTTCGCCAGGCGGTCGGCATCGCCGTAGGGAATGTCGAGCACACGCGCCACATCCTTGAGCACCGCCTTCGAGGTCATGCGGTTGAAGGTGATGATCTGGGCCACCTTGTCGTCGCCATAACGGCGAGTGACGTAGTCGATCACCTCGCCACGGCGCTCGATGCAGAAGTCGGTGTCAATATCCGGCATCGACTTGCGTTCCGGATTGAGGAAGCGTTCGAACAGCAGTCCGTTCGTGACTGGATCGATGTTGGTGATACCCAGGGCGTAGGCCACCAGCGAGCCGGCGGCCGATCCACGGCCAGGGCCCACCGGGATACCGCTGTCACGGGCAAAGCGGATGTAGTCCCACACCACCAGGAAGTAGGTGGGAAAGCCCATCTGCTCCATCACCTGCAGCTCGAAGCTGAGGCGCTCGCCGTACTCCGGCGTGAACGGCGCACCGGCCGTTAGTTCCAACCGATCGCGCAGGCCCTGCTCACTCACCTCGCGCAGGTAGCTCACCGGCGTGTGTCCCTCCGGAATCGGGAAGTTTGGCATCTGGTAGCGGCCGAGGATGTCGTAGTCCTCCACCTTCTCGGCGGCGCGGGCGGTGTTGGCCACGGCTTCGGCCACCACCTCGGGCTCGAGATGATCGGCGAACAGGCCGAGCATCTCCTGCTCGCTCTTGATGTATTCGGTGCCGGTGTAACGCAGGCGCTTCTCATCGGTGACAAGCTTGCCGGTGAGCACGCACAGCAGGGCGTCGTGAGCCTCGGCGTCGTTGGCGGTGAGGTAGTGGGCGTCGTTGGTGGCGATCAGCGGAATGCCCAGCTCGCGCGCGATGCGCACCATTTCCACGTTGACGATGCGGTCCTCAGGGGAGCCGTGGTCCTGGATCTCCAGGTAGTAGTCGTCGCCGAAGACACCCTGATACCAGCGGGCCACCTCACGGGCCACATCGGGGCGGTTGCGCAGGATCGCCTGGGAGATCTCACCACCGAGGCAGGCGGTGGCCACCATGAGCCCTTCGCTGTGTTTCTCGAGGGTGGGCTTATCGATGCAGGCGCGCGAGAAGATGCCGCGCCCACGCATGCCACGGAGATGGCTGATGCTGGTGAGCTTGACGAGGTTGCGGTAGCCGACGACATTCTTGGCCAGCACCACCAGGTGGTAACGGCGTTCCTTCTTGGGCGGATTGGGGTCGTCGAGGGAGCCGTTGATCACATACATCTCGTTGCCGATGATCGGCTTCACGGATGTGCCCTTGCAAAGCTTCAGCAGCTCGATGGCGCCGTACATGACACCGTGATCAGTGAGCGCCAGGGCCGGCATGCCAAGGTCCTCGGCCCGCTTCACCATCGCCGGCAGCTGGCTGGCACCATCCAGCAGGCTGTAGTCGCTGTGGTTGTGAAGCGGAACGAAGGCCACAGGCGCAAGCAACAGCTGGTGGTCGGCGGCCTCAGGTTAAGGGCTCAACACCAGATCTAGTGCCTCAGGGCACCAGGGCCGCCTCCGGCCGCTGCTCCATCACCCGCGCCGACTGCTCGTAGTGCCAGGCCACCTGCAGCAGGCGCTCCTCCTGCAACACACCGGTGATCAGCTGTACGCCGATCGGCAGGCCGGCGCCGTCGAAGCCGCAGGGCAGGCTGATGGCCGGCAGGCCGGCCATGTTGGCGGGGATCGTCAGCAGATCCGCCAGGTACATGGCCAGGGGATCCTCGCTGTGGGCCCCGAAGCCGAAAGCGGTGGTGGGCGACGTGGGGGTGAGCAGCACATCGACCGTCTCGAAGGCGCGGTCGAAATCGCGGCGGATCAGGGTGCGCACCTGCTGGGCCTTGCGGTAGTAGGCATCCACATAGCCAGCGGAGAGGGCATACGTGCCGATCAGGATGCGGCGCTGCACCTCGGCGCCGAAGCCCTCGGCGCGGCTGCGGGCCGTCATCTCCGCCAGGCCGGCAGCATCGGCGGCACGGTGGCCGTACTTCACGCCGTCGTAGCGGGCCAGGTTGGCCGAGGCCTCCGAGGGGGCGATCACGTAGTAGGTGGCGATGCCGTCGTTGAAGCGGGGGCAGCTGACGTCCACCAGCTCACAGCCGAGAGCCCGCAACTGGGCCGCAGCGGCCATCACCGAGGCCTTCACCTGGGGATCGAGACCTTCAGCTTCGAAGCACTCACGCACGATGCCCACCCGCAGACCTGCCACGGGCTGGCTGAGGGCAGCGCGATAGTCCGGCACCGCGGCCTTCAGGCAGGTGGAATCGCGCGGATCGGCACCGGCGATCACCTGCAGCAGTTCGGCGGCATCGGCCACGTTGGTGGTGAACGGGCCCACCTGATCCAGGGAGCTCGCGAAGGCCACCAGCCCGTAGCGGCTCACCCGGCCGTAGGTGGGTTTGAGACCCACCACCCCACAGAAGGCAGCAGGCTGGCGGATCGAACCACCGGTGTCCGAACCGAGGGAGGCCACGCACTCACCGGCGGCCACGGCGGCGGCACTGCCGCCGGAGCTGCCGCCCGGCACCTTCTCAGGGTTCCAGGGGTTGCGGCTGGGGCCGAAATAGGAGGTCTCGGTGGAGCTGCCCATGGCGAACTCATCGAGATTGGTCTTGCCGAGGAGCACGGCACCCGCTCCCCAGAGCCGCTCGGTGACGGTCGATTCGTAGGGAGGAATGAAACTCTCCAGCATGCGGCTGGAGCAGGTGGTGCGGATGCCTTTGGTGCAGAGGTTGTCCTTGATGGCCAGGGGCACGCCGGCCAGGGGCGGCAGCGGTTCACCGGCGGCGCGCAGGGCGTCGATCCGGTCAGCGTCGGCACGGGCCCGCTCTGCGGTGACCTCCAGATAGGCGTGGACCGTGCCGTCGACGGCCTCGATCCGGCTGAGGTGATGGTCGGTGAGCTCGCGGGCGGACACCTCGCCGCGACTGAGCTGATCACGCCACTCGGCGATGCCCATCAACCTCGGTTCCGTTGCTGGGGTCGACGCTATCAGTCGACCCCGGACGGCTCAGGACTCGCTGGCGATGGTGAAGGGCTCCGCACGGCGGGTACGCAGCACGTTGTGGTTAACATCAGCGGCGCCCTCGCTGCGCAGGTCCGCCAGGAACGGTGGGAGGGCCTCATCCAGGCTGCTGCGCCGCACGTAGGGGCCGAACCAGTAGGTCACATCAGGCTGCCGGGTCTCGACCCTTGCCCACCAGGCCAGCCCCAGCCCGTTGGCCACACTGCGGAAGGGCTGAATGAGGCTGCTCATCGGGGCGGTGAGGTGTGTGGCCATTGTGGCCGGGAGGGTGGCGAATGGTCGGACTCAGAGCTGAATGTCGCCGCTGAATCCCGGAGCTGGAGCGGGGCTGAGACCAAGCTCCAGGGCCGGGCTGACCTCGGGATGGCTGGTCGGAGCAGAAGCACTGTCCTCCTGGGTTGGCAGCTCGGCCGGCGCAAGCGTCTCCGCCTCGCAGAGCTCCGTGTCCGGCAGCGCTGACGCCGTCAGCTCCAGGCCGCCGGCCATGGACTCCTCGGAGGGGTCAGCCAGACGTTCGGAGCTGGTGTCGACGTGCGTCACGTCGTCCTGAAGGGCAACGGGCACGTTGGACTCCAGCGGAGCGGCGACGGGTAATGCAGCAGGAGCCGGTAGCTGCGGGCGCACGAGCCGCGGCGCCGGAGCGGAGCCGCTGATCTGCTTCATCCATCCGCGCCGGGCCACCTCGTAGAGCACCATCGCCGTAGCCACCGAGGCGTTGAGGCTCGGGGTGGAGCCCCGCAGGGGGATGCGCACCAGCTGGTCGCAGTGCTTGCGCGTCAGCATCGACAGACCGGAGCCCTCAGAGCCGGTGACGATCACCAGAGGACCATCGAGATCGGCCTCACTCAGCGAGACACTGCCCTCGCCCGCCAGGCCGATGACGCGGTAGCCCTCCTCTTTGAGCGTCTCGAGGGAGCGGTTGAGATTCACCACCCGCGCCACCGGCAGATGCTCGAGGGCACCGGCAGCCACCTTCGCCACCGAGCCGGTGAGTCCGGCACTGCGGCGCTGGGGCAGCACCAGGCCATGGGCACCGAGAGCCTCGGCGCTGCGCACGATCGCGCCGAGATTGTGAGGATCGGTGATGCCGTCGAGGGCCATCAGCAACGCCGGTTCGCCCAGGTTGCGGCAGCCATCGATCAGGGTGCCGAGGTCGAGGGTGTCGGCTGCCGCCGCCTGCAGCACGATGCCCTGGTGGACGGCACCATCGGTCAGCTGGCCGAGGCGGGCCCAGGTGACCTCCTCCACCAGAACGCCGCCGGCCTTGGCCTCGCGCAGCAACTGCAGGAAACGAGGCTGAAAACGCAGTTCCGGTGTGCACCAGATGCGATGGATCGGCCGATCGCTCTCCAGTGCCGCCTGGGCGGCATGGCGCCCCCAGATCAGATCATCGGCCGGGCCGGCCTGGAAGCGTTCGGCTTCACCAACGGGCACCTCCACGGCGATCGGGCGAGCACCCTGACGGGCCAGATCCCTGCGTCCATCTCGGGAATCGCGGCCGTAGGAACGGCCACCATCGCGACCCCAGTCGCGACCGCCCTCACGACCACCGTCGCGCTCAGCGCGTTCGGGGCGACGGGCGGGGCCGCGGCTCTCGCCCAGCTGGGGGCGACCCAGGGGGCGACCAGCACGGAAGGGTGGGCGACCCTCAGCCTGAGCGCTGCTGAAGGGGCGACGTCCTTCACTGCGGCGTCCATCAGGACGGCGCACGTCGGGACGACGGGCATCAGGACGCCGCTCGGGCCGGCCGGAGCCGGGACGGGGACGGTCGCCGCGGGGGCCATCGAAGCGGGCACCATCCGGGCGGGGACGATCGAAGCGCGATCCCTCCGAGCGGGGGCCATCGAAGCGGCGCTCAGGGCGCCCCTCGCGTTCAGGACCCTCCGGACGCCACTCACCACGGGGCTTGAACGGACGAGGCCCACGGAAGGGTCTGCCGGTGCCGGCTCCCGAGCCCTGGCCCTGGTCCCTTCGACGATCAAAACGGGGGCTCATGGCAGACAGGCAGATGGGTTATGGGTCGGCGTCCTCAAGTCGATCCAGCAGCTGAGCAAGCCGGCTGGGGTTCCGCAGAAACAGCCAGCCAACCATTGTCTCAAATCCTGTGGCTCGGCCATAGATCCCCGATTCCCCGCGACGGGGGCCCCGGCCAGCCCGGTTGCGCCCCTTCCGTACCAGCTCTAGCTCGTCGTCGGTCAGCAGGCCGCGCTGCTCGAGCCGATCGAGGGCCGCAGCCTGGGCATCGGCACGAACCTCGGCCACAACGGCACGATGCAGTTCAGCGCTGCGCCCCGGCTGTCGGCAGTGCCGCAGCCGCTGATGAAGCTCCCAGACCGCATCCCCCAGCCAGGCGAGCTGGAGGGGCCTGAGATTGTCATGCAGCTCCGGGCTTTGAAGCGTTGCCAGCCAGGCAGCGCTGGACTCAGGCGGCGATGGAGCCGAGGGCGGTGTTGAGGTCGGGCTGGAGATGGAGGAACTCCTCAAGCCTCACCAGTTTCACCGTCTGCACCACACGGGCATTGCCGACCACCAGGAATTGCAGGCCCTGGTCGTTGCATTGCTTGGCCAGCTGCACCAGCGCACCGAGGCCGGAGGAATCGATGAAATCGATGCGGCTGAGGTCGATCACCAGCGGCTGGGGCGTGCTGGTGAGGTGATCGGCGATGAAGCCGAGAAACTGCTTGTCGGAATAAGCGTCCAACTGGCCGGTGAAGCTGAACAGCATGCAGCCGTCATGCTGTTCAAAGCCACCCCGCAGGGAGACGGTCAATCGCTGCAGTTCGGTGATGACTCCTGGCTCCGTGGCGAGCGCGACCGAAGTGTAGTGACCGTTTCCGGAATGGGAACGCCCCCGGCACGGATGCGGTGATCTGCAACAGAGGCGAACCGATCAGAAGCGTCGTTCGGCCATCAGTGCCGCGAAGCGTCCGAAGTGGTGGTCAGCGTCATGCGGACCGGGGCTGGCCTCCGGGTGGTACTGCACGCCGAAGATCGGCTTGTGGCGATGGGCCAGGGCGGCCACGGTGCGGTCGTTGAGGTTGACGTGGGTCACCTCCACCTGGTCGACCGGCAGGGAAGGGGCATCGAGGGCGAAGCCGTGGTTCTGGCTGGTGATCTCCACCAGACCGGTGCTGCCGCAGGGGTGATTGAGGCCGCGGTGGCCGTAGCCGAGCTTGTAGGTGCTGCCGCCGAGAGCCAGGCCGAGGATCTGGTGACCCAGGCAGATGCCGAACACCGGCAGATCCGCCTGCTCCACCAGGCCACGCGCCAGGGCGATGCCGGCGGTAACGGCCGCCGGGTCGCCCGGGCCGTTGGAGAGAAACACCCCCTCAGGCTCCAGGGCGAGCACCTGCTCGAGGCTGGCATCGGCGGGCAGCACGGTGATGGTGCAGCCGTGGGCCGCCAGGCGCTCGAGGATGGCGCGTTTGATGCCGAAATCGATCGCCACCACCTTGTAGGGGCGCTGCGGCGAGGGCTGGGGCCGCTGATCAAAGCCAGCGCTGCACAGCGACGTCCAGTCGTAGGGAGTGGGGGTGCTGACCCGCTCCGCCAGATTCAGGCCGGCCATGGAGGGGGCGGAGCGCACCCGCTCCAGCAGCTGCTGCGGCGTGCTGCCATCGCTGCTGATGGCGCCGTTGATGGCACCGCCTTCGCGCAGATGGCGCACCAGGGCTCGGGTATCGATGCCGGCGATACCAACAACGTTGTGGCGCTGCAACCAGGACTCCAGGGTTCCCTCGCTGCGCCAGCTGCTGGGCTGGGGTACCAGCTGACGGGCGATCACACCGCTCACCTGGGGGGCATCCGCCTCCTGATCGGCGGCGTTCACGCCGGTGTTGCCCAGCTCGGGGTAGGTGAAGGTCACCAGCTGACCGGAGTAGCTGGGATCGGTCATCACCTCCTGATACCCGGTCATGCCGGTGTTGAACACCACCTCACCGATGGCGGTGCCGCTGGCACCGAAGGCGTCTCCGCGCAGCACCAGGCCATCGGCCAGCACCAGAAGCGCAGGGGTGGAGGGGGAAGCGGTCGTCATGGTGGTCATCATCCCGTAGGGACCTGCACCAATCAGGCCAGGGCATCCCGCAGTGCCACCAACCGCTGCCAGGCAGCGCCCGAGGCCATGGCCGCCTGGGCCAGGGGAACCGCCTCCGCCACGCTGTCGGCCCGCCCTGCGGCCCAGAGCACCAGGGCCGCGTTGAGGGCGACCACATCGCTCTGGGCCTGGGTGCCATGCCCCTGCAGCACCGCTTCAAGAATGGCGCGATTGGCGGCCAGATCCCCGCCCACCAGGCTCTCGAGGGGAGCCGCCGTCAGCCCGAGGCTGGCGGGATCGAGGCTCTCGGCACGCACCTGCCCCGCCTCGATCAGCCGCAGGTCACTGGGGCCGGAGAGTGAGGCCTCATCGAGGCCGCCGTGGCCATGCACCACCACCGCCCGCTCCAGCCCCAGCGCCGCCAGGGCGTCGGCCATCGGTTCGAGCAGGTGGGCAGCACCGACACCCAGCACCTGGAAATCGGGTTGCAGCGGATTCACCAGCGGTCCGAGCTGGTTGAACACCGTGCGCACCCCCAGGCTGCGGCGCAGGGGTGCCAGCCCCACCAGAGCGGGATGCCAGCCCGGTGCGAACAGGAAGGTGACACCAGCCGCAGGCAAGGCCTCAATCACACGCTGCGCTGGAGCCTGCAGGTTGAGGCCGGCGGCCTCCAGCACGTCGGCGGAGCCGACACTGCCGCTGGCACTGCGGTTGCCGTGCTTGGCCACGTGGGCCCCGCAGGCTGCCGCCACAAACGACACCGCCGTGGAGATGTTGAAGGTGTTGGCCCCATCGCCACCGGTGCCGCAGGTGTCGACCAGCGGCAGATCGGGTCGTGGACCGGGCAGGGGGCAGGCCTGCCGCAGCACGCGAGCCATGGCGGCGAGAGCCTCGCCGCTGGGTTGCCGCGCCCGCAGAGCGGCCAGCAGGGCCCCGGTGAGCACCGGTTCGATCGCTTCGTCCAGCCAGCCACGCATCAGCTGCTCGGCCTGCTCGGCCTGCAGCGGGCTGTCCTGGAACAGCTGCTCCAGCAGGGCAGGCCAGGGGGTGGAGGGAGCCATTGGCGACGAGGGAAGGGGGGCGGAGGAAGGGGCAGAGGCCAGGGGGGCGGCTCAGGGGCTGTCCTGATCAGCGGTGTCGAAGCCGGAGCCCACCGCCTGAGGGGCCACCTCGGCGCCGGGCCGGTAGCCGGCGGCCCAGATGGCCCGGCAGCGCTGGTTGAGCTGCTCCTGACTCAGCCCCCACAGGCGCAGGGTTTTGGCCAGATCGTCCTGCAGATCCAGGGCTCCGGGGAAACCCGCGTAGCGCAGCAGCAGCCGACCCAGATCCACCAGCTGGCCGTCGCTGGGATCACTGGCGGCCAGCAGCTGATCCACCAAGTCGCGATCGCTTGCATAAAGAGGATGCGCCTGCGTTGCAGCGGCGGCGTGCTCACGGGTCGACTCGGCCATGGGGCAGATCGGAAGCGGTCCGGGCGGGCCCAGCATCGCCCATGCTGCCTAGGTTGGCCGCTTCCTGAATCCGCACATGGCCGCCCTCCGCCTCGGGCTGATCCGGCGCTACCTGCGGCCACACCGCCGCACCGTTCTGATCGGCATCGGTGTGCTGGTGGTGGTGAATCTGCTGAGCGTGGCTCTGCCGCTGCTGGTGCGCGGCGTGATCGACGATCTGCAGGATGGTTTCTCCTTCAGTGATGTGCTGCGCCAGGCGGCGCTGATCGTCGGGCTGGCCACGCTGATGGGCGGCATGCGGCTCTGGTCGCGCATGCTCGTGTTCGGCGTGGGCCGGCAAGTGGAGGCCGACCTCAAGCAGCGGATCTTCGAGCACATGCTCCGCCAGGAGCCGGGTTGGGTGCAGACCACCGGCAGCGGCGAGGTGATCAGCCGCGCCACCAGTGATGTGGAGAACGTGCGGCGCCTGCTGGGCTTCGCCGTGCTCAGCCTCACCAATACCGCCCTGGCTTACGCCCTCACCCTGCCGGCAATGCTGGCGATCGACCCGTTGCTGAGCCTGGCGGCGCTGGGGCTCTACCCGTTGATGCTGCTCACGGTGCGCCTGTTCGGCGGCCGGATGATGCGGCAGCAGCGCCAGCAGCAGCAGTCGCTCGCCAAGCTCAGCGATCTGATCCAGGAGGACCTCTCAGGAATCAGCGCCATCAAGATCTACGGCCAGGAAACAACGGAGCGGCAGGCCTTCGCCGAACGCAACCGCTCCTACCGCGACGATGCCCTGCTGCTGGCCCGCACCCGCAGCACCCTGTTCCCGCTACTGGAGGGCATCTCGTCGGTGAGCCTGCTGCTGCTGCTGGCCCTGGGCAGCGGTCAGCTGGAGAGCGGTCGCCTCTCAATCGGCGACCTCGTGGCCCTGATCCTGTTTGTGGAGCGGCTGGTGTTTCCTACCGCTCTGCTTGGCTTCACGCTGAACACCTTCCAGACCGGCCAGGTGAGCCTGGAGCGCGTGGAGGAGCTCCTGCAGCGCCAGCCCACCATTCAGTCGCCCGCACGAGCGGTGCCACCGCCGCCCCGCAGCAGCGGCTGTGGTGCCGCGGTGGAAGCGCGTGGGCTCAGCGTGCGCTACGCCGGCGCTGAACGCGACGCGCTGAACGGCGTCAGATTCCGACTGGCACCGGGCGAGCTGGTGGCGGTGGTGGGCCCGGTGGGCTGCGGCAAGACCACCCTGGCCCGAGCCCTCGGGCGGATGGTGGAGGTGCCGGCAGAGCAGCTGTTCATCGATGGTGCGGACGTCACCAGCCTGAGCCTGGCCGACCTGCGCCGCCAGGTGGCCCTGGTGCCCCAGGAAGGCTACCTGTTCACGGCCTCCCTGGCCGACAACCTGCGCTACGGCGAACCGCAGGCGGGCCAGGAGGCGGTGGAGCGGGCAGCGATCCAGGCCAGGCTCGAGGGCGATATCCGAGGCTTTCCGGATGGATACAGCACCCTGGTTGGAGAACGGGGCATCACCCTCAGCGGTGGCCAGCGCCAGCGCACCGCGCTCGGCCGGGCGCTGCTGATGGACGCGCCGCTGCTGGTGCTCGACGACGCCCTGGCCAGCGTGGACAACAACACCGCCGCCGAGATCCTGGCCTCGGTGCGCCGCCAGAACGACCGCACCGTGCTGATGATCAGCCACCAGCTCTCGGCTGCCGCCGCCTGCGACCGGATCCTGGTGCTGGAGAACGGGCAGCTGGTGCAGCAGGGGCACCACAGCGAGCTGGTCGGCAGCAGCGGCACCTACCGGCGGCTGTGGGAACGGGAGCAGGCGGAACAGCAGCTGAGCCGCGCCGCCTGATGGCGTTCCGCCAGCCAGCGGATCAGCGGGCCATGACACGCGTCATCACACTTGATGCCGCAGGCCGGACAAGCGGCCCTGCCGTGGCTTAGCTGGAGCGATAGCCCTGATGAGGGAGCCCGCCATGGACCCCGCCCAGCCCTACCGCCTGCGCTGCACCCTCACCTTCGGCGACATCTACGGCCAGATCCTGATCTGGATGCTGGTGATCATCGTGAGCCTGGCGGCCGGTCTGGCGCTGATGGGCGCCAGCAAGCCGATCTTCGCCCTGGTGGGAGTCGGCCTGATCCTGGTGCTGTCGCTGCCGTTCCTGCTGTTCGCCTTCACCACCACCCTGCTCAATCACATCGCCCTCGAACCCGCTTCCCGCGACGGGGCTGCCTAGGCTCAACCCCTTTGTTGCAGAGCAGTGTTCGGACTGTTCCAGGCCATGACCGGCGACAAGACCAGCCTGGTGAGCCGTGAAGCCGCCCTGCCGGGGCGTTCCACGCCGATCACCACGGCGGAGCGGCATGTGGTGCTGGGAACGGCGCTGAAGGCGCCACTCACCACCACCCAGGACGAGGCCCTGTTCGGCTGCGGCTGCTTCTGGGGGGCGGAGAAAGGCTTCTGGCGTCTACCCGGTGTGGTGTGCACCGCCGTGGGCTACGCCGGTGGCAACACCCCCAACCCCACCTATGAGGAGGTGTGCTCCGGCCGCACCGCGCACACCGAGGTGGTGCGCGTGGTGTGGGATCGCAACGCCATCGACTTCAGCGATCTGCTCAAGCTGTTCTGGGAGTGCCACGACCCAACCCAGGGCATGGCCCAGGGCAACGACAGCGGCAGTCAGTACCGCTCGGCGATCTTTGTGACCACGCCTGAGCTGCTGCAACTGGCCACGGCCTCCCGGGATCGCTACCAGGCGCTTCTCAAGACTGCCGGACATGGCGCGATCACCACCGAGATCGCCCTGGAGCAGCCCTTCTATTTCGCCGAAACCCATCACCAGCAGTACCTGGCCCGCCCCGGCAGCCGTCCCTACTGCTCGGCCCGCCCCAGCGGTGTGCTGCTGGATGGCTTCGAGGGTTCCAACTTTCAGCTGCCGGCGTCGGTGTGGAGCCATTACGACTGGTCGATCAGCCACTGCGTGCTGCGCGGCGACAACGACCCGATCAAGTTGTGAGACGCCACCCTCCCCGGACACGGAGCCACTCAGGACGAGCCAGGCTCGCCAGGGCGCTGACCCTGGCCATTGCTGCTGCACCGATGGCAAGCCCAGCCGAACCGCTCCAGTCCCCCTGGTGGGAGGACTACGCCATCCGCGACCGCTACCTCTGTCGCCCCGAGGGAGTCGTCGTGCTGGAGCGCAATGACGCCCAGGCCTCGCTGATCCAGGGGCGCTACCGCAGCACCTTCTTTCGTGAGCGTTCCGATGAGCCCGGTGTGCGCTACAGCGGCGATGGCATGCGCCTGATCCTGCAGGGCGATGAGCTCACCCTGGAGCGTCTGCCCCAGCGGATCCAGTGTGTGCGCACCGATCAGGTCTGACCGTGCCGATGCCATGAATCAACTCCCCGATCGAACCGTGGTGATCGGCCTGCTGGCCACCCTCGGGGTGGTGTTCGCCCTGGTGTTCTGGTTCGTGCGCCTGGCCCCGCCGACGGAACCGCCGATGCTCTGGCGCCAGGCGCCTGGCGAGCGCGCACCGTCAGCGCGGCCAGGCCTGAACGCACCGCGCCAGGGGGCAGGCGAGGGGTCACTGATCTGATCCGGCGCCAGCCACGCTGCAGGATCAGAGGATTGCGAGACAATGCCGTCAGCGGTGTCCGCCACCGCCGTCGCGCTGCCACCAGGCCTTGGATCCGAAGCCACAACGCCAACTTCATCCCCTGCCACGGGGCCTGGTGGAGCTGTACGGCCTGCTGGCCGTGCTGTTCGTGCTGGTGCCGGAATGGATGGCCGGGGGGGCCCTTGCGGGCTTCCAGCAGGGTCGCGAAGGCAGCGACCTGCCGGTCACGGCGGGAGCCTGGCGACGGGTGCCGGAGCTGCGGCTGGCGGCGATGACCCTGCGTGAGCTGCGGCAGCTGGCACGGGAGCTCCGGCTCGGCGGCTATGCGGGCCGCAACCGCGAGCAGCTGACCGCGCTGCTGCTGCGCCGGATCCGGGCCGGGGCCCCAAAGACGCTGTGATAACTTCGTTCTTGCCGGGGCGTAGCGCAGCTTGGTAGCGCACCACTTTGGGGTAGTGGGGGTCGTGGGTTCAAATCCCGCCGCTCCGATTCAGAACAACCGGCACTCTTCCGATTCCTCGCCGCTCCATCCCCGGAGCGGCTTTTTTGTGCTCATAGTCCCGGCAGCAAACACTGAGGTGCCGGGGCGCGCCCATCAGTCGAGACGGGTGCAGACGCCGTAGCAGGCCAGCCAGCGGTTCACCCTTGGCCGCAGCCTCGGGGGCACCTCCTCCAGCAGCTGCGAGAGCTCAAGGGCACCCAGCCGGCGCAGGTCGCGCACATCCACATGCCAGAGAGCTTCGGCTTCGCGGATCAGGCGCGCCCAGGTGCGGGTGTCCTGCCAGCGCTGCACCTGGGCCTGCAGGCAGGTCCTGTAGGGCATGGCCGAGACCACTGGGAACACCTTCACAGTGGCGCCTCCGCCAGGACTGGGGCGAAACCGCCGGATCCGCTTCCTGTTGCTGAAGCAAATCAGGCCGTGCGTCGTTGCAGCCCCTGATCCTCCACCGGCACCACCGGAAAGCTGAGCAGAGCCGCTTCCTGCTCCGAAAGCCGACGACTCCAGGCACCGCTGATCGGCTCGTTCCAGCGGAAGCCGGCCTCGCGGGCCTTATGGCGCTCCTCGTAGGACAGGCGCGCGCGGTAGAGGCGGCGCGGTTCCAGGCCGGCCTGAAGCAGGCGTTCCAGCTCAGGGCAACGCTCGAACACCTGGGCCAGATAGATGCAATCGGTGAGGGCGCGGTGAGCGGCCCAGACCGGGACGCCATAGGCCAGGGCCAGATCACGCACGGATGGGGTCGCCCGCAGCTGCCGCTCAGCTGGCCAGCGCAGGTCCTCCATGCTGCACAGCCATGGCTTGTCGATCGCCGGCAGCGGTCCCTGGCCGAACCACTGGCGATCAAACGCAGCGTTGTGAGCCAGCACCACATCGGCGGCGGCCAGCATCGCCTTGAAGCACTCCAGCGCCTGGGGCCATGGCTGGGGCAGACGGCTCACCTCGGGATCAATTCCATTGACGCTCCGGGCCGGATTCTGCTCACAAGGCAGAAGGAAGGAGATCTGGCTGAGCACGGCACGGCGCGGCACGTCGAAAAGCACAGCACCCACCTCGATGCACTGGTGCTGGCCTGGATCGAGGCCGGTGGTCTCGGTGTCGAGGATGAGCAGGCGCTGCGCGCTTGAAGGCGGGAACTGCGGTGGCCCGTCAGCCGGTGCTGCCGCCAGGGCCGGGATGCGGGCGGGCTCGAGGGAATGCACAACCGGGTCGGGCTCGACAACCGGATCTGGCTGATTGATCCCGGCGGGATCCAGCTCGCTTGCCAACGCCGGCGAGGCCTCCGGCAGGGACGCAGACGGGGCTGCAGGGGGTGTGCCGGCAAAGCTCAGGAGATCCACCTGCTCCCAGGCAGCCCTCTCGCCGGACTCGCTCTCCGATGCCATGCACGCGCTGCGAATCCGGCCATGATCCCAGCCGAGGCAAGGGGCTGCCTAGGGTTTGGAATCTCGCTTTCCTGCCCCGTGGCCAAGGCCCTCGCCAGCGGCGATCCGGCACCGCTGATCGCTCTCCTTGATCAGGACGGCGTTGAGCGCCGCAGCGATCAGCTCGGCGGCAGATCCCTGGTGCTGTTCTTCTATCCGAAAGACGACACCCCGGGCTGCACGATGGAGGCCTGCGCCTTCCGCGACAGCCATGCCGAGCTGCAGAGCCTCGGCGCCGAGGTGTGGGGAGTGAGCGGCGATGACGCCGGCAGCCACCTGCGCTTCGTCGCCCGCCATCAGCTGCCCTACCCCCTGCTGGTGGACGCCGGCAATCAACTGCGCCAGGCCTTCGGGGTGCCGTCGGTGCTCGGGCTGCTGCCCGGACGGGTCACCTATGTGATCGATGGACAAGGGGTGATCCGGCACGTGTTCAACAACCTGCTGGATGGAGCGGCCCATCGCCGTGAGGCTCTCGAGGCGCTGCGGCGTCTGCAGGCCAGCTGAGGCCTGGCACGGTGAAGCTCCGCTGGCAGCAGCAGAACGACCTCTGGATTCTTGAACCCGCTGGCCCGAGCCATGGACTGATCGAGTTCATCGGCGGGAGTTATCTGGCGGCCACACCGCAGCTCAGCTACCGCCGGCTGCTGGAGGCTCTGGCGGCCCGAGGGCAGAGGGTGCACGCCTGGAGCTATGTGCCGGGCTTCGATCACCAGAGCCAGGCCAACGACGCCTGGCGGCGTTTCCGCCGGGCCCGCGCCGAGCTGATCGATCGCGACGATGGCTTGCGACCACTGCGCCTGGGCCACAGCCTGGGCTGCAAATTGCACCTGCTGGCACCGGACGGCGGCCGGGGCAGCCGCGCCCTGGTGGCCCTGAGCTTCAACAACTTCTCAGCGGAGCGCTCGGTGCCGCTGCTGGCGGAGCTGGGCCAGCAGTTCAACTTCCGCAGCGAATTCAGCCCCTCGCCACGGGAAACCCTTGATCAGGTCGGGCGCACCTATCGGCAGGCCCACAACCTGCTGGTGCGGTTCCGCCGGGACAGCATCGACCAGAGCGCAGGCCTGCTGGCGGTGCTGCAGGAGCGCAACGGCGATCAGTCCGAGCTGCGGGAGCTCCTCGGCGATCACCTCACCCCCAGCAGCGCCGGCCTACGCCGCCAGATGCTTGGAGAGTGGGCCGATGACCCCGCACGCCAACGCGGCATGGACCAACTGGCCGAGCTGATCAGCGCCTGGGCCTGACGGTCCGACCCAACCCTGGCACCATGAGGGAGGACGGCCATCTCCAATCCGAAGACGAGGCCTCCAAACGGCAATGGATGAACCGCAGAGCTGGGTCCGGGTGGGCTCATCCACCCTGGACGATTCCGATCGTGCCTTGGAGGAGGCCCTGGACCAGCTTCGGCTGGAACACACCCCACGGCTGCTGATCGTGCTGGCAGCCCCGCGCTACCCGCTGGAAGGCCTGGCCGATGAATTGCAACAGCGGGTTCCCGGTTGCGAGGTGATCGGCTGCTCCACCTCCGGCGAGATTGCCCCCGCTGGCGCCCTCACCCACGCGCTGGTGCTCTGGGCTCTGGGGGGAACGGAGGTGCGGGTGAGCACCGGCTGGGGGGAGAGCCGGGAGCAGGGCCTGCGCCAGGCCGCCGCGCAGGCAGCCAGCTGCGTGGAACGACTGGAGCGCCGCAAGCACACGGTGATGGTGCTGCTCTCCGACGGGCTGGGCGGCGACCAGATGGAGGTGGTGCGTGGTGCCTATGACGCCTCCGGCATCGATGTGCCCCTGGTGGGCGGCTGCGCCGGCGACTATCTGGCCATGCGCCAGACCCGCCAGCTGCACGGCCAGCGGGTGATGAGCGGCGCGGTTGTGGCGGCGGCGATCAGCTCCGATCGACCGCTGGGGGTGGGAGTCAGCCACGGCTGGACCCCGGTGAGCGAGCCGATGCTGGTGACCGACAGCCGCGACACAGTGCTGCGCTCTCTCGACGATCGACCGGCCCTGGAGGTTTACCTCGAGTTCTTCCAGCCGCCGCAGGAGGTGCGCGACAACCCCCAGGCCTTCGCCGACTTCGCCGCCACCCACCCGATCGGTCTCCGACGCCGGGACCGCATCGAGATGCGCCACATCACCGGCTTTGATGCCGACAGCGGCTCCCTGCTGATGATTGCAGAAGTTCCCCAGGGCGGCCTGGCCTTCCTCACCGAGGGCGACTTTGACTCCGTGCTCGGTGCGGCAGCACAGTCCACCGAAGCGGCCGTGGCTGCCCTGGAGGGCACGCCGCCGGTGGGGCTGCTGCTGTTCGACTGCGTCTCGCGGCGTTCGGTGTTCAGCGAGGCGCGTGTGCAGGAGGAAACGGATCTGATCGCCCAGTGCAGCGGCGGCATCCCGATGGCCGGCTTTTACACCTATGGCGAGATCGCCCGCACCCGCGGCTCCGGCGGCTTCCACAACCAGACGCTGGTGACGCTGGCCATCGGCTGATGGTGATGCAACCCTCCTGGTCACTCCACCTGCTGTCGGAGATCCTCGCGGCCTTCTCAACCGAAGACCCCGAGAACCTGCGCAATGTGGTGAACCGGGTGGCGGAATCCGTGGAGGCGGAGGTGGCAGCCATCCTCAGCGATGGCACGATCCGTTTCTGCATCGGCATGACGGGGGACGAACGCCAGCAGCTCGAGAGCCTGGCCAGCAGCCGACCGCCGCAGATCACCATCGGCGCCGGACGGCTGAACAGCTACTGGGCCCCGCTTGGTGAGGGCAATCTGCTCGTGGTGGGTCGCCTCGGGGACACCTTCGACGTCGAAGAACGCTCCCTGCTGCGCGCCATGGCCCGCAGCATCGAACTCAGCCTGCGGATGCTCGAAGCCATCTCCGCTGAACGGCAGGCCCGGCTCGATGCCTCCTACCAGGCCTGCCATGACGCGCTCACCGATCTGCCGAACCGGCTACTGGTGCTGGAACGCCTCTGCCGCTGGACCCAGCAGCCTCCAGACGATGGCGCTTGCGGCACCGCCGTTCTGTTCATCGACATCGACCGCTTCAAGTGGGTGAACGATGCCCACGGCCATGCCGCAGGCGATGAGCTGCTGGTGCATGTGAGCCGCATCCTGCAGCGCTCGGTGCGGCGGGACGATCTGGTGGGGCGACTCTCGGGCGACGAGTTCATCGTGATCACCCGCACCCGCAAACCGGAAGCGGCGTCGGAGCTGGCCCAGCGGATCATCACCGCGATCCGGCGGCCGATTCACGTGGCCGGAACCGAACTGAGCCACTCCGCCTCCGTGGGCATCTGCCTGGCCCAACCGGGCGATACCGCCTCCTTGCTGATCGAGAACGCCGACATGGCGATGTATCGAGCCAAGGCCCTGGGGCGGGGGCGCTACGCCCTGTTCCAACCGAGCATGCGCGAGGAGGCCCGCAACCGGCTGGCTCTGGAGGAGGCCCTGCGGCATGCCGTCGGCAACGGTGAGATCGTCTGCCACCTGCAGCCGATCGTCCGACTGGTGGACCGTCAGCTGGTGGGGTTCGAGGCCCTGGCCCGCTGGAAGCATCCTCAGCAGGGCCTGCTGGCACCAACGGCCTTCATTGCCGCCGCCGAGGACAGCGGCCTGATCGAAGGAATCGATCTCTGGATGATGGAAGCGGCCTGTCGAGCCCTGGGGCGCTGGCAGCAGCTACCCGGCCTGGAGCATCTGCGGCTGTCGGTGAACTTGTCCGCCCGCACCCTCAGTGCAGCCGATCTGGTGCAACGGATCGAGCCGATCCTGGCGGCCAGTGGCATCGCACCATCGCAGCTCTTCCTGGAGATCACCGAAACCTCGCTGGTGGAGGACATCCAGTCGACGACGAGCACCATTCAGGGGCTCCGCCATCTCGGGCTGAAGCTGGCGATCGACGACTTCGGCACCGGCTATTCGTCGCTGCTGTACCTCAAGCGCTTCCCGGTGGGTCTGCTCAAGATCGACCAGTCGTTTGTGGCCGATCTGGGCAGCGATCCGGAGGATGAAGCCATCGCCCAGGCGATCGTCTCCCTGGCCGGAGCCCTCGGCGTTAGCGTGGTGGCGGAGGGGGTGGAAACGGAGACCCAGGAAGCGCGGCTGCTGGAGCTGGGCAGCGACTACGCCCAGGGTCACCTCTACGGCCCTGGACTGGAGATCGAAGCCACCGAACGTCTGTTGATCGAACCGGCGCTGCCGCGCAGCGAGCCTGGCCCGAGCCTCAAAGCGATCGACCGCTCCTAACCAGCGAGGGATCAAAGCCGTAGAACTCGAGGGTGGCCGCCGGGCGGCCGCCACGCCGAACCACCACCTGGCCCAGGGGGCGTAGGGGGCCGAATCGCCAAGGCCGATCAGCCGCCGGACCTGCCAGGCTGCTGATCGGCGCGTAGTCGCCAACGACGGCGAACAGAACACCGCGGCTGGCCTGGGGGTTGAGCTGCTGACGCCAGTGATCAAAGGCGCGGTTATCGCCGGAGTAGGTGGTGAATTGTGCCCGGGTCCGGCCCTGTAACGCCAGAGCCAGGAACCCCGGCAGCTCATAGCGGTTGGAGGCGATCACATCGGCGTCCAACAACGCCTTCCAGATAGCTGGATGCCGGCTCAGCTCGGAGCGCAGGGCAGCCGGCAGCAGCAACTGGCCGGAGGTATCGGCGGCAGGGGGCACCAGAGCCGACGCCACACCCCAGCGCACATGGGCCGCTGCTGCCAGGCTCAGAACAGGAGTGAGCACTGCGGTGACGACCACCAGCAGGCGCAGCCACAGGCGTGACCACAGGCCCGGCCTGGCCAGCAGGGCTGCAGCCGGGGGAAGCAGCAACCACCAGGCCGGCACCAGCCAACTCGCCAGCACCTGCATCCGTCCTGACAGGAACAAAAACAGCAGCAGCTGGGGCCAGGCCAGCGCCTGCAGCAGACGACCGGGCCCTCGCAGCAGGGCCAGCAGCAGCAGCACACCGATGCTGGGAAACAGCAACGCGAGCTGACTGAGCAGGAACAGAGGAGGGCCCTGCCAGTGGAACACCGCCGCTGCCGAACGGCCGGAGTGGAAAGCGAACGACACCCAGCCGTTCTGGGCATTCCAGATCCAGAGGGGTGCGCTGGTGGCCACAAAGCCCAGCAACACCAGCGCCGTGTCGCGCCAGCGCAGCTGCCGTTGCCGCAGGGAATCGAACAGGCGCAGCAGCGCCAGGGTCAGCACCAGCAGCAGCCCCTGATATTTGGCCAGACAGAGTGCCCCAAGGATCAGGCCGAACAGCAAGGATTCCCAGACGCGGCGGGGGGCATGCAGCGGATGCCGCGACAGCCACCACAGCAACACGCTCATCATCAGGAGCAGTGGACTGTCGGGCAGGAGCAGCAGACCGCCACAGGCCAGCAGCAGCGGCGAGAGGCTGCCGAGGGCAGCCGCGATCCAGGCGGCTCTGGCACCGAACCAACGGCCGGTTGCCGAAGCCAGCAGCGCCAGGGAGGCGGCATAGCTGAACAGACCCGGCAGCCGCAGGGCGAACACCGGTTCGAGCCGAAAGACGGACGACAGAACCTGCCCCAGGCCGGACCAGAGCGCCACGGCCGGGGGATGGTCGAAGTAACTCAGCGCCGGATACTGACCGTAAAAGAGGTAATAGCTCTCGTCGTAGCCAGGCGGCAGGATCAGCGCCAGCAGCCCACGCAGCACGAAGCCCCCAAGCAGGATTAGCGCCGTGGCCCGATTCATACCCGCAAAGCATCCAACACCGAACGATCCTCGAGGGTGGAGGTGTCGCCGCTTACCTCCTGACCGGCGGCCAGGGCGCGCAGGATGCGGCGCATGATCTTGCCGCTGCGGGTCTTGGGCAGGGCATCAGTGAACTTGATCACATCCGGACGGGCGATCGGGCCGATCTCCTTGCCCACATGGGCCCGCAGCTCAGCGATCAGGGCATCGTCGCCGCTGCGGCCCGCTTCAAGGGTGACGAAGGCAACGATCCCCTCACCCTTGAGCTCATCCGGACGGCCCACCACCGCGGCCTCCGCCACGGCGGGATGACTGACCAGGGCGCTCTCGATCTCCATCGTGCCGAGGCGGTGTCCGCTGACGTTGATCACGTCATCGACCCGGCCCATCACCCAGAAGTAGCCGTCGGCATCGCGGCGGGCACCGTCGCCGGCGAAGTAGAGATACGACCCATCGGCCGGGCGGATCTCCTCCCAGTAGCTCTTGCGGAAACGTTCCGCATCGCCGTGCACCGTGCGCATCATTCCCGGCCAGGGCCGGCGGATGGCGAGGTAGCCCCCCTGATCGGCGGCCTGGGAGTTGCCGTCCTTGTCGACGATGTCGGCCACGATGCCAGGCAGGGGCAGGGTGGCTGATCCCGGCTTGGTGGGGGTCGCGCCCGGCAGCGGGCTGATCATCACCCCGCCGGTCTCGGTCTGCCACCAGGTATCGACCACCGGACAGCGATTGCCGCCGATCACATCGCGGTACCACATCCACGCTTCCGGGTTGATCGGCTCCCCCACCGTGCCGAGGATGCGCAGGGAGCTCATGTCGTACTGGTCGGGAACCTCACGGCCGCTCTTCATGAAGGCGCGGATCGCCGTGGGGGCGGTGTAGAAGATCGTGCAGCGGTGTTTCTGGATCACCTCCCAGAAAGCGCCCGGCTTGGAGGGACGGGGCGCTCCCTCGTACATGACGGTGGTGGCGCCATTGGAGAGCGGGCCGTAGACGATGTAGCTGTGGCCGGTGATCCAGCCCACATCGGCGGTGCACCAGTGGATGTCGTTCTCCTTGATGTCGAAGATCCACTGGAAGGTGAGGTGGGCCCAGAGGTTGTATCCAGCGGTGGTGTGCACCACGCCCTTGGGCTTGCCGGTGGAACCTGAGGTGTAGAGCACGAAGAGGCTGTCTTCACTGGCCATCGGCTCAGCCGGGCAGTCGCTGCTCTGGCTGTGCACCAACTCATGCCACCACAGGTCGCGGCCGGTCTGCATCGCACAGGCGTCGCCGGCGCCTTCCGCTGCACCGATGCGCCGCACCACCAGCACATGCTCAACGCTGGCGGCGCCGCCGTTGGCCGCCAGTGCCTCATCCACCGCCGGCTTGAGCGGCACCGGCTTGTCCTTGCGGAAGCCGCCATCGGCCGTGATCACCAGCCGGGCTTCGCCATCGATCAAGCGATCCCGCAGCGCATCAGCGGAGAAGCCGCCGAACACCACCGAATGGGGGGCACCGATACGGGCACAGGCGAGCATGGCGATCGCCGCTTCCGGCACCATCGGCATGTAGAGCGCCACCAGGTCGCCCTTGCCGATGCCGAGGGCCTTGAGGGCATTGGCCGCCCTGCATACCTCGGCATGCAGCTCGCGATAGGTGAAGGAGCGGCTGTCACCAGGTTCACCCTCCCAGATCAGGGCGGTCTTGTCGGCACGGGGGCCAGTGAGGTGACGATCGAGGCAGTTGAACGAAAGGTTGGTGGTGCCCCCCTCGAACCAGCGGGCGAAGGGGGGATGGCTCCAGTCGAGCACCGTGTGGAACGGCTCGAACCAGTGCAGTTGGCTGCGGGCCTGCTCCCCCCAGAAGCCGTCGGGGTCAGCCTCGGCGCGTTCGCAGAGCGCGCGGTAGGCGTCCATCGAGCCGATGGCGGCCCGGGCGGCGAGATCGGCCGGCGGCGGGAACAGCCTCTGTTCCTGCAGAACCGATTCGATCGTGGCGGGCATGGGCACGGGAGCTGGCGTGGCGGGCGCAGAGGTGGACGGCTCGGTCATCGCCAGCGCGACAGGAAAGGTGCAGAGGGGAATTCAAGCCGCCATACCGGGCTGATACCAGCACAACGGCGCGATCCGTGAAGGTCTGCAGCGAAGCCGAAAGGCTCGCTCGCAATCCGCTGGGGCGACCCAGTGGACTCGAGGGATGCCGCCGGGGCCCCTCAGGCCGGGTAATAGAAAAAAGCGGTGGCCAGGATGGCGTAGGTGGCCAGCAGCAGCACCCCCTCGAGCCAGTTGGAGCGGGCTTCGATGCTCACCAGATTCACGATCAACACCCCCAGCCCCAGGGCGATCACCTCGAATCCGGTGAAATCCAGGTCCATCGGCTGACCGATGGCGGAGGCGATCAGCACCAGGGCCGGTGCCATCAGCAACGCCACCAGCAGACTGGAGCCCATCGCCAGCTGCAGTGGCAGATCCATCTGATTGCGCAGGGCACCACGCACCGCCGGCACGTATTCCGAGAAGCCACCCACGATCGGGATCACGATCACACCGGTGAACAGCGGCGAGAGGCCCAGGGCAGCGGTGGCGGGCTGCAGGCTGGTCACGAACACCTCCGACTGCAGCGCCAGACCGGCAGTGCTGAACAGCAGCAGGGCGATCCAGGGCAGCAGGCCCGAACCGCGCTGGCCATTGGCTTCCGCATCACCCGCCTCAAGCAGCAGATGGGGCGGCTCGAACAGGTGGTTGTGGGTCACCAGCGAGAACACCAGGGTGAGCAGGTAGATCACGATCAGGATCACGGCCACCGTGAGCGAGAGGCCGTGGATCGCCACCACGTCATCGATACCGGAGGTGGAGATCAAGGCGGCCGGCAGGGCCAGGGCGATCACCGCCAGGGTCATGGCGGCGCCATTGGTGCGCACCACCGCGGGCTGGAAGTGCTGCTCGGCGTAGCGCAGGCCACCGCACAGCATCGCCATGCCCGTGACCAGAAGCACATCGGAAAGGATCGCGCCGGTGATGCTGGCCTTCACCACATCGATCAGTCCCTGGCGCAGGGCGGTGATGGCGATGATCAGCTCGGCGAAGTTACCGAACACGGCAGTGCACAGGGCGCCCACGGTGGGGCCGCTGCGCTCGGCAATGGCCTCGGTGGCCTGGCTGAGCAGCAGAGCAAAAGGAATGATTCCCGCGCCTGCCAGCACGAACACCAGCAGATCGGAGGCTCCCCGCTGCTCGGCGAGCAGCGACAGGGGCAGCAGCACCAGCAGGGGGAAAAGGAGCTTGCGCGTCACGCCCTGGGGCCCATCAGCATCCAGTCAAACGCGTCGAACGAGCCGCCGTTGCAGGATGGTGGGATGGGTCTGCCGGCTGCCTGCCTCTTCGATCTCGACGGGCTGCTGCTCGATACCGAGCCTCTGCACGCCGAGGCCTGGCAGCAGGCCGCCAGCCGGTTCGGACGAACGCTCTCGCCGCAGGAACTGCTGACCCTGCGGGGCCGGCGCCGGCTGGATTGTGCGGAGCAGGTTCTGCACTGGATCGACGCCAGCGGACTCTCCACCCCCAGCCGGGACGACCTGCTTGCGGTGCGCCAGCCGATTGCCGAAGCGCTGCTGATCCACGCCAAGCCGATGCCCGGCGCGGCGGAGCTGGTGAGCCGCCTCCAGGCACTGGGCATTCCGATGGCCCTGGCCACCAGCAGTTCAAAGGCGGCGGTTGCCCTCAAGACGGGTCCACATCCCTGGCTGGAGCTGATCGAGGCGCGGGTGCATGGTGATGATCCCGACCTGCTGGCAGGCAAACCGGCACCGGATGTGTTCCTGCTGGCCGCTCAGCGGCTTGGGGTGAACTCCAGCGAATGCTGGGCCTTTGAGGACTCACCGGCGGGGGCACAGGCAGCGCTGGCAGCGGGATGCCGCGTGTATGTGCTGCCACCGCAGCTGCTGAACACTGGCGATGCTGCAGCAGAGGCTGCAGAGCTTGCCCTCCTTTACCCAGGCATCGAGCGGTTTCTGAACAGCCTGGAGGCCATGCTCAAGGAGCTTGGCTGAAATGGACGTGCCCTGAGAGGAGGTCGCTTCAGTACAACCGGCTGAGCACGAACTCCGGCAGCTCCAGCAGGGCACTGCGCGAGTCGGACGGTGGCAGCCAGGTGAGGGCATCACGGGCCTCGTTGGCGAAGCTTTCGGCCAGGGTGCGGGATCGCTGAATGGCACTGCTGCCGCGCACGAGATCAAGGGCCTGAGCAAGATCGCCCGCTTCGCTGAACTCCCGTTCGATCAGACCGGCAAGTGATGGGCGTTCCTCAAGGGCATAGAGCGCCGGGGCTGTGAGGTAGCCGCTGGCCAGATCGCTGGCTGCAGGCTTGCCCAGCTGCTGATCGCTGCCGGTGAAATCGAGGATGTCGTCCACAACCTGGAAGGCCAGGCCGAGCTGGCGACCGAAGCGGTAAAGCCCATCCAGCTGAGACGATGGCAGACCGCTGAGCACCCCGGCAGCACGGGCACTGTTGGCGATCAGCGAAGCGGTTTTGCAGTAGCTCTTCTCGAGGTACGTCTCGAAGCTCTGCCCGGTGTCGTAGCGGAACAGGCCTTGGCGCACCTCACCATCAGCCAGGTCCATGATCACGCGGCTGAGCAGTTTCACCACCTCCAGATCATCGAGGTTAGCGAGGTGCCAGCTGGCCTGGGCGAACAGAAAATCGCCCGCCAGAACCGCAACACGGTGATTGAAACGACTGTGAACGGTGTCCACACCACGGCGCGTGGAGGCCTCGTCCACGACGTCATCGTGCACCAGCGAGGCGGTATGGATCATCTCGGTGATCTCCGCCAGACGCCGGTGCCGGCTGCTCAGTTCGCCGTCAGGCGAGAGCGCACGGGAAATCAACAGAACGATGCCGGGGCGCAGGCGCTTGCCTCCGGCACTGAACAGGTGTTCGGCAGCAGCCTGGAGGATCGGATGACCAGCGCCGATCAGGCTGCGCAGATCGCTCAGCAGAGCCTCGAGGTCGGCCTCGACGGGCTGTAACAGCTCTGCAACGGTGGCCATGTCCCCCTGCGGTGCGGCGATCCTAGAAGGCTCGGACCATGGGTCGCAGGCTCAGAGACCCAACAGCTGGGGGCTGGCTCCATCGGACTCCAGCCAGCGCAGGGAGGAACTGTGGCAGTCGGCACCCACCAGACGGGAAACAGCACGGTCGAAGGCCTGCTCCTCGCCGGTGGTGAAGAAGCGATGGCTGCCGGCACCGCTATCCGGCGGCAGAGCCAGGCCGCGTTGCCGCAGCACCTCCCCCAGGTGACGGGCCACCGCCGGAGCAGGGTCCAGCACCGCCAGGCTCGGTCCCACCAGGCGCCGAATGGCCTCGATCACGAAGGGATAGTGGGTGCAACCCAGCACGATCGTGTCGGCACCGGCCGCCAGCATCGGCTCCAGAAAAGAGCGCAGGGTGTGATCACAGTCATCCCCCTCCAGCTGCCCCTGCTCCACCAGGTCCGCAAGGCCGATGCAGACCTGCTCCACCACACGAACGTCGCTGGCATGGCGGCCGACGGTGGCGCGGTAGAGCTGCCCCTGAAAGGTGGCCGGCGTGGCCATGACCCCCACGACGCCTGAACGCGTAAGCGCCACAGCGGGTTTCACGGCCGGCTCCAGCCCGAGGATCGGCAGATCGGGATAACGCCGCCGCAGGGGTTGCAGGGCAACGGCGGAGGCGGTGTTGCAGGCCACCACGAGCGCCTTGCAGCCCTGGTCCACGAGCTGATCAGCCACCGCCAGGCAGAAGTGCTGGATCTCGGCGGCGGAACGGTTGCCGTAGGGCACATGCGCCTGATCGGCGAGGTAGAGAACCGACTCACAGGGCAAGTGGTGAACGACCTGGCGCCAGACGCTCAGACCGCCCACCCCCGAATCAAAGATGCCGATCGGGTCTGCGCGCTGGAGAGTCCGCTCGCCAGCGCTCATGGATTGGCCACCAGGTAGCGCAGCAGCCCGTTGGCCAGCGCCACGGCAAGACGGCGCCGGAAGGCGGGATCAGCCAGGCGAGGGGAATCGAGGGAGCCGGTCACGAACCCCATCTCCACCAGCGCGGATGGCATCACGGTGCGGCGGATCACGAAGAAGCGCCCGGGCCGCGCCCCCCGGTCGGGACTGCCAGGTGAAATGGCCAGGATCTGCTCCTGCACCGCCTGGGCCAGGGCCCGCGAGCGGCTGCTCTCGAAATAGAAGGTCTCGATCCCGTTCACATCCGGGCGCGCCATGCTCAGGGCATTGGCGTGGATGCTGAGGAACAGATCGGCCCGGCTGTTGTTGGCGAGCGCCACCCGCGGCGGCAGGTCCACGTCCACCTCGGAGGTGCGGGTCATCAGCACATTGATGCCCTTCGCCTGCAGCAGCTGGGCCAGCTGCAGGCTGACGTCCAGCACCACATCGGTTTCGCGCAGGCCGTTGATGCCCACCGCACCGGGATCCGGACCGCCGTGGCCGGGATCGATCACGATCGTGTAGCGGCCGCGGGGCACGTCCGGAAGGCCACTCGCCGAGGGCAGCGATCCCTGGGGCAGGCGTGGCTGCCACGGCACCTGGGCACGCCAACTGGGGACCGGGGTAGCGGCCTCAAGATCACCCTCACCGATCGCGGCGGTGGCGGCGGCCGCCGGGCCCAGCTCCATCCGCCAGCGGTCTGAGCTGGTTCCCACCAGTCGCAGCCGGCTGGGATCCAGGGGCGTGCCGGGCTGGAACTCAAACACCAGCCTGGTGGTGTCCTCGCCGGGACGGCCCACCCGCACCTGGCGCACGGCGCCGTTGCCGGGGATGGTGCGCGTGCGCTGAGGGGCTCCGGGAAGATCGATCCAGACCCGCGGCCCAACGCCGGCACGGCCTTCCTCGTAGAAGGCCTGCAGTGCGGCGGCGGGGGCGGTGCGCAGCTCCAGCACGCCCTCGCTGCTGAAGCGCCAGGCGGAAAGAGCACTGGCAGCCCAGGCCGGCAGGCTGGCCAGGACCGAGAGGGGCAGGGCAACAGCAAGCAGAAGCAGGCCCGGTAGACGGGCCTGCCGCCGGAAGCGGCGCTGTGGTGAAGGCGGCATCACCGGCTCAGAACAGGGCGGGGCGGCGATGCTGCAGGCTCGGCATCTGGGCCTGGATGCGCTGGCGATGGCCAACATCCACCGGAGCCACAGCCAGTCCCGGCACCACACCGGCGTCCGCCAGCACGGTGCCCCACGGATCGATCACCAGGGAGTGGCCATGGGTCTGGCGTCGATTGCCGTGGTTGCCGGTCTGGGCCGGGGCCACCACGTAGGTGGTGTTCTCGATGGCCCTGGCCTGAAGCAGCACCTGCCAGTGGTCCTTGCCGGTGAAGGCAGTGAACGCCGCCGGAATGAACAGCACATCGGCACCGGCACCGGCCAGATGGCGGTAGAGCTCAGGGAAGCGGACGTCGTAACAGATCGACAGGCCGACGCGGCAGAGGCCGGGTACCTCCACCACGGGGGGTAGGTCCTGACCGGGCATCACCGTGGCCGACTCGCGGTAGGTGTTGCCGTCAGGCAGATCCACATCAAAGAGATGAATCTTGTCGTAGGTGGCGAGGATCTGGCCGTCCTTGCCCACCAGCTCAGCGCGATTGCTGGTGAGCCGCTCGCCGGCTGGCACCGGATAGCCACCGCCCAGCAGCGTCACCTGGTAGCGGCGGGCCATGGTGACCAGGAAGCGCTGCGCCCGCTCCGCCAGGCTGGGGGCAAGCTCCAGGCGGCGCTCGTCGTCGCCCATGAAGGCGAAATTCTCGGGCAGACCCACCAGCTCGGCGCCGCGCCGGGCAGCCAGCTCGATCTGCTCCTCGGCGACGGCGAAATTGAGTTCAGGATCCGACGTGCTGGTGAGCTGAATCGCTGCCGCCAGAAAGCTTGTCACCGCAACCGTCTTGCCGTCGCAGGCACTGTAAGGGGCCCGGCAATGGGCCCCATGCCAGCGGCGAGCCCGCCGTCTCAGCTCGCCTGCAGCACACCGGGACTGGTCTGCAGCGGCACGATCGTCAGGCTGTCGACGGCCGCACAGCAGGCGAAATCCGCATCGTGGTTGCCGATACCGATCAGACGCTGACCATGGCTGGCCGCCCGCAGGCAGGTTTCGGTGTCGTGATGCCACTGCTGCCAGAGGGCGAGCGCGGCGAGCATCTCGTCGTTGCCGAAGCGAACACCCACGTGGGGCGCCACAGCCAGTTCCGTGGCCGCTGAGGCCACGGCGCCCGCCGCCAGGCTGTCCTCGAGGGAGTAGTCGCCCTCCCAGCCACTGCCGACGATCCACACACGCTCGGCACCGGCCTGCACCAGCCGGCGTGCCACCGCCGTGCGGTTGGGCAGGCAGGCCGTCAGCAGCAACGGCACCGGACGCACCGCCTGCAGCGAGCGGGTGCCGTTGGTGGTGCTGATGAAGATGCGCTTGCCCGCTACCAGCTCTGGGGTCACCGCCAGAGGCGAGTTGCCCAGGTCGTAGCCCTCCACCCGCTTGCCGCCCCGCTCCCCGGCCCGCAGGCAGCGATCGGCGGGCCAGGCGGCGGCGGCGGCCTCCAGTTCGCCCAGATCGGCAAAGGCCTGGATCGCCTCGGCGCCGTTCTGAAGCGACCAGGCGATGGTGGTGGTGGCGCGAAGCACATCAATCACCACCGCGGCATCTGGACCGCCCTCGGCAACGGGCAGCACCGGCGGCACCGCTTCAGAGGTATGGAAGTAGGAGATCTGCACGGCTGCGAAGCGCACTGGCTGCGAACCCTAGGCAGGCGGTAGCAGCGGGTTTGCCGGAGTCGTCAGCGGTCCGAGCGGTTGCAGGGGCCCCAACGGCTCGCAGTGCCGATGGGACACGGGGATGATGTCCACACGTGCTGGCGCAGGAGCCCAACGATGCCGAGCCCCTCCGCAGCCCTGGGCCCGCGCAGCCGCCGCGACCTGCGCGGATTTCTCGACCTGCTCGAGCAGCGCGGCCAGCTGCGCCGGATCAAGGCGCCGGTGGATCCGGATCTGGAGCTGGCGGCGATCGCTGATCGGGTGCTCGGCTGCGGCGGGCCGGCGCTGCTGTTCGAGAACGTGATCGGCTCCGCCATGCCGGTGGCGATCAACCTGCTCGGGACCCAGGAACGGGTGCTCTGGAGCATGGGCATGGAGCGGCCCGAGGAGCTCGAGGCCCTTGGCGAGCGCCTGGCGCTGCTGCAGCAACCACGACCGCCGAAGGGTGCTCGGGAAGCCGTGCGCTTCGGTTCGGTGCTGCTGGATGTGCTCAAGGCGCGGCCGGATCTCGATCTCACGCCCCCCTGCCACCAGCAGGTGTTCAAGGGGGATCAGGTGAATCTCGATGCTCTGCCTCTGCTGCGCCCCTGGCCAGGCGATGCAGGCCGGATCATCACGCTCGGCCTGGTGATCACCAAGGACCCGGAAACCGGCACCCCCAACGTGGGCGTGTACCGGCTGCAGCAGCAGAGCATCAACACGATGACCGTGCACTGGCTGAGCGTGCGCGGTGGCGCCCGCCACCTGCGCAAGGCCGCGGCCATGGGCAAGAAGCTGGAGATCGCGATCGCGATCGGCGTGCATCCGCTGCTGGTGATGGCGGCGGCGACACCGATCCCGGTGCAGCTGAGCGAATGGCTGTTCGCCGGCCTCTATGCCGGAGAGGGCGTGCGGCTGGCCAAGTGCAAGACGGTGAACCTGGAGGTGCCCAGCCACAGCGAGGTGGTGCTGGAGGGCACGATCACCCCGGGCGAGGAGCTGGCCGATGGCCCCTTCGGCGACCACATGGGCTTCTACGGCGGCATGGAGCCCTCACCGCTGGTGCGGTTCCAGTGCGTGACCCAGCGGCGCGAGCCGATCTACTTCACCACCTTCAGCGGCCGCCCGCCGAAGGAGGACGCGATGCTCGCCATCGCCCTGAACCGGATCTACACGCCGATCCTGCGCCAGCAGATCCCGGAGATCGTCGACTTCTTCCTGCCGATGGAGGGGCTCAGCTACAAGCTGGCCGTGATCGCCATCGACAAGGCCTATCCCGGCCAGGCAAAACGAGCAGCGATGGCCTTCTGGAGCGCCCTGCCCCAGTTCACCTACACGAAGTTCGTGGTGGTGGTGGACAGCAGCATCAACATCCGCGACCCGCGCCAGGTGATCTGGGCGATCAGCGCCCTGGTGGATCCGCAGCGGGATCTGTTCGTACTGGAGAACACCCCGTTCGACACGCTCGATTTCGCCAGCGAGCAGCTGGGCCTTGGGGGCCGCCTGGCGATCGATGCCACCACCAAGATGGGTCCGGAGCGGAACCATCCCTGGGGCGAACCGCTGCGGAGGCCCAGCGAGCTGGAGGCCCGCCTCGATGCCCGCTGGGCGGAACTGGGCTTGGCGGATGTGGGGCTGGTGGATCCCGACCCGGCCCTGTTCGGCTACGCGCTGGAGCAGGTGCTGCAGCGACTGGCCAGCGGTGGCGGTTCGGCGGCCACCGGCAGGCACTGACATGCTGCGCCGCGCCGGGCTGCAGGCCCTGCGGGCCCTGCTGGAGCTGGCCCAGGAGCCGAGCCGCTGGCGATCCGTGCAGGCGATCGCAGCAGCCCAGCAGCTCCCTGCGCCGATGCTCGAGCAGCTGCTGATCCAGCTGCGCCGAGCCGGCGTGCTGGAGGCACGGCGCGGACGGATGGGGGGCTACCGGCTCGCCCGACCCGCGGCAACGATCGCCGTAGCCCAGGTGCTGCAGGCGGTGGGTGCCCGGCTTGATCTCACCACTGGGCTCGGGCCGTCCGCCAGCGACTCGGAGACGCCGGACGCTGAGCTGCGCGTGCTGCAGAGCATGGGGCGGCGCCTGCAGGGAGCGCTGGATCGGGAGTTGGCACTGCTGACGCTGGAAGAGCTTCTGTTCGACCTCAGCAGCTGGCAGGAAAGCCTCGATAACGAAGGCGGCGTGATGCTCGGCTGACCTTTACAGCAGCGACTCGCGCCGCAGGTAGACGCGGATCAACTTCTCATCCATCAGTCCGAAGCGGGCAATCGGGGCTTCGTTGCAGCGCTCGAACAACTCCAGCAGGGTCGCCGGCGAGAAGGTGCTGCCGCGCTGGGCCGCGATGGCGCTCACCTCATCGGCCGTGCACACCTCATTGAGCTGGGCTCGCAGATCTGGATCCGTCTGGATCCGGGCCAGGAAATCGAACACGGCCTGAAGATGCTCAGCCACGGGGAGGGCGGGTCACTGCCGTTGTGTTAGCCGGGATCGTGGCGGTCGGCCAGTGCCACAGCAGGGCCACTGCCAACCACTGCCTACGCTCGCCCCAGCCGATCGCCCCCCATGCCGTTCACCCTGGGAACCACCGCCGGGCGCAGCCTGCGGGGAACGGTGCGGGTGCCGGGCGACAAATCGATCTCCCACCGCGCCCTGCTGTTCGGCGCCATCGCTGAGGGCACGACCCGCATTGAGGGATTGCTCCCAGCGGAAGACCCGCTCAGCACTGCCGCCTGTCTGCGGGCGATGGGTGTGAAGGTGTCACCGATCGAAGCAGGGCAGCCGGTTCTGGTGCAGGGCGTCGGCCTCGACGGCTTCCGCGAGCCGGAGGAGGTGCTCGACTGCGGCAACTCCGGCACCACCATGCGGCTGATGCTGGGCCTGCTGGCCGGACGGGATGGCCGCCATTTCATCCTCAACGGCGACGCTTCACTGCGGCGGCGGCCCATGAAACGGGTGGGTGGGCCACTGGCGGAGATGGGCGCCACCATCGCCGGCCGCGCCGGCGGCAACCTGGCACCCCTGGCGATTGCCGGCCGGGCCCTGCGCGGCGCCACGATCCGCACCCCGGTGGCCTCGGCCCAGGTGAAGAGCGCCATCCTGCTGGCTGCCCTCACGGCCGAAGGTCCCACCACCGTGATCGAACCGGTGCAGAGCCGCGACCACAGCGAGCGGATGCTGCGGGCCTTCGGCGCCCAGCTCAGCGTGGGGGGCTCAGGCGCCACCGAGGTGAGCGTGACCCCTGGGGCCAGCCTGCAAGGGCAGGACGTGGTGGTGCCGGGCGACATCAGCTCCGCCGCCTTCTGGTTGGTGGCCGGTGCCATCACCCCCGGCGCCGACCTCACCATCGAGAACGTTGGACTGAACCCGAGCCGCACCGGTGTGCTCGATGTGCTGGCGCAGATGGGCGCCAATATCGAGGTGCTCAACGCTCGCGACGTGGCCGGTGAACCGGTGGGCGATCTGCGCGTGACCCATGGGCCGTTGCAGGCGTTCACGATCGGTTCGGAGCTGATCCCACGGCTGGTGGATGAGATCCCCGTGCTGGCCGTGGCCGCCTGCTGCGCTGCTGGCGTCAGCCGGGTGAGTGGAGCGGAGGAGCTGCGGGTCAAGGAGACCGACCGGCTGGCCGTGATGGCTCGCCAGCTCGGTGCGATGGGTGCCCGCATCGAGGAGGTTGCCGACGGCATGAGCATCCAGGGCGGCGTCAACCTGCACGGCGCCGAGGTGGACAGTGAAACCGACCACCGTGTGGCGATGAGCCTGGCGGTGGCCGCCCAGATCGCCTCGGGAATCACGCAGGTGCATCGGCATGAAGCGGCGGCGGTGTCGTACCCCGGCTTCTGGGATGACCTCGAGCGCCTGCAGGCCTGAGGCCAGCGGCCGCCTCGAGCCGCGCCGCACCGCTGACGGCAGCCTCACCCTCTGGAGTGAGCGTTTCAGCGAGTGTTTCCACAGCGCTGCCGGTGCCCGCGCCGAAGCCGCCCAGAAATTCGTGGCCCCGGCCGGTCTGGATCGGTTTGCTTCGGGCCGGCGCCTGCGGGTGCTGGAGCTGTGTGTGGGCCTGGGCTACAACACCGCAGCCCTGCTGGAGGCCGCCGAAGGGCAGGATCTGCAGCTGGAGTGGCTGGGCCTGGAGCTGGATCCACTCCCCCTGCAGCTGGCCCTGGGCGATGCGGACTTCCGCTCTCACTGGCACGACGACACGCTGCAGATCCTGGAGCAACTGAATCAGCGGGGTGCGTGGCGCAGCTGCCGGGGCAGCAGCGGCAGCTGGCGGCTTGGGGATGCCCGCCGGCAGCTACCTCTGCTGCCGGCGGAGTGGATCGGCCGCTGTGATCTGGTGCTGCACGACGCCTTTTCGCCAGGCCACTGCCCCGAGCTCTGGAGCCTGGAAGTCCTGGCGGCACTGGCCCGGCTGCTGCAGCCGGAAGGGCGCCTGCTCACCTATTGCAGTGCCGCGGCGGTGCGCCACACCCTGGAGCTGGCGGGGCTGCAGCTGGCCAGCATCCGGGCTGCCGGGCCGGCAGGTCCTGATCTGGCAGAGCCTGATCTGGCAGGGCCTGATCTGACAGGGCCTGATGCGGGCGCCGGCAACTGGAGCCTGGGCACCGTCGCCAGCCCGATGCCGCTGTGCGGCGGCCCAGCCACCATCGGACTCCCGGCTGGCTCGGGGCCCGTCGTGCTGCAACCGCTCACGGCGATGGAACGGGAGCACCTGCTCACAAGAGCGGCGGAGCCCTACAGGGATCCCGATGGCAACGCCACGGCAGCAGCAATCCAGGCCGCCCGGGTCGAGCGCCAGCAGCAGCATCCCGGCGAGAGCACCAGTGCCTGGCGTCGCCGCTGGAGATTGGCGGGCCGGGGCTAGGCCCGGGCGGGCCACGTAGATTCCCGGCCAGTTACCCGCCGCCTTCGATGCTCGCCGTTGCCGTTCTGGCCGCCGGGAAGGGCACCCGCATGAAGAGTGACCTGCCGAAGGTGTTGCAGCCTCTGGCTGGCGCCACCCTGGTGGAGCGGGTGCTGGCCAGCTGCCGCAGCCTCAGCCCCGAACGACAGCTGCTGATCGTCGGTCATCAGGCCGAGCGGGTGGAGCAGTCGCTGGCCGACTGGAGCGGCTTGGAGTTCGTGCTGCAACAGCCCCAGAACGGCACTGGCCATGCCGTGCAGCAGCTGCTGGCACCCCTGACGGGGTTCGAAGGCGATCTTCTGGTGCTCAACGGTGATGTGCCGCTGCTGCGGGAGCAGACGATCACCGATCTGCTCGAGCGCCACCGCAGCAGCGGCGCCGCCGTCACGCTGCTGACGGCGCGGCTCGAGGATCCCACCGGTTACGGCCGTGTCGTCGCCGATGACGAGGGGAACGTTTCGGCAATCGTGGAACACCGCGACTGCAGCGACGACCAGCGCCGCAACAACCTGATCAACGCTGGCATCTACTGCTTCAGCTGGAGCCGGCTGGCGGAGGTGCTGCCCCAGCTGCGCACCGACAACGATCAGGGAGAGCTTTACCTGACGGACACCGTTGCCATGCTCAGCCCCGCCATGCATGTGGAGGTGGCCGACGCCAATGAGATCAATGGGATCAACGATCGTCTGCAGCTGGCCCAGTGCGAAGCGGTGATTCAGGAGCGCCTTCGCTGCCACTGGATGCGTGAAGGGGTGACCTTCGTCGATCCCGGCAGCTGCACGCTCAGCGACGGCACCCGCTTCGGCCGCGATGTGGTGGTGGAGCCGCAGTGCCACTTCCGCGGCAACAGCGTGATCGGCGATGGCTGCCGCATCGGACCGGGCAGCCTGCTCGACAATGCCCAGCTCGGCGAACGCGTGCAGGTTCTCTACTCGGTGGTGCGAGAGGCCAGCGTGGCTTCAGACTGCGCCATCGGCCCCTACGCGCAGCTGCGTCCGGGAACACTGCTGGAGGCGGACTGCCGCATCGGCAACTTCGTGGAGGTCAAGAACAGCCGCATCGGCGCCGGCAGCAAGGTGAACCACCTCAGTTACATCGGCGATGCCGAACTGGGCAGCAACGTCAACATCGGCGCTGGCACCATCACCGCCAACTACGACGGAGTCAACAAGCACCGCACCGTGATCGGTGCCGGCAGCAAGACCGGAGCCAACAGCGTGCTGGTGGCCCCGATCCAGCTGGGTGCCGACGTGACCGTCGGCGCCGGCTCCACACTCACCAAGGACGTTCCCGCCGGAGCCCTGGCCCTCGGCCGGGCCAAGCAGCTGGTGAAGGAAAACTGGCAGGCGCCGCGATAGAGCGATCAGCTCTCCGCCACCGGCAGGCCCAACTCCCGCTGCCAATCGGCCAGGGGGCGATCCCAACCATCCTCCAGGCGATAGGCGATCACACAGGGCGACTGGAGCCCCAGAGCAAAGCCGCGGGCCAGGGCGGTCAGCAACGGCTCCAGCGGTTCGTCGTTCTGAAGGCTGCTGAGCATGGCGCCGAAAATCAGCATCACCGCCAGCGGCGAGCGGTTCTGGGCCAGATTGAAGGCCTGCAGGCCCAGCTCACCAGTCGGATCGGTCCCGAACCCGGTGAGCACATGCACGATGTCGTGGGTTTCACGCAGGCGATGCACCAGGAACTCCTGCGCCGAATGAACCGGACTGGGGTCGATCAGGCTGTCGGGGGTGAGCCCCTGGCTGCGCAGCTGCTGGGCATAGACATGCCCGAGACTGCCTTCAGGCAGCTGCCCGAGGGCATCCAGATCGATCGGGGCAGGGCGCCAGCCCTGCTCCACCAGCTCCGCCATGCGGGGATTGGCCAGCAGATGGCGAAACATCTGAGCGGAGAGAGGGCTGTTGCGGAGACTGCTCGCCACCTTGAACACGCTCTCGAGCGAGTCGGGATGCTTGAGGAACTCCGCCAGCCCGGCCACCATCCGCAACGACTGCAGACGGGCATCGAGATTGAACAGCATGAAAGGGGCGGCAGGCGACCGCCACCAGCTTGTTCAGCCTGCCGGCAATCGGCCACGACAGCCGGCCACCACAGCGGACTACGACAACGGTGGCAGCAACGGCAGCAACCGCTCGAGGGCAACACCGCGGCTCGCCTTGAGCAGCACCACATCGCCGCTGCGCAGCCAGTTGGCCAAGGGGTCAGCGGCCTGCTCCGGCGTGTCCACCACCGCCAGGCGGGGCAGGGCTGCGGCGGCCTCCGCCATGGCCTGCGCCTCAGCGCCGCCACTCACCACCACAAGTCCATCGAGGCCCCGTTCCACCGCTCGTTCCGCCACGCGACGGTGCAGCTCCACGCTGGATTCGCCCAGCTCGAGCATGCTCCCCAGCACGGCAAAGCGCCGGCCAGGCTGAGCGGCCAGCAGATCGAGGGCAGCCAGCACCGCCTCGGGAGAGGCGTTGTAGGTCTCATCGAGCACGGTGAGGCCCCCCTGCTGCAAGCGGCGGTTGCGGCCACCCGGCACGGCAACGGTCAACTGCTCCAGCTCGCTGAGCGCAATCCCCAGATGGCGGGCCACCGCTACCGCCAGCAGCAGGTTGCGGGCGTTGTGGCGCCCCTCCAGTGGCAGCTGCAGGGTGCGGCCGTTCACCTGCAGGGAGGGCCGCTGATCATCCCAGTCCCCCAGCAGATCGGCTGAGACCGCACCGGGATCGTCCTGCAGAGCCACCCGCACCACGGAGCCGGTCCAGACCTGCGCCAGGGCGCTCTCCAGCAGCGGATCACCGGCGGGAATCACAACCACCCCAGCGGGGTTCAGCTGGCTGGTGATCTCGCACTTGGCGGTGGCGATCGCCTCGCGACTGCCCAGGCGGCCGATATGCGCAGTTCCGATGTTGGTGATCACGGCCACATCCGGCTCCGCCGTGCGGCTGAGGCGATCGATCTCCCCCAGGCCGCGCATCCCCATCTCCACCACCACGGCCGCAGACTCTGAGCCGGCCTTGAGCAGGGTGAGAGGGACGCCGATGTCGTTGTTTTCATTGCCGCTGCTGGCCACCACAGGACCGAGAGAAGCCAGGGCAGCACGGATCAGCTCACGGGTGGTGGTCTTGCCGGCTGAGCCGGTCACGGCCACCACCGGAGCCTGCAGGCTGCGGCGGTGCAGCAGGCCCAGGTGCTGGTAAGCCGCGAGGGTGTCATCGACGAGCCAGTGCAGCAAACCAGGCGGCACGGCTGCGGCCCGTTCGCGCTGCACCAGCGCCGCCTGGGCCCCCAGTGCCGCCGCCTGATCGAGAAACCTGTGGCCATCGAAGCGCTCCCCCACCAGCGGCACGAACAACTGCCCAGCCGCCAGTTGACGGCTGTCGGTGCAGATCGGGCCCACAGCTGCCTCGGGATCGAGCTGAAGGACAGGGCCCCGGGGGGCGCCCCAGCGGTCGATCAGGGAGCGGAGCTGCATCGGCTCAAGCGGGCTGGGAACTGAGCACGATCATGCCGCTGCCGACAAGAGCATCCCGGGCCAGCAACGCCCCGAGCCCGTCGCGCAGCTCGAGATGGTCGTAGCCGAGCTCCTGCGCCCAGGCTTGCCAGAGCTCCGCATGGCGCTGCTGATCGGCCCGCTGCAATCGCTTGAACGCCGGCCGCACCTGCAGCTGGAGTGTGCCCCGCTGCGGCTGCCCCTCGGCAGCTCGTAGCAGCCCATCCGAACCCGGCCGCTCGAGCAGGTCCACCAGCGGATCCAGCGGCGCCGATTCAGGCTCAGGTTCGAGGACAGGCTCGGAAACAGCGTCAGGGACACGTTCCGAACCAGGCTGAGCATCAAGCGCGGAGCGCGACTCTGATCGGGGCTGTGGTCGGCGTGTCGCTTCGGATGCGGGCCGGCGCTCACCGGGCCGCTCAACCGTCGTGTTCTCCGCTTCGGGTGCAGCGGCACGCTCCGGCTGAGCCACACCCGAGGACTCTGGTTGCCCAGACGGACGCTCTGTGGCAGGCCCGTTGAGGGCAGACCCGCTAGGGGCAGGACCGTTGGCGGCCGGAGACTCTGAGCGCGCCTCACTTGCCGCCGACGGTGATGGCGCCGGGGCCCACAGCTGCTGAATCCTGGGCAGGGCCAGGCTGAATCCGGCCGCCAGCACCGCCAGCACCGCCGCCAACAGCAGTGGCCAGAACAGAGGCGCCAGATCCCGGGGCCACCAGCCGGGGCGGCGCAGATCACCCTCACCATTGCGGCGCCAAAGCTCCTGCAGCCGCAGGCGGCTGTCGGCCGCTACGGCGGACAGGGCCTCCGAAAGGGAGCGCCAGGGGTTGCGGTAGGGAGCCGGCAGGTTCGAGCCGCCGGCTGGATCATCGCGGCCCATGGCGGCTCATGGCGGCTCAGGGTGCAGGGTGTACGGCTCAGGGCAGGGACGGCGAGCCCGGCCTCAGCCGCCGTTGCGGCGGCGCAGCAGGGCGAGGGGATTGCGCAGACCGGCTGCCACAGGCTGGGGAGCGGCGGAGCCGTCCGAGCCAGCACCCTGGGGGCCGCCGGACTCAGAATCCGAACCCTTGCGGCTGGGATCGGCCGCCTGACCCTGGGAGAACTGTTCCACCGCCAGGGCATCGGGGGTCGGCTCCTTCCAGCCCTTCAACTCCTTGTACATGCGGTCGTACTCGAGGGCCGAGCGATCCCAGCTGTAGTCGGCCCGCATCGCCCGCAGCTGCAGCTCGTGCCAGCTGTCGGCATGGCGATAGGCCTCCCAGGAGCGCACGATCGAGGTATAAAAGTCGAGCGGGTCGTAGCGGTCGAAGCAGAAGCCCGTACCGCTGTGGTGGGCGGGATCATGCGGAGGCACCGTGTCCACCAGACCGCCGACGCGACGCACCACTGGAATCGATCCGTAGCGCATGGCCAGCAGCTGGCTGATGCCACAGGGCTCGAAGCGACTTGGCATCAGGAAGGCATCGCTGCCGGCGTAGATCAGGCGCGAGAGGGCATCGTCGTAGGTGAGGAACACGGCGAAGCGGCCGGGATGGCGGGCCGCCATCTGCCACAGGCCCGATTCCAGGTGGCGATCACCGGTGCCCAGCACCACGATCTGACTGTCGGAGTAGGCCAGCACACGGTCGGCAACCTGCAGCAGCAGATCCAGTCCCTTCTGATCCACCAGACGGCTCACCACACCCATTAGGTAGCTGCCTGGGTTCACCTGAAGCCCCATGCGCTCCTGCAGCACCTGCTTGCAGATCGCCTTGCCCGCGAGATCCTCAGGCGAGAAGTTGGCGGGCAGGGTGGTGTCGGTGGCGGGGTTCCAGGCGTCCTGATCGATGCCGTTGAGGATGCCGCGCAGCTTGCCGCTGATGTAATTCAGCAGGCCATCCAGCTTCTCGCCGTACTCGGAGGTGCGGATCTCCTCGGCGTAGGTGGGCGACACGGCGTTGACACCGTCGGCGTAGAGCAACGCCGACGCCATGGTGTGGTCGCCCTGCATGTACCAGGGGCACCAGGTCATCCGGTCGAGCTTCCAGCGCCAGGGGCCCTGGTACTGGAGGTTATGGATGGTGAAGACCGTGCTGATCTCCGGGTCCTGGTGCATCCACACCGGAATCATGCCGGTGTGCCAGTCATGGCAGTGCAGGATTTCCGGCTTCCAGTGGTTCCAGGCGAATTCCGCCACGGCGCTGGCGAAGAAGGTGAAGCGCCAGTCCTCGTCCTCGCCGCCGTAGATGCGCTCAGGATCGAACACCGGATGGCCAACCAGGTAGAGCGGCAGGCCGTTGCCGGGATGGCGCGTCTCGTAGACAGCGAAATCGGTGCCCATGGTGTGGGCGCGCCAGACGGGATCGGCAGGGATCGCCAGAAGGCTCCAGAACCGGCCATAGCCCGGCATGATCAGGCGCACGTCGTGGCCGAGGGTCTGCAGGGCCGGCGGCAGCGAGCCCACCACATCGCCCATGCCCCCCACCTTCACCATCGGGGCACATTCGGCTGCGGCAAACAGCACCCGCATGGAGATCCAGCTGAAGTGGGCGCAACTCTACGGGTGGTGTCAGGGCAGAACCGTCACCGGTGTGCCCACCTGCACCAGCTCGAACAGCTCCTGCACGTTCTCTTCATAGAGGCGGACGCAGCCATGGGAGATGGCGCGGCCCACGGTCCAGCGGTGGGGCGTGCCATGGAAACCCGCCACGGTGCAGCCGCTGATCTCGAGGTGCCGCTCACCATCCCAGCCGCGGCGCCCGCGGCAATCGCGATGGAAACCGATCCAACGGCTGCCGAGGGGATTGGCCGCCCCCGGACCCACGGCCTTGCCATTGCCCGGATGCTCCCAGACGGGGTTCGCCACCTTCTCCAGCACCTGATAGCGCCCCACCGGCGTCTCCCAGCCCACGGTGCCGACGGCGGCGGGGAAGCGGCGCCTCAGCTCGCCGTTCTCCAGCACCATCAGCTGCCGGCGGCGGCGATCGAGCACCAGCTGCAGACCGGGCTCTAGGAGCAGATCAGCCGGCACCCCCGCCATCGCCACCGCATCACTGATCCGTGGAGCCAGCGGCGGGATCGGGTCGGGCGCCCTGGCCAAGGCCGGCTCAGCCCCGAAGAGCAGGCTGAAGGTGGCGCAGGTGGCCAGCAGGGGAGTCCAGGGACGCCGCACGACCGGAATCGATGCTCTGCACCAGCAATAGCTAAGGCAGCCAGGGAGTGGTTGAAAAATCAGGATCCCGTTTCTCCAGGAAGGCATTGCGCCCCTCCTGACCCTCCTCCGTTCTGTAGAAGAGGTGGGTGGCCTGACCCGCCAGCTCCTGCAAGCCCGCCATCCCATCGGTTTCAGCGTTGAAGGCGGCCTTGAGGCAACGGATCGCCGTGGGGCTGTGGCTCAGCACCTCACGGGCCCAGCGCACTCCTTCCGCCTCGAGCTGCTCGAGTGGCACCACTGCATTCACCAGCCCCATGGCCAGGGCCTCATCGGCGCCGTAGCGACGGCATAGGAACCAGATCTCGCGGGCCTTGCGCTGGCCCACCAGCCGGGCCAGATAGCTGGCGCCGAAGCCGCCATCAAAGCTGCCAACGCGCGGACCGGTCTGGCCGAACACAGCGTTGTCGGCCGCCAGGCTGAGATCGCACAGCAGGTGCAGCACCTGGCCGCCGCCGATGGCATAGCCGGCCACCAGGGCGATCACAACCTTGGGAAGGCTGCGGATCAGCCGCTGCAGATCGAGAACGTTGAGGCGGGGCAGGCCGTCGTCACCGACGTAACCGCCATCACCGCGCACGCTCTGATCGCCACCGGAGCAGAAGGCCCAGCCCCCATCGGCAGCAGGACCCACACCGCTGAACAGCACCACGCCGATGCGGGGGTTGTCGCGCACGCGCGAGAAGGCATCGAACAGCTCCATCACCGTCTTGGGCCGGAAGGCGTTGCGCTTCTCGGGCCGGTTGATGCGGATACGGGCGATGCCCTCCTCGCTGAGGTCGAAGAGCACGTCCTCGTAGGCGCCCTGCGGGATCCAGACCACGGTGTGCTCGGGCGTGGCGGGCGCGGGCATCAGGGGAGGGCACTCAGCGGCGCCATTCTGCGGCGCAGCTCGCGGCGCCACGCCGCATCGGCGCGGCGGTCGCTGCGCAGCTCCAGCAGGGCGAGGGGCTGCTGCAGACCCCACGCGAGTGCCGGGCCGAGGGCGGCCAGATCCCGCACACGGCGGGAGGGCACGCCATAGCCCGCCGCCAGGGCGGGGTGGTCGATCACCTGGGGCATGGCGAACAGGCGCTCGAAATCCAGCGGTTCCGGCTCACCCGCCACCCGGATCGGCAGCTGCTCAAAGATGCCGCCACCGCCGTTGTCGACCACCAGGACGCACAGGTGAGCGCCATGGGCCTGCAGCTGCTGGCGCCAGAGCCAGCCGTTGGCGTCGTGCAGCAGAGCCAGATCACCCGTGAGTAACACCAGCCGGCCGGCGCTGATGGCCAGGCCGGCCGCCAGCGAGAGGGTGCCATCGATGCCCGAGGCACCGCGAAAACCGAACACCGGCCGCTGCGGCGCATCGGCGGCCGCGAAGCTCTCCCAGTCGCGCACGGGGCTGCTGCTGGCCAGCATCAGCGGCAAGCCAGCCGGCAAGGCCAGGCTCAGTGCACGGGCGATGGCGGGCTCTTGCAGGAGCTCTTGCAAGGGGTCTGGAGGCGAAGCTCCATCGTCAACGCCATCGTGATCGCCATCTACGGCGTCAGCGGCGGGGAGCAGCTCCCGATCGAGCTGGCTCTGAACCTGGCGATCCAGCTGCATCCAGCGTTGGGCCAGGGAGAGGCTGGCGGAGCTGGGCAGGCCCGCCAGCCGCTGGGGCGGCAGCGCCGCCAGCCAGGCCAGCAGGCCGGCGGGCCAGCGGGCGCCGACAGGCACACCCGCATCGAGACGGCGTGGATCGTTCTGGCTGATCAGCAGCGACGGACCGCTGGCGCTGGCGAGCCATTGCTGCAGGCGGCGGCTGGAGGGCATCGGCCCCAGCCGCAGCAGCTGTGTGGCCGGCGGCAGAGCGTGGCCCTCGGCCAGCAGGAGGTCGTAGCTGTGGATCAGATCCAGGCCCGGCCAGCCGCGCAGGCCCGATAGGCCATCGGCCAGCACCGGCCAGCCGCTGCGCCGCTGCCAGCGGATCAGCGCCTCGGCGTGGGGGGCAAGGTCCGCCGTGGTCCCGCGCCAGGGACCGGCCACCACCACGCCGGGCTGGTCGGGATCGAGGGGATCGGGCGCAGCAGCAGTAGGCGCCGGGGCCGGCAGGGCGACAGCAGGCGGGCAGATGGGCGCGGCCATCGCCAGAGCGCCAACCGCCGCCAGCGCCGACGCATCGACATGCAGCAGCTCCTCGATCGGCAGGTTGCAATGCACCGGCCCGTGCGGTGCCCCCAGGCAGGCAGTCCAGGCTTCGCTGGCCATCCGCCGCAGCGCAGCAGGTTCCATGGCTCCCAGCCCAGCCGGATCCCCCTCGCAGAACAATCGGCAGCAGGGGGCCAGGAAGGCTTCCTGGTTCACGGTCTGGTTGGCGCCGCAGTGCTTGAGCCGCGCTGGCCGATCGGCCGTGAGCAGCAACAGCGGCACGGCGCCGCTGTCGGCCTCCACCACAGCTGGCAGCAGGTTGGCCACAGCCGTGCCGGAGGTGGTCACCAGCGCAGTGGGGCGACCGTCGCCACGCCCCAGCCCCACCGCCAGGAAGGCCGCTGAACGTTCATCCACGGCGGTGTACAGATCCAGGCCCTGCTGGCCCAGCACGCCGGCCGCAACAGCCAGGGGTGCGGAGCGGCTGCCGGGGCAGAGCACCAGCCGGCGCAGGCCGAGGGCCTGCAGGCTCCGCAGCAGGGTGAGGGCCGCCCGCAGGTTGGCCTCAGCGCTGCAGCCGGCGGCGGGGGAAGGGGGCACCGGGACGGGCGGGTGGTTCAGGATGCAGCGATCATGCTGACCGGTCCGCGGCCCATGGGCGCTGCCCCCGAGACCCAACCCGAAGGAGCGCCGCGGGCGGGTCTCCTGCAGGGCTGGCGCTCCCTGTTGCTGTGGCTGGTGCTGGCGCTGCTGCTGCGCTGGGCGGTGATCGAGCCGCGCTGGATTCCCTCCGGCTCGATGCTGCCCACCCTGCAGCTGCAGGACCGGATCCTCGTGGAGAAGCTGCGGCCGAAGCTGAACCAACCCCTGCCCAGGGGCAGCATCGTGGTGTTTCATGCGCCGCCGGCCCTGGTGCAGGCGGGGTACGACCCCAAGGCTGCTCTGATCAAGCGGGTAATCGGCCGCCCCGGCGATGTGATCGCCGTGCAGGGGGGTGAGCTCTTCCGCAACGGTGAGCCGCTGCGCGAACCGTGGCGGCCGGAGCCGATCGACTACCGCTTCGGGCCGGTCACGGTGCCGGAGGGCCACCTGCTGGTGCTGGGGGACAACCGCAACGCCAGCCTCGATTCCCACCTCTGGGGCCCACTGCCCCAGGCCGAGGTGATCGGCACCGCCGTGCTGCGCTACTGGCCGCCCCAGCGCATCGGCACGATTCGGTTCCCCGACCCCCACGGGCTCGTTCACGACGAACAGCTGGGGTAGGGTGCAGCCGTGACGTGGAGCACACCGGAGATGTTCAACCCGGAGTTCCTGACGAGTGACAGCGAGGCGAGTAGCAGCAACTCGCTGATCCAGTACCTGCAGGAACAGTCCCCCGACGTGCTGCAGCGCGTGGCTCGCTCCGCCAGCGGCGACATTCAGGACATCATTCGCCACAACGTGCAGGGCCTGCTGGGCATGCTTCCGGGCGAGCATTTCGACGTGAAGATCACCGCCAGCCGCGACCATCTCGCCGGCCTGATGGCCTCAGCCATGATGACGGGCTACTTCCTGCGCCAGATGGAGCAGCGCATGGAACTGGAGGCCAGCCTGTTCGCCGATGCCGGCCACGATGCCGATCCAGGCGAACTGAAGCTCTGAAGCTCCAGCAGGACCGGCCGGACCAGCCGAAGCCTGCTCAGAGTGCAGGCCTGTCGGGCACCACACCGGCCCGCAGCAACAGCCGATCCAGGCGCGCCAGGTAGGCCCAGTTGCCACCATCGGTGGCCCAGGGGCGCGCTTCGATCGCATCGGCCAGTTGTGCCATCCCTTCTGCCGACGCGGGTACCGGTGCGTCGTAGTGGGCCGGCACCACCCAGCGCAGCTCAGAGGCGCCTGGGCCGCTGGCGAGCTGGCGCAACCAGCGCAGCAGCACGGCACGGGCCCGCGGAAACACCAGCCGCTCGAGCACCGGGGCCACCTGCAGCCGGCCCGGCTGACTGCCGATCAGGCGGTCGAACGCCTGCTCCGAACTGCCGCTCCAGTGGAAGGGATAGAGGCCGAAGTAGCTGCGCGCATTGCGACAGCCGGGGCCGAAGGCCTGATCCAGGAGCTGGCGCAGCGAGGGCACCTGAAGGGCCTCTGGGCGCAGAAACGACGCGAACAGAGCCAGGCGCTGCCAGCCGCGGCGCCGCTGCTCGGGGGTGTCCTGCAGGGGCTGATCGCCGCGCTCGCGAGCGTGGAAAAGCAAGGGCGTCGGATCGGCCTCAAACAGCTCGGGGGGGTCACTGCTGATCGCCACCAGGGCATCGGTGATCAGCAGAGCACCGCTGGCCCGGTGCAGGCAGCTGAATTCCTGGAAGCGACCCAGGCCGAGGTCAAGCGGCCCAAGCGAGAGCCACACCAGCTCATCGTCATGGGGGAAGCCCTGCTCGCCGAGCACACGGGTGCGGCCGGCAGGGAAGCCCAGCCAGGCGGGCGGCAGGGTGAGCGGGAAACTCCACTGCCCCGGTGTGACCCACACCTGCGCCTCGGGGAAGGCCCGGGCCATGGCCGGCACCGGCAGCTTGTGCTCAAGGCCCGAGGCGGTGGGCAGCACGATCGATCGCACGGGGCCATGCTGCTGCTCGAGATCACGCAGAGCACGCAGCACCTCCCCGGTCGGGGCTACCGGGGCGTAGAGCAGGAGGCCGTCGCGCAGACGCGCCACCGTCATTCGGATCGGCACGGCCACATAGAAGATGCCCTGCAGCTGCTCAAAGCTCCATAGCTGGCCAGGGATCAGCTCCCGCACCAGGGTGCGGCGGCGCCCATAGGGGTAGAGCGGCAGCAGCGGCCACCAGGGCCAACGCTGATCGGCGGCGTTGTCAGCCTGTGCCATCGCAGCGTCGCGAGTCACCTCAGCCGGCACAGATCAATGAAACGGATCATCGGAGTCGATCATCTTGCTGCAGGGGATCCTGCCGCCGTTGACCGCTCAGAAGCGGGCCATGGCGCTCACCTTGCCGAGCTTGTCGGCGTCGAGTCCCTGCAGCTCATCGAGCTGGAGAAGGCCCTCCTTCACCAGGCTGGCGAACACGAACAGGATGCCATCAAGACGGAAATCAAAACGACCTTCGATCACGTGGCGCTGGATGCTGAGGAAGTCATGCAGCTGCCAGAGCGCATCCACCGTCTGCAGGGTGTCCACCTGACGTCGCACGGCCTCGATCAGGGCGACGGTGGAACGGCCGTACGCCAGCTCAAAGGCGTCACGGGCCACCGCCTGTTCCTGATCCGTCCAGCCTGCGAGTTCTGTCTCCATGTCGCGGACGCTACTGCGCAGAAACGGATGGCGCGAGGGAGGAGGCAGCCCCTTCTCGGCGACGGCGGGGCAGTTCATGCCAGGCGAGCTGCGGGTCCTGGTGATGCTCCAGGTGGTAGCCGAAGTGATAACAGGCCAGCAACGACAGCCATTCGGGCAATCCGAGGCTGTCGGTGTGCTGAGCCCGATCACTGGAGCGGCGATGGGGCAAGTAAGTTCCCACGACAAACAGCTGCAGGGAGCTGAGCATCAAGGGCAACGTGCAGAACAGCAGCACCGATTGCACGGAGGTGCACCAGGCAAGCAGCCCCCAGGCCGCCAGCAGCAGGGACATCTGCCTGGGATTCAGGTAGCGGGCCATGAAGCGCTGATACCAGGCCACAATCGAGGCTTGGCCTGGGCCATGGAAATCGGGATCCAGGGCGGTACCGGGTGCTCGGTGATGGCGCTGGTGCTGACGCAGGCAGCGATCAAAGGGCAGAGCCGCGTAGAGAGCCAGCACCAGGCCACCGATGCGGTCGTTGAACCGGGGTGCTGCGGGCAGCAGCACCCGATGCATGGCGTCATGGCCGACGATGAACAGCCCCGTCTGCAGCTGGCTGCGCAGCAGCACAGCCAACAGCAGCGACGGCGGCGACCAGCGGCCCCAGTCGGCGCGAAGGACCAGAAGCAGGCTGAGCAGCCAACCGCCCAGGATGAGGGCCGCGAGCAGCAGCCCCCGACGGGTGGCTGGCCTCAACGGGCCAGCTTGAGCAGCTCGGCCGGGGAGGCCAGCAGATCGATCGCCACGAAGTAGATCTTGCCTTCGGGGTTGAGCAGGAAGCGCCAGGCCACGTTCATGCCGATGCCGGCGCCGAACCAGGGGGTCTGCACCTTGCCGGTCACCTTGATCTGGGTGTAGTCGCCCTCGGTGGGCTCGGCGTAGCCGCGCTCAGGCAGAAGGCGCAGGTTCTGGCAGTCCTCGCGGAAGAAGCGCAGGATCGCTTCACGACCCACGATCGGCTTCTGAAAGGGGGGCTGCAGGGCACCGTCCACCAGGAACAGATCGATCAGGGCGTCGAAATCGTTGGCGTTGAGCCGATCCATGTAGGCGTTCACCGTGGGGTTGATCACCCCCTCGATGAACACCTTTTTGCGCAGCTCCTCGGGGGTCGGCGCCACCACGGGCTCCATCACCCGCTGGCCCTCACCCTTGGCGGGGTCGTAGCCCATGTCGACCACGAAGTTGCGCAGCAGGGTGATCTGCTGGCCCTGCTCAACGGCCTTCACGGAGTTCAGCACCGCGGCGGCGTTGGCCGAGAGCTGATAGCCCTCGGGGATCGGGGCCACCAGGCCGGCGGCCATCCACTGACCCAGCTGGTACCAGAAGCCCAGCTTGATGTTGACCGACCAGTTGGCGTAGGTGCGGCCGATGGCCGTGTCGGTGCGGTTGGCCAGATCGCACATCACCTGGCTCTGGGCCTGGAAGTCCATGGCCTTGATCTGCTGCAGCACCGGCTCGGCGAACTGCATGCGGGCGGCACCCGGAGCCGCGATCGTGATCGTGGTGCCCATCTCCAGATAGGCGTACCAGATCAGGGCGAGCTGGTCTTCAGCGCTGAGAAGGCGGAAGCGGGCGGTGATCGCCGGCACCTCATCTGCCGAACGGGTGTTCGGGAAGATCTGAGCAGCCTTCTCAAGCGTGAACATCGGCAAGCCCCGGTTTGTAAAGGAGTTTTGCAGATCCTAGGGGATCGCCAACGGCGATTGGCCTGAAAATGCTAATGAGCGGCCGATCCGCCGCGGCTCGGTGCGGCCGTTGCAACCGCCAGCCGTAGCGCACAACACAAAAAAGCCCCCGCCGAGGCGGGGGCCGGACGCTGAGCAGAAGCTCAGATCGATCGATCCGGAGATCAGCCGATGGCGGGGGCGGTGAGGGCCACGGGGATGGACTGCACGGCCGCCAGGTCGAGCGGGAAATTGTGGGCGTTGCGTTCGTGCATCACTTCCATGCCGAGGTTGGCGCGGTTGAGCACGTCGGCCCAGGTGGGCAGCACCTTGCCCTGGGCATCCAGGATCGACTGGTTGAAGTTGAAGCCGTTCAGGTTGAACGCCATGGTGCAGATGCCCATGGAGGTGAACCAGATACCGACAACCGGCCAGGCACCCAGGAAGAAGTGCAGGCTGCGGCTGTTGTTGAAGGAGGCGTACTGGAAGATCAGGCGACCGAAGTAACCGTGGGCAGCCACGATGTTGTAGGTCTCCTCTTCCTGGCCGAACTTGTAGCCATAGTTCTGGGACTCGGTCTCGGTGGTTTCACGCACCAGCGAGGACGTCACCAGCGAACCGTGCATGGCGGAGAACAGGCTGCCGCCGAACACACCGGCCACACCCAGCATGTGGAAGGGGTGCATCAGGATGTTGTGCTCGGCCTGAAACACCAGCATGAAATTGAAGGTGCCCGAGATGCCGAGGGGCATGCCATCGGAGAAGGAGCCCTGACCGAAGGGATAGATCAGGAACACGGCGAAGGCCGCAGACAGCGGAGCGCTGTAGGCCACGCAGATCCAGGGGCGCATACCCAGCCGGTAGGAGAGCTCCCACTGCCGGCCCATGTAGGCGGAAATGCCCAGCAGGAAGTGGAACACAACCAGCTGGTAGGGACCGCCGTTGTACAGCCACTCATCGAGGCTGGCGGCTTCCCAGATGGGGTAGAAGTGCAGGCCGATGGCGTTGCTGCTGGGGATGACAGCGCCGGAAATGATGTTGTTGCCGTAGAGGAAGGAGCCAGCAACGGGCTCGCGAATGCCGTCGATGTCGACGGGGGGCGCCGCAATGAAGGCGATGATGAAGCAGATGGTGGCCGCCAGCAGGCAGGGGATCATCAGCACACCGAACCAACCCACATAGATGCGGTTGTCGGTGGAGGTGACCCACTGGCAGAAGCTGTCCCAGCTATTGGCGCGGCCGCTGCGAAGGGCAGTGGTCATGGGAATCGCAAGTGCGAGATCAGGACGGATGCCACAGAGGTGGCCTGATAACGCTAAGAAGATGGCGCAATACGCCAGCGGAGCAAAAATTAAATTTGCAGAGCTTCGCGGCTGTTCATGAACGAATTCATGAAGCCGTCATGAAGTTTGCTTAAGCCTGTGTCGTGACGAGGGCTTCGGTTGTGGCTCTAAGTCTCTTTCAATCTGGCCCTAGGTCTGCGTCTGGGCCTTGGCCTGAACCTGCCAATCCTGCAACCAGAGACGACCCTGCTGCAGGAAGGCACCCCAGTCGAGCCGCTCCTCTTCCGCTGCCCGGGCAACCAGCAACGGCGCCTGCCGTTGCAGCAGCGCCTCCAGCTCCGCTTCAGGAACGCCGACGGCCAGGGCCAGGTAGTCGGCCATGGCGCGGCCCACCACACGGGTGAGATAGGCGGCGCTGAGGGCCTGCAGGGCACCGCCCACCAACCAGGTGGCCGCATGCAGCTTCACCAGTGAGCCCACGGCCTGGCTGGTCCACTCCACCACCCCCAGGCTCAGGGCCGCCTTGGCCAGCTGGACCGCGGCGGCCTGCAGCTGCTCGAACGACCAAGGGCAGTCCCACAGGCGCGCCATCTCCCGCAGCATCAGACCATTGGCGGCCGCCAGCACCAGCAGGTCCAGGCTCGGCAGTGGGGCCACCACCACGCCGGCGGCAACCGTCCACTGGGTCTGCTGCAGGAGCTGCTGCCAGTGACGGCGACGCAATGCCTCCAGCTCCAGCTGCCAGCGGCCGTGGAGCTCCTGCAGGTTGCGCTGCTGGGTGCGCTCCGGTAGCTGGCCGGCGCCAAGGGCGAGCTGCCGAGCCAGGGGGGCAAGGTCCGTCGCCAGTTGGTCCGCCTGCTCCGGCGACCAGGGCCAGCAACGCTCACGGAGCGACTCGGGCAACTGCAACTGAAGGGCCTGGAACTGAGCCGTCCACTCCCCGCCGAGGGGGCGATCCACCAGCAACCAGACAGCCTGGCCCCGGGGCAGGGCTTCAAGCCAGCGCAGGTCTGCCGCCTTGAGGGGCAGATCCAGGCGGTGAATCAGATGATCACAGTGCTGGAAAGGCTCCGGCCACTGCCAGGCGCCGGCGGCGGGTGGCAGTGGGTGGCTGCGGTGCAGCCGCAGGGGCAGGGGAAAGGTGCAGCTCTGCAGCAGTGCGGTCTGGAGGCTCTCATCCCAGCCGATGGAACCCACAAGGGCGATCTCCAGATGGCGACGTCCCTGGCGATGCTGCAGCTGGGCCAGCTGCCTGCGCCGGAGCTGCTGGGGCGCGGCCGTCGCGGCACCCTCACCCTCGGGATCGAGGCGTTCGAAGCTGGCCAGCACCCCCTCAAGCCACTCGATCCAGCCCTGGCTGCTGGAGGGCAGCGCCACCTTGCCGGGACGCAGGCGGCCAGCCAGCAGCCAGAGACCGCCGGCAGCGGCAGAGAGGCTCAGCAACGAGGAGAGCGGGCCGTGCAGGCTGTCGAGCAGCAGCACGCCTCCCCCCAGGGCCGCCGCGGCAGGCCAGTGGCGCCGAAGCGCCGTGATCGAACCAGCGGCGAAGGTCAGGGAGGGGAGCAACGGACCGCGACCAACACGCTCAGGCGCGACATCTCTAGCTGACCTGGTGATCCCTGCCCAGACCCCATAGCCTGGATAGCGTGCCGGGCCACCGCCAGACATGGGAGTCGCCCACGCCGCCGGGGCCAACAGCGCAACCAGCAACGGCTCAGCAGCCAGTCGCGCCGACAACCGCGCGGCCGTGAAGCGGGTGCTGCTCGTTGCCCTGGCGGTGAACGTGGCCATGAGCGTGCTGAAACTGGTGATCGGCCTGATGAGCGGCTCGCTGGCGGTGCTGGCCGACGCGATGCACAGCACCACCGACGGCCTCTCCAGCCTGCTGGGGCTGCTCACCAACGGCCTCTCCGACCCCCAGCCGGACCGGGACCATCCCTACGGCCACGACAAATACGAAGCGGTGGGGGCCCTGGCCATCGCCGGCTTCATCCTGTTCACGGCCGTCGAGATCCTGCGCACGGCGGTGGAACGCATCGCCACCGGCCTCAAGCCGCTGCGCATGGACGGGCACGACCTGGTGCTGCTGCTGATCGTGTTGGGTTGCAATGTGCTGCTGGCGGGCTACGAACGCAGTGAGGGCCGGCGCCTGAACAGCCAGCTCCTGCTGGCCGATGCGCGCCACACCACCAGCGACATCTGGACCACCGTGATGGTGTTGCTGGGCCTCGCCGGTGTGCTGGTGCTGAAGCAGACCTGGTTCGACGTGGCCGTGGCCATCCCGTTGTGCCTGCTGCTGGTGCGTGCCTGCTGGCAAGTGCTGCGGGCCAACCTGCCCTGGCTAGTGGATCAGATCGCCATCGCCCCGGAGGCGATTCATGAGGTGGCGATGACCGTGCCGGGTGTGTTGAACGTGCACGACATCGCCAGCCGCGGCGTGCTGGGCCAGCGCGTGTTCATCGAGCTGCACATGGTGGTGGAGGCCGACGATCTGCCCACCGCCCACCGCATCACCGAACTGGTGGAGGAGCACCTGGCGGCTCGTTTCGGTGAGGTGCGCTGCACAATTCACCTGGAGCCACGCGAGTACGCCATCCCGACCATCACCTTCCGGGGGGCCCATGGCTGAACTGCAGACCCTGCTGACGCCACGGCTTCAGGCCCAGGCAGACCAGCTGTTGGCGCAGCAGCAGCTTCAACGCACCTGGCACGGCGATCTGCCGGTGCTGCTCCTGGATCGCTGCTGGCTGCGCCTGCAGGTGGTGACGGTGCAGCGGCTGGCCCTGACGCTGCCGCCTGACACCAGCGCCGAGGCTCCTGAGCTTGTGCGCTACCGAAGCCTGCTGCAGCAGGGGCTCACGGAACTGGAGGCACAGGAGCAGTGCTGGCAGGAATTCGGCCGCGAGGCCTGCGCCGAGGCGCTGCGCCGCTTCTGGCTGATGCAGGAGCAAGGCAACCACGGCTGGACCCTGCCGGCCTACCTGCACCTGCTGGCGATCTACCGCCAGCAGGTGGAGAGCCCAGGCCCCACCTCGCTGCCGCTGCTCGTACTGGCGCGGCCCGGCAGCAACGAAGCCCATCACCTCAGCTGGTGCTGGCCCACGACACCGCCCATGCGTCACAATTCGCGTTGATTTTTCAGGTGTGCGGCCATGGCCGACGGTGACCTCCAGACCAGCCAGCAGGATGGCCAGCAGCCGGGCCAGCAGACCGGCCAGAACGAGCGCTTTCGTGGCGAAGGCCGTGGCAGCCGGGGTCCCCGCGAGGGTGGCAACCGCGACGGTGGCAACCGCGAGGCCGGTGGCTTCCGCATCCGCCTGAGCGACAACGAAATGCGCGCTGCCCGCGCCGTGCAGGAGGCCTTCGGACTGCGCTCCACCGTGGCAGCGCTGGGCCTCTCGATCCGCACCGTGGCCCAACTGCTCGAGGAGGGCAAGCTCGATGAGCTGGTGGCGCAGCAACGTGCCTCAGGCGCTGGCCGCCCACCACGCGAGCCTCGCGAGGGTGGACGTGACGGCGGTCGTGATGGCGGGCGCGATGGGGGTCGTGGTGAGCGCGGCGGCAGCCGCCCCAACCCTTTCGCCCGTCCGGCCCGTCCCGCGGCACCGGTGGCCGCTGAGCCCCAGCCCGAACTGCAACCCGCCGTGGCCGAGCTCGAGCCAGTCGCTGACGAGGCTGCCGTGCCGGAGCCCGACACCACCAGCACCGACGCGAGCAGCGAGGCCTGATCGGCAAGGGCGGCCCCCCGCCTGCAGGCAGAATCCGGCCAACCAACAGCGATCTCGGATGTCACGCCCCAGGGTTCTCTCCGGCGTTCAGCCCACGGGCTCCCTGCATCTGGGCAACTGGCTCGGGGCCATCCGCAATTGGGTGGCCCTGCAGGACAGCCACGACACGTTTTTCTGCGTGGTGGACCTGCATGCGATCACGGTTCCCCATGATCCGCAGCGCCTGGCGGCCGACACCCGCAGCACCGCCGCGCTCTATCTGGCCTGCGGCATCGATCCGGCACGCTCCACGGTGTTCGTGCAGAGCCATGTGCCGGCCCACAGCGAGCTGTGCTGGTTGCTGAACTGCATCACGCCGCTGAACTGGCTGGAGCGGATGATCCAGTTCAAGGAGAAGGCTGTCAAACAGGGGGATCAAGTCTCGGTGGGCCTGCTGGATTACCCGGTGCTGATGGCGGCCGACATCCTTCTCTACGACGCTGATCTGGTGCCGGTTGGAGAAGACCAGAAGCAACACCTGGAGCTGGCGCGCGACATCGCCCAGCAACGGGTCAATGCCCGCTTCGGGCCCCGCGACGCCGACGGCGAGGTGATCCCGGTGCTGAAGGTGCCCGAGCCACTGATCCTCAAGGAGGGGGCGCGGGTGATGAGCCTCGCCGACGGCCGCAACAAGATGAGCAAGAGCGATCCCAACGAGGGCTCGCGGATCAACCTGCTCGATCCACCCGAGCTGATCACCAAGAAGGTGAAGCGGGCCAAGACCGATCCGGTGATGGGGCTGGAATTCGGCAACCCGGAGCGGCCGGAAACCGACAACCTGCTGGGCCTCTACGCCCTGCTGAGCGGCAAGGGCCGCGATGCTGCCGCCAGCGAGTGCGCCGCCATGGGCTGGGGCACCTTCAAGCCGCTGCTGGCGGAGGCGCTGGTGGAGGCCCTGCGGCCGATTCAGGCACGCCACGCCGAGCTGAGCGCCGACCCGGCCGAGCTGGATCGCGTCCTGAGCAGCGGCCGCGAGCGGGCCAGCGCAGTTGCCGAGGCCACCCTGGGGCGCACCCGCGCGGCCCTTGGCTTCCTGCCGGCCAGCGACAGAGCCGCTCAAGCCTGATCCTTTGCGAAGGAAAGATTAAGGGAGCTGATCGATCGGGCGGCTTGGCGAGCCTGAAGCTCACCGCCGCACAAACTGGCTGATCAGCAGGCCAAGCCCGCCGAGCCGCCTGAGCAGCACGGGAGGCATCTCGGTCGTCTCAACCGAGGCCAAAGCCGAAGCGCGCCGCGCAGCACAGCTGGTCTCATTTGTCCAGGGGAGGGATCCCCGTTCTCGCAGCAGGACTCACTGGACAGCAGGCTCTTCGGACCTTGATTGCACCGCCGCTTGCCGATCCGCCGTCTGTTCCACCGGGCCCCTGCTCCCACCACCGCCTGCTGCGCCGCCGCTCTGCTGCTGGTCGCCGCCCCGGTGCTGCACAACCCGGCCGAACCAGCAGCAGCCAGCGTGCAGGACACCCAGCAAGTCCAGCAGAGCCGCAAGACCTACGCGATCACGCCACGGCGCCAAGCCCTGCTCAACACGATCCGCTACGCCGAGGGCACCTGGAAGCAGGGCAGCCGCGAGGGTTACCACACCCTCTACGGCGGCGGCCGCTTCGCCAGCCTGGCCCGCCATCCCGAGATCGTGGTCGTGAAGCGCTACACCAGCGCCGCTGCCGGCGCCTACCAGTTCCTGCCAGGCACCTGGCGCGAGGCCTCCCGCCGCCTGCAGCTGGCCAGCTTCCAGCCCGCCAACCAGGACCAGGCCGCGCTCTATCTGGTAGACCGCCGCGGTGTGCTCGATGAAATCGATCGCAGCGGTCTGACGCCGGATGCCATGGCGGTCCTGGCGAAGGAATGGGCCTCGTTCCCCACCCTCAGCGGCCAGAGCGCCTACGGCCAGCCGGTGAAGGCCGCAACGGACCTGGAACGCTTCTACCAGGCCAATCTGCAGGCCAACCAAGGGCAGAACAACTCCGACGACCGTCGCCCGAGCTAGATCAGCCCCTTCAGGGGCGCCGCTCCTCAGGCAAGGGAACACCGGCAATGCGCAGCATCGCCGAGAGATTCCAGACCCGCATCATCAACCGGTGCCAGGGGGCCATGGCCTCCATGTCCACCGCCATCGGCGTGCTGCAGGCCGCCCGAAGCGAGCGGGTGGCCGCGATTGCCCGCAGGGCCTCCTCCAGCCTGCTGCGCAGCTGACGCTGCTCCGATGGGGGCAGGAGGTGCTCCGGGGTGTGGTCAAGCAACACCAGGCCGCGCTGAAACCAGAAGCCGAAGTCTTCGAACAGCGAGTCCAGCAGCTGATCGAGCAGCTCGGCGGACTCCCGCGGCGGGGGCTGAGGAGCGGGCGCAGGCGACGGATCAGTCACCCCACGAGCCTAGATAGGGCGCCGATTCTGCTGCGTAGGATCGGGGTTGCCACCCAGCAGCCGTGACCGCGACCCGCTCTGCCGACCAGCCCCTCAGCAGCAGCGGCAGCACCACCTCGGCAGCGATCCAGCTGCCGAAAACCAGTGAGAGCGAGCAGCTGCTGCGCATCCGCCACTCCATGAGCCATGTGATGGCCCTGGCGGTGCAGAAACTGTTCCCCAAGGCCCAGGTGACCATCGGGCCATGGACGGAGAGCGGCTTCTATTACGACTTCGACAGCCCTGATCCCTTCACCGAAGTCGATCTGAAGGCGATCAAGAAGGAGATGATCCGGATCATCAATAAACGGCTGCCGCTCGAGCGCCTCGAGGTGAGTCGATCCGAGGCCGAGACCCGCATCAAGGCCCAGAACGAGCCCTACAAGCTGGAGATCCTGGCCGGCATTCAGGAGCCAATCACCCTCTACACCCTCGGCGAGGACTGGTGGGACCTGTGCGCCGGCCCGCACGTGGCCAACACCAGCGAGCTCAACGCCAAGGCCTTCGAACTCGAAAGCGTTGCCGGCGCCTACTGGCGCGGCGATGAGAACAACGCCCAGCTGCAGCGCATCTACGGCACCGCCTGGGAAACGCCGGAGCAGCTGGCGGAGCACCAGCGCCGCAAGCAGGAGGCCCTGCGCCGCGACCATCGGCGCCTGGGCACCGATCTCGATCTGTTCTCGATCGAAGATGAGGCCGGCGCCGGCCTGGTGTTCTGGCACCCCCGCGGCGCCCGGATGCGTTTGCTGATCGAAAACCTCTGGCGGGAGCTGCACTTCGAGGCCGGCTACGAGCTGCTCTACACGCCGCATGTGGCGGACATCAGCCTGTGGAAGACCTCCGGCCACCTCGACTTCTACAGCGAGTCGATGTTCGGCCCGATGCAGGTGGATGAGCGGGAATACCAGCTCAAGCCGATGAACTGCCCCTTCCACGTGCTCACCTACGCCAGCGCGCTGCGCAGCTACCGGGAGCTGCCAATCCGCTGGGCCGAGCTGGGCACCGTGTACCGCTACGAGCGCCCCGGCGTGATGCATGGCCTGATGCGGGTGCGCGGCTTCACCCAGGACGACGCCCACGTGTTCTGTCTGCCGGAGCAGATCAGCGACGAGATCCTGGCGATCCTCGATCTCACTGAGCAGATCCTCTCCACCTTCGATTTCCGCAACTACGAGATCAACCTCTCCACCCGGCCGGAGAAATCCATCGGCGAGGACGCCGTGTGGGAGCTGGCCACCCAGGGCCTGATCGAGGCCCTCGATCGCAAGGGCTGGGCCTACAAGGTCGATGAGGGCGGCGGCGCCTTCTACGGCCCCAAGATCGATTTGAAGATCGAAGACGCGATCGGGCGCATGTGGCAGTGCTCCACGATCCAGCTCGACTTCAACCTGCCGGAACGGTTTGATCTGGAATACGTGGCCGCCGATGGCTCTCGGCAGCGGCCGATCATGATCCACCGCGCCATCTTCGGCTCGCTGGAGCGCTTCTTCGGGATCATGACCGAGAACTACGCCGGCGATTTCCCCTTCTGGCTGGCCCCCGAGCAGATCCGACTGCTGCCGGTCACCGATGAAGTCCGCCCCTATGCGGCCGAGGTGCTGGCTCAGCTCAAGGCCGCCGGAGTGCGCGCCAGCGTGGATGGCTCCGGCGATCGGCTCGGCAAACTTATTCGTAATGGGGAGCAGATGAAGATCCCGGTGCTCGCGGTGATCGGCGCCAAGGAGGCCGAGTGCGGCGAACTCAGCCTGCGCAGCCGCCGCGAGGGCGATCTGGGCAGCGTGCCCATCGCCGAGCTGCTCGCGGCCGCAAGCCGCGCCAACGAGGATCGTGCAGCCGGCCTGGGTCTCGCCTGCGCTCCGGCCCCGCGGCCATGACCACCCTGCTCGCCGGCGACATCGGCGGTACGAAGACCCTGATGGCGCTGTACCACCTGCAGGAGGGTCGTCTGATCAAGGGGCGCAGCCAACGGTTCCTATCCGCGGAATGGGACGACTTCTCCCGGCTGGTGAACCACTTCCTTGCAGGCCGTGATGGGGGCTCAGGCCCTCAGGCCAGCGAAGAGGGGCGCCCCGCGCATGCCTGTCTTGCCGTGGCAGGACCGGTCCGGGCGGGACGCGTCAAGCTCACCAACCTCCCCTGGCTGCTGGACGAGGCTGCACTGGCATCGGCCTGCGGCCTGGAGCGACTGGAGCTGGTGAACGATTTCGCCGTGCTGATCTATGGCCTGCCCCACCTGGAGGCGCAGCAACAGGTGCCGTTGCAGGGCCCTGTGACTGGTGATCCACAGGCACCGGTGGCGATCCTCGGGGCCGGTACCGGCCTGGGGGTGGCGATGGGGGTGCCCACGCCATCGGGGCTGGTGGCGGTGGCCAGCGAGGCCTCCCACGGCGAGTTCGCGCCGCGTACCGAAGCGGAGTGGCAGCTGAAACGCTGGCTGATGGCGGATCTCGGCCTTGAACGACTCTCGATCGAGCGGGTTGTGAGCGGCACTGGCCTCGGCGATGTGATGCGCTGGCACCTGGCCATGGATCCCGATGGCGCCAGCCACGCCCTGGCCAACCGTGCTGAAGGCGACGACCTGCCAGCCGCGACGGCCGCCGCCGCCGCATCCGGTGAACCCCTGGCGCGTTGTGCGCTCGATCTCTGGCTGGGGGCCTACGGCAGCGTGGCCGGCGATCTCGCCCTGCAGAGCCTCTGCCTGGGGGGGCTCTGGATCGGGGGTGGCACAGCCGGCAAGCTCCTGACGGAGCTGCGCTCCTCGGCCTTCCTCAAACCGTTCCTGGCCAAGGGTCGCCTCAGCTCAGTGGTGGAACAGGTGCCACTGACGGCACTCACCGACCCTGAGGCAGGGCTATTCAGCGCCGCCTGCCGGGCGCGGATGCTGCTGGGCTGAGTGGGAGACTGACCCGAGCAGAACAAACGGTATGGTGCGCCCCCGGATCGGTCAGGGGGTTGTGGTGGATGTGCCCGCCACGACGGCCAACCTCGGCCCTGGCTTCGATTGCCTGGGAGCCGCCCTGGAGCTGAACAACCGCTTCGCGATGCGCTGCATCGAGGGGGATGGGGAGCGCTTCGAACTGGTGATCGAAGGCAGCGAGGGCTCTCACCTGCGCGGCGGGCCGGACAATCTCGTCTACCGGGCGGCGCAGCGGGTCTGGAAGGAAGCGGGAGAACAACCGATCGCCGTCGAGGCGCGCGTGCGTCTGGCCGTGCCACCGGCCCGGGGCCTCGGCAGCAGCGCCACGGCGATCGTGGCCGGGCTGATGGGGGCCAACGCGCTGATCGGTGAGCCGCTCAGCCGCGAGAAGCTGTTGGAGCTGGCAATCGACATCGAAGGTCACCCGGACAATGTGGTGCCCTCTCTGCTGGGAGGGCTGTGCATGACAGCCAAGGCCGCCTCCCATCGCTGGCGCGTGGTGCGCTGTGAGTGGTCGCCGGAGGTGATCCCGGTGGTGGCGATCCCAGGAATCCGGCTCTCCACAAGCGAGGCCCGTCGGGTGATGCCCAAGCAGATCTCCATTCCCGATGCCGTCACGAACCTGGGCTCGCTCACCCTGCTGCTGCAGGGCCTGCGCACCGGCAACGGCGATCTGATCGCCGATGGCATGCACGACCGCATCCACGAGCCCTACCGCTGGGGGCTGATCCAGGGCGGGCGTCAGGTGCGGGAAGCCGCGATCGATGCCGGCGCTTGGGGCTGCGTGATCAGCGGCGCCGGTCCCAGCATCCTGGCGCTCACGAGCCGCGAGCACGCCTCTGCGGTGAGCAGGGCCATGGTGCGGATGTGGGAGAGCGAAGGAGTGGCCTCCCGCGCCGAGGTGCTGCAGTTGCAGCAAGCCGGCAGCCGCTGGCAGAGCCTTCCGGACGCGCCGGACTGAACTGCCCGTCTGGGCAGCGCCCCTGAGTACAAATACCCAAACCGCCCAGTCTCACTGGTAGACTGGAGCGTCGCCAGAGGTCGGCTCAACGCCTCGACAGCGGCAAATCCCGTCAACCGTTTGCCGCTGCGATGGACGTCAATCTGCCCCTGATGGCCGCGTCCAGCGTCAGCGCCGCTGCCCCCTCATCCTTTCCCTGGCTCAGCCTGATCACGCTGCTGCCAGGTGCGGTGGCGCCTCTGCTGATGCTGCTGCCTGGCGACGGCACCGATCCCAAACTGCCGCGCACCATTGCCCTGGCCACCCTGCTGGCCGACCTGGTGCTGATGCTGTTCGTATTCAGCCAGCACTTCGACGGATCCTTCGCTGGCCTGCAGCTGGTGGAACGCTTCAGCTGGGTGCCCTCGCTCGGCCTGGAATGGTCGCTGGCAGCTGATGGACTTTCGGCGCCGCTGGTGGTGCTCTCCGGCCTGGTCACGCTGCTGTCGGTGGCAGCCAGCTGGAACATCCAGAAGAAGACGCGTCTCTACTTCGCTCTGCTGCTGGTACAGGCTTCGGCCCAGGCGATGGTGTTCCTCTCGCAGGACTTCCTGCTCTTCTTCCTGGCCTGGGAACTGGAGCTGGTGCCGGTCTATCTGCTGATCGCCATCTGGGGTGGTCACCAACGCCAGTACGCGGCCACCAAGTTCATCCTCTACACGGCCACAGCCTCCCTATTGATCCTGCTGAGCGGCTTGGCTCTGGCCCTCAATGGTCCGTTCACGCTCAACCTCAGTGAACTCACAGCCCGATCCCCCGGCGGCGTGTTCGGCCTGCTCTGCTACCTGGGCTTCCTGGTGGGCTTCGGTGTGAAGCTGCCGATGTTCCCTCTGCACACCTGGCTGCCGGATGCCCATGGCGAGGCCAATGCGCCGGTGTCGATGCTGCTGGCGGGGGTGCTGCTGAAGATGGGCGGTTATGCCCTGCTGCGCTTCAACGTGCAGATGCTGCCTGAGGCACACCTGCAACTGGCGCCGGCGTTGATTGTGCTGGGCATCGTCAACATCGTGTACGGGGCCCTCAACGCTTTTGCGCAGGACAACGTGAAACGGCGCATCGCCTGCAGCTCTGTAAGCCACATGGGCTTCGTGCTGCTGGGCATCGGCGCGGTGGACAGCCTCGGCATGAGCGGCGCGATGCTGCAGATGATCAGTCACGGCCTCATCGCCGCCGCCATGTTCTTCGTGACGGGGGTGTTCTACGAGCGCACCAAGACCCTTTCGATTCCAAACATGGGCGGCCTGGCCAAGGTTCTGCCGATCACCTTTGCCTTCTTCGTGGCCAGCTCGCTGGCCTCACTGGCCTTGCCCGGCATGAGCGGCTTCGTCAGCGAAATCACCGTATTCCTGGGGGTCACCAGCAACGACGGCTTCACCGTGGGCTTCCGCGTGATCGCCGTGGTCCTGGCGGCCATCGGCGTCGTGCTCACGCCGGTGTACCTGCTCAGCCTCTGCCGGCGAGTGTTCTTCGGCCCCCGCATCCCGGCCCTGGCGGTTGTGGGCGACATGAAGCCCCGCGAACTGGTGATCGCCCTGTGCCTGCTGGTGCCCACCGTGGTGATCGGCTTCTGGCCTCGCGTGGCGATTGATCTCTATGAGGCCACCACCACGGGCCTGGCCAGCGATCTGGCCAACCATGCCGTTGTGGCGCTTCGGCTTCCCGCCCTCGGCTGACCCGCCTCGCGGTCTGAACCTGGACTGAAATGGTCGCAGAGCCAAGCCGATCGCCATGAGCCCGACCACCGCCGTCCTGCCCCAGATCCTCAGGGGCGAAGGGCTGCCGCAGTTTGAGGCGATCACCCCGGAGACCGTGACGGCCCATATTCCCGGCCTGATCGCCGGGCTGGAGCAGGAGCTCTCAGGCCTTGAGCAGCAACTGGATCTGCGCCTGGCGGAAACCGATCTGCCGCTGAGCTGGCAGGAGCTGATGGATCCGCTGCAGCGGCTGGGCGAACGGTTGCGCTGGAGCTGGGGCGTGGTGAGCCACCTCAACGGTGTGTGCAACAGCCCGGAGCTGCGCGAGGCCCATGCGGGCCAGCAGGCTGCAGTGGTGCAGTTCGGCAACCGCGCCGGACAGAGCCGGCTGCTCTACCGCGCCCTGGAACGGCTGCAACACCAGCACGAAGCGGCGAGCCCCGGCGAGAGCGGCCATCTCGATGGCGCCCAGCAGCGGATCCTGGCGGCAGAACTGCGCGATATGCAGCTGCGCGGCGTGGGGCTGCAGGGAGCTGAGCAGGAGGCCTTCAACGCCGCCAGCCAGGAACTGGCGGAGCTGTCCACCCGCTTCGGCAATCAGATTCTGGATGCCACCAACGGCTGGACCCTGCGCCTGACAGATCCCACTGAGGTGGAGGGTCTGCCCGAGAGCCTCAAGGCCCAGCTTGCCCAGGCCGCCTCCGCCGGCGGCGATGAGGCCGCCACCGCCGAAGCAGGCCCTTGGCTGCTGGGATTGGACATGCCCCGTTACGCCCCCTTTCTCAAATACAGCCGCCGCCGCGACCTGCGCGAACGGGTGTATCGCGCCCATGTGAGCAGGGCCTCCGGCCAAGGCGAGGCCTCCACCGGTGGTGATGACAGCGACATCCTCAACAACTGGCCACTGATCGAGCGGATCCTGCAGCTGCGCGGTGAGCAGGCTCGCCGACTCGGCTACGCCAACTGGGCCGAGGTGAGCCTGGCCGCCAAAATGGCTGACTCCGAAGCCGCCGTGGAGGGGCTGCTGGAGGAGCTGCGCGCCGCAGCCCTGCCGGCGGCGCAACGGGAATTGGAAGCTCTGCGCGAGATCGCTGGCCGCCACGGCGCCGCCGAAGCCGACGACCTGCAGCCCTGGGACGTGAGCTTCTGGGCCGAGCTGCTGCGCCAGGAGAGCTTCGAACTCGACAGCGAAGCGCTGCGCCCCTACTTCCCACTGCCGAGGGTGCTGGAGGGCCTGTTCAGCCTCTGCAGCCGCCTGTTCACGATCACGATCGAAGCGGCCGATGGCGAGGCGCCGGTATGGCACCCGGACGTGCGCCACTTCCGCATCCGCGAGGGCGCTGGATTCAACGCGGGCGAACCGATCGCCGCTTTCTACCTCGACCCCTACAGCCGCCCCGGCAGCAAGCGCGGCGGCGCCTGGATGGATGAGTGCCTGGTGCGCTCCCGCCGGCCGGATGGCACGCCGGTGCTGCCGGTGGCCTACCTGATCTGCAACCAGAGCCCACCGGTGTGCGACACCCCCAGCCTGATGACCTTCGAGGAGGTGGAGACCCTCTTCCACGAGTTCGGCCATGGGCTGCAGCACATGCTCACCACCGTCGAGCGCCCCCAGGCCGCTGGGATCAACGGCGTGGAATGGGATGCCGTGGAGCTGCCCAGCCAGTTCATGGAGAACTGGTGCTACGACCGCGCCACCCTGCTGGGCATGGCCCGCCACTGGCAGACGGGCGAACCTCTGCCCGAGGAGGAATTCAGCAAGCTTCAGGCGGCCCGCACCTTCATGGGCGGCGCGGCCACCCTGCGCCAGGTGCACTTTGCGCTGGTGGATCTAAGGCTGCACAGCCAATGGCAGCCGGGCTGCGGCCAGAGCCCCGAGCAGCTGCGCCGGGAGATCGCAGCCAACACCACCGTGCTGGCGCCGATCGATGAGGACGCCTTCCTCTGCGCCTTCGGCCACATCTTCGCCGGCGGCTATGCAGCGGGCTACTACTCCTACAAATGGGCCGAGGTGCTCAGCGCCGATGCCTTCAGCGCATTCGAGGAGGTGGGACTGGAGAACGAGGAGCAGATCCGCGACACGGGTCGCCGCTTCCGCGACACCGTGCTCAGCCTTGGCGGCAGCCTCGATCCAAAGGCGGTGTTCGAAGCCTTCCGCGGTCGCCAACCCAGCAGCGAGGCCCTGATCCGCCATTCCGGCCTGGTGACGGCCTGAGGACGTCAGGGCGCCAGCAACACCTCCACCAGCCGGCGGATGGCACGGGGGTGCAGGATCAGCTGGCGATGGGTGAGCACCGGCAGGGCCTGGCTCGGACCCATCGGCAGCACGGCCCTCCAGCCAGGACAGACGGTGATGTCTGTGAACGTGTAAAAGCTGTGGCACTCGACTCCGTCGAGCAGGTGGGCGTGTCGATCGAGCTGGCGCAGCAGGCGGCTGCCCACCTTCATATCGGCGATACCGGCCAGGAGTGGGCTTGGCACCAGCTGGGCAGCCAGCGTGCCCTGCTGGGGGCTGCCCAGGCAGACGAAGCGGCGGGTGCGGCCGTAGCCGCCGTGCTCCTGCAACCAGGTGCGGCCGATCACCCCACCCATGGAGAAGCCCAACAGATCGAGACGCGTGCTGGAGCCGAAGCGTGCCTGCAGCAACGCCGCCAACTGATCGGCAAGCTCACGGATCGGCACCGCCCCGAGTCGGTGGGGCAGGTGGGGCGCATAAAGCTCGAGCTGTGGACAACGCTCCAGCAGAGCCGATTCCAGGGTTGCGAACAGGCGCGGTGTGTCCCAGAGACCGTGCAGGAGCACCAGCGGAGGACGGCTCATGGGCACCCTCGCCGCGCCATTCCCTCATCCCCCATGCCGCCGCCGCCGCACCGCCACCATGCCGCCGAATCCGGGGACCGGTGCCCTGCACTTGCGCAGTTCAAGCAGCATCGGCACGGGCCCGTAGAGCTGCTCGAGCAGACCAAGGATCTGATCGCTCCAGTGCTCCAGGGTGAGACAGCGGATATCTCCAGCCTGCCGCTGGAGCGCCGTGATTGCCAGGGAGTAATCGAGCGTGGCGGCCAGATCATCACGTCTGGCCGCAGCGGCAAGATCCCAGCCCAGCTCCAGATCGAGTTCAAACCACTGACCAAGGCGGCGCTCCTGCTCCAGCACCCCAACGTGCGCCCAGAGGCGCAGGCCACGCACGACAATCCTGTCGCTGGCAGCGACGTCCGCAGGGGTCACAGCGGCAGATCGCGATGCGTGAAGGCCCGCTCACCGCTGGCGTAGTCGGCGGCGATGTGGCCGGTGCCCCGCAGAAGGTAGCGATAGGTCACCAATCCCTCCAGACCCACAGGGCCGCGGGGCGGCAGCGTCTGAGTGCTGATGCCCACCTCGGCGCCGAAGCCGTAGCGGAAGCCATCGGCGAAGCGGGTGGAGCAGTTCAGATACACCCCGGCGCTGTCGACACCGCGCAGAAACGTCTCAGCCGCGGCGGTGTTCGTCGTGCAGATGGCGTCGGTGTGGCGGGAGCCGTGGCGGGCGATATGGGCCAGGGCCTGCTCGAGGCTGTCCACCAGCCGCACAGCCAGGATCAGATCGGAGTACTCCGTACCCCAGTCGGCCTCAGCCGCGGCCTGGGGCACTCCCAGGGCACAGGCCGCGGCATCGCCGCGCAGCTCCACGCCGGCAGATGCGAAGGCGGGCAGGGCCGCCTCCAGGAAGCGGGGCGCCACAGCCCGGTGCAGCAGCAGCGTCTCGATGGCGTTGCAGGCGGCCGGATATTGGGTCTTGCTGTCGAGTGCCACCCGCAGCGCCTGGGCGATGTCGACCTCCTGGTCGACATACAAGTGGCAGATGCCGTCGGCATGGCCCAGCACCGGGATGCGGGTGTTGTCCTGAATGAACTGCACCAGGGCGTTGGAGCCGCGCGGAATGATCAGGTCCACCAGGCCATCGAGCCTCAGCAACGCCAGGCTCTCCTCGCGGCTGGTGAGCAGCTCCAACGCCGCCGGCGCCACGGTGCTGGCCGCCAGCCCCCGCTGCAGGGCCGCCAGGATCGCGGCACAGCTGCGGCTGGCCTCACGGCCGCCCTTGAGGATGGCCCCGTTGCCGGATCGGATCGCCAGCGAGGCGATCTGCATCACCGCATCGGGCCGGGCCTCGAAGATCACCCCCACCACCCCCAGCGGCACGCTGAGGCGCTCCAAAACCAGGCCATCGTCCAGCTCGCGGTGCAATTGGCGCACCCCCAGCGGGTCCGGCAGGGCCGCCACCTGGCGAACGCCCTCGATCGCAGCGGCCAGCTTGGCCGCATCCAGCTTGAGGCGCGCCACCAGGGCCGGCGCCAGGTTCTCGGCCGCGGCCACCTCCAGATCCGCCTGATTAGCCGCAACGATCAGCGCTGCATCGGCCTCGAGGGCGTCGGCCATGGCCAGCACGGCGCCGCGGCGCTCGGCGTCGCCGAGCTGCCCCAGTGCCATGGCGGCACGGCGCACGCCAGCGGCCCGCTGCAGCAGCTCGGGGGAGGGATCGGGGACGCTCACAGCGAGGGCACAGGGCTGAGGCGCATCATCCCAGCCGATCGAGCGCCAGCCGGGCCGCCCCCAGCCGCCCGGCGCCATTGCCGAGAGCAGCGCGGCGCACCTCCAGGCCGGCGCGGCTCTCGGCCTGCACCCGCTGCTCCAGCTCCGCCAGGACCGCCGGCAGGAAGTGGTGGCTGGCGGCGCTGAGACCGCCGCCGATCAGCACCAGTTCCGGCGTGAGGACGTACACCAGCGAGCTGAGTCCGATGCCCAGCCAGTGGCCGTAGCGCTGCCACACAGCCAGGGCCAGCGGATCGCCGCCATCGGCCAGGCGGCAGAGCTCGGCGGGGTCCAGGGGTGAGAGCCGGCCCAGGCCGGCGATGCTGCAGTACTGCTCCAGGGAGCCGCGGTTGCCGCTGTTGCAGGGTGGGCCCTCAGGATCCACACCGATCAACCCCGGCTCAGCGGCCGCACCGCCATGGCCTGTGAACAGCTGCCCCCCCAGCAGCACGCCGCCGCCCACCCCTGTGCCCAGGGTGAGCAGCAGCACATCGCGGAATCCCTGCGCAGCCCCGCGCCAGGCCTCGCCCACGAGGGCGCAGTTGCCGTCATTCGCCAGGGTGACACGCCGCTGCAGCTGCGGCTCCAGCCACTCCGCCAGGGGCACCTGCTGCCAGCCCGGCAGGTTGATGCACACCCGTGCCACCCGGCCGGCGGCATCCATCGGCCCCGGCAGGCCGATCCCCACCAGGGGCGCCAGTCGATCGGGATCCAGCTGCTGCACCGCATCCGCCAGGGCCACCGCAATGGCTCCGGGCATGGCGGGCTGGGGCGTGGGCACCAGCAGCTCCGCCAGCAGCTCACCCTGGCGATCGAAGCGGCCGAGCTTGATGGCGGTGCCGCCCAGGTCGATGCCGATCAGCTGGGTCATCACGATTGTTTTGCCGGTCTGATCCTGGCCCAGGGGTGATGCGAGCCCTGGCCTGTGCTGTGGAGGTCTCCAAGGGTGCGACCACATGCCGACTGGATCTGGTACCACCCCTGGAGAGTGCAATGCAGCCGCCACCTGGCGATGCACCTCGGCCAGGAGCACTCAGCGGAAGGCCATCTGCGGAAGGCCTTCGGTGCGAAGCCATCCTGGCGAGGCCATCGGTGCGAGGCCATGGGTGCGAGGCCTCCGGACGCTCAGAAGCGGAAGAACAGCTGCAGCTGGCTCTGCCAGCGGCCCTCGGTGTCCACCGAGGTCTGGACACCGATGCGATCGCTGGCCTGATAGCGCAGGGTGAGCTGGGGCGGGATGTCGCTGCGGTTGGGGGCCGCCAGCACCGAGAAGTTGAAGCGCTCGCTCAGATCCAGGCCGATCTCGGACCCGAGCACGAGCTGGGAGGGGAGGCGGCGGGAGCGATTCTCCGTGGCCAGGGCCTCCGCAGGCGCGAAATAGGTGGGATAGAGGGCGAAGCTGATCCGCTGACCAAAAGCATCGCTGAGGCCGCCCACCAGGGGCGAGAGCAGCGACTGCCCCAGCACGGTGGCCAGGGCCGCCCCGGCATTGCCACCCACCAGGCCCACCAGCGAGTTTCCGCCGATCAGCGCCACCAGCTGTTCCGGCGGCAGCGGCGGTGAGCTGGTGAGGCGGATGTTGTCGGCCAGGCGATCGGCCGGACCAGAAGCCTCCAGCCGCACCTTCACCAGCCGCAGCTGATCGATCGAATTCGCCGGCGCCGTGGCGGCGTTCCAGTCGTAGATGGTCGAGCGATCAGCGGTGGTGCCGGCACCAAGTCCGGGGGTATCGGACACCCGCGTGCGCAAGGCGATGTCCAGATAGGGGATCAGGCCGAGGCTGGGGGTGAACACCGCCACGTTGGCAGCGTCGGGGTCGAGGCTGAAATTGGTGGTGAACAGGCCCAGACGGCCCTGGAGGAGGCGCACCACCCCACTGGCACGGATGGAGGGATCGAGCGGTCCGTTGAGAGTGAGCAAACCACCACTGTTGAAATTGAGCACGTTGGGCACGCTGACCCGCAGGTCGGGCCCGAGCCGCAGCCGCAGATTGCTGAGCGTGAGGAACGGCAGGTTGGGCATGGCCGCGCGCAGGTCCTGACTGGCTGAGCTCTCCATCTGCTGGCCCATCACCACCAGTGGCCGGCTGAAATCCCAGCGCTCCTCCAGCAGCTGCCTCACCGTGACCGGCCGGGGTGAGCTCGCCTCCGTGGCCAGCTGACCGGGTTGCACGTTGATCGAGCCACGACTCAGACTCAGCTGCCCACCCAGCACCGGCCGCTGCAGGGAACCGCTCACCAGCAGCTCGCCATCGGCCTGCGCAGACATGCGCGGCAGACGGAAGGGAGCCTGACGAAGCTGCAGTCGCAGCAGCCGGGGCTCATCACCGGCTTGGGCGAGCAGAGCCAGCTGACCGGACCCACTGATCTCGCCCCGTTGGCCCACCCGGGCGGTGAACTGCTGCAGTTCGAGCTCGCGGAAATCAAACAGCAGCGTGGCCTCGAGATCGCGCAGGGTCTGTCCCGCCAGCTGCAGCACCCCTTCGCGGAAACGCAGGAAGCCGTTCGCGACCGGTTCCAACAGGGAGCCGCGCACAAGCAGCTGTAGATCAGCGCTGCCCTGCTGCCATTGCAGCCCCGGGCCGGCGAGCACCGCAAGCAGGCGCAGTCCGTCTCCGCGCGTGGCCAGGCGCACTTCGAGGCCATCCTGCGCCGGTTGGAGCGGGATGCGCCCGCGCAGATCAACGCTGTTGGCCGCCGCTGCACCGCGCAGCGAGAGATCAAGGTCGAGGCCGTCCTCCCGGAGGGCCACACTCCCCCTCTCCAGCACCAATGGCTGATCGCTCAGGGCCGCGTCCTGCAGGCTGAGCTGGGCGCTGATCTGCGGCAGGGATCGGCGCCCCCCCAGGCTGTAGCGCCCATCGGCCGAAAGGCTTCCCCGCAGGCCCTGCGGGACCGGCGTGAGCAGGGCCATCAAGGCCAGAGGCAGGTTCTGCAGGCTGAAGCTGCCGCGACCCAGCCAGAGCGGCCCCTGCAGCCGAGCCGTCAGCGGGGCGGCGATCGTGAGCGGTCGGTCGCGGCCCTCTTCGCGCCACCAGAGGTGACCGCTGGCAGCGAAATCAAGGGAGAGGCGGTCGAGCCGGGGGCCCACAAGCGTGAGCTCGGCATCGAAGCGTCCGTCGAGATCAGCGGCAGCCTCACGTCGGTTACTGGCGGCCGCGGCCTGGGCTGCAGTCCGCTGTCGCTGCACTTCCAGCAGGGTCGCGAGCTGATCGTTGAGGCTGCGCCCGAGGGTGTCGATCGCCAGGAGGCCGAGATCACTTGCCCGACCCGCCGCCGGCAGGCGATCACCACGTGCTCGGGCCCAGGCCAGCTGCAGCTGATCCAGCAGCACCGGCTCCAGGCCACGCCCGACGAAGCGAGTCCAGATTTCAGCGCTCTGTTGCCCGCGCAAGCGGATATCCACCTGGCCGCCTCGTTCGGCTAACCAGGTGCCGTCCATGGCGTAGCGACGATTCCGGAACCAGCCACTGGCCTGAAGCGTCCGACCCGGCAGACCGAGCAGCTGCGGCCGCTGCACGACCACGCGAGCGGCGATCGCCAGGGGCTGAAGATCCAGCTGCCCCTGGCCTGTGAGCAGCCCCTGCAGGGGCTGAAACAGCCCACGGGGGCCGAAGGCGAAGCGCAACCCATTGAGAGGGAAGGCCCGGGCCTGCCAGAGATAGCGGCGGGGGCTGCCGGTGAAGGCCAGCTCGCCGGCGTCACGCTGCAGCCGCACGGTCTGCGGTAGCCAGCGACGATCCAGTCGGGCCAGCAGCTGGCCTGATGCCGCAGGCGCCTGGGGTTGCAGGCTGAGATCAGCTCCGCCCGTGGATGTGCCGAGCAGCTGTCCCTGCCAGGTTTCCTCAAGCTGCAGCGGACCCACGCCCGGGCGCTGCACCAGGAGTTGTAGATCGGGGACAAGGGCCTGCAGCGGGCCGCGGATCTGCCCCCACGCCGTGAGCTGGCCGCGCAGGCGGGAGCCCACCAAGGGGCTGAGGCGATCGAGGCGATACCTCCGTAGATCCAGATCCAGCGTGAGGAGACCCGGCTTGAGCCCCCCCGCCGCCAGGTTGCGGTAGGGCAAGCGACCCGAGGCCGTGAGCTCCGGCGCCTGCAGCCGCCGAAGCTCGAGCAAGCCAGGCTGCCAGCGCAGCTGGGCTTGCACGGGCCCGAGCAGCGGATGCGTTCCCTGCTGGAGGTCGACATCCAGCAGCGGGCGTCCCGCCCGGCCATGCAGATGCCACTGCGTTGCCAGGCGTGGATCAGGACCCAGCAGCGGCCGCAGGGGTCGCAGCAGCTGCGGACCGAGCGTCGCCTGGCGGCTGCGCAGATCCAGGCGCGGCCAGAGGGAACCGCTGGCGTTGAGGCTGGAATCACCACGACGCAGCGACACCCGGTTCAGCAGCACCTGCGCACGGGGCTGAAACTGAAGGCCAAGCTGGCCGTTCACCAGCAGGGGCAGCGGCGGCTGACCGGGCAGGCGCAGCCCCAGGATGCTGCCTTGTAGATCCACTGTGGGGCGCCGCCATGGGCCGTTCAGGCGCGCCGCGAGGCGATGGCCACGGCCGCTCTCGCGCGCCTGCAGGCGCAGCTCCAATGCACCGGCCACAGGACCAGCCAGGTTGTAGGAACCGCTAAGACGGCCACGCCAGGGACCCATGGCCAGAGCAGCCGGATCGAGCCGCAACTGACGATCGCTGCAGCGCAGCGGCAGGAGGGGGCCCTCCAGTGGTGCCGGCAGAAGGGTGGAGCGCCAGCGGGCGCCGCTGATCCAGAGCTGCCCCTGGCAGCCATCGCCCTGACGAAGCCTCAGCTGGCCCTGCACGGTTCCCTGCAGCCGGCCCACCAACTGCTGCTGGGCCGCCGCCGGCAACAGCGGCAGCAGCGGTTGAAGCGGCAGTGCCCTGGGCGAGAGCTGCAGCTGCCAGTTCCGCTGCTGCCAGTTGGCCTGAAGACCGAATCGCAGGCTGCCGCCCTGCGCAGGCCGCGCCATCCCCGCCAGCTGCAGCTCGCGCCGGCGGAGATGCAGGCTGGTTTGCCCCTCCACCTGCAGCTGAATCGGCCGTCCGGTGGCGGGGTGCAGGGTCAGGCGAGCCGGCCCCTGCAGATGAATCTGCAGGCCGAGCCGCGGCGGCTCAGCGCCGGGGGGGAGCCGGCCGAGCTCCCAGTAGGCGCCACGGCTGTTGCGACGCAGCTGCACGCGCGCATCGCGAACGTGAATCTGCAGCACCCAAGCCTGCTGCAGCAGGCTGCGCAGGGGATCGAATCCCACCACCACAGCGGCGGTTTCGATCGAGGAGGGATTGTCCGCAGCCGGTCGGAAGCTGCTCGCACCGGCGCTGAGGCCCCAGGGGCGCAACCCCGTGTAAGGGCCCAGCTCAAGCGGATGGCCCATCACCCGGCCGACCTGCTGCTCCAACCTGGGGCGCAGGCGCTCATAAACCAGGCCACCCGCACGGTCGAGTCCCCACCACACAGCGCCGCCGCCAAACAAGCTGGCGGTGATGGCCAGAGCCGCCAGGGGGAACGTCGGCCCCAGAGCACGTCTCAGTCGGCGGCTGGGTCGGCGGCTCGGCGGGACCGTGGCTCTCAGCGGCTGTTGAGGCCGCAATATAAGGGTGTCAATCGGCTCTCCCGACCCCCATGCGCGCTGATCCCCTGCTGCTCTCGGCCGGCACCTGGCTGGGGATTGCCGGGGCTGCGCTGCTGCTGATCACCGTGCTGGCCTTCCTGCTGCGCTGGGGGATCCGCTTCCGCCTTGTGGGAGTCAGCAGCTTCACCGTGTTGCTGAGCCTCTCCTGCCTGGCCTTCGCCGTGAGCTATGCCCCCCGCGACGTGGTGGAGGGAGCTGTGAGCGTTCCGGTGGTCTTCGACAACGGCTCGGATCTGGTGATCGCCGCGGCACCCGCTGATCTGCCGGAGGAGGCCTACCGGCCCACGGTGGAGCAGGTGGCGCGCAACCTGCGCGGCAGCGGCCGCAAGGGTGACAACGGCGAGGTGCACGTCCGCCTGCGCAGGGTCGAGGCGGTGGCCCCTGGCGTCGACCGACCGGTGATCCTTGCCGAGGCCAGCCGCAGCCTCAGAGCTGGCACGGTGACGGTGCTCCCCTGAGCTGGCCAGCCCTCAGCCGTTGTCATCCCCGTACCCGCTGCCACGCCACTTCTCCCGCGAACAGGCGGTGCTCCAGGACGCCGGGGTTGAGACCTGGGCGGATCTCGCAGGGCTGAGTGATGCCGATCTGCGCAGCCTGGCCAGCCGCGGCCTGGCCCTGGAGCGGCAGCTGATCAAACTGCGCGGCCAGGCGCAACTGGTGGCCCAGCTTGGCCTTTCTCCCGTGGAGGCAGCCCTGCTGCTCTATGCGGGGATCGCCAGCTGCCGCGGCCTGGCCCAGGCCTCTCCTCAGCAGCTGCTCACTCAGCTGGGGCGGCTGGAGCGCTCGCTCACAGGCCCGGCGCCACCTCGCATCGATGCAAGCTGGGTACGCCTCTGGATCGGGCGGGCCCAGGAGCAGCTGCGGCGCGAGGCATCCGGTCGCTCAGGGAACTGACCCCGGCGGCCCTGCGGCGAGACCGCCACAGCCCTGAAATGGAGTGATCCACGGGCCATGCCCGCCGTGATGCTGTCTCGCCACCGCCCCATCAGCCACCGCCCCATCGGCCTGACGGCCACCCTGCTCGGTGCGGTTCTCTGCGCCCTGTCCGGTTCCCCAGCCGCTGCCCAGTCGAGCCTGCTCGAATCCGTGAAGCAGAACCCCCAGAAGGCGCGCGCCCTCTGCACGGAACTCAAGGGCCTCAACGCGCAGGGGCTGTCTTACAACTCGCCTCAGGCCGTGAGCCAGATCGCCGCGCGTCAGAACCTCAGCCCCACCGAAGCTGAAATCCTCTCCACCTACGTGGTGGGCCTCTACTGCCCGGACGTGCGTTGAGCGGACCGATCCGCAGCGACGACGTCCAGATCAGCGCCACCGACGGCACCCCGCTTACCGGCCGTCTCTGGCGCCCCGCAGAAGGCGGCCCCTGGCCCGCCCTGCTGATGCGCCAGCCCTACGGACGGGCGATCGCCTCCACAATCACCTACGCCCATCCGGAGTGGTACGCCGGCCATGGCTATGCCGTGCTGGTGCAGGACGTGCGCGGTCGCGGCGACTCAGGTGGCCGCTTCGGCGGTTTCGCCCAGGAGGCGGCCGATGGAGCCGCCAGCCTCGCCTGGCTGCGTCGCCAGAGCTGGTGCACCGGCCGCGTGGGCAGCTACGGCTTCTCCTATCAGGGCCTCACCCAGCTGCTGAGCGACGACCCCGAGCAGCTGCCTGATGCCCTGGCCCCGGCCATGGCTGGCCTGGATGAGCGGTTGCACTGGGCCAGCCAGGGCGGCTGCCACTGGTGGGCGCTGGTCCTGGGCTGGGGCCTGCAGCTGGCAGCCCAGGGCTGCCGCCAGCGCGGCGATGGCCAGGGCTGGCAGGAGATCCGCCGCAGCCTCGACACCGGCGCCTTCCTCAACGATGGACTGCAGCTCCTGCAGCGCCACGACCCGGACGGCATGGTGACGGGGTGGCTGCAGAACGATCCGGCGGTGGCGGAAGGCTGGACGGTGCATGAGCCGCCTGCCGCCCTCTGGACTCGGCCGATGCTGCTGGTGGGCGGATGGCACGACCCCCACCTGCTGGGCGTGCTCGACCTCTGGCAACGTGCCCGAGCGGCCGGCGGCGAACCGGTGCTGCGCATCGGCGCCTGGAGCCACCTGCGCTGGAACGGCGGCATCGACCGCCTGCAGCTGACCTTCTTCGACCGCCATCTCAAGTCGGAACGAGGCGCGACCTCCCTAGCCGGCCGGCCGGCAGACAACAGCAACCGGCCGCCGGCGCAGCTGCTGGAGGATCAGGTGAGTGGGCAGTGGCGGGCGCGCTCTCCCCTGCAGGGAAGTGGTCAGCGCTGGGGCCTGGTCAGCAGCGGCCTGGCGGCGGTCGATGCATCAGAGGGGGAGCTGCGCACAGGCGAGGGGGCTGGCGTGGTGGTGCTGGTGCACGATCCCTGGCGCCCCCTGCCGGGCCGTGGCGGCCATCTGGGCCTTGATGCCGGTTCTGCCGAGCGTGCCGATCTCGACGCCCGCTGCGATGTGGCCTGCTTCAACGGCTCACTGGCCACCACCCCCCAGGAACTGCTGGGTCAGCCGGTGCTCACGATCCATGCAGCGGCGGATCAACCGGGCTTCGACCTGTGTGTTGCTCTCGCGCGTGTGACGCCCAGCGGCGAGGCGCATCAGCTCAGCACCGGCGTGGCTCGCTTCCTGGGGGAAAACTGCCGGCAGCAGCAGCCGCGGCAGGTGCGACTCCAACCGCTGCTGGCGAGCCTGGCACCTGGAGAGAGGCTGCGCCTGTCCATCGGTCAGGCGGCCTGGCCCCAGATCGCCGTGAACCCCGGCAGCGGGGCCCCGCCCCTAGGCGGCACAACTCACGCACACCGGGTGATCAGCGTGCAGTTGCAGCTGGCGGAAGCCAGCCTCTGCATGGAGCCGATGGTTGGGGCAAACTAAGCCGGCCAAAGCATCGCTACGAATGCCGCGCCGCCTGCGCCCCGCCCGCACCAGTCTGAGCCTGGCAGCCGCACTGCTGATCGGTGCAACGGTCCAGCCTCTGGTGCCCGCGCTCAGCGGTGCTGCCCATGCCCAGGCAGGCCCATCGACAGCCCCCGCCGCCGGCAGCGCCCTGACGGTGGATCAGGCGCGCGCAGCCGCCGAGCGCATCATCCAGGCGGTGCAGCGGGGCGATGCCAACGCCCGCTACGCCCAGTTCTCCGATGAGCTGAAGGCCATCACCAGCCCCTCGATGGTGCAGGCCACGATGCGCAGCCAGCCGAAGCTGCTCAGCTATCAGCTGCTGAGCGTGCGCAGCGGCATCGACAGCAGCACGGTGGAAGCGGAGCTGACCACCAGCGCTGGCGTGCGGGTGGTGTTCATCGTGCTCAACAACAAAGGGCAGATCAGCCGGTACTACATCGACCGGGCCGACGACTCGACGAGCAAGGTGGCCGAGCAGTTCGTGCGGGCGATGAGCACCGGCAACTTCATCACCGCCCACAGCTTCCTGAGCCCCCAGTTCCAGAGGGAGATCAGCCCGCAGGCCCTTCAGGCGAAGTGGCTGAACCTGCAGCGGTTCACGGGGCTGTTCCAGCAACTGGGCCGGGTGGTGGAAGCCGAGAGCACCCCCGATTCCCACCTGGTGCTGGTGAATGTGCAGTTCAACCGCCTCAGCGACAACCTGTTCGTGATCCTGGATGCGAACAACCAGGTGACCGGGGTTGACTTCCCCGCTGAGCCAGCGGCACCGCGAACGGCGCGCTGAGCCGGATCTGCGGCACCGGATCTGCCCTGTCGATCGGGACTGAGGTCTTGGGAAAGCCGGTTAGGCTCCGAGCCACGCTTCGCGCTCGAATCTGTGCTGGCTCAGCTCGACTGGATGGTGGACGATGCCCAGCGCCTGGCGGAATGCCGGCACGACCACCCCTTCGCCGTGCTCGGGCCGCAGCCACTGGAGAACGGCAACTGGGTGGTGCGGGTGTGGATGCCCGAAGCCGAACGGGTTGAACTGATGACCGGGGGCAACGCCATCGCCATGGCGACCCCCAACCACCCCTGGATCTTCGAGAGCGAACTCCACGCCGATCCCGGCAGCGGTTACCAGGTGCATGTGCTGCGCGGTGGCGTCGAGCACGTGGCCCATGACCCCTGGGCCTTCCGCGAGGAGTGGATGGGGGAGCTGGATCGCCATCTGTTCGCCGAGGGCAACCACCACCACGTCTGGGAGCGGATGGGTGCGCACGTCACCACCCGCAACGGTGTGGCGGGGGTGATGTTCTGCCTGTGGGCGCCCAATGCCCGCAGCGTGTCGGTGCTGGGCAACTTCAACAGCTGGGATGGACGCCACCATCCGATGCAGTCCCGCCTGGGCGGTTGCTGGGAGCTGTTCATCCCCGGCATGAAGCCTGGTGAGATCTACAAGTACGAAGTCCGTACCCAGGCCGGCCACTGCTATCAGAAGGCCGACCCCTACGGCTTCCGCCACGAGGTGCGGCCCAACAACGGCTCGATCGTCGAAGCCCTGGCTGGCTACGAATGGGGTGATGGCGGCTGGATGCAGGAGCGCGACAGCCGCAATCCGCTCGATCAGCCGATCTCTGTGTATGAGATGCACCTGGGCAGCTGGATGCATGCCAGCGCCGATCAGCCCTACATCGAGCCAGACGGCACCCCGCGTCCGCCCGTGCCGGCGGCCGACCTCAAGCCCGGCGCCCGCCTGCTCACCTACCCGGAACTGGCGGATCGGGTGATCCCCTATGTGAAGGCGCGCGGCTTCACCCACATCGAGCTGATGCCCCTCTCTGAGCACCCGTTCGACGGCTCCTGGGGCTATCAGGTGACCGGCTGGTACGCGCCCACCAGCCGCTTCGGCACACCGGATGAGTTCCGCGCCTTCGTGGATCGCTGCCATGCCGAAGGCATCGGCGTGATCCTCGACTGGGTCCCCGGCCATTTCCCCAAGGATGCCCATGGCCTGGCTTTCTTCGATGGTGCCCACCTGTATGAGCACGCCGATCCGCGCATCGGCGAGCACAAGGAATGGGGCACGCTGATCTTCAACTACAGCCGCAACGAAGTTCGCAACTTCCTGGTGGCGAACCTCGTCTACTGGTTCGAGCACTTCCACATCGACGGCATCCGCGTCGACGCGGTGGCCTCGATGCTCTACCGCGACTACCTGCGCCCCGATGGTGAGTGGATCGCCAACGAGCACGGCGGCCGTGAGAACACGGAGGCGGTGCACTTCCTGCAGCAGGCCAATCACGTGCTGTTCCAGCACTACCCCGGAGCCCTTTCGATCGCCGAGGAATCCACCACCTGGCCGATGGTCACCCAGCCCACCAGCATCGGCGGCTTGGGCTTCAACCTGAAATGGAACATGGGTTGGATGCACGACATGCTCGATTACTTCGAGCTCGATCCGTGGTTCCGCCAGTTCCACCAGAACAACGTGACGTTCTCGATCTGGTACGCCTACACCGAGAATTTCATGCTCGCCCTCAGCCACGATGAGGTGGTGCACGGCAAGAGCAACCTGCTGCACAAGATGCCGGGGGACGACTGGCAGAAGTTCGCCAACGTGCGTGCCCTGCTGGCCTACATGTGGACCCACCCGGGCAAGAAGACGATCTTCATGGGCATGGAATTCGGCCAGCGGGCCGAATGGAATGTCTGGGGCGATCTGGAGTGGGGCCTGCTCCAGTACGAGCCGCACCTGGGCCTGCAGCGCCTGGTGGACGACCTCAACACCTTCTACAAGGCGGAGCCAGCCCTCTGGCGCGACGACTTCGACCAGTTCGGCTTCCAGTGGATCGACTGCAACGACAACCGCCACTCGGTGATCTCGTTCATGCGCCGCGAGAGCACCACCGGCCGCTGGCTGGTGATCGTGGCCAACTTCACCCCCCAGAGCCACTCCCACTACCGGGTGGGCGTGCCGATGGAGGGCTACTACGCCGAGGTGTTCAACACCGATGCGGAGCGCTACGGCGGCAGCAACCTGGGCAACCTGGGCGGAAAGTTCACCGACCAGTGGGGCATCCACGGCTACGAGCACTCGCTCGACCTCTGCCTACCGCCCCTCTCGGTGCTGGTATTGCAACGCGATGAGCATCTCAGTTTAAGCGGCGTAGTCTCAAGCTCCACCCCACTTTGAATAGACGCCAACCAGAAGTGATAGCCCCGCTGAGTACGAGATGACTTTTCCCTAAGGGATAGTTTCGACTACTTCTAAGGGGCTCACTGGCTCATGTGAGTGCCATGAGTTTTAATCGCTGGCCTGGGTAAATCCTGGGCTGTCAAGCTCTTCATTCGGTCTCTCTGAACAAGATAGCTTGACTTTGTCTTTGTAGAAGCGGCAGTTCGCCTCTTGATCATGCAAGTAGTTGTCTTATCGGGGGTTATGGCGATGCTGACCTTGTCAAGCTGTGTAAAGTGCATCAATCCTGAAGCTTATTTTCTGCGCTCTTGTGGAGCTTTGCCTGCTATTTGGCAGCCATCGCTTCGTTGTTAATGCCTGGTTAATTCGTTTGAATTCATTGTAAGCCGGCCTGATCAACCCCTATAGCTCTCATAAGGATTGGAGCGGTAAAGGGGGGAACGTCATCACGGTCTTGATGCTGTGCCGCCCTAGTGGCAGCAGCAACCTTGCGCGGCCGTTCACAGATCGGAGGGGTACGGTGCGCGTAGCCATGTTGCGCCACCTAAAGAACGAGCTTCTCCAAAGATGCTGGAGCTCCTCCGGCCTGAGGCCATAGGCCGGACGCTGATCGTCGGTGCCCAGCAACCGCCGCACCTGGCGCAACCACTAAAGGCCAGCAGGGTTGCAACCTCTTTCCCCACTGCTACTGGGCCAGCACCTCAACCTTTTCCCAAGTACTGGTAGCCCATTGCCCAGCAGCTTCCAATTGCAATGCACCAAGCTGGAATGATGGCGACCGCTTAAATGGCGGTTAGGGCGAAAAATGCTGCAGTGGAGCGGAAGCAAACCCAAAGAATGGATCGCAAGGTGAGTTTTCCTTGGTGTCGATGAATGCCATTCTTTGCTGCAGAAAACATTTAGGCCGAATGCAGAAATAGCAGAAATGCCGACCAGATGCAAAGGCAGCGCGCTAGCATTAGAAGCAGTAATGGCGCTAGATGATCAATGCATTCTGGATAAAGAAATAATCTTTACTGTAGCTTTGATTGTTGGGTTTTGTGATCGCGATAAGGGCTTATGTTTAAAAATGAGATCAATATATTCCATGAAATCAAATTAATGAACATCGAGATATCAAATCACGCGAATCACCTAGTAATGGCTAGGATCCAAGTCTAGTAGGCAAAGTAGGTGCAAGGTCTGGGTCTGTAATTTCGTCTCCGAAAGGAGCTTTGCTGCCAGCCGTATTCCCCGCCGCCATCGGCGAAATCTTCGGAGTGATCCACTCCAGCTTTTCTTGAGTGGGCATCAAGTCATCGCTGTCAGCAGAAGTCATAAGTCTTGTGGTAATCCTCACTCCACTTTAAACGCTTCTAAGCACCCAGGTAACCCCCAGCACTGCCACAAATCCAAGTGCCCATTGATTTTTCAGCCCCCCAGCAGCGGTGCCTTGAAAACGCCGCAAGGAGGCGTTGATGGGCTTCGAGGGGCATGCGTCACTGCGTCTCAGGCTGCCACTGATGGGTTCAGCGCGTAGCCAAAACGAATCAGCGTTTCCGAGAAAGCCTCCTCGAGTTGCAGCATCTGTTCAGCCGTGAGCTGCTCACGGCCCTCACCGCTACGGCCAGACCTGAAAAAACGCTCACATCCCTCCGGTTTCTCGCGAAAGCCGCCTTCTTCTTCTTCCTTGGCGCGGAGCTTGTCGAAGCGTGTGTTGGCCGTGGCCTCCCTGATCAGGGCCACGTCCGTCGGTAGGTCGAGAAACTGGGCCAAGCGTGTGAACTCAGAATTTGGTTTTGCCAGTAGATTTTCGTAGCGGAGCAGCAGCACGGGGATCAATGGTTGATCGACCCAGCTCTGCACATGGTTGGCCCACGTTCCCATGAACTGACGCACCTGCTGGCCGCCGCGTTTACTAGACCTGCACAACCCAGCCTGTTCGTCCAGTAAAAATTCCACGCAACGTTCGTTGGGCCATGAGAAGAAATGGCTTAGAGACACGGCCACATCTGCAGGATGGCGAATGACCACAACCGCACCGCGGCAGCTTTCCACTGGCACTACGGGGCGTCCGCCGGAATCAGCACTCACAAAGGCATCATGCACTTTGTGATAACGCAAACAGTCCGCGTAGAGCGCTCGCTGGTGGCCCGCGCGCCCGCGTATTTTGTCGAGTTCAGCCCAGCTCAGGTCACTGCTGTCGATACCCAGCTGATCATCGAGCCAGTGGCGACTGCTCACAATCGAGCCTGTGGCCAGGTCGCGATTGAGCCGCAGCTCCTGCTCCTCCTGTTGCGCTGCAGCAGTTGCTTCAGCGCTATCCAGCCGAGCTAAGCGACGCAGCTCAGTGATGAAAACCCGGCACCAGGTGTTGCCTGATTTTGGGTAGCTGGCCAGATACCAATAGGGCTCATGGGCACTCATGCCGTCACCAACGCTGCGGCCATCAGCAGATCCTGCCCTTGCAGCCAGCGCTGCATGGCAGCAATGCCCTGGGGCAGCGGCAGTGTTGCCATTGGTACCCGCTGCTGCAGCCTCGCTAAGGCCATGAAGTTCGGGCCCTCCTGGCCCAAGCCGCGCACAAACCGTGGCCGAAACGCCTGATTGCGCAGGCGCAGCGCCGCCGTTTTCTGGCTGGTGATACGGGTGATCTGGCCAGCATCGGGAGCTGCCCTGTCGGGGCGGTGCTGGTGAATCACATACATTGCCTGCAGGGGCGCCGATTGGGGTGCTCGCTGAAGGGCATCCCCCATCAGTAGATATTTGTGCATTCCCTGCCGGATCGGTGGCAAGCGATCCGGATCCAAGCCAAAGGCTTTGGCGGCGTCATGCCAGAGCTTGATCCGGGGGATGCCAGGTAGCACCAGCCCCTCAGGGCTCACCGCTACCAGATCGTCGGCCAGGAGCCGCCAGCCCTGCTGCATGAGCGCGTAGGCCAGGGTGGATTTACCGGCGCCGGAATGGCCCATGCACACGATGGCTTTGCCATCCTTTTCCAGCGCATTGCCATGCAGCACGAAGGTGCCGCGCTGAATCAGCAAGGCCCCCACCGCTGAACCGAGCAGAAAAGTGGTGATGTCCTGGTCACTCACGCCGCTGTGCTGCCGGTGCCAGGCGATGCGCTCCCCACCGGTGATCCGAAATCGCCCGATGTCGTCCACCGTGAGCCGCAAATCGCCGCGGGCCATCTGCAGGAAGGGCGTGTCGTGGGGCCCAGGCTCAAGCTGGGGCCAGCGGTCCGGCTCTTCGGGCCCGATCGCGACCAGTGGATCGGCTCCGGCAAAGGCTGCCAGCGAACAGCCTGGTAATTCAGGAATCGCCAGGCCGTCGGAGCGCCAGTTCAGCTCAAAAGCTCGGTAATGGGCCTGGCTGACGGTCATCCGCAGATCGAAGAATTGCTCCTAGTCTCGCCCCGGAGCCCCTCGCCGCTGTCTGGGTGGACACCGCGTTGACACCAGCAGCCCTGGAGGCGACCAAGGCCCTGGTTCGGCTGGTGTTGCAGCGGGAACGGGAGGGCACCCTCGATGGTCCTGGGGGCGGCGCTCAGTTGCCTGCGGTCATTAGGCAGCAGCTGGATGCTGTGCCAATAGGAGAGCTGCTGGCCTCCATCCGGCGCCATCGCGTGGCAGGTCTCCTGCATGGTGATCCGCTCGTCGCCAGGCTGGTGCCGGATCTGGCACCCACGCTCCAGGCGTGGGCACGTCAGGACGCCATGGCGGCCCTGGCCCTCGCCGGCCTCACCCGCGAAATGGCGAGTCTGTTTGAGCAGGCCGCCATGCCCATGCTGGTGATCAAGGGCATCCCCCTGGCCCTGCAAACCACGGGCTCCCTCACCGCTCGCGGTCGCGGTGATCTGGATGTGCTGGTGGATCCCCAGCGTTTGCCGGAGGCTGTGGCGCTTTTGGAAGGTTCTGGCTTTCGCCGGTTGCCTGGCTACCTCCCTCGCAACTTAGACAGTTTTTGGGCGCGCTACGGCCGCTGGGCTGGCTATGAATTGTCAATGGTGCGTGAAGGAAAAGGTGCCCCCCAGTGGATCGACCTCCACTGGGCCCTGTCGAATGTGCGTGGTCCTTTGCCCAGCTTCCAGCAATCCTGGCGGTGTCGTGAGCTACTTACGTTCAACGGTCAAAGTGTTGCAACTCTCTCCAGAGAGCATGCCTTTCGCCATGCCTGTGCCCATGCTGCTAAGGATCAATGGATGTGCCTGCGCAATTTGATCGATATCGAGCGTCTGGGTCGCCAGCTGGGCTCTTCGGCGCTGATCAGCATGGGGCGCGAAGCTACCGTCCGTTGGTCCAGCGCGGTCACCCATAGTGTCGTAGAAGCCGATGATCGTTGTATTCCTTTTAAGGTAGATCGGCGCGGAACACTCAAGGCGCTTCAACGGGCTAGTAAGGCCCAGCGATGGCCTTGGAGATGCGAAGGGATAGGATCCTGGACCCCTGGGCGCTGGCTCTCCACTGTCTGGAGGCAGCTTGCGCTTAGTCGCAGCACCCAGGATGGGTTGAGAACGCTTTGTTACTACATCGTGCTGCCAGCAGCGTTTGTGGATCCGCTCAGCGGTGAGGATCGTGGCTTTCGGGGATTTGTTTCGGCCAGGGCTGGGCGGCTTAGAGATCGCCTCGGCGAGCGCAAGTCTTCAAATCCAGCAACCAGCGCCGAATGGCCAGAAGCAGGTTCCATGCCAACAGCGCTGGGATCCAAATTGGGCTTAGGACGCCCCGCTGATAAAGTATCATGATACCCTTGATCTTGCCGGCACGAAGCTTGAGCCGTTGCCTTGAGAGTGAATAATTATCATCCATCAATCGTGGTGCTTTAGGTGAGCGCCACGCCAGGTTTTCACTCAAGACATGGATGGGTTGCATCAAGGCAATCATCGCAAGCATGAGCGTGTCTTCGCCAAAGCGGTAGGGCTCTGGTTCGTAGGGCCAAAGCGCTCTTCGGATCATCAGCGTTGGTGTGGCAAGTGTGTGCCTCCCGATTAACAGGCGCCTAAAACTGACTGCATGCCCTTTTGGAATAATGTTGTATCCATGCCCGCTGGCGATTTGCCCCGGATTGGCTTGATGCCAACCCCACTGAAGGGCTAGTTTTTTCGGGTGCCACTCATCATCATCATCAAGGAAGGCAAGAAATGGGCCTGAGCAATGGCGATAGCCAGCCTTGCGAGCGGCGCCGGCTCCGCAATTTTGCGTTAAGCAAACCAGCGTGATCGCCCAGCGCCTGCCGTTGCCTTTGCTCTCAATCCAGCGAATAACGGCTTGCCGATCGTCCTGGCGGCCATCCACCACAACCACAACCTCAACGCCAACATGCCCAGGCAGACCCTGTTGGGCTTCTACGGAGTCCAAAGCGCCGCCAATCGTTAGTTCTGCGTGCCAGCAAGGGATCAGCACGGAGATTCCTACAGCTGTGGCCCCCGCGAGGCCAGGCCAGCGCGTCACCGCCTCCAGCGCTGCTCCCCTAGCCATGGTGCAGCCGTTCTGCCCGTTGCCTGTCGCTCCCCTGCAGCCTCAAAACCTGGCCGGCCTGCTGGATCAGCTCCGGGTCATGGGTGCCCACCAGCACCAGCCGTTCTTGGGCGCGTTCCGCCAGGATCGCCCTCACCCGCTGGGCCGATTCCGCATCCAGAAAGGCGGTGGGTTCATCGAGCACTTCCACCGGCCGGTTGCGCAGCCAGGCGCGCAGCAGGCCCAGCCGGTGAATCTCACCCCCGGAGAAGTGATCCAGCGCCAGGGGCAGGGGATCGTCTAAGCCGCCACCGCGATGGCAGAGATGGCTTAATCCCAGCCGTTCCAGCCAGTCTTCAATGAGCCCGGCAGGCGCCTCTTGATCGAGCAGCAAATTTTGGCGCAGGCTGGTTTCAAACAGCACGGCCTCCTGCGGGGCGTAGGCCAGCAGCCCACGCAGCTGGCGGGCTCCCGCTGAGCCGCTCAGTTCAATCGCGCCCAGGGGCGAGGCGATCTGCCACTGGCTGTTGTCTTCCCCCAGCAGGCCACAAACGCGATCTAGCAGCGTGGTTTTGCCGCTGCCGGAAGGGCCTGCCAGCGCCACCAGAGCCCCTGGCTTGAGTTCCAACGCCTGTGCGTCTTGCCCGGTGATGGCGGCGCTCCAGTGCAGGGAGCGCCAGCTTTGCGGGTCGTCCAGAGCGGCCAGGGTTTGGCTTGTCACCGTTTTGCCCTGCAGCGTCGGTGCTGTGGGCTGGAGTAAATGGCGTCGCTTGCAGAGTTCGTCGTAGCCGGGCAGTGCCCCCAGGCAGAGGCGCTGGGCATTGATCACGGCGCTGAGGGCGGTGCCGCTCCGGTAAGCCAGCACCAAGGTGGTGGCAATGGCGGTGGGCCCCAGTCCCGCCCGGCCCCAGATCAGCCAGCCCCCCACCACCAGCACCACCAAGGTGTCGCGCCAGGCCGTAAACAGGGCTTGACGCTGCACGGTTTGCCTCAGCATCCGGCGAAAGCGGTCGTTGTCTTTTGCAAACCGCTGCAGCAACCAGGATTCAGCCGCCGCTGCCCGCACCGCTTTGAGGCCATGGAGACCATCGCCAACCGTGCGCTGCAGCGCGCCATTGAGGTGGCTCTGCAGGCGGCCCAGTTGCCAGCTGCCGGAGCGTTGCAGCAAGGCTGCGCCGCCCGTCGCTGCCAGGGCCAGCACAAGCGGGAATGCGGCTTGGCGCCCCACCACCAGCACACCGGCCGCGTAGATCGCCAAGGAGAGCAGGGCCTGGAGCGAGCGCATGCCCTGATCGAGGGCCAACACCGAGCGGCTGATATCAGCCATCAATAAGCCCAGCAATTCCCCCCGTCCCAGCTGCTCCAGTTGGGTGGAGGAGGCCTGCAACACCTGGCCGAACAGCTGTTGGCGCAGGCCATCGGTGAAGCCGGAGCGCAGCCGTTCCTGGCCAATCGCCGCCAGCGCCTGCAGCAGGCCGCGCAGCAGCATCAGGGCCACCAACACCGCCAGCCCCTGCGGCAAGGGGAGTGGCACCGGCAGCTGCCAGCTGGCGCCTGGGCCAGCACCGAGCAGCAGCGACACACCAACACCTAAGCCAGCGATATCGAGCACACTGCTCAAGCCGCCCAGCAGGGCCAGGCTGCCCAGGTGGCGCCAACCAGCTTCCCGGGCCAAACGCGCCCCAAGCCGCCACCGTTGGAAACGAGCCAGGATGGGCTGGCTGATGACGTCGCTCGGCATGGGGCAACAGGGGTGGACGGCCCTCGCCGCGACCTTAATGGCCGGCGTTGGCTTGACCCGCTGGCTCTGGCCCCAGCTGGTGGGTGGGGTTGGGGCCTGCGCCTTATCAGCCAGAGACAACACCGGGGCAATGCAGCGCGGCGGATGGACTCAGCGGCAGCGTATTAGCCCTGTCGCGAACGCCAGCAGGCCATCATCGCGGCCGTGCTGGGCCCTTCATCAGCCATCGAGCGCTTGCCACCAGCCGCTGAGGGCCTTCATGGTGGCGAGAGCACGGCTAGTGCCTATCACTCCTTTCAGCGTCGGCTCAGGGCTGGCCAGCACCGCTTCTGTTTCGCGGCGAATCGCCCCTAAATCCCAATACCTCGCCAGGGCTGGATGCCAATCGCTCGTTGCCTTCAAGCGGCGTTCCAGTGCCTGCTGTTGCTTGTCGATCAGCTCCGAGCGCCATTGCTCTAGCACGCTCTCTGACTCACGTTCCTTGGTGGGGTTGTCGCGTAGAAACGGCGGCAGAAACGGTGCAAAGGCCCTGCGGTGCAACAGGCGCCCGCGGCCAGCCCCTTCCCCAAACAGGGCCGGATCCTGATGCAGCAGGGCCGCAATCAAGCGTTCATCCAGCAGGGGAAACGCTTTGGCCATCCCAAGAGAGGCCGCCAGACGGGTTTCGTCTTCCGCGCGCACAGCCACCCAATCGGCCAGCACCCGCCGGCGAATCGAGTGGTGCTGCCGCAGGTAGCCATCAATCTCCCAGGGGTATGGCACCTTGAGGTGGGGCCCTACCCACAGGCGGCCTTCAGGGGTGAGCGTGCGTCTCAACACATCACTGGAGCAGAAATCGCGGCTGCGGCGCAGCACCTGGTTCATGGCCCAGGGGCGATAGCTCAGCGCCAGGGCGCGGCCGCCTGCGGTTTTTAAGGCCGCCCGCCGCCCGCCCATCCATTGAACTAAGGCCCGCCAGCGCCCCAGCGCCACCAGGTCACTGGGCACATTGGCGGCGTTGTGGCTGATGGCCTGATCGCCACCAAACCCACTGAATAGCACCGTGCAGCCCTGCTGGCGCAGCAGCGCCACCGCCTGGGGATTGCCGCCGATTTGGGCTGGGGCTCCAAACACGGCCAGCTGCTGCTGGAGCAGATCCATGCCCGGCTCCCCTTCCCCATCCCCGGGTTCGAAGCGATGGCACTGCTCGGGCTGCAAGCGGTGAAACGGCCTGAACGTCTGCAGGGGCGCTCCCTCACCGCCCCCTTCCAGGCTCCAGGTGTGCAAGCGCTGGGGCTCCACACCCAGGCCATGCACCAGGGCACCGAGCACCGCATTGGAATCGAGGCCGCTGCTGTGCTCGCAGCCGATCGCGCCGTGGTGCCCCCCCAGGGCCTGGTGCACGTGGTCCAGCAAGCCCTGCCGCAGGAACTGATGCAGCGCCTCTGGCTCCATGGCCGCTGCCCCACCAGCGAGCGGGTCATAGGCGCTGGTGTGCACCGCGCCGTCGCTGCCAACCAGCACTTGGTGAGCCCGCGGCAAGCGGCGGATGCGGCTGTAGGGCGCCGTTTCTGCGCTGTGGTTGCCGCTGATCAGGGCAGCCACATAGGCGGGATTCACATCGTCCGGCCGGGCATCGCCATGCAGGGCGTGGGCTTCCGTCCAGCTGCGCACCAGCTCGGAGCCCACCGCAAAAAGGGGTTGGCGATGGAAGGCATCCGTTCGGTAAAGCCCCGCGGCCAGAGGTTGGGGATCTGTGCTGGGCAGCGGAAGAGGCATAACTGCGGCTGGGGATCAGAACTGGGTGAGGGGCGCACCGGCGCCAGGGCCGAGCCCGGGGGTGTAGAGCCGGCCGGACTGGGGATCTTTGAGCCAGGCATGGGGCACCTTGCGGCCATCGCTGAACTTGCCCATGCCGAGATGGAGCTCATTGGCCACGCCAATCAGATCGAGCAGCAGCCGGCCACTCAGCGAACGGCTCAGGCAGGTGCTGGCCCAGCCGGCCCGCCGGCAGCGGCTGCCCATCAGCCAAGCCAAGCGGCTGCGCCAGAGCTGCTGCCGGGCTGGGGCGAGCTGCAGTTGCCAGCGTGTCCAGGGGCGCCGGCGGGCCAAGCCGATCAGCGTTGGGCCTGGCAGCAGTTGGATCAACAGCCAGATGCTGTGATCCAGCAGACAAAACAAACCGTAGGCAACTAGCCGGGTGGGCCAGCGCAGCAGCGGCCTCATGCCGGCTGGGCTTCCGCGAGCATGCCCCGCTTGAGCGCTTCTGCCACAAAGGCTTCCGTCTCATGGCGGCAGGTCTCCGGGTCTACGGCATAGCGCGCTTGCAGCTCGCCGATCAGCTCTTCCAATTCGGCAGGGGCATCGAGCAGGTTCCAGATGCTGGAACCGGTGCCGTTGAGGTTGAGATATTCGGCGTTCTTGGGGTTGAACAGGCACACCTCGCCATCCAGTTCAGCGGCACAGATCTCGGGGTTGCGGCTGAGGGGCACGGCACACCTATCAAACCTCAAGATCCTCTCAGGGATTGGGCCTGGGCTCAAGGCCGCAGGTCTGCTGCATTGAGCCGGGCAAACAGTTGGGGCACCAGTAGGCCAAAGCCGCCATTGCCCTCCAGGAGCAAGGGCTCGGGAGACGCGGGAATCCAGTCCCAGGCCACCTGGTCCATGGCTGGCAACCGCTGGTGCATGGCCTTCGCTGCGTCCCAACAGGCACGAACACACAACGGAGCATCGGCTTGGAGTTGTTGTGTCCATCGATCCAGAGCCTCCTGTTGGGCCGCCGTCAACGGCTTCCCTGGCCTCGGCAGGCTGACGCCATCCGCCCGGATGAAGGCCACTGCGCCCTGGCCCAACGGCACCTCCAGCCAGGCCTGCCGCACGGCAACAGGCCCCCCCGGCGATGGCCGGGAGGTGATCACGCGAACAACTACGGCAGGGTCGGCGGCCGGCAGTTCGGTGCTGTGGCAAAGGTAGGAAGCAGCCAGGGCTGGTTCGTCGCTGCGGCAGAGGTGATGCCAATGGGCCAGCAGCTGGGTGGGGGTGGGAGGTTCGGCATCGGCTGCAGGCGCTGCTTCGGCTGCATACGGGGCATCAGTCGGAAGCTGGCCGAATAGGGCCTGCTGCTCCAGGGCTGAGCCAGTCCAGCGGAAACGGATCACCCCCCGGCCGGCATGGCCGCGTTGGGGCTTGAGCACCACTCCGTCTGCCCACAATGCCTCCCACCACCAAGCCGGAATCTCTGAGTGCCCTTCAACGACACCGTGGGGTTGAGGGGTGCTTGGCTGCGGCTGAAGCAACAGGAAAGGAGCTCGCCAGCGCTCGGGCGTGCAGGCAAGCAGGGCCGCTTTGTCGGCCAGCAACTGCAGGGCAGGGCGGCATTGATCCGGCCAGGGCTGCCGGCGCTTGGCATGCAAGGCACCGGCCAGGCTGTCTGGGGTGTATTGCGCCAACTGGCTCCAGGAGCGAACGCCCAGGGCCCACCACCAAGACACCTCCGCTGGCCGGTAACTGTTCAGCCAGCAGGCCGGCAGGGTCAGTTGCCAAGGGAGTGCTGGCCGGCCTTTGGGCGGGCGCCTTGGCCAACGCCAGGGACGAATCAACCACCAGTGCAGCTGCTGGAGCAGTTCCAGCGGCAGCCGCCACAGCGATGCCGGCCCCAGTCGTTGCCAGAGTCGTCCTCCTGCGAGCCATCTCCAGGGGGGAGGGCTGGCGAGTGGGCTGATCAGCCGTTGGAAGCCCATCAACCAGCCTGAAACGGATTGGGCCGCCGCACCCCGCAGCAGGCGACGGCATCGATGGTGCGCGTCACCACGGTGAGATTGTGCAGTAGGAGGGCGATGGCAGCGATCGGCTTGATCGTCTTGGCGCTGGACATTGGCGTCCACCCCACCATGGGCTGGGCTGGTTGTCCTGGATCATTCCCATCGCTAACCTCTGAGGCGAGACATCGCTCTTGAAAGGGGCTTCCACCAATCAGCAAGCGTCGCACCCCCAGCCCCACGTTCAAGTCCAAGGTCGCCCTGGAGGCGAGCAGTGGCTGCAAGACAATCGAGGAGAGCGCCTGCAAGTTGTTCACGCGTGCAAAGAAGAGGGACGCCAAAGCCGAGAGCCAGGCGAAGTAAGCGGAACTGTTCCAGTAGATCGTCAAGCTGCTAATGGAGCTGGATGGGCTCAAAAAAATCTCAGCAGCTGTGATGCCTGCGAACGTCGCAAGCTTGTCGATTGAAACCACCTTGAGCTCGGTGTCAGCCGCTAGGGCGAGCCCCTGGCTCAACCTCGATCCACCCATGGCTCTCGGCCCACTCCAGTCCAAGAATCAACTCTGGGCGTCAGGGCTAGGATAGCTGCGCCTTTTCTGGAGGATCCCTGTAGTAGGGGCCGCCGGATAGTGGTCTTCTTTGCCAGAGAAGGCCTTCAAAGCGACAGAGGTTATGTCCAAAATCTCTTGCGGCACCTAGGTTTACGGGCGATTATGGATCTGTCCTCCGGGCCCAAACTCAGCCAGAGGCTTATAACATAGTCATGGCATTAATTTTTGCTTGGAGGCCTTGGATGGGGAATGAATAGTGGCCTTAGGTAGGGTTATGAATGGTGACATTAAGCCAAAGATATTCCATTTGGATCAGGGTTGTCGATTCACTAAAAATGGATTCGGGGGGGGCTAAAGGGAGAAGGGATCGAGATCGGCTGGACCCATTTGGGTTGGTTGTTGAGTTGCGCGGGCCCCATACCCACCTCATGCAAGCTCTGAGGGGCCCAGGCTCCAAATCCATAGCTCCTTGGGGGCGATGTCCTGGGCACGGCCTTCATGAAGGGCAAGGTGGATGAAGCGGTTTCACAGCTCTGCCCCCCTTTTTTTATGATGCTGCAAGAGTATTTACAACGCTTTTACTGTTACCCATCATCACTTTAAAGGGTGAAGCCCGTGGCAGCCTATGGGCTGGCAGGTGCGGGGAAATTGACATCAGCCTCCAGGAACTGCTCGCGTCCGGTAACGCAAGACTGTCCTTTCGACCAGGGGGCCCACTATCAGAAGTGGCGCTTGCATTGCAGCATATGTGCTACATTTGGGGTCTATTAAGGCGTTCAAAATGCGTCCCAACCTCCTGCTTTCCGCTGAAAGCCTTGCGCTGAAAGGGGTTTCAAGCCTCGAAGACCTCCTAGGTTTTGAACGTGTTGTTGTTGTTGACCAATGGCTGGCGCTTGGGCGTTGGTCAGTAGAGATCGCTAGCCAGCTTGGAGAGCTGCGCAGTCGGCGTCCGGAGCTTCAGGTCGCTTTCGTGCCCATTCCCTTTACTGGTAACCAAGATCTTGCGAGCCCCAATAACACGGAACATATTCAATCAACATTAGGTTGCCAAGTTCTCTCCATAGGCGATCTCATTGGTCTCAAGGCCATTGCCCTGGTAGGACTTCAGGCAGATAATGGCAATAATGCGGCAACTCTTGAGCTAGAGGCTGCTCAAGTTGATGGCCAATTCATTGGTGGTGTTGTCGGTGCAATGCTTCAAAATAGCAACTTATCTCACAGGGCTGATTCTGTTTTTGGCGAAAAAGATTCTCGGCTTGACTCTGAGCCGGAGGCAGTGGCTATCGCCTGGCAAATTCTACGCTCGTCAGCATCTGAAGCAGGTTTTACTGAAAAACTTATCGAACTATTCAATGCTAGTGCTGAAGAAGCCGAGATCTTAAAAGATAAAATTACTGGTGGTAGCAGGCTTGGCCTCACTGTAAAGCTGCTCAATAACGACCAAATTAACGGCGCTAGAGGGGCCTACACCTCGTTTGGGACTGATGGAACCCCAACAATTTACCTCAATGAAGAATTGGTTCGGCCATTGGCCGGAACTGATTTGCTTCGCAAGGTTCTCATTGAGGAAATTGGTCATCACATCGATTACCTCGTTAACGGTAGTAATGATACGCAAGGTGATGAAGGGGAGTTATTTTCAATCAGCATTCTTACGGAGTATCGCTCCGTTGAGCAGTTGCAGGCCATCAGGCAGGAAGATGATCGTGGCAGCGTAGAAATCAATGGACAACTGATTGCCGTTGAAAATGCTACAGGTCCTGCAGCTCCCTACTTCAGACTCTTTTTAGATACGGGTCTCAGTAATTCTGATGGAATCACCGCCATTGGGCGGATTATGGTTACCGGCCTCGAGTCTGGCAGCACATGGGAATACAGCACCACTAGTGGCGCGTCCTGGTCAGCGGGCACCAGTGACAGATTTGCCCTCGTGGCTGGTACCTATGCGATCGACTCCATCCGTCTTCGCCAAACCGTGGCTGGCATCACCAGTGCCGAAAGGTCCAACACCTTCTCAATCACTTTCGACAACGCCGCACCGATTCCACCCACGATCAATGCAGTCGGTCTCAACGACCTCGTTAATGCCTCAAATAATACATTGTTAGTGATTTCAGGAACAGCTGAGGCCAATGCTCGCGTTTCCATATCCAGCACCTCTGGTTATCGAGCCACAGCATTTGTTGCCACTGATGGCACTTGGTCTGTCAACGTGGCCAATGCGTCCGCTGTATTTGGCGAGGGTTCAGTAACTCTCACTGTCAGTACCATCGACCTCGCTGGCAACAGAAGTAGCAATAGTACACGTACCTTCACGGTAGACACTATTTCCCCAGTCGTAAGTCTGAATCGGCTCTCTGACTCCGATAACGGCCTTTATGACGGTGGCTTCACGGTCACCGAAAGTGCCACTGTTGTTATCCGGGTTGACGGCAATATCGCGGAAACCGATCGATTCAGTATCACTGGAGTGGGTAGTGGCACCCTTACTTATACCGCTCAACTCGCTAAGTTCACCGGAAGAGAAGTCGTTGTGGTGTCGGCGAGCGAAACTGATGCCGCTGGCAACACTGGCAGCGCAGCTCTCCAGCTTGGTGCGATTGATACTTTGGCTGCTACTGCACCATCCCTGCAGCTTCTCCTAGACACAGGCCTGAGCAATTCCGATGGAATCACCGCCATTGGCTTGATCAGGGTTTCAGGGCTTGAAGCCGGCAGCACATGGGAATACACAACCAATGGTCTGGCCCAGTCCAAGACTTGGTATCGCGGCGGTGGCAGCAGGTTCAAGCTTGACGAAGGCACCTACACCAGCGGCTCCATCGGTGTTCGTCAAATCGATGCAGCCGGTAACATCAGCGCAGAAACTTATTACAATGTACGCGATATTACCGTCGACACCACGGCTTTAGAAGAACCTATTATCAATCCGATTGGTGTTAATAATAGTGTTAATCGGTCGAACTATGGGAATTTGCTGATCTCAGGATCAGCTGATCCGGGTGCTCGTATTCGGATTGCTGGCACCTCAGGCTACAGACTCAGCGCCACGCAGACGCCGCCCGTGACAGCGGATGAAAATGGACTATGGTCGGTTACCATTTCCAACGCCGCCCAAGCTTTTGGTCAGGGCAGTGAAACCATCACTGTTTCCGCGATAGACATTGCTGGGAACGTTAGTGGTTCTAATTCGCTGACCTTTACGGTTGACACCTTGGAGCCCGTCTTCACCTCGGGAACCTCTGCAGCGGTCAACGAAAACGTTACTGCGGGAACGGTTGTCTACACCTCCGTCGCCACCGATGCTTCAGCCCTTACCTATAGCCTCAAGCCTGGAGTGGATGATGCCGCCAGCTTCGCGATCAACGCAATCAGCGGCGCGGTTTCGATCCTTGCCAGCCCCAACTTTGAGACCAAGGACAACTACAGCTTCACGGTGGTGAGCACCGATGCTGCAGGCAATTTAAGTGAACAGATCGTCGGGCTGACCGTTTCCAACGTCAACGAGGCTGCCACCGCCATCAGTCTCTCGGCCAACACCATCGCCGAGAACACCGTCATCGGCACCGGCGTCAAGATTGGCGATCTGAGCATCACCGACCCCGATGCCAGCGACGACAACAACGTCCTCACGCTCGATGGAACCGATGCCGTCAGCTTCGAGATCCGTGGCAGCGAGCTTTTCTTCATAGGTTCGAGCCCCAACTTCGAAAGCAAGCCCTCCTATGCCGTCACAGTCAAGTCCACTGACGGCAGCCTGACCTACAGCCAGGACTTCACCGTCAACGTCTATGTCGACGTCGCTGCAGCCGTTGCGAATCTGGAAGACCAGATCGGTGCTCTGCAGACGCAAATCGAGGGCGATGGCTTTGATACCGCTGTCTACACAAC
>JAIYAQ010000010.1 GCA_027488975.1 Cyanobium sp. E1_MAG_00006
CGCAGGTTGAGGGCCAGGCCGATGATGCCGATGCTGCTGGTCCACAGACCCATCACCGGCACGAACAGCATGAAGAAGTGCAGCCAGCGCTTGTTGGAGAAGGCGATCCCGAAGATCTGGCTCCAGAAGCGGTTGGCGGTGACCATCGAGTAGGTCTCCTCTTCCTGGGTGGGCTCGAACGCCTTGAAGGTGTTCGCCTGCTCGGAGTCTTCGAACAGGGTGTTCTCCACCGTGGCGCCGTGGATGGCGCAGAGCAGAGCACCGCCGAGGATGCCGGCCACGCCCATCATGTGGAAGGGGTTGAGCGTCCAGTTGTGGAAACCCTGCAGGAACAGCAGGAAGCGGAAGATCGCAGCCACACCGAAGCTGGGCGCGAAGAACCAGCTGCTCTGGCCGAGGGGGTACATCATGAAGACGCTGACGAACACCGCGATCGGGCCGGAGAAGGCGATGGCGTTGTAGGGGCGGATGCCGACCAGGCGAGCAATCTCGAACTGGCGGAGCATGAAGCCGATCAGCGAGAAGGCACCGTGCAGGGCCACGAAGGTCCACAGGCCGCCCAGCTGGCACCAGCGCACGAAGTCGCCCTGGGCTTCAGGGCCCCAGAGCAGCAGCAGGGAGTGGCCCATGGCATCAGCCGGGCTGCTCACCGCTGCGGTGAGGAAGTTGCAGCCTTCCAGGTACGAGCTGGCAATGCCGTGGGTGTACCAGGAGGTGACGAAGGTGGTGCCGGTCAGCCAGCCCCCCAGCGCCAGGTAGGCGGTGGGGAACAGGAGCAGACCCGACCAGCCGACAAAAACGAAGCGGTCGCGCTTGAGCCAGTCATCGAGGACGTCGAACCATCCCCGCTGCGGCGCGCGCCCTACAGCGATCGTCATGAGAAGGCTTCATGAAGCGTTACACGCGCACTGTACGGGCAACCGAGCAGAGGCGGCGGGCGAACCGGCCCCGATCTGCGGCCCTGATCAGGAAATGAGTAAAAGCACCTAGTGGACGCTGGCGGCCGGCGCGATTCGCCAGAGTGGGGGCTGGCCGCGCTTTCCCACCTGTGTACGTCGTCGAGCTCTCGATCAAGCTCAGCCCCATGCCCGTGGCGGTGCAGCGCAAGGAGCAGTCCGCCGCCGATGCCCTCTATGAGCAGGTGAAGCAGGCGATGGACAGCGGCCATCCCCGCCTGCTGGAGCTCACCTGCGAGAAGGAGGAAAGCAAGCGCGTCAGCCTGCTCAGCAGCGAGGTGGTGGCGGTGCAGACCTACGAGAAATCGGCCATGGGCGGCGGCAGCAAGCGCCCCGGCTTCAGCTTCGATGAATGAAGCCGGCCTCGCCGGCGCAACCGGAGCCGGCCCCTGCCTGGTGGTCGACCAGCTGGGCTTCGCCTGGCCCAGCGGCCACACCGCTCTCAATCACTGCAGCTTCTCGATCCCAGGGCCGGGCCTGTGGATGCTGGTGGGCGGCAACGGCAGCGGCAAGAGCACCCTGCTGCGCCTGATCGCCGGCCTGCTCGAGCCCAGCCGGGGTCGCCTGCAGCGGCCGCTCAAGCCGGCCCTGGTGTTTCAGAACCCCGATCACCAGCTGCTGCTGCCCAGCTGCGGCAGCGATATCGAGCTCTCGCTTCCAGCGGGCCTGGGCACTGCTGAACGGCTGGACGCCGTGGAGCAGGCCCTGGGCCAGGTGGGCCTCAACGGCTTCCGGCAACGACCGATTCACAGCCTCAGCGGCGGCCAGAAGCAACGGCTGGCGATCGCCGGCGCCCTGGCCAGCCGCGCCCAGCTGCTGCTGCTGGATGAACCCACGGCCCTGCTCGATGCCGAGAGTCAGCAGGAGGTTCTGGAGCTGATCAGCGCCCTCTGCAGCCGGGAGCAGCAGCCGATCACCGCCCTGTGGATCACGCACCGGCTGGAGGAGCTGCGCTGGTGCGACGCTGCTGCCCTGGTGGAACGCGGCAGCGTCGGTCGCTGGCAGAAGGGCGCAGCCCTGCAGCAGAAGCTCCGCCCCCTTGCCGGCGGGAAGGCCTGAGGGGTAAGTTCTTCGGGTCCCAGAAGGGATCCATTCCTCGGTAGCTCAGCGGTAGAGCGATCGACTGTTAATCGATTGGTCGCAGGTTCGAATCCCGCCCGGGGAGCTTCGTCACCCCAGCCCACGGGCTGGGGTCTTTTTTTGTCCGCTCGCAGCGTCCTCCCTCAGCAGCGGCCGAGATCAACAACGCCAAGACAGATCCTCAGGCCAACGCCTTACCAGCGGTTGCCGCAAAAGAAGCCGGAAACAGCACGACTGGAACCAAAGACTTCCTGAAGATTTCCGTGGCATCGTTCATCTGAAAACTGGTCAGACCCGCTGCAGCGCAGCTTTTCCCGGCTGATCTGCCTCAAAGGCGAGGCGCACCGTTTGTTCTGCAAAAGCTGAAGGTGACAGGGAGAATGTGTGCCGTGAACATCCAACTGTGAGCAGCGGCGCCACGCACCGCCACTCCGCCAGCCTCCTCCGCCGGCCCAAGAACACCTCCATTCCCATCTGCCAACCCCGCCCCGGAGCGCCCCCATGAAGCCCTGCATCCTGCTGATCGAAGACGACGGCGACATGCGCGAGCTAGTGGCCGGGCACCTGGAACACAGTGGCTTCGATGTGCAGCGCGCCGAGGATGGCATCAAGGGCCAGGCCCTCGCCCTGCAGTACACCCCGGATGTGGTGCTGCTGGACCTGATGCTGCCCAAGGTGGATGGGCTCACCCTCTGCCAGAGGCTGCGCCGCGATGAGCGCACCGCCCGGATTCCGATCCTGATGCTCACCGCCCTGGGCAGCACCAAAGACAAGGTGAGCGGCTTCAACTCCGGCGCCGACGACTACCTGGCCAAGCCCTTCGACCTGGAGGAGCTGCTGGTGCGGATCAAGGCCCTGCTGCGACGCAGCGATCGCGCCCCCCTCTCTGCCAAGCACAACGAAATCCTCAGCTACGGCTCGCTCACCCTGGTGCCCGAGCGCTTTGAGGCGATCTGGTTCGACGAGCCTGTGCGCCTCACCCACCTGGAATTCGAGCTGCTGCACTGCCTGCTGCAGCGCCACGGCCAGACCGTGGCCCCTTCGCTGATCCTCAAGGAGGTGTGGGGCTACGAGCCCGACGACGACATCGAAACGATCCGCGTCCACATCCGCCACCTGCGCACCAAGCTCGAGCCGGATCCCCGCAAGCCTCGTTTCATCAAGACGGTCTACGGCGCCGGCTACTGCCTTGAGCTGCCCACCGGCAATCAGCAGAACGAGCTGGCCGCCATGGTGCAGGACGCCCGCGACAGCCGCCGGGCGGCCGCCTGAGCACGGGCGCGCCAACACGCCACAGCCGGGCTTCAATCGGGCCTCAGCCGGCTGCCACTCCACACAGCTCCAGCAGGGCCACCTCCCAGGCCAGCCGCGGCTGAACGAACGAACGCAACTGGCGGCGCAGGCGCTCCAGCCGCGCCAGAGCGGCCCTGTCCTGGCGGTGGCGCCAGAACCGCAGCTGCCACCAATCCAGCAGCCACAGCTGCTGCTCGATCTCGAGGGCTTCGGTGAGGTCGCGGGCCAGAGCCAGGGCGTCCACGGGGCTGGCTGCCAGATCAATGCAACGCTGGGCCAGCCCGGCGGGCAGCGACTGCCACTGCTGCCGGTGATGCAGCAGGGCCCCGGGTGACCCCGCGGCCAGCTCCAGCAGCTCCGGCGGATCGGGGATCGACGCTTGCGGCTCCTCCTCCGCGGCGGGTTGCTGGGGCAGAGCCGCCAGCACCTGCTGGAGCAGCACCGGTGTGAGCCTGGCGAAGGGAATGCTCTGGCAGCGGGAGCGGATCGTGCTCAGCAGCCGATCCGGTGCGGCACTCAAGAGAATCAGCAGGCCATCGCCAGGCTCCTCGAGCGTCTTGAGCAGGGCGTTGGCGGCGCCTTCCGCCATCACCTCCACCGACTCGATCACCACCAGGCAGCGCGGCGCCTCCACCGGCCGCCGGGCCAGAAACTGCGACACCGCCCGCACCTGCTCCAGCCGCAGCTGCGGCGGCGCCTTGCGGCTCACACCGGCGGCGGCGGCCTGGGAGGCGGGAACCAGCTGGCCCTTGTCGCTGTAGGTGGGCTCGACCCAGAGCAGATCGGGGTGGTTGCCGTCCTGCAGGCGCCGCCGCACCGCCGCCGAGCCCGCCGCTCCGGCGATCACCCCCTCGAGAAAACGCAGAGCCGCCAGGCGTCGGCCCACCCCGTCGGGCCCACTGAACAGATAGGCGGGGGCCAGCCGCTGCTGCACCAGGGCAGCCGTGAGCAGGGCGATCGCCTGCTCCTGCCCCAGCAAGCCGGCAAACAGCTCAGCCATGACCAGGGCCAGCCGGCAGGGCGCAGTGCTGGCGGATCGCCCGCTGGATCGCGGCGCTCACCTGCTCGGGCGGCTTGCTGGCATCCAGGCGGCACCACCCGGGCTGCACAGCGAGCGCGGCGAAACCGTCGCACACCCGCTGCAGAAACGCTTCACCACTGGCCTCGATCCGGTCGGCCGGGCGCTGACCGCGCCGGCGCAGCGACTCGGCCAGCGGCAGATCCAGCAGCAGGGTGAGATCCGGCTGCAGTCCACCGGTGGCGATCGCCGCCAGCTGCTCGATCAGATCGAGCGACAGACCGCGGCCATAGCCCTGATAGGCCGCGGTGGAGCCGCTGAAGCGATCGCTCAGCACCCAGTGGCCAGCCGCCAGGGCCGGTTCGATCCGCTGCTGCACGTGCTGAGCCCGATCGGCTGCATAGAGCAGCAGCTCGGCGGTGCTGCCGGGAGCGGCGTCGCCGGGGGGATGCAGCAACAGCGTGCGCAGGGCCTGGCCGAGGGCGGTGCCGCCGGGCTCGCGCGTCAGCACCAGCTCAGCCCCAGCAGGCAGCAGGCCACTGGCGGGCAGCCAGGTGCGCAGCCGTTCGAGCTGGGTGGTCTTGCCACAGCCGTCGATCCCCTCCAACACCAGAAAGCGACCGCGCTCAGCCATCACGCCCCAGCAGCAGGGCGTTCACCACCACGGTGAGCGAACTCAGGGCCATCAGCAGCGCCGCCAGCGGAGGGGAGAGCAGCACACCGAAGCCGGGCAGCAGGGCCCCCGCGGCGATCGGCAGCACCACAAGGTTGTAGCCGAAGGCCCAGGCCAGGTTCTGGCGCACGGTGACCATGATCCGCCGCGAGAGCCGCAGGGCCGCCGGAATCGCCTCCAGCCGATCGCCCAGCACCACCAGATCAGCCGTATCCAGGGCGATCTGGGTGCCGGTGCCCACGGCGATGCCCACGCTGGCCGCGGCCAGGGCCGGCGCATCGTTGATGCCATCGCCCACCATCGCCACCGGCGCCTGGCGCCGGGCCGCCTCGATCCGCTCCAGCTTCTGCTGCGGCAACAGCTCCCAAGCGAGTTGATCGGGCGCTAGCCCCAGCTGCGCTCCGAGGCGCTGCACCGGGGCACACCGATCACCGCTGAGAAGTCCGAGCTGCAGCCCCATCCCCTTCAGGGCAGCCAGAGCCGAGGCCGCATCGGCACGGGGCTGGTCCTGCACCGCCACCAGCCCGAGCAGGGTCTGCTCCTGCGCCACCGCCAGAAGCGTGGCCCCCTGCCGCTCCTGCTCCTCCAGCCAGCTGCGCTGCCGCGCTGGGATCTCCAGGCCCGCCGCCTCCAACCAGCCGACGCGGCCCACCCGGCAGAAGCGATCCGCTACCTGTCCGCTCACCCCATCGCCGGGGTGGGTGAGGGCCTGCTTCACCGACAGCAGCGGCAGCTCCAGCTCCTGAGCGTGCTGAAGCAGGGCATGGGCCAGCGGATGGCGGGTCTGCGCCTCGAGGCTGGCGGCCAGCTGGATCAGCCCATCGGCATCCGACACCGCAGAGAGCCCGCTCACCTGCGGGCGGCCAAGGGTGAGGGTGCCGGTCTTGTCGAACAGCACGGTGTGCAGCCCGGCCGCCGCCTCGATCACATCACCGCCGCGGAACAGCACGCCGGCCTGGGCGGCGCGGCCGGTGCCCACGCTGATCGCCGTGGGGGTGGCCAAGCCCAAGGCGCAGGGGCAGGCCACCACCAGCACGGCGATGCTGAGCTGCAGGGCCAGGGCGAAGGGGCTGCTGGCACCCAGACCAAGGCTGTGCCCCGCGTGCTGATGCATCGCCGGTGCTCCGGCCAGCACCTGAGGCCAGAGCCGCGTGCCCCACAGCCACCAGAACAGCAGGGTGGCCAGGGCCAGCAGCAGCACGGCCACGCTGAACCGGCCAGCGATGCGATCCGCCAGGCTCTGGATCGGTGCCTTGCGCGCCTGAGCCTGCTCCACCAGCGCAATGATCCGGGCCACGGCGCTCTGGCTGCCCGGCCGCAGCACCTCGAGCGTGAGCACCCCCTCCAGGTTGAGGCTGCCGGCAGCCAGCTCCATCCCGGCCCCGGCCTGAAGCGGCAGCGGTTCACCGGTGAGGCTGGAAATGTCCAGCGCCGAGGAGCCCTCCAGCACGCGGGCATCCACCGGCACCCGATCCCCCGGCAGCAGCCGCAGCCGGTCGCCGGGCTGCAGCGCCCCCACCCGCACCGGGCGCACCGGGGCATCGGCACCATCGCCGAGCAGCAGCAGCGCTTCATCGGGCTGCAGCCGGGCGAGCTCCTGCAGGGCACGGCCGGTGCGGCTGCGGGCCCGCTCCTCCAGGAAGCGGCCAAGCAGCACGAAGCCCAGCAGCATCACCGGCTCGTTGAAGAAGCAGGGCCAGCCCACGCCGGGCCACAGCAGCGCCGCCAGGCTGGCCACATAGGCGCTGCCCATGCCCAGGCCCACCAGGGTGTCCATCCCCGGGGCACCGGCCAGGGCGGAGCGCATCCCCCGCACCAGGATCGAGCGCCCGGGCAGGGCGAGAGACAGGCTGGCCACCAGGGCATGCAGGCGGATGTCCGCCAGGGCCGGCAGCGGCAGCTGACCGGCCTCGGCCAGATGGCCCGCCGCAGACACCACCACCAGCAGCAGGGCCACCACCAGCTGACGCCAGCGCTGCCACCAGCTCTCGCGCCGCCGCCGCTCCTCGCGGGTTTCGGCGGAGGCCTCCTGATCGCGGCGACGGGCGGCATAGCCCATCTCTGCCAGCGCCGTGATCAAGGGCTGCACCGGATCGGGGGCTGGCTGGGCGGCTCCCTCCCGATTCAGCAGCGCCGGATCAAAACCCACCCAGGCGGTCCGGGTGAGCAGGTTCACGCTGGCCTGATGCACGCCCGGCTGCGCCAGCAGGCGCTGCTCGACGGCCCGGACGCAACCGCCGCATTTCATTCCCTCGATCTCCAGCAGAAGCGGCAGCACCGGCTGCGCCGCCGAGGAAGCGGTCTCGGCAACGCCGGTGGGCACGAAGAGCGATCAAGGTCGGCCTCAAGGCTAGGGACTGCGAACGGGTCCGCCAGCACGCCCCTGGGCAGGGGAGGATGGGTCGAGAAGCTCAGCTGCCCGCCGTGCCCCGCTCCCAGCGCAACGACAACTTCATCGACAAGAGCTTCACGGTGATGGCGGACCTGATCCTCAAGGTGCTGCCCACCAACCAGCGGGCCAAGGAGGCCTTCGCCTACTACCGCGATGGCATGAGCGCCCAGGCCGACGGTGAATACGCCGAAGCGCTGGACAACTACGCCGAGGCGCTGACGCTCGAGGATGACCCGAACGACCGCGCCTTCATCCTTTACAACATGGCGCTGGTGTTCGCCAGCAACGGCGAGCACGAGAAGGCCCTGGAGCACTACGCCCAGGCTCTCGATCTCAACAGCAAGATGCCCCAGGCCCTCAACAACACGGCGGTGATCCACCACCACCTGGGCTCGATTGCTGAGGAGAAGGGCGATGCCGATGAAGCCGACCGCCGCTTCGATCTGGCCGCCGACTTCTGGACCAAGGCGATCCGGATGGCCCCGAACAACTACATCGAGGCCCAGAACTGGCTGAAGACCAGCGGGCGCGGCAGCGTCGACGTGTATTTCTAGCGAGGGTCAGCTTCTGACGTTGGTCTGTCGGGAGGCGTCAGTAGAGCTCAGGGCGCCGGTCGGCCAGATAGTCGGTGCCCTCGGGGTGGAGCGGGCCGTGGCCACCCGGCACGCAGTCACCCACCAGCAGGGTCGGTTCGGGCCTTGCCGCCACCAGGACGTCACCGTGGGGACCGCAGATGATGCTGTTACCGAGATAGGCCGCCTTCTCCACCCCCGCCACCGTCTCCACGCCGCAACGGTTGGCGTAGGCCAGAAAGCAGTTGTTCTGGATGGCGTTGGCGGGAATCAGTGTGCGGGAGACATCGGGATAGGGCTGGCTGGTGCGCCGCCCCGTGCTCAGCTCAGCCCAGAGATCGGCAGCGGTGGGAATCAGCACCAGCTGCGCCCCGGCAAGGGCCAGACGACGGCTCAGCTCGGGAAACTCCGCCTCGTAACAGTTGAGCAGGCCCACGCCGATCCCGTTCACCGCCTGCACCGCGAAGGCCGGCCCCTCCTCCGGCTCCAGGTAACCGGGACTCCAGCAGCGCCGCTCATCCGGTCCCCAGAGATGGGTCTTGCGGTAGTTGCGCAGCAGGGCACCATCGGGACCGAATAGGGCGATGGCGTCGTAGAAGCGCTCCTCGCCCGCCACCGTGGCCCGCTCGGGATAAGGGCAGGCGATGGCGAGACCGTGGCGGCGGGCGCAGGCGGCCACCCGGCTCAGGCTGGGCCCATCGACGGGTTCCGCCAGAGCGCGGGCCAGATCCGGCGTGACGATGTAACCGCTCAGGTAGAGCTCGGGGAAGGCCAGCAGCTGCACCTGCAGCGCCGCGGCCCGCTCGGCCACAGCCTCCAGCCGCTCCAGGTTCTCGGCCACCGCGGCGGGCGTGGCCGCACTGCCGCTGCCCTGCCAGAGAGCCAGGCGGATGCCGACCCCGGGGGCGGGTGGTGTGGGCAGGGTGTAGCTGAGCAGGCGGTGGGAGGGCAGCACGACGGGAACGGTGGCGAGGGCAGCGGGAGGAGGCCGGTGTCCGGCGCGATGGCGGCGTTGGGCCAACGGGATTTAAATGCGTCTCCCGCCCGGTTCCCCGTGCTGCCAATGACGACCCACCACCCGGATCATGCCGAGCAGCTCGACCTGAGTGGGCCGATCGCCCATCGGCTGCACCTGCGCCAGCTGCAGGCGACGGAGATTCCCCGGCACAGGCTCAGTGAGCAGGGCCTGCCCGGTGATCTGGCCTATCAGCTGATCCACGACCACCTGATGCTCGATGGCAACGCCCGGCTGAACCTGGCCACCTTTGTGGGCACCTGGATGGAGCCGGAGGCCCACCAGCTGATGGAGGAATGCGCCGACAAGAACATCATCGACAAGGACGAATACCCCCAGACCGCGGAGCTGGAGGAGCGGTGCCTGCGCATCCTGGCCGACCTCTGGCATGCGCCGGATCCGGGCGAGGCCGTGGGCACCTCCACCACCGGCTCGAGCGAAGGGTGCATGCTTGGCGGCCTGGTGCTCAAGTGGCGGTGGCGGCAGCGACGCCTGTCGGCGGGTCTGGATGCCGGTCGCCCCAACCTGGTGATGGGGGCCAACACCCAGATCTGCTGGGACAAGTTCTGCACCTATTTCGATGTGGAACCGCGGCTGGTGCCCCTGGAGGCGGGCCGCCTGCACCTCACAGCCGAGGAGGCGGTGCGCCGCTGCGATGAGAACACGATCGGCGTGGTGGGCATCGTCGGCAGCACCTTCGACGGCAGCTACGAACCGATCGATGGGATCGCCCGCGCGCTCGACGACCTGCAGGAGCGCCGCGGCCTCGACATCCCCATCCATGTGGATGGCGCCTCCGGCGGCTTCGTCGCCCCCTTCAACGCCCCGGATTGGGCCTGGGATTTCCGACTTCCCCGGGTGGCATCGATCAACACCAGCGGGCACAAATACGGCGGTGTGCTGCCGGGTCTGGGCTGGGTGCTGTGGCGCAGCGGCGCCGTGCTGCCGCAGGAGCTGCGCTTCAACGTGAACTATCTCGGCGGCACCATGCCGACGATCGGCATGAACTTCTCCCGGCCCGGGGCTCAGGTGGTGGCGCAGTACTTCAACTTCCTGCATCTCGGCCGGGAGGGATACCGGCAGCGGATGGCCAACCTTGAGGCGATCGCCTGCCACATGGCCGACCACCTGGCGGCCATGGAGCCGCTGCGGCTTGTCAGCCACCCCCGCGGCCAGCTGCCGGTGTTCGCCGTGGAGCTCGATCCAGGGGTGACCACCTGGAACGTGTTCCACCTCTCGGCGCTGCTGCGCAGCCGCGGCTGGCAGGTGCCGGCCTACACCCTCCCGGCCAACCAGGAAGAGCGCAGCGTGCTGCGGATCGTTGTGCGGGCCGGCTTCAGCCGCGACATGGCCGACCAGCTGCTGGCCGACATGCAGCGCAACCTGGACTGGCTGGCCACGGCCAGCTCGCCGCTGCCACAGGCGGCCGATGAACCGACCTTCCGTCATTGAGCGCGGGCCCAGCTCAGCCCCGATCGTCCGCCGGATTCACCCCCAGGGCCGCCACGAGGGCCTCAGCCACGCTGCCCGCCTCCAGCAACTGGATCTCCAGGCCGGCCGCCAGGCGCCCCAGGCCGCTGCCCCTGGGCACCACCGCCCGCCGGAACCCCAGCCGGGCCGATTCCTGCAGGCGCTGCTCCAGCTGCCCCACCGGCCGCAGCTGGCCGCCCAGCCCCAGCTCACCGATCAGCACCGTGCCCGGGGGCAGCGTCAGATCCCGATAACTGGCCACGACGGCGGCGGCAACACCCAGATCCGCCGCCGGTTCCTCCACCTCCAGGCCGCCGGCCACCGCCAGGTAGCAATCGAAGCGGGACAGAGGCAGACCCAGGTGCTTCTCCAGCACCGCCAGGATCTGATGCAGGCGGTTGGTGCCGATGCCGGTGGCGGTGCGGCGCGGGCTGGCATAGCTGGTGGTGCTCACCAGGGCCTGCAGCTCCACCACCAGCGGCCGCGTGCCCTCGCAGGCCACGATCGTGGCGGTGCCGGCGCTGGGCTCATCGCCCCCCAGAAACAGCTCGCTGGGATTGAGCACCTCCGCCAGGCCCTGGCCGCGCATCTCGAACACCCCCAGTTCATGGGTGGCACCGAAGCGGTTCTTGACGGCCCGCAGCAGGCGATGGCTGGCGAAGCGATCACCCTCGAAGGTGAGCACCGCATCCACCAGGTGCTCCAGCACCTTCGGGCCCGCCAGCATGCCCTCCTTGGTCACGTGGCCCACCAGCAGCAGGGCCGTGTCCTGGCGCTTGGCGATGCGGGCCAGGGCGGCGGCGCATTCGCGCACCTGGGCCACCGAGCCGGGTGCGCTGGCCAGCTCGCCGTCGTGCAGGGCCTGGATGCTGTCGATCACGGCCACTGCCGGCCGCAGGGTCTCCAGCTCCTGCAGCACCAGCTCCAGATCGGTTTCCGCCAGCAGCTGCAGACCGGCGGGGCCCGCAGGAGCCGCGCCATCAGCCGGATCGGCTGGGGCATCAGCGCCGGCCAGCTGATCCACCAGCCGGCGCCAGCGCAGCTTCACCTGCTGAGCCGATTCCTCGGCGCTCACGTAGAGCACCGGGTGACGGCCCGCCATGGCCTGGGCGCTCTGGAGCAGCAGGGTGCTCTTGCCGATGCCGGGATCTCCTCCGAGCAGCACCAGCGAGCCGGGCACCAGGCCGCCGCCGAGCACCCGGTCCAGCTCGCTGTAGCCGCTGCTCAACCGCTGCAGCGGTCGATCGCCAACAGCGTGGATCGGCTCGGAGCGGCCAGCACGGGCGGGGATGCCGGCCGCGGCATCGAGGGGAGCGGCGGCCACCGGCCGGCGACGGCGGTTGTCGGCGGCGGCAGCCACCTGCTCCACCAGGGTGTTCCAGTTGCCGCAGCTGGAACAGCGGCCGAAGAACTGGCGGCTCTGGGCTCCGCAGCTCTGACAGACGTAGGTGCTGGTGGCGCGCGCCAAGACGGTGTATGAAGAAAGGTGGCTTCAGGTGAACCCAGGGGCCCGCCGGCCTTTTCAGTAGGTCGAACTACTTAACCCGTCTGCGTAGCGTGGTGCAATGACGGCCTCTTCCGCCGCTTCAGCCAAGGAAACGATCCTGGTCGTCGACGACGAGGCCAGCATCCGGCGCATTCTCGAGACACGCCTCTCGATGATTGGCTACCAGGTGGTGACCGCCTGCGACGGCCTGGAGGCGATCGAGGCCTTCCGACGCACCAGCCCCGATCTGGTGGTGCTCGACGTGATGATGCCGAAGCTGGATGGCTACGGCGTCTGCCAGGAGCTGCGCAAGGAATCCGATGTGCCGATCGTGATGCTCACGGCCCTGGGCGACGTGGCCGACCGCATCACAGGCCTGGAACTCGGCGCCGATGACTACGTCGTCAAGCCGTTCAGCCCCAAGGAGCTGGAGGCTCGCATCCGGTGCGTGCTGCGCAGGGTCGACAAGGACACCGTGGCCGGCATCCCCAACTCGGGCGTCATCCAGGTGGGCGAGCTGCGCATCGACACCAACAAACGGCAGGTGTACCGCGGCGACGAGCGCATCCGCCTCACCGGCATGGAATTCAGCCTGCTGGAGCTGCTGGTGGGCCGCAGCGGCGAGCCCTTCAGCCGCGGCGAAATCCTCAAGGACGTGTGGGGCTACACGCCGGAACGTCACGTGGACACCCGAGTGGTGGATGTTCATATCTCCCGGCTGCGCTCCAAACTGGAGGACGATCCGGCCAACCCCGAGCTGATCCTCACGGCTCGCGGCACCGGCTATCTGTTCCAGCGCATCGTTGAAGCCGTTGCCCCCGAAGCCCACTGACGCCTCAGGCTCCAGCACCGGTTCCGGCGGTCCCGGCCGGCGCTCCCGCCCGCGGGCCATCCGTCGTCTGGTGATCTGGTACCGCCGCAATGCGGCGGTGACCTCCCTGGTGGATACAGCCTCCGCAGCCGGCAGCATGGCCGGCTCAATGGCCGGCAGCGCGGCCGGGGTGGCCGGCGCAGCCGCCACGGCTGCGGCCAACGTGGCCAACACCACCGTGCTGCAACCGCTGGTGTTCGATCCACTGCGGCGCCTGCAGCAGGGCGTGGGCGGCAGCGAGGGGGAACCGATCAATGATGCCGACCGCCTCTGGGTGGCGGTGGACGGCATGGGCGGCGACTACGCGCCAGGGCCAATCCTCGAGGGCTGCCTGCGGGCTGTGCGGCTGCTGCCGGTACGGGTGAGATTCGTGGCCGAAGCGGCCGTGGTGGAGGCGGCCGTCGCCGAGATGGGCCTGGCGGAGGAGCTGGCCGAGGCCCAGCAGGCGGGCTTGCTGCAGCTGGTACCCAGCGGCCCTTCGGTGGGTATGGATGAGGAGGCCACGGTGGTGCGCCGCAAACGCGACGCCAGCATCAACATGGCCATGGACCTGGTGAAGACCGGCGAGGCCACGGCTGTGTACTCCGCCGGCAACTCCGGCGCCGTGATGGCCTCGGCGATCTTCCGGCTCGGACGGCTCAAGGGCATCGACCGCCCGGCCATCGGCGCCCTGTTCCCCACCAAGAACCCCGAGCAGCAGGTGCTGGTGCTGGATGTGGGCGCCAACATGGACAGCAAGCCCGCCTACCTGCACCAGTGGGCGCTGCTGGGCAACATCTACAGCCGCGATGTGCTGCAGGTGCGTGAGCCGCGCATCGGCCTGCTGAACATCGGCGAAGAGGAGTGCAAGGGCAACGAGCTGGCCCAGCGCACCTATCCGCTGATGGCCGAGGAAACCCGCTTCCACTTCGCCGGCAACTGCGAGGGCCGCGATGTGCTCTCTAGTGACTTCGACGTGGTGGTCTGCGACGGTTTCACCGGCAACGTTCTGCTCAAGTTCCTGGAAGCGGTGGGGGGGGTGCTGCTGGATGTGCTCAAGGCCGAGCTGCCCCGCGGCCGCCGCGGCAAGGTGGGATCCGCCTTCCTGATCAGCAACCTGCGCCGCATCAAGAAGCGGCTCGACCATGCCGAGCACGGCGGAGCGCTGCTGCTGGGGGTGGATGGGGTGTGCGTGATCGGCCATGGCAGCAGCAAGTCCCTCTCGGTGGTGAGCGCCCTGCGCCTGGCCCACTCCGCAGCCAGCCATGGTGTGATGGACGACCTGCACCGTCTCAGTGAAGGCACGGACTCCACCGTGGCCTGTGGTTGACTGAGCCCACCTGTGGGCTGAACCCGTGGCGCTGGGCCAGATGGGCACTCTCGGCATGGCCCTCGTGGGCAGTGGCAGCGCCGTTCCCTCCATCAGCGTCAGCAACCAGCAGCTCAGCGAGCGGGTCGACACCAGCGATGAATGGATCCGCACGCGCACCGGCATCGGTGCCCGGCGCATCTGCGCCGCTGATGAACCGCTCACGCTTCTCGCCACCCGCGCGGCCGAGGCCGCACTGGCCCATGCCGGCTGGGAGCCAGAGGATCTCGATCTGATCCTGATGGCCACCTCCAGCCCGGACGACCTGTTCGGCACGGCGCCGCGGGTGCAGGGCGCTCTGGGTGCCGTCAATGCTGTGGCCTTCGATCTCACCGCCGCCTGCAGTGGCTTCCTATTCGCTCTGATCACCGCTGGCCAATACCTGCGCAGCGGTGCGATGCGCCGCGCCCTGGTGATCGGCGCCGATCAGCTCAGCCGCTGGGTCGACTGGGACGACCGCACTACCTGCGTGCTGTTCGGCGACGCTGCAGCTGCCGTCGCGGTGGAGGTCTGCCCCGAAGCGGAGAACGGTCTGCTCGGCTTCCGCATGCGCTCCGATGGATCGCGCAACGGCTGTCTGACCCTGGCCCAGACCGACACGCATCACAGCGTGCTGGGAGGCGTCAGCGCCCAGCTGGGCGGCTTCGCCCCTCTGCGCATGAATGGCCAGGAGGTGTACAAGTTCGCCGTGCGCGAGGTGCCGGCGGTGCTCAAGGAGCTGCTCGAAAGCACAGGCACCGAAGCCGCGGCCCTCGACTGGCTGCTGCTGCACCAGGCCAACCAACGCATCCTGGATGCGGTGGCCGATCGCTTTGCCATCCCGCACGAGCGGGTGCTCAGCAACCTGGCCAGCTACGGCAACACCTCAGCCGCCACCATCCCCCTGATGCTCGATGAAGCCGTGAAGGACGGCCGCATCCAGCCCGGGCACCTGATCGCCAGCAGTGGCTTCGGCGCCGGCCTCAGCTGGGGAGGTGCACTGCTGCGCTGGGCAGGACCGCGCGGCTGAGGGCTGCAACAGCGCCGACGCCTAATCTCGCCCGAGCGTGAGATTGCGGCCGCATGGGTATCGCCTGGGTGTTTCCCGGACAGGGGTCACAAAAGCTCGGGATGGCGGCAGCCGTGCTGGAGCTGCCCGGTGCCAGCGAACGCTTCGCCGCCGCCTCGGAGCTGCTGGACCGGGACCTGCTGGCCATTTGCGCCGGAGACGCCGAGGGTGAGCTGAGCGATCTCAACGACACCCGCAACACCCAGCCGGCCCTGTTCGTGATCGAGAGCCTGCTGGTGGATGCCCTCAGGGCCCAGGGCCGCAGCGCTGACCTGGTGGCGGGCCACAGCCTCGGTGAACTGGTGGCGCTCTACGCCGCTGGGGTGTTCGACGTGAGCACCGGCCTGCGGCTGATGAAGACCCGCAGCGAGCTGATGGCCGGGGCCGGTGGTGGGGCCATGACTGCCGTGATGGGCTTCGATCGCGGCGAGCTCGCGCAGCTGGTGGCGGCCAACGAGGGGGTGGTGATCGCCAACGACAACAGCAGCGCCCAGGTGGTTCTCTCCGGCACTCCCGAAGCGGTGGCAGCCGTCAGCGGCCAGCTCACCTGCAAGCGCGCCATTCCCCTGGCGGTGAGCGGTGCCTTCCACTCCCCGTTCATGGCCCAGGCGGCGGCAGCCTTCGCCACCGAACTGGAGGCGATCCCCTTCGCCGATGCCGCCATCCCGGTGCTGAGCAACACCGATCCCAGCCCCGAAACCAGCGGCGCTGCCCTGAAGGCCCGCCTGCGCAACCAGATGACCACCGGCGTGCGCTGGCGCGAAACGATGGAGCGCCTCTCCGGTGAAGGCATCGCCACCGCCGTGGAAATCGGCCCAGGAGCTGTGCTGAGCGGCCTGATCAAGCGCAGCTGCGAGGGCATCAGCACCGCCCAGATCGCCGGCGCCGCGGACCTGGGGCTGTGAGCGACACCCCCGCCGGCGACGGCTCCAGCGGCGAGGCGAACCGGCTGCCAGGCAGCCGGTCCGTGAACGCGGTGAAGCGGGTGCTGCGCCGCCGCCGCAAACCGGCCGAGCCACCGGCGCTGCTGCGCACACCGAAACCCAGCCTCACCTACCGGCTGGTGAGCTACCTGCTCGTGTTCCCGGTGTATCGGCTGCTGTTCCGGGGGCGCACCGCCGGCAACACCAATGTTCCTCAGGAGGGGGCACTGGTGGTGGTGGCGAACCACGGCTCCCACCTCGACCCGCCCCTGCTGGGCCATGCCCTGGGCCGGCCGGTGGCCTTCATGGCCAAGGCGGAGCTGTTCCGGGTACCGCTGCTGGGCCCGATCATCCGCGCCTGTGGCGCCTATCCGGTGGCCCGCGGCGCCAGCGACCGAGAAGCCATCCGCACCGCCACCGACCGCCTGGAGCAGGGCTGGGCCACCGGCGTGTTCATCGACGGCACCCGCCAGGTGGATGGGCGCGTGAATCAGCCACAGCCCGGTGCAGCCTTGCTGGCGGCCCGGGCCGGGGTGCCCCTGCTGCCGGTGGCGATCATCAACAGCCACAGGGCCTGGGGCACCGGGTCGAGCAGCGCCCGCCTGGTGCCGGTTCATATCCGCATCGGCACGCCGATCCCGCCACCGGCCTCACGCAAACGGGCCGATCTGGACGCCACCACCGCCGCCTGCCAGGCGCAGATCAACGCCCTGCTGGATCAGGGGCTGATCAGCGGCGCCGCCCTGCCTCCAGCAGCGGAGCGAAGCGCTCTGCCGCCCAGCTCCTGAGATCGCGGCCGGTCAGCACCCACAGAGCTGCCCGCAGCCCATCGCCCCACACCTTGCGCCGTCCCTCCGGTAGGCAGCGCGCGCCGCAGGGCACCGCCACCGGCGTGAGGGTGATGCCGCGACTGCCCGCCACCAGCCGTCCCACCAGCAGGGCCCGATTCATGTGATCGCTGCTGGTCACCAGCAGCACGTGGCGCACCCTGGCGCGCCGAAGTTCATCCACAACCGAGGTGAAGTTGGAGAGCGTGTCGGTGGCGCGGTAATCGAGGTGAACACGGGCGGCATCCAGCCCCTGCTGGCCGAACTGCCAGGCGGCGTACTCCGGGTTGCTGCCGCCGCTCACCAGCACCGGCAACCCATCCCGTCGGGCCAGCATTCCGGCGACACGCTCGCGCTCCACATCCCCGCCCAGCACCAGGATCAGCTGGGGCGGCGGCAGCGGCGGCTGCCACAGGCCCCGCGAGAGCCACACCAGCCCGCCGGCAGCCGCCAGCACCAGCAGCAGCGACGCCAGAGGGCGCCGTCTGCGGCGCCCTCTGGGTCGTCGGCCCCGTGCAGAGGGCGGCCGCCGCCGCCGCGGGCCTGCGGCGGTCATACCCCCTCCACCGGACTGGTGGGATAGAGCGGCAACACCGGCTGCCAGGGGCCCGGTAGGGCCGTGGCATGGGCCAACTGGCCCAGCCGCAGCAGTTCGGCGGCATCGGCTTCCGGATCCACCACAGCCAGCAGCGCGGGATCAGCCGCCGCTCCCTGCCACGGCAACGGATCCCCCGGCCGGAACAGCCGCGGCACCTGCAGCTCCGCCATGCCGCCGAAGGCCTGGGGATCGGGGCCATAGCAGCCGGCCACCGTGCCACGACGCGGCAGCTCCTGCTGCAGCCAGAAGCGAGCCCGGCCAGCCATGGGCCCCTGCGGGGCTGCCAAACGGCGGGCCATCAACAGAAAACTGCTGCTGCCATGCAGCGGAATCGCAAGCTGCTGGGCCAGGGTGCGGGCAAGCACCAGGGTGAGGCGGGTGCCGGTGAAGCCTCCCGGGCCGGTGGCCACGATCAGCCGCCCCAACTGCGGCCAGCGGTCTGCCGGCAGCAGCTGCTCAACACAGGCGAAGAGATCGTTGGAGAGCCGCCGGCCGAGGGGGAAGCTCAGCAGCTGGAGCGGGCCGGCCTCCTCCTCCGGGCCCGGCAGGGTCTGCAGCCCCACGGCCAGGGTTTCACTGGAGCTGTGCAGGGCCAGCAGCAACGATGGGCCGGCACTCATGTGGGCACCACCAGGCCAGGGCAGAGCCGCTGCGAGCGGCCAGGGTCGGCCACGAAGCTGCCACAGGCGCGCACATCCCACTCCACACCCACCTGCCCATCGGGCAGATCAAGCACCTGCACGTGGATACGGGGCTGTTCGGGCTGGAACACAGGGTGTGCGCTCAGATGTGGCACACCGTGCTGGCGCTCGACCGCGTGGTAGGCCTGGCACTGGTCGACCCAGCGGCAGTCCACGCAGATGCACATGCCCGGAGCCGGTGCGGATGGCGCCATTGTGGCCTGGCATCGCCTGGCCGCGCAGCGCTGGCCCATCCCCCTGGAGGCTTTCCCACCGGGCACGGCTCTGGTGGGCGGGGCCGTGCGCGATGCCCTGCTCGACCGCCTGGGGCCGATGCCGGACCTGGATCTGGTGGTGCCAGGAGATGCGGTGGCCGTGAGCCGGCAATTGCGGCGGCGCCACGGCGGCAGTGCCGTGGTGCTCGATGCGGAGCGCTCGATCGCCCGGCTGGTGGTGCAGGGCTGGAGCCTCGACCTGGCCCGGCAGGAAGGCGACAGTCTCAGTGCCGATCTGCACCGCCGCGATTACACGATCAACGCCATGGCCCTGCCGCTGGCGGAACCGCACACGCTGGTGGATCCACTGGGTGGAGCCGCCCACCTGGCAGCTGGCGAGCTGGTGGCGGTCGCCGAGGCCAACCTGCTGGATGATCCCCTGCGGTTGCTGCGGGGCCTGCGACTGGCCAGCGAACTGGGGTTCCGGCTGGAGCCCCGCACCCATGCCTGGATCCTGCAGCACAGCCCACGGATGAGGGGTGTGGCCGGCGAGCGGGTCCTGGCGGAACTGGAGAAGCTCGCCACTGCTCCGGCTGGGCATCGTGGCCTGGCTGAGGTGCTCAACAGCGACCTTCTGCTTCCCTGGCTGGGCGCAGGCAGCGACCAGGAGCGTCGCAACGCTCTGGCCTTACTGGATCGCCTCAGCCTGGAACACAGCCGGCAGCTGCAGCTCACCGCGGCGGAAGCGGCGGCGGCCCTGCCGCTGGCGAGGCTGGCGGCCCTGCTCGACGGCGCGGCCCTGCAGGCGCTGCGCAGCAGCCGTCGGCTGCAGCAGCGGGTGGAGCGACTGCGGCACTGGCAGACCCGACTGGGCCACACCGATGCGATGGGCAGCGCGGCGGCCCTGTCGGAGACCGAGCGTCTGCAGCTGCATCGCCAGCTGGAGGAGGATCTGCCCGCCCTGCTGCTGGGCTGGCCGGAGCCGGAGCGAGAGGCGGCGGCGGCGGGCTGGCTGGAGCGCTGGCGCAACCCGCGCGACCCACTCTTCCATCCACGCGCCGCGATCGATGGGGGCAGCCTGCAGCGTGAGCTGCAGCTGCGGCCCTCCCCGCAGCTGGGGGCATTGCTCGATCACCTGATGCTCGAGCAGGCCTTCGGGCGGCTGCAGGAACGCGGCGAGGTGCTGGAGCGGGCGCGGCAGTGGCTCGACGCCGAGGCCAACGATGGCGGAATGGCCCCCTGCCGTGATTAACTTCTCAGGCAAAGGCGTTTTTACGACCTGATTCGCGCCAGTTAGGGTCGCGCCACCTCGGTCAGCTTCGGAACCACGATCACGTCAAGGCGATCGCATCCGTTCAGCACCAAGCACACGACATTGCACACGGAAGTCGGGATTTCGGCACGCCGCGTCAGTCAGTGAATCGACAGTGACCCCGACCAGCCCGCAAACCAACCCGTTCCCCTCTTCCGAATCCCATGAGCGTTCGTCTGTACGTCGGCAACCTGCCGCAGAGCTTTGATGCCAAGGAGCTTGAGGCCCTGTTCGCCTCCGTGGGTGAGGGCATCCGCTTCAAAGCCGTGCAGGACCGCGAGACAGGCGCCGGCCGCGGTTTCGGCTTCGCCAACATCGACGACGAGAAGCTCGCTGATGCGGTGATCGAACAGCTCAATGGCCGTGATTTCGGCGGCAACGCCCTGCGCATCGAGCGCTCCGAGCGTCGCGATGAGCGTCGCGGCAACGACCGCCGCCCCGGCAGCCCTGCAGGCGCCCCCAGCCCTGCCCGCAAGGCCGTGAACAAGGTGGTGCACAGCGACGACGTTGTGGAGGGTGCTCCCGACCCCCGCTGGGCCGGTGAACTGGCCAAGCTGCGCAGCCTGCTGGACAACCAGAAGGCTGCGGTCTGACTCCAGTCGACCTGAACACGCCACAGACGCAGGGCGCTGCGCCAGCCATGCAGGAGCAGTTCTGGACTTGGCGCGGCCAGCGCATCGCCTACACCCGGATCGCCCCGGCGCAACCGGCAGACGCGTCGATCCCTCTGAACGGCCCCCCGCAAGGGAGGGCCGTTCTCTGCATTCATGGATTCGGGGCCAACAAGGGCCACTGGCGCCACAACCTTCAGGCGCTTGCAGGGAGCGGCCGCTTGGCTGCAACGGTGTATGCCATCGATCTGCTGGGCTTCGGCAACAGCAGCAAGCCCCTCTCCCAGCTGAGCGGCGAAACACCCCTGCCGGGCGCTGTTCGCTACGGCTTCGATCTCTGGGCCGAGCAGATCGTTGACTTCTGCCGAGAGGTGATCGGCCTTGGCGCCCCTACAGCCACGTCAGAGCCCATCCAGCTGCAGCTGATCGGCAACTCCATCGGCGGGGTGGTGGCGCTCAACGCCGCCCGGCTGCTGCTGGAGCGAGGGCTGAACCCGCAGCAGCTGATCCTGATCGATTGCGCCGAGCGCGAACTCGACCTGAAGCGGCTGGCTGAGCAGCCATGGCCGGCCCGGCTGGGGCGCCCCCTGCTAATGGCCGTGGTGCGGCAGCGCTGGCTGGTGGGCGGTCTGTTCGGGTGGCTGGCCCGTGCCTCCGTGGTGCGCCAGGTGCTGCTGCAGGCCTACCCCACCGGCCGCAACGTGGATGCCGAGCTGGTGGAGCTGCTGCTGGGGCCAAGCCGCGATCCCGGAGCACGCGAGAGCTTCCGCGGCTTCGTGAATCTGTTCGACGACTGGCTGGCCCCGCAGCTGCTCGCAGTGCTGAGCCAGCAGGATCCGGCTGCTGTGCCGGTCCGGCTGCTTTGGGGTGCGGCAGATCCCTGGGAACCCTTGGCCGAAGCGCAGCGCTGGCGGACCGCGTTCGCCTGCGTCCAGGAGCTGACCATGCTGCCCGGCCTGGGGCACTGCCCCCACGACGAAGCCCCGGAGCTGGTGAATCCGATTCTTCAGGCCTGGCTCGAGTCGGGCTGGCGCTAACGCGCTGGGATCAGGGAAAGGCGCTAAAGCGAGGACGCACCGGAAGGCGCTAACGCGCCTGGGCAATCACGAACGAGCGAGGCAGGTCGAGGAACTTGCCGGAGGTGGGCACGTAAGCCCGGTGATTGAACACGTCGTAATCGAGCTCTTCGATCACATCGAGGATGCCGCGGTAGAGGCGAAGGGAGGCCCACACCGGCCAGCGGGCATCCGGGGCCAGCCAGCGCACTCCCGCTTCGGAGCGGGCGAACCAATCGCGGGCGCGGGCCAGCTGAAAGCGCATCAGCTCACGCCAGCTCTCGTTGAGGGTGCCCGCCAGCAGGTCCGCTTCGCTGTAGCCGAAGCGGGCGAGATCCTCCTGAGGCAGGTAGATACGGCCGCGAGCCCTGTCCTCGCCCACATCCCGCAGAATGTTGGTGAGCTGGTTGGCGATGCCGAGAGCCACGGCCGCTTCGCTGGTATCCGGCCGCTCGCTCCACGGGGCCGATGTGTAGGCAGGATCGACACCCATCACCTCCTGGGTCATCAGTCCCACCGTGCCGGCCACGCGGTAGCAGTAGAGGTGCAGCTGCTCGAAGCTGGCGTAGCGGGTGGTGGTGAGATCCATCCGCATGCCCTCGATCATGTCGAGATAGGGCTGCAGCGGCTGGGGGTAGCGCTCGAGGGTGTCCACCATCACCCGATCGAGGCCATCGCGAACCTTGCCGAGGAACAACTCGCGGGTGCGCTGCTCCCAGGCATCGAGCCGGGCCGCCAGCTCCTCAACCGGCCGCGCCATCGCCTCCGGGCTGTCCATCAGCTCATCGGTGCGGCGGCACCACACGTAGATCGCCCAGATGGCACGGCGCTTGGCCGGGGGCATCAGCAAGGTGCCGAGATAGAAGGTCTTGGCCCACTCGGCCGTTTCGCGGCGACAGGCCTCGTATGCCTCCTCGAGGGAGGGAATCGTGGCGCCGGTGGCAAGGAGAGCGGCCAGCACCGATCAGACCGCCACCGGGGTGCGGGCAGTGGCGGCGGCCGCCACGGGTGAGGCTGCGATGGCCTGGGCACACTGCTTACCGCTCAGTACCGCCCCTTCCATCGAAGCCAGGTAGCGCTGCATCGTGTAGCAACCGGCCAGGAAGAAGTTCGGAATCGGGCTGGCCTGATCGGGCCGCAGCTGCTGGCAGCCGGGCACGGTTTTGTACACGGAGAGCGGCGTCTTCACCACAATCGCCTTGCGCAGCTGAGCCTGATCATCGCCGGTGAAATGCATCGGGAACAGCCGCTTGAGCTCCTCCATGGTCGCGGCAACGATGTCGTCGTCGCTGCGGCCGATCCAATCCTTGGCGGGGGCGAACACCAGCTCCAGCATCGAGCGCTCAGGATCCTCGTATTCGCGGCAGGTGTTGCTCATGTCGGCATACACGCTCAGCAGCGGGCTGCGGCTGAAGAGCAGGTGATCGATCTCGGTGAGCTTGCGGTCGAACCAGAGATGGATGTTGATCACCGGCACGCCGTTGAGTCCATCCAGCTTCTTGAAATAGGGGATGTCTTTCCAGGGATCGGGGATCAGCAGCTTGAACGGATCCACGGGCATGGCGCTCACGTAGGCATCGGCCGTGAGTGTGAAACCCTCCTTGCCCTTGATACCGCCGATACAGAAACCGCTGACGCTGCCATCAGCGTTGAGCTCGATCTCGCGCAGGGGAGCATCCAGGTGCACTTCGCCACCTCTGGCGACGACATAGTCCACGATCGGCTGGCAGAGGCGCTGCGGCGGGTTGCCATCGAGGAAAGCCATCTTGGAGCCATCGCTCTCCTGCAGGAAGCGGTTGAGCGCGGTGAGGACCACCGTGCTGGAGATCTCATCGGGATCAATGAAGTTCAGCGCCTTGGCCATGGCGATGAACACCTCGTCGTTGACGCGATCCGGGATGTTGTGCAGCTTCAGCCACTCACTCCAGGAATACTGATCGCATTCCTCCACATAGCTCTGGCCGCGCAGCATCGCCGGCACCAGCCCCAGACCAAAGGAAATCTTCTCGGGCCAGGTGAGCATGTCGTTGTTGCCCAGAATCGCTGCCACACCGTTGAAAGGGGCAGGGATGTCGGGGAAGTCGAAGCGGCTGTAGGTGCCTGGCGTCTCCTTCTGGTTGAAGATCATCGAGTGGCTCTTCCACTGCAGCCGGTCCTCGATGTCCAACTCCTTGAACAGCTGGCGCATGTTGCGGTAGGCGCCGAAGAAGATGTGCAGACCGGTCTCGTACCAGTCGCCGTCCTCGTCCTGCCAGGCGGCCACCTTGCCGCCGAGTACGTCACGGGCTTCCACCACCACCGGGGTATGACCGGCGTCGCAGAGGTACTTGGCACAGGCCAGACCAGCCAGGCCAGCACCGGCAATGGCGACGCGCATGAACAACCCCAATCAGGAGGCAACCTTAAGAGGCCCGCTCCCACCACCGGGCGCGCCACGCCATCCACAGGATGAAACGGCCGTACGAACCGTCCGGCACGCGCGCTTCCTAGAGTCGGTCCATGTGGTCGCTGGGTTCGCAGCTCAGACGCTCTTGCCCGCGCCGACCTCCAGCAGCACCGCACACACCAGCACCGCCCCCAGCGCCGCCACCTCCATGGCCGACACCCTGATCAAGTCCACCACCCGCCACGTGCGCCTGTTCACGGCCCGGGTGGAGAACGGTCAGTTGGTGGCTGATGCCAGCCAGCTCACCCTTGATCTCGACCCGGACAACGAATTTCTCTGGGATGCCAGCAGCCAGGAGGCTGTGCAGCAGCGTTTCCGCGAGCTCGTGGAGGCCCACGCCGGCGCCGACCTCACCGACTACAACCTGCGCCGCATCGGTTCGGAGCTCGAGGGCACGATCCGGCAGCTGCTCCAGGCCGGCCAGCTGCGCTACAACCCGGATTGCCGGGTGCTGAACTACTCGATGGGCCTGCCCCAGAGCCCCGCAACGGCATGAGCCGATCCCCCTACGGCCGCAGCGATTACCGCGGGCGAGATCCTGAGCAGGACCGCTACGACAGACAACCGCGCAGCCGCGAGGCGGCCGGAGCTGGCCGCTGGGGACGGAACGACGACCTCTACGACGACCCGGCCAGCGGCCGGCGCGGTGGACGCAACCGCTCAGGTGGCGGCGGCGGTCCCGGTGGCGGCCCCGGCGGTCCCCAGGGCGGCGGTCCTGGCGGCATGGGGTCGTTTCAGTTCAATGTGGCCACCGTGGCGGTGCTGGCCGGTGTGCTGATCGTGGGCATCGGCATCGGCACCGGTCTGTCCAGCACCACCCAGGGCGACCAGGGCAACATCGCCAGCTCGCAGCAGCTGGATATGGCCGTGCCCGATCCGGAGTTCTGCCGCCAGTGGGGTGCCAGCGCCTTCGTGATGGACATCGAGCTCTACACCACGATGAACCCCAGTTCCAGCTTCGTGACCCAGCCCGCTCTCAAACCGGGCTGCGTGATCCGCCGCGAGAACTGGAGCGTGTTGCAGAAGGAGGGCGCTGTGACCGCCGAGCAGATGCGGCAGTGCAAGCAGCGGATGAACACCTTCGCCTACATCGGCTCGGTGAAGGACAAGCCGATCGTGCGCTGCGTCTACCAGACCGACATCACCGAGAACAAGTTCCTGACCAAGGGCGTGGCCGACGACACAGTTGGCGTGACCCCGGAAGCCGATCAGTTCTGATCAGCCCTGACCAGAACTCTTCAGAACTGATCAGACCGTCGCGGCCGGCTCCTCGGCGGCGACCGGCGGCTGGTTCTGCAGCAGTGGCCGGCGCAGGGGGCTGTCCGGGCTGGCGAACACCGGCAGGATCTCGCGGCGGAAGGCTTCAGCGGCCCGCGAGCAATAGCGCGCCGGGTGGGTGATCAGCTTGAGCTGGCGGCGCACGGAGAGATCCGCCAGGGCAGGCCGATACAGGCTGCCCGCCGCCAGCTCCCGTTCGATCGACACCACCGGCAGGAAAGCGGCCCCGAGGCCGCTCTGAACAGCGTTCTTGATCGCCTCGAACGAGTTGAGCTCCATCTCGATCTTCAGGCGCGCCACATCAAGGCCGGAGCGAGCCAGCAGCTGGTCCACCATCTTGCGGGTGGTGGACTGGGCATCCAGGCAAACAAAGCCCAGCCGGTAGAGGTCGTCCTTGCTGAGTTCCGGCAGGCGCGCCAGGGGGTGCTTGGTGGGCAGCACCAGGGCGAGCTCATCGCTGGCGTAGGGCACCACCTGCAGCAGCTCGTTGAGGTCGGCCGGCAGTTCACCGCCGATGATCGCCAGGTCGACCTGACCGTTGGCCACGCTCCAGCCCGTGCGCCGGGTGCTGTGCACCTGCAGCTGCACCGCCACCTCCGGGTACTTCTGGCGGAACAGCCCGATCATGCGCGGCATCAGATAGGTGCCGGTGGTCTGACTGGCGCCGACGATCAGGGAGCCGCCGCGCAGGTTGTGCAAATCATCGAGCGCTCGGCAGGCCTCCTGGCACTGGCTGAGGATCCGATCGCAGTAGCTCAGCAGCAGGTGGCCCGCTTCGGTGAGCTGCGCCTTGCGGCCACCCCGGTCGAACAGGGAGACATCCAGCTGTTTCTCCAGGTTCTGGATCTGGAGACTGACCGCCGGCTGCGTCACATACAGGCTGTCGGCCGCCTTCTTGAAACTGCCCTCGCTGGCGATGGCCCGCAGGATGCGCAGCTGGTCGAGGGTGAACGGCAGGTCAGCCATGAAGGGCGGCCATGGGGGATCGCGGGGCGCTCTCCGGCTCGAGCGATGAACTTTAGGAGCCTCCCCAGGGATTGGGCGGCCGGGCTGAGGGCGGACCCATTTCGCCACAATCGCCCCACTCCCGCGCCGCCGGCATGGACGCCACCAACCCCCACCACAGCAGCTGGGTGATGCTCGCTCTTCTGCTGGCCTTCGCCGTGGTGCACAGCGGCGGCGCCTCCCTGCGGGTCTGGGGGGTGGAGCGCATCGGCGAGCGGGCCTGGCGCCTGCTGTTCGCCGCCGTGAGCATTCCCTCAGCCGTGATCGTGATCGGCTACTTCCTGGCCCACCGCTACGACGGCGTGCGCCTCTGGAACCTGCAGGACCAGCCCTGGATCGTGCCGCTGGTCTGGAGCGGCACCGCCATCAGCTTTCTGTTCCTCTATCCGGCCACCTACAACCTGCTGGAAATCCCGGCGGTGCTCAAGCCGCAGGTGCGGCTCTACGCCACGGGAATCATCCGCATCAGCCGCCATCCGCAGGCGGTCGGTCAGATCCTCTGGTGTGTCACCCACCTGCTCTGGATCGGCAGCAGCTTCATGGTGGCGGCCTGCATCGGCCTGATCGCACATCACCTCTTCGCCGTCTGGAACGGTGATCGCCGCCTGGCCAATCGCTTCGGGCCCGCCTTTGAGGAGCTGAAGGCCAGCACCTCCGTGATCCCGTTCCGGGCGGTGCTCGATGGCCGCCAGCAGCTTGTGCCGAACGAGTTCCTGCGGCCGGCCCAGCTGGGCATCGCCATCTCCATCGGCGTGTTCTGGTGGGCCCATCGCTTCATCGGTGCCGGCGCCACCGCCTTCAGCCGCACCGGCCTGGCCCACTGGCTGGGCTGATGTGCTGTAAAGAACACCCATGCAACGGCACCCACACAGCAACGAGACGGCCACGCCGGTCTGCCTACACTCGGCCTGACTGCCTCAGCGTCGGATGCCCTCGCCCGCCGAAATCGCCTGGCTGATCCCGGTCTTGCCCCTCGCGGGCGCCTGCCTGGTGGGTCTGGGGTTGATCAGCTTCAACCGCACCGTGAACCGCTTGCGCAAGCCGGTGGCGCTGCTGCTGATCAGCTGCGTGGGCGCCGCAGCCGTGCTGAGCTTTGCCGTGCTGGCGCAACAGCTGGCCGGGGCAGGCCCCACCGAAGTGCTGTTCAACTGGGCCAGCGCCGGCAGCTTCAACCTGCAGATGGGCTTCCGCGTTGACGCGCTCGGCGCCGTGATGCTGGCCCTGGTCACCACCATCGCCCTGCTGGTGATGGTCTACTCCGATGGCTACATGGCCCACGACAAGGGCTATGTCCGCTTCTTCACCTATCTGGCCCTGTTCAGCAGCTCGATGCTGGGCCTGGTGATCAGCCCCAACCTGCTCGAGATCTATGTGTTCTGGGAGCTGGTGGGCATGTGCTCCTACCTGCTGGTTGGCTTCTGGTACGACCGCGACGGCGCCGCCAACGCCGCCCAGAAGGCGTTTGTGGTGAACCGGGTGGGCGACTTCGGCCTGCTGCTGGGAATCCTGGGCCTGTTCTGGGCTACCGGCAGCTTCGGCTTCGAGGAGATCGGTGCCCGCCTGCAGGAGGCCGTGGCCGGCGGCAGCATCAGCACCACCGTGGCGGTGATCCTCTGCCTGCTGGTGTTCATGGGCCCGATGGCCAAGTCGGCCCAGTTCCCACTGCACGTGTGGCTGCCTGATGCGATGGAGGGCCCCACGCCGATCTCGGCCCTGATCCACGCCGCCACGATGGTGGCCGCCGGTGTGTTCCTGGTGGCGCGGCTGCAGCCGGTCTACGTGCCGTTCCCGCAGGTGCAGCTCTTCATCGCCGTGATCGGCACGATCACGCTGTTTCTGGGGGCCTCGATTGCGCTCACCCAGATGGACCTCAAGAAGGGCCTGGCCTACAGCACCGTGTCCCAGCTGGGCTACATGATGCTGGCCATGGGCTGTGGCGCCCCGGTGGCGGGCATGTTCCACCTGGTGACCCACGCCTTCTTCAAGGCGATGCTGTTCCTCGGCTCGGGCTCGGTGATCCATGCCATGGAGGAGGTGGTGGGCCACGAGCCGGTGCTCGCTCAGGACATGCGCCTGATGGGCGGCCTGCGGCGCTGGATGCCGGTGACGAGCACCACCTTCCTGATCGGCTGCATCGCCATCGCCGGCATCCCGCCCTTGGCTGGCTTCTGGAGCAAGGACGAGATCCTCGGCCAGGCCTTCAACACCTATCCCCTGCTCTGGGCGATGGGCTTCATCACCGCCGGCATGACCGCCTTCTACATGTTCCGGCTCTACTTCCTCACCTTTGAGGGCGAGTTCCGCGGCACTGACAAGGCCGTGCAAGCCCAGCTCATGGCGGCCGCGGGCAAGGGAGGCGAGTCAGACCATGGCGATGAGCATGGCCACGCCCATGCCTCCCACCCCCATGAATCCGGCTGGCAGATGGCCATGCCTCTGGCGGTCCTGGCGGTGCCGTCTGTGCTGATCGGTCTGCTCGGCACCCCATGGAACAGCCGCTTCGCCTTCCTGGTGGATCCCGAAGAGGCCGCCCACATGGCCAAGCACTTCAGCTGGGGCGAGTTCCTGCCTCTGGCCGGAGCCTCCGTGGCGATCTCGCTGGTGGGCATCACCGTGTCAGTGCTGGCCTACGCCCTGCACAAGCTCGATCTGGCCACGACCGTGGCGGCTCGCTTCCCAGCGGTGAACGCCTTCCTGGCCAACAAGTGGTACCTGGACGACATCAACGACAAACTCTTCGTGCAGGGCAGCCGCAAGCTGGCTCGTTCGGTGCTTGAGGTCGATTCCAAGGTGGTGGACGGCGTCGTCAACCTCGCCGGCCTGGTGACCCTCGGCAGTGGCGAAGGCCTCAAGTACGTCGAAACCGGCCGGGCCCAGTTCTATGCGCTGATCTTGTTCGGCGGGGTGATCGCTCTGGTGGTGTTGTTCGGGGCGCTGGGGTGATTGCGGAGCGGCCGCGGCCCACGGGCCGAATGCCGCTCCGCAATCACCCCAGCGCCGGAGGCGAGGGCCCGGCTCCAGGGGCTCCTCCGCCACCGGCTGAGCTGCCCACCCACCCCCCGCCCCCCACCTGAGGGGTGTGTCGCAGCGGGGCGCTGTCCCGCCCCAGCGGTGAGCGCCCCGCCGCAACACACCCCTCAACAACGCTCTGTGTGACATCGGCCACCGCCCGAAGCCAGCAGCGGCCGTGATTTCTACACTCCGGCCAGACCCGTGAGCCGGCCTGTGGCCCTGGATTTCGCCGTGACCCAGGGAACCGCCCTGGCCCAAGGAAGCAGCACCGCCTTCCCCTGGCTGAGCACCGCAATCCTGTTCCCGATCGCAGCGGCGCTGCTGATCCCGTTCGTGCCCGACAAGGGCGACGGCAAGCAGGTGCGCTGGTTCGCCCTGGGCGTCACCCTGATCACCTTCCTGATCACGGTGGGGGGGTACCTGAACGGGTACGACCCCAGCGTGGCCACTCTGCAGATGGCGGAGCGCTGGACCTGGCTGCCGGAACTCGGCCTGGCCTGGTCGGTGGGGGCGGACGGCCTCTCGATGCCGTTGATCCTGCTCACCAGCTTCATCACCTCCCTGGCGGCTCTGGCGGCCTGGCCGGTGACCTTCAAACCGCGGCTGTTCTATTTCCTGCTGCTGGCGATGGATGGCGGCCAGATCGCCGTGTTCGCCGTGCAGGACATGCTGCTGTTCTTCCTGGCCTGGGAGCTTGAACTGCTGCCGGTGTATCTGCTGCTGGCGATCTGGGGCGGCAAGAAACGCCAGTACGCCGCCACCAAATTCATCCTGTACACGGCCGGCAGCTCCCTGTTCATCCTGATCGTGGGTCTGGCGATGGCCTTCTACGGGGGCACCACCAGCTTCGAGTACGCCGATCTGATGGCCAAGGGCTTCTCCACGAAGTTCCAGCTGCTGGCCTACGCAGGCCTGCTGATCGCCTTCGGCGTGAAGCTGCCGATCGTGCCCCTGCACACCTGGCTGCCGGATGCCCATGGCGAAGCCACGGCCCCTGTGCACATGCTGCTGGCCGGCATCCTGCTCAAGATGGGCGGTTATGCCCTGCTGCGCTTCAACGTGCAGCTCTTGCCGGAGGGACACGCCCAATTCGCGCCACTGCTGGTGGTGCTGGGGGTGGTGAACATCATCTACGCCGCTCTCACCTCGTTCGCGCAGAGAAATCTCAAGCGCAAGATCGCCTACAGCTCGATCAGCCACATGGGGTTTGTGCTGATCGGCATCGGCAGCTTCAGCGACCTGGGAACCAGCGGAGCGATGCTGCAGATGATCAGCCACGGCCTGATCGGCGCCTCGCTGTTCTTCCTGGTGGGCGCCACCTACGACCGCACCCACACCCTGCAGCTCGATGAGATGGGCGGCGTCGGCCAGAAGATGCGCAAGATGTTCGCGCTGTGGACCATCTGCTCCCTGGCCTCCCTGGCCCTACCGGGCATGAGCGGCTTCGTGAGCGAACTGATGGTGTTCGTGGGCTTCGTCACCAGCGAGGCCTATGCCCTCAGCTTCCGCATCGTGATGGCGGTGCTGGCGGCGGTGGGTGTGATCCTCACGCCGATCTACCTGCTGTCGATGCTGCGCGAGATCTTCTTCGGCAAGGAGAACGCCGAACTGGTCGCTCACTCCAACCTGGTGGACGCGGAACCGCGTGAGATCTACGTGATCAGCTGCCTGCTGGTGCCGATCGTCGGCATCGGCCTCTACCCGCGGATCATGACCGACAGCTACCGCGCCTCGATCGAGGCGCTGGTGCAGCGGGAGAACGGGGCTGTCACGCGCCTGATCCACCCGTCGCCGAACGATCTAATCCGACGGCCCAGCCTGGCGATGCTTCCGTCTTCTGCCCTGCTGCAGGCTCCGGCCCTGGGGTAAGCACGCGGAGGCCGTAACGAAGCCCTGCGACCCGAAGCGGTAGCGGACAGAACCCTGAAACCCTGCGTACGCTCTGCAGCTGAGAACAACGGTTCCCCCGTGCAATGAAGCAGCTGAATTTCGTGCTGATCTTCAGCTTCGGCCTGGCCATGGTGATGTTCACCCTGGAGAACACCGCTCCAACCACCGTCACGTTCCTGCCGGGCCTCACCACCACCCTCCCCCTGGCAGCGCTGCTGCTGCTGGTGGGTGGCATCGGTGCCACAGCCGCCTGGGTCTTCGCCGTCTGGACCGGTGTGGTCAAACGTGTCGAAAGCCAGGTGAACCCCAGTGATGTGGAAGCGCAGCAGGTGCGCATCCGCGAGCTTGAGGAGGATGTGCAGCGCTACCGCGCCACGGTGGACGCCCAGCTGGGCCTGCTGCCCGCAGCCGGCGAAAGCTCTGCCAAGGTCGAGGCGGCCTGAGAGGCCTTGAACGGCCTTGAACGGCCTTGAACGGCAGTCACAACCCGCCCGGTGGCCTGGTTCAGGCCGGCCGATCTCGGTAGGGTCGGGCCAGTGCGGGCGGATCGGTGGCTGAAGCGGGCGCCAGGCTGGCCATCCGGCTGCTGCAGGACGCGGCGGAGCGGGGCGATCTGGACCCGTGGGATGTTGACGTGATCGCCGTTGTGGACGGCTTTCTCGACCAGCTGCGCGCTCGCATCGAGGTGCCGCGGCTGGTGGCGGCCGCCAGAAGCTCACGCCAGGGGGGCGGCCAGGGCGGCAGCTACGAACAGGACCTGGCCGAAACCAGTGAAGCCTTCCTGGCTGCCTCGGTGCTGGTGGGCCTGAAGGCCGAGGTGCTGGAGGCCCAGACCTTTCCACCCGCCCCGATCGAGGAGGACGGATTCGCCTTCGACGTGGACGCCGATGGCCAGGGCTGGCTGCTGGCCCCAGGCGTGGAGCTGCCGACACGACCGGAGCGCCACCTGCTGCGCCGACCGGTGGCACCGCCGCCGCTGCAGCGGCCTGTGACCCTTGGGGAATTGATCCGTCAGCTCGAAGAGATCGCCGAGCGGCTCGAGCAGGAGGAGGGGCAGACGCGCCAGCGCCAGCGCAGCCGCCGCTTCAGCGATCGGGCCGTGATCGAGCAGGTGGCCGCTCTTGCCCACCGCGAGAAACTGCCGGAAACCACCGCCGCCCTCAGTCAGTTCCTGCTGGAGTGGCCCACCGCCCTCGACTGGTGCTGCTTTGAGGCTCTGGTGCAGAACTGGGCCGCCGTGGCACCGGCGGACCTGGACTGCGATCGGGTGGGCGTGTTCTGGGCCCTGCTGTTCCTCTGCTCCCAGGGGCGGGTGGAACTGGAGCAGCAGGGCGGTCTGCACGGCCCGCTGCGTCTGAAGCGGCTGCTGGAGGAGCGGGAAAGCGTCCAGCTGCCGCTGCCTGCGGACCTGGGGTCAGCTCGGGGGCCGTCTGGCCAGCCACTGGCGGCCTGAGGCCCCTGCTTAGGGTGTAACCACCTCACCCACGACAGCCCGCGCCGATGAAGGCGATGATCCTGGCGGCCGGTAAGGGGACCCGTGTGCGGCCGATCACCCACACGATCCCCAAACCGATGATCCCCATCCTGCAGAAACCCGTGATGGAGTTTCTGCTTGAGCTGCTGCGGGAGCATGGTTTCACCGAAGTCATGGTGAACGTGTCGCACCTGGCCGAGGAGATCGAGAATTATTTCCGCGATGGCCAACGCTTCGGCGTGGAAATCGCCTACAGCTTCGAAGGCCGCATCGAAGATGGCGAACTGATCGGCGATGCGGTGGGATCCGCAGGCGGACTCAAGAAGATCCAGAGCTTCCAGCCCTTCTTCGACGACACCTTCGTGGTGCTGTGCGGCGATGCGCTGATCGACCTCGACCTCACCGAAGCGGTGAAGCGCCACAAGGCCAAAGGTGCCATGGCCAGCCTGATCACCAAGCGGGTGCCGCGTGATCAGGTGAGCAGCTATGGCGTGGTGGTGACCGACGCCGACGGCCGGGTTCGCTCTTTCCAGGAGAAGCCGGCAGTGGATGAGGCCGCCAGCGACATGATCAACACCGGCATCTACATCTTCGAGCCGGAGGTTCTTAAGTACGTGCCGGAGGGTGTGCCCTTCGATATCGGCTCGGATCTGTTCCCCAGGCTCGTGGCGGACGGCGCTCCCTTCTATGCGCTGCCGATGGAGTTCGAGTGGGTGGATATCGGCAAGGTGCCGGACTACTGGCAGGCGATCCGCAGCGTGCTCCAGGGCCAGGTGCGTCAGGTGCAGATCCCTGGCAAGGAAGTGCGTCCGGGGGTCTACACGGGTCTGAACGTGGCTGCCAACTGGGACAAGATCCACGTGGAAGGGCCGATCTATGTGGGCGGGATGACCCGCATCGACGACGGTGCCACGATCATCGGCCCCGCCATGATCGGGCCGAGCTGCCACATCTGTGAGGGCGCCACGATCGACAACTCGATCATTTTCGACTACTCACGCATCGGCGCCGGCGTGCGTCTGGTGGAGAAGCTGGTGTTCGGCCGTTATTGCGTGGACCGCAACGGCGACCATTTCGATCTGCAGGAAGCCGCCCTCGACTGGCTGATCACCGACTCCCGCCGGCAGGACCACGTCGCCCCCTCCCCTCAGCAGAAGGCGATGGCCGAACTGCTGGGCACCGACCTGGCGATCAGCAGCGCGAGCTGATCCCGGCCCGCTCCAGGATGAGCGGGATCTTCTCTTCTGCCTTCACGGCCATCAGGTGAACTCCCTGGGCAATGCCGGCGTAGGTGGACACCTGCTCAGCGGCGATGCTGATGCCCTCGTCGGCGGGATTGGCAGATGCCGCGAGCCGATCGATGATCGACTGGGGAATGTTGGCGCCGGGTACCACCCGGTTGATGAAGGCGGCATTCCGGGCTGACTTGAGCAGGAACACTCCGGCCAGCACCGGCAGTTCCAGAGGGCCGCTGATCTCGTCAACGAAGCGGCGCAGGCAGTCAGCGTCGGTGACCATCTGGGTCTGAATGAAGCGAGCTCCGGCCTGTTGCTTGCGCCGGACGCGGCTGCGCAGGCCGCTCCAGCTGGGGCACTGGGGATCGGCGGCGGCACCGGCGTACAGGTCTGTGGGGCCATCGGGCAACAGACCCTGAACCGGATCAAGGCCGGCATTGAAGTCCCGCACCTGCTGCAGCAACCGCACCGATTCGAGTTCATTCACGGGCCGGGCCGATGTCTGATCCCCGGCGCGCACCGGATCGCCGGTGAGGCAGAGCAGGTGGCGAATACCAAGGGCATGGGCACCGAGCAGATCGGCCTGCAGGGCAATGCGGTTGCGGTCACGGCAGGCCAGCTGCAGCACCGGCTCGATGCCAGCCTCCAGCAGCAGCCGGCAGACCGCCAGGCTGCTCATGCGCATCACGGCGCGGCTGCTATCGGTGACGTTCACGGCATGAACGAGGCCGCGCAGGGCGCGTGCGTGGGCCAGGGTGCTGCTCACATCACCACCGCGGGGGGGCATCACCTCGGCGGTGATAGCGAAGGAGCCCACCTCCAGTGCCTGCTGCAGCCCCAAGACGCTCTGCCCGATCGGCGGCCATCATCGGCCACGAGTGAACACAACCGGGGCAGACCAGCCCAGACCAGTCCGCACCAGCCCACCAACGGTGTGGCAGGCGCTGCTTACAGTGACCAGAGCATGAGCTGTCGAAGCCTCCTGCCGCGGTGAAGAGGCCTCCATGTCCGACCTGGGCGATCTCAGCCAGCAACGCCTCGAGCTCTCCGAGCGCGAGCTCGAGATCATTGAGCTTGTGGCCCAGGGGCTGACCAATCAGGAGATCGGCGAGACCCTGATGATCAGCAAGCGCACTGTGGACAACCACGTGAGCAACGTGTTCAACAAGACCGGCGCCAAGAACCGGGTCGCCCTGCTGAACTGGGCGATGGACCGCGGCAAGATCTGCCGCGATGGCTTCAACTGCTGCAACCTGCCCCAGACGGAAGCCGAGGGCTAAGCGGCAACCCCCTGCTCGATCGGAGCCGTGCTCACCTCAAGCGTGAAGGAGGAGGCGAACAGGGGCTCCAGGCTGAACGTGCCTTCCTGCAGAGCGAACAGCTCGGCATAGGCCAGGCATTCAGCCCTGCCATGGCCGGCATAGCGGAGCATGCCTCGGTGGTCGTAAAGCCCGAACACGCGCCACGGGGCAGGAATCCAAGGAAAATCTTAAGCGCCGATGCGGCCGATTCGCTGCAACCAGCGCTCACGCTCGCGCCTCTCCCAGCTGCTGAACGGGAAGCGCGCCAGGGCGGCATTGCTGAACGCCCCCTCGCCGGTGATCTCCAGCGCGCACCAGGGGGGCACCGCCACCGGCTGATCGGCCCGTTCCAGCTCCACCTCGGCGATCACCAGGGGCGCGTTCTCCGCCTCAAACACATCAAGAACCCAGTCGCCACCGGGCAGATCAAGGCCATGGCGCCACTTCTTCACCCCCTCGCGGCACTGCAGCAACAGGGCCTCGGCATCGGCAGGCGGGATGGCGTACTCGAATTCCTCACGGGCGATCCCGGCCGCAGGGAACTTGAGCGTGAGCCAGGCCTGCTCCAGCCCCGCACGGCGCACGCGCAGCGTGAGCCCCTCGGCCGCGGATGCCAGGTATCCCTGATGCAGCGAAGCACTCGAGCGCACATGCCGCCTCCAGCCCTCGCCGGACACCAGGAAGCGACGTTCGATCTCCAGGGCCATCGGCAGTGTGCTCAGTTGGTGGAGGGCTCAGCGGCGGTGAGGCTGCCCGCCCAGTGCAGCTTGTGGCTGAGGGTGCGGTAGTAGGAGGGGCTCTGCTCCAGTTGCACCATCAGCGCCTCATGGGGGGCCCGGCGCACATCGCAGCGATCTCCCGGCTCCAGCACGGTGGCATGGGCACCATCCTTCCAGAGGCGTACGCGCCGGCTCGATTCGCCAAGGGGCCAGACAGCCAGCTGGGCCCGCGGCGGTACCACCACCGTCCGGCTGGAGAGGCTCATCGGGCAGATGGGGTTCACCACGATCGCCTCCAGGCCGGGGTGCAGGATCGGTCCGCCCGCGGCCATCGAGTAGCCGGTGGAGCCTGTGGCCGTCGAGATGATCAGCCCATCGCCGCGGTACTGGTCCACCACCTCCCCGTCGATCTCCAGTTCCAGCTCACAGGTGGGGGCCGTCTCGTCGAGCCCCGGCCGCAGGTAGAAGTCGTTGAGGGCCAGGTGGCGCTCCGCGCCCTCCTCCTCGGTGCGGGCTTCCAGCATCATGCGGCGCTCCAGGGCGAAGCGGTCGTCGCGCAGGCGCTGCCAGAGATCGGGCTCGCCATCGGCGAGGCCTGGCCCCGAGCCCTGGGTGAGCAGCTTGCGCTCATGGGTAAGGAAGCCGAAGTGGCCGCCCACGTTGAAGCAGAGGATTGGCACCTGCAGCGGCGCCAGGTGGCGGGCCGCCCCCAGCACCGTGCCGTCGCCTCCGAGCACAACCGCAAGATCAGGTGGACCTCCCTGATCAGCCAGCAACCCGGGGAACGGGTTGGCCTGTGGCCCACTCATGGCCACGCAGACGTGAACGCCCTGCTCGCGCAGGACCTCGGCACTGCGACGGGCCTGGCGCAGCGCCGCCTGGCTGGCGGCACGATGAATCAACCAGACAGTGTCGAGACGCAAGGGCTATCGACAGCGGCCGAGCCGCCGAGGAGGAGAGTCAGCCCCCAGGGTGGCTACCAGCGCAACAGGTTGAAACGCTCCATGTCGACCGTTTCACGGTTCCGATACAGGGAGAGCAAGATCGCCAACCCCACGGCCGCCTCAGCCGCCGCCACGGTGATCACGAAGATGGCGAACACCTGGCCGCGGATCAGCTGGCCATCCACATAACTGGAGAAGGCCATCAGGTTGATGTTCACGGCGTTGAGCATCAGCTCGATGCTCATCAGCACGCGCACGGCGTTGCGGCTGTTGATCAGACCCCAGACGCCGGTGCAGAACAGGATCGCCGCCAGGGCCAGGTAGGCCTGCAGGGGAACGGTGGTGAGTTCGAGGGTCATCAGTTGGGCTTCTCCAGCAGCAGAGGGGTGCGGGACTTCTCGATCAAGCCCTGATCAGCCGGTTCGCCGGTGACGATATCCGAGGCGAACACATCCCGGCGAGCCAGAACGATCGCACCGATCATTGCCATCAGCAGCAGCACGGAGGCGAGCTCGAAGGGCAGCAGATAGTCGCTGAACAGGTGCTCGCCGATGCGGATCGTGGCCTCATCGCCCAACGGAACAGGGCCGGGGGTGGCCCAGGGGGTGGAGAACGCCACCCGCAGCAGCAGGGCGAACAGACCGGCGCAGACGGCACCAGACAGAACCCGGCGCAGGGCCAGACCCGGGATGGCGGCCAGGTTCTCCTTCTTGTTCACGAGCATGATCGCGAACAGGATGAGCACGTTCACGGCGCCCACGTACACCAGGATCTGGGCGGCAGCCACGAAGCTGGCATTCAGCAGCAGGTAGAGCCCCGCCACCGAAAGGAACACCCCGCCCAGCAGGAAGGCGGAATACACGATGTTGGGCAGCAGCACCACGCCCAGGGCGCCGATGGCCACGGCGGCTGAGAGGGCCACGAAGCAGATGAACTGGGTGGAGGAGGCGATGGTCATCCGTTGGTCTCCTCGGCGGCAGGGGCGGTTGTAGCAGCGGCAGCGGCGGCCTTGGGCAGGGTCTCCAGCACCTGCGCGGGCAACTGGCCGGCACGGGGGCGGGTTGGATCGACGCCATGGGGGTCCATTTCACCCTTGGGCAGATAGGCCAGCTCGCGCAGGGGAGTGACCGCCGGATCGCTGCTGACACTGGTGGGCAGACGGCCAAGCGCGATGTTGTCGTAATTGAGGCTATGGCGATCGAAGGCCGCCAGCTCGTATTCCTCGGTCATCGACAGGCAGTTGGTGGGGCAGTACTCCACGCAGTTGCCGCAGAAGATGCACACCCCGAAATCGATCGAGTAGTTGCGCAGCTCCTTCTTCTTGGTGGCCTTGTTCATCACCCAGTCGACCACCGGCAGGTTGATCGGGCAGACGCGCACACACACCTCACAGGCGATGCACTTGTCGAACTCGTAGTGGATGCGGCCGCGGTAGCGCTCCGAGGGAATCAGCTTCTCGTAGGGGTACTGCACCGTGATCGGCCGGCGGCGCAGGTGATCGAAGGTGACCGACAGTCCCTGGGTGAGGTAATTGGCGGCGCCCACGGCGTCGCGGGTGTAGTCACCGACTTTCTTGAGGAACCCGAACATGGTGGGGTGAGAGGGCGGCGTGGGCGATGAGCAGAACGACGTGAGAAAAACGCTGGCGTCAACCGCCGAAGAAGGCGGGGAAGGCCAGCTTCAGACCGGCGGTGACCAGCAGGTTGACCAGAGCAATGGGAAGCAGGAACTTCCAGCCCAGATCCAGCAGCTGGTCGATGCGAACCCGCGGCACGGTCCAGCGCAGCAGGATCGCGAAGAACACGAGCAGGTAGGCCTTCAGCACGGTCATAACGATGCCGGTGGTGGCCGTGATCACCTGCACCAATGGGGCATCTACGGACTGGCCTGTGAGACCAACGATCCACTCAACGGGCAGTGGGAAACCCCAGCCACCCAGATAGAGCACCGCCACCAGAAGAGCCGAGAGCACCAGATTGATGTAGCTGCCCAGATAGAACAGGGCGAACTTCATGCCGGAATACTCGGTCTGGTAGCCGGCCACCAGCTCCTCCTCCGCCTCGGGAAGATCGAAGGGGAGGCGCTCACATTCGGCGAGGGCGCAGATCCAGAAGATCAGGAAACCAACCGGTTGGCGCCAGATGTTCCAGCTGAGGATGCCGGCACCGGTCTGCTGGTTGACGATGTCGACCGTGCTGAGCGAGTTGCTCATCATCACGATGGCGAGCACCGCCAGGGCCAGCGGGATCTCGTAGCTGATCGACTGTGCGGCGGCCCGCAGGCCGCCCAGCAGCGAGTACTTGTTGTTGGAGGCGTAGCCGGCCATCAGCAGACCGATCGGCTGGATCGAGCTGAGGGAGATCCACAGGAAGATGCCCACCCCCACATTGCTGATCAGCAGGTGCTGGCCGAAGGGCACCACCAGCCAGCTGAGGATCACCGGCACCAGCACCAGCACCGGGCCGAGGGTGAACAGCAGCCCGTCGGCGCGGGCAGGAATGATGTCTTCCTTGAACAGCAGCTTGAGGCCATCGGCCATGGGCTGGAGGATGCCGAGAGCACCGGCGTATTCAGGACCGATGCGCTGCTGCACGGCGGCGGAGATCTTGCGCTCCAGCCAAACGTTCACCAGCACGCCCACCACCGCTGCCACCAGCACGAGCAGCATCGGCAGCGGCAGCCACAGCAGATGGGCAGCACCGGGGGAGAGTCCGAACCCCTGGAGCAGCTGGGTGAAGCTGGATTCCAGGTCGAGACCCGGACTCACGACGGCAGGGGCGATCACCATGCGTGGCGTGTGGATGGGGGCAACTTAGGCGGCCGCAACGGTTAGCTGGTCAGCAGATGTGCCGCAGGCCATCAGCGGGCTTCGATCGGCTGCCAGTCGCGACCGTTCGAACCGGTGTAGATCTGCGTGGGGCGGTAGATGCGATTGGCCCCCAGCTGCTCCTTCCAGTGGGCCAGCCAGCCGGCGGTGCGGGCGATGGCGAAGATCGGTGTGAACAGGTCCTCGGGGATGCCGAGCTTGCGGTACACCAGGCCGGAATAGAAGTCCACGTTCGGGTAGATGCCCTTGGGGCCGAGCCGCTCGGCGGCGGCGGCTTCGAGCTCACGCGCCAGGTCGTACAGGGGGTCATGGCCGAACTGGTCGAACAGCTGCTCGGCCAGCTTCTGCAGGATCACGGCACGCGGATCCTTCACCTTGTATTCGCGGTGGCCGAAGCCCATGATCTTCTGCTTCTCCGCGATGGCCCGGTCCAGCCAGGGGCGCACCTGGTCGGCGCTGCCGATGGCCTCAAGCATGATGAGCACGTCTTCATTGGCGCCGCCATGAAGCGGGCCGGCCAGGGTGCCGACGGCCGAGGCCACCACGGCGTAGGGGTCGGTGAGGGTGCTGGCGGTGACGCGGGCGCTGAAGGTGCTGGCGTTGAGACTGTGTTCGGCGTGCAGGATCAGGCAGGCATCGAAGATGCGAGCGGCCAGGGGATCCGGCTCCCGCTCCGTGAGCATGTACAGGAAGTTGGCCGCGTAGGGCAGGTCGTCTCGGGGTTGAATCGGATCCTGGCCTTTACGGATCAGCTGGAAGGCCGCCACCATCGTGGGGATCTTGGCGATCAGGCGCACCACCGCCGAATAGATGTACTCGGGGTTGTCGAGGGCGCGGCGGGAATAGAAGAGGCCCAGGGATGCGGCGCTGGCCTGCAGCGCATCCATGGGATGCCCCTGGGAGGGGAAGCTCTTCATCATGTCCCGGATGCGGAAGCTGACCCGGCGGTGCATCTGCACCTCCTGTTCGAATTCGGCCAGCTGCTCCGCGTCGGGCAACTCGCCCCAGATCAGCAGGTAGGCCGTTTCCAGGAAGGTGCTCTGGGCTGCCAGCTCGTCGACGCGGTAACCCCGGTAGGTGAGCAACCCCTGCTGGCCGTCGATGTCACACACCGACGACTGGGTGGCCGGCACCCCTTCAAGTCCGGGCCTGTAGAGCGGTGCAGAGGCCGCCTCGGTTGCCGCAACCACCATCGCCGGAGCCAGAGCGTCTGAGCGCAACCTAGGGCGCGCTCCAGCCCTGGTTTGGTGACGCTAGCGACCAGATGGAGCAAGTCCGATGCGGGGCCCCAGCAGCGCCCGCGGCGGCAGCAGCAGTGCCAGCCGTGCCGATCCGACGAGCCCGGTGGGGGGGCTCCCCGATGGCGGCGGGGCGGCGCACTGCAGGAGTGCCGCACCGGCCTTCTTGAGCTGCAGGGCCTGTGGCGCCTGGGCCATCGGCACGCCGATCAGCAGGGCCGCCAGGGTGCTGAGGTCAGGCTCGTGCCCCACCAACGCCAGGCGGCGCCAGCCCGGCCGGGGCGAGAGCGGCCCCAGCCAGCGCTCCAGCAGCGGCAGGGGATCCGCCAGGGGCGCCAGAGCTGCCGCCAGCTCCAGCTCGGGAGCAAGGCCGCCCGCCAGCGCCAGCTCCGCCGTCTGGCGGGCCCGCACCAGCGGACTGCTGAGCACCAGATCGCAGGTCAGATCCAGCCACACCAGCGACTGGATCACCCGGCTGGTGCGCTCCACCCCTTCCGGTGTGAGCTGGCGCGGGGCATCCTCCAGCTGATCGAGACGCTCCTCGGCGATGCCGTGGCGCAGCAGCAGCAGCTCGCGGTGGCAGCGGGCCATGGCCTTCAGCCCCGGAACTGAAGGCGGCCGCGCAGGTGCAGCAGCCGTGGCTGACCAGCTTCGGGCTCCAGGCTGAGGGCTGCCCCATCCACCACTGGAGCCAGCGGCGTGCTGGAGAGGGTGCCAAGCAGCCGCCAGGGCGTCCAGGTGGCCATCAGGTTCTGGGCAATGCCGGCATCCATCGCCCACTGGAAGGGAGCTGCTGGGGTAGCCAGCGCCTCCAGCTGATCGAGCCGTTCCTGTGGCGGCTGGCGGCCCTCATGCTGCTCGTTGAGCACCTCGAGGCCCTGGCCCCACCAAGCCCAGTCCCCTTCAGAGGCGCGGGCCCCGGCGAGCTCGGCCTGAAGCTGATCCGGATTGCCCCTCACCGGGTGCGATTGCAGGCGAGTCCAGGCCTGCAGGGTCTGCCCCTGGCTATCGAGGGGGCTGGCGCTGTAGCCCTTCTGCGCCAGGCCTTGGTTCACCGTATCCAGCAGGGCCGGCGCGGGCGGTGTGCCCAGCAGCCAGCCCCCCGGCTGGCTGGCCCAGAGCAGCGGGCCATCATCGGCGGCGGCCACCAGGACCGGCAGCGGACCACCGGCTTGGCTGAGGGTCTGCTGCAGCGGCGGCCCCAGCAGGGCGCGCCAGGGATCGACCTGGTCAGCAGCGGCAGCCTCCTCCAGCAAGGCAGCAGGCCGGCTGAGCAGCGCCAGCGATCGGGCCGGTTGCCCAAGGGCCTCCAGGAACGGCGCAGCAGATGCGGTAGCCGATGGGCCAGGCGAGGAGGGCAGCGGCGTTCTGAGCTGGGCCAGGGCATCCACCTGAAGCGATCGGCCGGCGGGTTGCAGCGCGGCAACCAGCTCCAACAGCTCCGGCTGATCGTCGTCTGCAGGCAGCGGCAGACCAAGCCAGGGCTGCATCGCCTCCGAGCGGGCGGTGAGCAGGGCCACGCCATGGTCGAGCCGGGCCACCGCCTGCTGCAGCGTGGGGCTGGCGGCCTGGTTCAGTTCATCGATCTGGGACACATCCAGGGACTGCTCCAGCACACCCCGCCCGGAGGCGATCAGCACGAGATCGTCGTTGATCAGGGCCGTGGCCAGCGGCTGCGGATCCTGACCGAGCAGGGCGCCGCGGCCGCTGATCAGACCCATGCCGCGGTAGCTGCTGATCTGCAGGTCGGTGCCCGCCAGGCTGCGGGTCTGCCAGAAGCGCTGCAGGAACTGCCGTGCACCGGCGCTGTCGCGGCTGCGCAGGGCCAGCACCCAGCCCGGCGGGCCCTGCTCGCCGGGAGGCGTGAGCAGGGCGAGGCTGCTCTGATCCCCGAGCCAGGGGGCCAGCTCACTGGCGTAATCAAGGCCGGCGGCGGCAAACGCACCATCGCGCAGGCGCTCCACCGCCGCTGCCGCCTGGCGGCGCTGGCGCGGAGCGGCCACAGCGCGGGCGTAGGCCGAGGGCTGGTCGGGACCCACCAGCCAGTGCAGGCTCAACGGCGCCGTGCGGGGCACGAAGCGGGCCGCCAGGGGGAGCTGCAATGGCTGGCTCTGCAGGCCGAGCGGGCCGTGCTGCAGCAGCAACCACCAGGCGGTGAAGCCGAAGCTGAGCAGGGCCAGGGCCAACGCCAGCACTGCCGCCAGAAAGGGGCGGACCTTCATGGGGCCGCAGGCAGGACTGGCCACATCTTTCTACATGGGCCAGACCTCTGGCACCACCAGCGGGGCCGGCCGTGCCGGATAAGGTGCCGGAATGCCCAGCCCCACCCCTCTGTGCGCCGGCGATCTCAAGGCCCGGCTTGCTGCCGGCGAGCCGCTGCAGCTTGTGGACGTGCGCGAGCCGATGGAACTGCAGCTGGCCGCCATGGCCGAACCGGTGATCCACTTGCCCCTGAGCCGCTCGGAGGAGTGGCTGGAGCAGATCGGCGAGCTGCTTGATCGCGAGCGCGACCTTGTGGTGCTCTGCCATGCCGGCATCCGCAGCTGGCAGTTCGGCTGCTGGCTGATGGAAGTGCACGGCTATGAGCGGGTGTGGAACCTGCACGGCGGCATCGACGCCTGGAGCCTGGAGGCCGATCCCTCCGTTCCCCGCTATTGATTCGCGGCCCCGCGACTGATCGCAATCCAGGACGACCGGGCTGCCGGCGATGCCGCCTACGATCAGCCCCATCGCTCTACCGGTGAGCTGCCTTGCAACCGCTGCCTCGCCGCCAACAGGAGGTGCTGCAGGCGACAGTGCGGCACTACGTGGACACCACCGAACCGGTGGGCAGCCAGACTCTGGTGCGGCGCTTCGGCCTGCAGGCCAGCCCCGCCACGGTGCGCTCAGCGATGGGTGCCCTGGAGCTGCGGGGCTTGCTCACCCAGCCCCACACCTCAGCCGGACGCATCCCAAGCCCGCTGGGCTACCGGCATTACGTGAACTGCCTGCTGCCGGCACCGGGGGCAACGGCGCAGCAACTGCAGCGCGAACTGATGGGCCTCAGCCTGCAATGGGCCGCCCTGGACGATCTGCTGCTGCACCTGGCCCGGCGCCTGGCGGATCTCACCGGCCTGCTCAGCCTGATCACCCGGCCGCAGCAGAGCAGCCCCGGCCTGCAGGCGCTGCGGCTGGTGCCCAGCGGCGATCGCCTGCTGGTGTTCCTCGTGGAGAACACGGCGGTGGCCAGCAGCCTCAACCTGCGGCTGCCCCTGGCGGCCGAGGGTGAACTGGCCTCGCTGGAGCGCTGGGCGAGCCGCCAGCTGGAGCGCGGCAACCTCGACTGGAGCAGCCTGCCGCCGCAGCTGCGCATGAGCGGCGAGCTGCTGCGCCAGGGCCTGAGCAGCCACGCCCAGGCCCGCGCAGGCCAGGGGGACAGCGCCGTGGCCATCGGCCTGGGGGGTCTGCTGCGCCAGCCGGAATTCCAGCGCAGCGACAGCCTGCGGCCGCTGCTGCAGCTGGTGGAGGAGGAGCCCCATGCCCTGCTGCAGAGCGAGCAGGCCGAACGGGGCGACCGGCAGGGTGTGTGGATCGGCAGCGAGCATCCCAACCCGGAGCTGCACCATTGCGCCGTGGTGCAGGCGGGCTATCGCACCGGCAGCGGCGGACAGGGACAGGTGGCCCTGGTGGGGCCGATGCGCATGGCCTACGCCACGGCCCGCGCCGCCGTGCAGGCGGTGGCGGCCAGCCTTGAGCGTCTGCTCAGCTGAGAGCCCAGCTGAGGATTCAGTCCTGCTGAGGATTCAGCCCAGCAGGCCGCCGCCGAGCTTCTCGGCCACGGTGTTCACGTCCTTGTCGCCGCGGCCGGAGAGGTTGAGCACCACCTCGGTGCCGGGGGCGAGGGTTGGGCAGAGCTTCTCCAGCCAGGCGAAGGCGTGGGCCGTTTCCAGGGCCGGAATGATGCCCTCGAGGCGGCAGAGCAGCTGCAGGGCATCGAGCGCTTCGGCATCGGTGACGGCGCCGTACTCAGCCCGGCCGATGGTCTTCAAATAGCTGTGCTCGGGGCCGACGCCGGGGTAATCCAGGCCGGCACTGATCGAGTGGGCCTCCTGCACCTGGCCTTCGTCGTCCTGCAGCAGCAGGCTCATGGCGCCATGGAGCACCCCCACACGGCCTTCGGTGATCGTGGCGGCATGGCGGCCGGTGGCCACGCCATCGCCGGCGGCCTCCACGCCGATCAGGCGCACGGCCGTGTCCTGCACGAAGGGGTGGAACAGGCCCATGGCGTTGGAGCCACCGCCCACGCAGGCCACCAGCACATCGGGATTGCGGCCGAAGGCCTCATGGCACTGGCGCTTGGTTTCCTCACCGATCACGGCATGGAAATCGCGCACCAGCATCGGAAAGGGGTGCGGGCCCGCCACCGAACCGAGGATGTAGTGGGTGGTTTCCACGTTGGTGACCCAGTCGCGGATGGCTTCGCTGGTGGCGTCCTTGAGGGTGGCGGTGCCGGCCGTCACGGGCTGCACCCTGGCCCCCAGCAGGCGCATGCGGAACACGTTGAGGGCCTGACGGCGCATGTCCTCGGCGCCCATGTACACCACGCAGTCGAGGCCGAAGCGGGCACACACGGTGGCGGTGGCCACGCCGTGCTGGCCGGCGCCGGTTTCGGCAATGATCCGCTTCTTGCCCATGCGCAGGGCCAGCAGCGCCTGGCCCAGGGCGTTGTTGATCTTGTGGGCGCCGGTGTGGTTGAGGTCTTCCCGCTTCAGCCAGATGCGCGGGCCACCCTCGGCGCGGCGGTAGTGCTCGCTCAGCCGCTCCGCCTCATAGAGCGGATTGGGGCGCCCCACATAGGTGCGCAGCAGATGGTTGAGCCGATCGGTGAAAGCCGGATCCTTCCAGGCCTCAGCCGCGGCCTGCTCCAGCTCCGCCAGCGCGGGAATCAGGGTTTCCGGCACGTACTGGCCGCCGAACTGGCCATAGCGGCCGAGGGTGTTGGGGCGGGCGTCGAGCTCCAGGTCAGCCGGGTCCACGGCACCGGCGAACGACACAGGGGGGACGGTGCTGGTCACCGGCGGCGGAGCAAGATCACTGCAGCGTAAGAAGCGGCCATGGCAAAGGGCGGCTGGCAGGAATTCAGCAGGCCTGAGAGCCTGCAGCGCAGCAGCGGCCCGGCGGACGCCAATGGCGCCTCTCCCCCTAAAGCCCAGCAGCGGGTGCGGGTGCAACGCACCAAGGCCGGCAAGGGCGGCAAGCTGGTGACGGCCATCACCGGCCTGGAAGCGCCGGAGGCCGAGCTGAAGACGCTCCTCAAGCAGCTCAAGGCCGCAGCCGGCACCGGCGGCACCCTCAAAGACGGCGTGATCGAACTGCAGGGCGACCAGGTGGCCCCGGCCCTGGCGGCCTTGGAGAAGGAGGGCTACCGGCCCAAGCAGGCGGGGGGCTGAGCATGAATCGCCAGGCAGCATCCGGATCGACTCCCCTCCACTGGCGTTGCGGAGAGCGTGCGCAACGGCTGATCCAGCTGGTGCTGATCCAGCCACTGCTGCTGAGCGGCCTCGCCGACGGCCTCGCAGCCCGCCCGGCGGCGGCAGCTCCCGGCTGTGAGGCCGCCCTGGCCGCCGCCCGGCGCCAACCGATCGATCTGCAGGCCAAGGCGCCCGGGCTCGCGGTGCTGCTGCTGGGCGAGATCCACACCAGCGCCGACGATCACGACTGGCAGCTGCAGACACTGGAGAGCCTCTGGCGCGGGGGACGCCGCCGGCTCAGCCTCGGCCTGGAGATGATCCCGGCCGCCCGACAACCGGTGCTCGATCGCTTCAATGCCGGCCAGCTCAGTGAAGAGGAGCTGCTCAGGCAGGTGGACTGGGCGGCGGTGTGGGGCCACGACCCGGATCTGTACGCGCCGCTGCTGCGCTGGGCCCGGCTGCGGGGGGTGCCGCTGCTGGCACTCAATGCCGAGCCGAAGCTGGTGCGGCGCGTGCGCCAGCAGGGGCTGGCGGCGATCCCAGCGGCCGAGCGGGAGGGCATCGGCAGCTCGGCAGCGGCCAGCCCGGCCTATCGACAGCGCCTGGAAGCCAGCTGGCGCGGGCACAGGACGCTGGGGCCGCCTGCTGCCGCAACCGCGGCCGATCTTCAGCGCTTCATCGAGAGCCAGCTGCTGCGCGATCGCGCCATGGCCGAGCAACTCGCCGCTGCCCATCGCCGCGATCCGCAGCGGCTGCAGGTGGGCCTGATCGGCGTGGGGCATCTGCAGGGGGGCGACGGCGTGCCCCACCAGCTGCAGGATCTGGGTCTGAAGCAACAGCTGAGCCTGACCAGGCCGACCCTGCCCGATGGCTGCACCCTGCCACCCCGCGGAGCACGGTTGGGGGCCTATCTGGAGAGCGACGACCAGGGTGTCTGGGTTCGGCAGGTGGCGCCGGCCTCTGCTGCCGAGGCCGCCGGCCTTCGCCCCGGCGATCGGATCCTGGAGCTGAACGGCATGGCGGTGCAGAGTGCGGGTCAGGTGATCCGCGGGGTGCGCCTGCATCCCGATGGACTGCCGCTGCAGCTGACCATCGAGCGCAACGGTCGCCGGCGGCGACTGGAGCTGCGCCTGCCCCCCTCCGCCGATCCGCGCCTGGCCGTCAGGGACTATGAACTCAGGAGTGGCACCTGGAGCCGCACCGCGAGCAGGCAGTGATCGAGGCTGCCATCCGCGTGCAAGACAGGCGATCGCTGCGGACCTGAATCTCGGGCCACTGGAATGCCCGGACCACGTCCAAAGGCAGCGGCTGGATCAGGCGACCGTGCTGTCAAACGACAACGATTTAGAGCGCTTCCCAGGTCTGCGCTGGACCAATCCCCTCGCCAGGCCTTCCGACCGCTCGCACTAGGGCAGCGTTGGATACTGGCTCCATCAGCTTGCAGCAGAGCGCGATGACCTCCCCCTCGGCCGTCTACGGCGATCTGACCACCCAGGGGGCATCCAGCAACATCGCCTGGCACCACACCTCGGTGGACCGGGCCGCCCGCGCCCAGCAGCGCGGCCACCGCAGCGCCATCCTCTGGTTCACCGGCCTGAGCGGCGCCGGCAAGAGCACCCTGGCCAATGCGGTGAACTCGGCCCTGTTCGAGCGGGGCCTCTCCTGTTACGTGCTCGACGGCGACAACGTGCGCCACGGCCTCTGCAAGGACCTGGGCTTCTCCGACGCCGCCCGCGAGGAGAACATCCGCCGCATCGGCGAGGTGAGCAAGCTGTTCCTTGATGCCGGCGTGGTGGTGCTCACCGCCTTCGTGTCGCCATTCAAGGCCGACCGCGACAAGGCCCGCGCCCTGGTGGACGCCGGCGACTTCATCGAGATCCACTGCGCCGCCGACCTGGCGGTCTGCGAGACGCGCGACACCAAGGGCCTCTACGCCAAGGCCCGCGCCGGCGAGATCAAGGAGTTCACCGGCATCTCCAGCCCCTACGAAGCGCCGGAAGCCCCGGAGCTGAGGGTGGACACCGGCAGCCAGACCCTCGAAGAGAGCGTGGAGCAGGTGCTGGCCTACCTGAGCGCCGAGGGCGTCATTCCCCAGGCGGGCTGAGGGGAGCGGCGGGGCTCAGACCCCGCTGCTGCGCCCAGGCATCCAGAAACGTCTTCAGGCAGCTGGTGACAGGCACCGCCAGCAGCAGCCCCAGCAGTTCCCCCAGACCCATCAGGCTGCCGATGCGGGCCCCGATCGGCAGGCACACCAGCAGCCAAGCGGGCTGCAGGCCAACGATGCTGCCCATCAACCGCGGCTGGATCACCTGATCCACCAGCTGGCCCACCGTGATGGCGGCCGCCAGCACCTCCAGGCCCGTGCGCGGATCCTCCAGCGCCAGCAGCAGACTCACCAGCACGATCGTGAGCGCACTGGCATAGGGCACCAGGGTGGTGAAGCCGATCGCCACGGCGAACAGCACGCCGTAGGGAATCCCCAGCAGCGTGAACACCAGGATCTGCAGAACGCTGAGGATCAGGGCCAGCAGCACCTGCCCGGCGAAGTAGCCACGGAAGGTGCGGCCAAGGGTGCCGCGCACCAGCTCGCGCACGCTGTCGGGTAGCCAGCGGGCCAGGCCCGCCACGATCGAATCGCCGCCCAGCAGCAGGAACACCGCCAGCACCACCACGATCACCGTGTTCACGGTGAGACCCACCGTGGCTCCGAGCAGGCCCAGGAAGCGCTGGCTGAGCTGGCTGGCCAGCTGGCTGGCGCGGGCCAGCAGGGTGCTGCTCAGGTCGGTGAACTGGGTGGGCAGGCCGTGATCGGCGGCCCAGGCCTGGAGGCGATCCAGCCAGATCTCCCCCTCAGCCAGCCAGGCCGGCAGAGAATTCACCAGCTCACCAAGCTGCTCGATCAGCCGCGGCACCAGCCACAGCACCGCCAGCACCAGCAGGCCGAGGCCGGCACCCACCACCAGCAACACCGCCAGGGGCCGCGGCAGGCGCCGCTCCTCCATCCAGCGGGTGGGCAGATCAAGCAGAAAGGCGATCAGCGCCGCCCCGAGAAACAACGCCGGGAACGGGGCCAGGGGCAGCAGCAGCTGACGCAGCACCCAGAGATTCAGGGTGAACAGCGGCAGCGCCAGGCTCAGACGCAGCCAGAGGGGCAGGACCAGGCGCTCGAGCATGGGGTGGCGCTCACATCTGGGCCAGGTAGGCCGCGCTGCCCAGCTCCAGGAGCCGGCCGTCCTTGGCCACCACCTGATCGTGCAGCTCACGCCGGTAGGCGGCAACCCGCTCGGCCAGGGCGGGATCACTGATGGCCAGGATCTGAGCCGCCAGCAGGCCGGCGTTGGTGCCGTTGCCGATGGCCACCGTGGCCACCGGGATGCCAGCCGGCATCTGCACGATCGAGTGCAAGGAATCCACTCCGGAGAGGGCGCGGCTCTGCACCGGCACGCCGATCACCGGCAGGGTGGTGAGCGACGCCACCATGCCCGGCAGATGGGCGGCGCCACCGGCACCGGCGATCACCACCTTGATGCCCCGGTCTGCCGCTCCCTGCGCAAAGGCCACCATCTCCAGGGGCGTGCGATGGGCGGAGAGCACCCGCACCTCCGCAGCCACACCGAAGCGCTCGAGCATCGCCACCGCCGGCTGCATGGTGGGCAGATCCGAATCGCTGCCCATCACCACGGCAACCGGAGCACAGGCAGACGGGCTACTGGACACGGGCGGCACGGTGGACACAGGCGGGACCGAGCGAAGCGGCGAGACTGACATTCTCCCGCCGCGGCACACCGCACGCCCATGCGCTGGCTCAGCAACGTCCGCCTGCCGGGTAAGGAGGGGTTCTGGCGCCTCGGCCTCGACGCCGAAGCGCGCATCGCCGCCGTGCACCCCCTGGCGCCCGGCAGTGCTGCCAGCGGCGAGAACTGGCACGGCGATCGCCTCAGCCCAGCGGCGGTGGATCTGCAGATCAACGGCGGCCTCGGCCTGGCCTTCCCCGAGCTCACCGAGGCCGACCTGCCCACACTGCTGCAGCTGCTCGACACCCTCTGGGCCGACGGGGTGGAAGCGATCAGCCCCACCCTGGTGACCTGCGCCACGGCCGACCTGCGCCGCGCCCTGGCGGTGCTGCAGCTGGCACGCTTGGAACAGCGCCCGGAGCGCTGCCGGCTGCTGGGGGCCCACCTGGAGGGGCCATTTCTCGAACCCAGCCGCCGCGGCGCCCACCCGGCCCAGCACCTGGCCTTGCCGAGCCCGGCGGCCCTGCAGGAGCGCATCGCCGGCTTCGAGGACGAGATTGCCCTGCTGACCCTGGCGCCGGAGCTGCCGGGCGCCCTGGAGCTCACCCGGCAGCTGACGGAGCGGGGCGTGGTGGTGTGCCTGGGCCACAGCGCCGCCACGAAGGCTCAGGCCGAGGCGGGCTTCGAGGCCGGCGTGCGCATGCTCACCCACACCTTCAATGCCATGGCGGGCCTGCATCACCGCCAGCCGGGGCCGGTGGCGGCTGCCGCCCTGCGCGGCGACATCGCCCTAGGCCTGATCGCCGACGGCGTGCATGTGGCGCCGGCGATGGCGGTGCTGCTGCAGCGGCTGGCGCCGCAGCAGCTGATGCTGGTGAGCGATGCCCTCGCCCCCTACGGACTGCCGGATGGCACCTACCGCTGGGACGAGCGTGCCCTGATCGTGGAGGCGGGCAGCTGCCGCCTGGAGGACGGCACCCTGGCGGGGGTGACTCTGCCGCTTCTGGAGGCGGTGCGCCGCCTGGCCCGCTGGAGCGGCGATGCCGACGGGGCGATCGCCGCCGCCACCCTGCACCCCCGGCGGCTGCTGGGGGACCACCGGCCGATCGAGGCGCTGCTGCTGGGACTGCCCCTGGCCGACACCCTGCGCTGGCGCGGCACGGCGAGCGATCTGCAGGGCCACCGCACCGAATCGACCCGGAAGCGGATCGCGCCATCTGAATAGGATCCGCGCCACAGAGCACCCCCAGGCCCCGCCCATGTCCGCGACCGTTGAGACCGCCAAGGCCGCCGAGAAGCAGGAGGTGAAGGGCTACTTCGAGACCACCGGCTTCGATCGCTGGAACCGCATCTACAGCGATTCGGATGATGTGAACAAGGTGCAGCGCAACATCCGCATCGGCCACCAGAAAACGGTTGACAACGTGCTGGCCTGGCTGCAGGAGCAGGGCGATCTGGCCAGCCGCAGCTTCTGCGACGCCGGCTGCGGTGTGGGCAGCCTGACGCTGCCGCTGGCCCAGCTGGGGGCGGGCTCGATCGCCGCCTCCGACCTCTCCGCCGCGATGGTGCAGGAGGCGGAGCGCCGCTCGATCGAAGCCGCTGTAAAGCCAGGCCAGATCAGCTTTCTGGCTTCCGATCTGGAGAGCCTCATGGGTCGCTACGACACGGTGATCTGCCTGGATGTGTTCATCCACTACCCGCAGCAGCCGGCCGAGGAGATGGTGCGCCATCTTGCCTCGCTGGCCGAGCGGCACCTGCTCGTGAGCTTCGCCCCCTACACCCCCCTGCTGGCGCTGCTCAAGGGCATCGGCCAGCTGTTCCCCGGCCCCAGCAAAACCACCCGCGCCTACACCCTGCGCGAGGAGGGCATCGTCAAAGCGGCGGCTGAGGCCGGCTTCGTGCTCAAGCGCCGCAGCCTCAACAAGGCGCCCTTCTACTTCTCGCGGCTCCTGGCCTTCGAGAAGGCCTGATTCAGGCGACTCCGGTCTCCAGCAGCGGCGGCAGCGGGGCCTGCAGCTTCAGAAGCTGGCCGTCCGGGCTGGTGAGATCGAGGCGGTGGGCGTGCAGCTGGTAACCGCCATCCCCTGGCAGGGCCTCGGGATGGGCCTGCCCCCCCGGCCGGTAGAGCGGATCGCCGAGCAATGGCGCGCCGAGGGCGGCGGTGTGGATGCGGATCTGGTGGGGCCGGCCGGTGGCGATCGACACCGCCACCAGGCAGCTGTCTTGGCGGCGCTCCAGCAGGGTGAGGGCGCTGCGCGACGGCAGGGCCGCCGGGTCATCCGGCGGGGCCGCACACCAGATCTGGCCCAGGCGCGGATGGGGGCGTCGGCTGATCGGTGTGGAGAGCGGCCGGGTTTCTCCGATCGCCCAGTCGGCCGGCAAGGGCTGGGTGAGGGCGCGATACAGCTTGTGGCACCGCTGCGGTAACAACGGCGATGGCTCGCCGGGCCGGCCACTGCTGTCGCGCAGCAGGGCACTGAGCCAGGCGCGACTGGCGGCGGAGCGGGCACACACCAGCAGGCCGGAGGTGAAGCGGCCGAGGCGATGGACCGGCCGAGGCAGACCCGGGGCATCGGCGCCGGAGCGGATCGCACCGGCGCTGATCACACCGGATCGGGCCCAGCCCTCCAGCTGCGCCAGCAGCGTGTGGGCCAGGAAACCGCCGGCGGGCAGCACCGGTAGGCCGCTAGGTTTGTTGACCACCAGCAGATCGCCGTCGTCGAACACGATCGATTGCTGCTGCAGCACCGGCACGGCGGCCTCCTGCCAGGGGGGCCGATGCCAGACCAGCCGATCGCCCGGCTGCAGGGGCCCATCGGCCCGGAGCCTCTGGCCGTTGCACAGGATCTCGCCGGCGGCCAGGCGCTCCTCCCACACCCGCTGATCCGAGTGCGGATAGCGGCTGGCGTAGAAGGCAATAGTGCTGGCCGCGGGCTCGCGGACGCGGTCGCGGTAGAGGTGACCGGCGTTCAAGGCCGCAGGCAGCCACGGCGCATCGCTGGCTGCGTCGCCGGCTGCGCCTGTGCCGGGATCGCTACTCAACCAGGCTGTTCTCGAGGGCGTAGCGCACCAGCTCCGTTCGGCTAGCGGTGCCGGTCTTGGTGAACAGACGGCTCACATACTTCTCGACGTTGCGGATCGAGGTTTCCAGCCGGCGGGCGATCTCCTTGTTCATCATTCCCTCGGCCACCAGCTGCAGCACCGAGGCCTCACGCGGGGTGAACTCGTGGCGGATGCCGCCGCTGGGCTTGCGGCTGCCACCGGTGCCCAGCAGCGAGCGGATCTCGGTGATCTGCTTGGCCATCTGACCGATATCGGCATCGGCGAAGCGGGCGGCCTCCGCCAGCAGACGCTCCTGGCGGCGCACCACGTTGCGCACGCGGGCCACGAGCTCGTCGGGATCGAACGGCTTGGGGATGTAGTCGTCGCAGCCGGCCTGGAAGCCCTCGATGCGATCGGCCGTCATCCCCTTGGCGGTGAGGAAGATCACCGGCGTGCCGCCGAGGCGCTCATCGTCGCGCAGCTTGCGCAACAGGCCGTAGCCATCGAGCCGCGGCATCATCACGTCCGAGATCACCAGATCCGGCAGCAGCTCCTGGGCCTTGGTCCAGCCGTCGTCGCCATCGACGGCGGTGGTGACCTGAAAACCCTCGTCCTCGAGATAGGCCTGCACGGCGGTGCGCAGGCCCGGTTCATCGTCCACCAGCAGCAGGCGGACCGGTGGTGCGGGCTGGGCCGTTGCCTCTGACGGGGCTTCGGCGGCCAGGGAGTCGGGTTCGAGGCTCATGGCCCGCAGGGCGGCAGGAAGCGGTGGCCGCAATCTATCGAGCACCTCCGGAAATCACCTGCTGCTGCTCGCGCAGGGTTCCCGAATAGCCCAGCCGGCGGGCCAGGGCGCTGAGCGTGGCCGGGTCCTTGCCGGCCTGCTCGGGATAACAGGCCGCCCACCAGATCTGATGGTTGAGCCGGTTGGACTCGGTGACCATGCCGCCGGGGTTGAGCTCGAGGATCAGCAGATCCCTGCCGCGGCGGGTGAGCCGCATCGGCGCCTCGGGGGCGCAGCGCAGGGTTTCCACCGCCAGCTTCACGCCGCTGGGCTCCTCCAGCCAGACCACGATCGTGCGGGCGCTCGGATCGCGGGGATCGGGCTTGGCGTCGTGGACGCCGATGGCATAGGTGCCCTCCATGGTCTGCCACTGCCGCAGCAGCACCAGCCCGGCGGGGCGCTGCTGCTCCGAATTGCGGAACGGGTTGCTGGCATCCGGCGCTCCGATGGACGTCTGGGCCGCTGCAGGCAGCGATGCGGCCAGCAGTGACAGCAGGGCTGCCAGGGCTGAGCGCTGACGAACAGCGGCCATCGGGCGTGCAGGCGCAGGTGCTTGCCAGCATGGGCGCACATGGGCAACGCCGTCGTTTACCTGGACCATCAGGCCAGCACCCCCTGCGAGCCAGGGGTGCTGAAGGCGATGGCGCCCTGGTGGACCAGCCAGGCCGCCAATCCCTCCAGCCGGCTGCACCGACCGGGGCTGCTGGCGGCGGCGGCGGTGGAGCAGGCCCGCGGCCGCATCGCCACCGGCCTGGCCGTGAAGCCGGAGCAGGTGGTGTTCACCAGCGGTGCCACCGAAGCCAACAACCTCGCCCTCAAGGGCCTGGCGGAGGCCGAACTCGAGGCCGGCGGCCGGCGGCGGCATCTGATCACCGTGGCCACGGAACACCGCGCGGTGCTCGATCCACTGCGGCACCTCGAACGGCATGGCTTTCCGCTCACCGTGCTGCCGGTGGGATCCGATGGCCTGCTGGAGCCGGCGGTGCTGGAAGCGGCCCTGCGACCCGACACGCTGCTGGTGAGCGTGATGGCCGCCAACAACGAGATCGGTGTGCTGCAGCCGCTGGCGGCCATCGGCGCCCTCTGCCGCGAGCGGGGCATCCGTTTCCACTGCGATGCCGCCCAGGCCGTGGGCCACATCCCCCTGCAGCCGGCGGCGCTCGGCATCGACCTGCTCAGCTTCAGCGGCCACAAGCTGGGTGGACCGATGGGCATCGGGGCCCTGGTGGTCGGGCCCGATGTGCGGCTGGTGCCGCAGCTGCACGGCGGCGGCCAGGAGCAGGGCCTGCGGGCCGGCTCGCCACCCCTGCCACTGATCGTGGGGCTGGGGGCGGCCGTGGAGCTGGCCCTGGCGGATCGGCCCGAGCGCAGCACGCGGCTGGCGGCGCTGCGCGATCAGCTCTGGCAGCAGCTGCAGGCGGCCGGCGGCATCCGCCGTAACGGAGCCGCGGCCCCGCGGCTGGCCCACAACCTCAATGTGTGCGTGGACGGGGTGGATGGCACCGCCCTGCACAGCCGGCTGCGGCGGCAGCTGGCGGTGAGCAGCGGCTCGGCCTGCAGCAGCGGCGAGCCCTCGCACGTGCTGCAGGCCCTGGGACTGAGCCGTCAGCAGGCGGCGGCCTCAATCCGCTTCGGCCTGGGGCGCGCCACCACGGCAGAGGAGATCCAGGCAGCGGCGGAGCGGGTGCTGGAGACGATCAGGGTGCTGCGGCAGGGCCCCACAGGCTGAGCACCACGAATCCCGCCACACCGACCACCGCCAGCAGCGTCTGAGCCAGCTTGCTCACGAGCATGCCGCTCACCACCGCCAGGCCCACCAGGGCTGAGCGCCGCAGCAACGCCAGGCCACCGCGGCTGCGGGCCCGCAGCTCCGCCGCCAGCTCCCCCAGGGCAGCACCGAGCAGCGGGCCCAGCAGGGCCCCCAGCAGCGGCCCACCCACGGGCAGTGCCGGCAGCAGCCCCAGCAACCCCACCAGCAGACCGATCGCCGCACCCACATAGGCCCAGCGGCTGGCCTGCAGGCGTGCCGCCCCCAGCACCACCCCCAGCAGATCCGCCCCCCAGCCCAGCAGCAGCAACACGCTGGCCAACGCCAGCACCGGCCAGCCGGTGGTGAAGCCCACCGCCCAGCACCAGAGCAGCGCCCCCAGGGGCAGCAGCACCAGGCCGGGCAGCACCGGGAACAGGGCGCCGGGGATGGCCAGCACCTGCAGCAGCAGGGCCGCCCACCAGAGCCAATCGCTGCTGTCCATCAATCGTGCTGCGGCGTCTGGGCGAATGCAGTTCCCATCGCTACCGTCCGGCCAGTGAGACATCAATCATGGGTCTGCCGACTCCAGGCACCAATCAGCTGCAGGTGCTGCGCGCCGTTGAAGACGGATGGCAGGCCTTCTGCCGGGCCCCCTGGCCGTTCCTGTTGTTCCAGGTGCTGGCCCTGGTGATCGCGGCCCCCTTCGCGGGCCTGGTGGCCGGCGGGGTGGTGCGCCTGAGCGGGCCGGAACCTGCGTTCGTGCATCCGATCGCCGCCGGCGTGGCCGTGGTGGTGGGCGTGGTGGGCTACGTGGTGGTGGCCCTGTGGGGCGTGGTGGGTCTGGTGCGCGGCGCCTGGCTGAGCCTGGAGGGCCAACGCCCCGTGTTCCGCACCTTCACCCGCTGGGATGGGGCCGCCAGCGGCCGGCTGCTGCTCTCCACCCTCCTGCTGGCGGTGGTGGTGGCGGTGCTGGCCCTGATCGCCTCGCTGATCGGCACGGGGCTGGGCCGCCTCAACGCCGCCCTGGCCAGCCTGCCGCTGCTGGTGTTCGCCGTGTTCTACATCTGGTTCCTGGTGACCCAGAAGTTCCTGATCCAGCTGTCGCTGCTGGGGGCGAAGCAGCCGGTGGACACCGTGAAGGCCGGCGTGGCGGGCGTGAACCCCAGCTGGTGGGTGGTGCTCTGGCTGGCGATCGTGGAGAGCGTGATGCACGCCATCGCCCTGCTGTTCAGCTACGGCGGCCTGTTCGTGATCCTGCCGTTGATGATCTGCATCAGCACCGCCGCCTACCGGCAGCTGTTCGGCAGCGACGACCACACCGGCCTGCTCAGTGAGCCTCAGGGCTGACGCCGCCGGGCCAGGCGCCACTTGGCCGAACGGCTGCGGGGGTTGGAGCTCTGCTCCTCCTCCGCAGCCGTTTCCGGTTTGCGGGTCACACGCTGCAGCCGCTCGTCGCTGACGAAGGCCGTCTTGACACGCCGGTCTTCCAGGGAGTGGAAGCTGATCACGCCGAACAGGCCGCCGGGCAGCAGCCAGTCGGGCGCGGCGGTCAGCAGGCGATCGAGCACGCCGAGTTCATCGTTCACAGCGATGCGCAGGGCCTGAAAGGTGCGGGTGGCGGGATGGATACGGCCACGCCGTGCCTGCGGCGGATAGCAACCGGCGACGCAGTAGGCCAGAGCGGCGGTGCCACTGAAGGGGCCCTGCTCGGCCAGCTGCAGCTTGATCTTGCGCGCAATGCGGCGCGACAGCCGCTCCTCGCCGTAGGCGTAGATCAGATCCGCCAGCTCGGCTTCCTCGAGGCGCTCGATCAGCTCGGCCGCGCTCTCGCCGGCCGCGGGGTTCATGCGCATGTCGAGCGGGCCATCCAGGCGGAAGCTGAAGCCCCGCTCGGCCACATCCAGCTGCGGGCTGCTCACGCCCAGATCGGCCAGCACCGCCAGGGCCGGCTCCGGCGGCGTGTAGGCCGCGAAGTTGCTGGCCACGATCGCGACGCGATCGCCGAAGGGGGCCAGGCGCTCGGCCGCCGCCGCCCGGGCTGTGGGGTCCTGATCGAGGCCGATCAGCCGCAGGCGCGGATGGGCCTCCAGCAGCAGCGCGCTATGGCCGCCGCCGCCGAGGGTGCAGTCGATCAGCAGCCCATCGCTGCGCTGTTCCAGCAGGGGAGCGAGCTCGGCAAAGCCGGCCAGCACCTGCTCCGCCAGCACGGGCTGATGTTGAAAGGCGCCTTCTGTAGCCAACGGCGCCTCAGCCACGGGCGCTCTGGCGCGGGGAGGCCCAGCGCTGCAGGGGCGCCGCCAGCCGACGGCGCAACCGCTCCCGCCGACCCGGCGGGAGCCGGAGCTCAGCTGGAAGATCCAGACGATCCAGGTCCCGCGGGTCGACGTCCAGGGCTTTCAGCAGCCGGGTGAGCAGATGCTGCTCCGCTGGCGCGATGCGGCCGTCGGCGTCAGCCAGGAGGCTGTAGAAGCCCGCGATGGCCAGGCGCAGGCTGGGGTCGCCGAGAGCCGCCAAGGTGCCGCACACCCCGGCCAGATCCACCGAACCCTGCAGGCTGAGGGAGCGGCGCTGCTGGTCCTGCAGGTTGAGCAGGGCCATGCCCCGGGTGAACAGCTCCCATTCATCGTTGCCGAACTGGGCGTCCGCCATCCCCAGGGCCAGCGCCCCCGCCAGGATCGCCAGGCCCTCCTCCCCCCGGCCGGCCAGGGGGCTGAGCAGGGCGTCCTGGCTCCGCTGCAGCAGAGCCAGCCGCCGGGCCGCTCGCCGCCGGACGGGGGCCAGCAGCCAGTCGGCCACAGCGCGGGCCAGTCCACGCAGCAGCCGCGTCAGCGGTGACAGCGATGCCGATGGCAAAGTCCGTGCCTGGTGGCGGCGAGGAACGCTGCGGTCTGGCTTCGTCACCACGATCCAGGCCGCTGCCAGGCCGATATACCGTTGGCACCACCGTACCGGCGGCAGCGGCAGCGGATCCTCACCGTGCTCGCCTGCCGACCGAAGTTCGGGCCCGCCGTTCCTAAGATCGCGACATCTTGCCCCTGGCCACGGCCCCATGACGCAGCTGGAGACGCGCACGGAGCCGATGGTGGTCAACTTCGGCCCCCATCACCCCTCAATGCACGGGGTGTTGCGGCTGGTGGTGACCCTCGACGGCGAGGACGTGGTGGATTGCGAGCCGGTGATCGGCTACCTGCACCGCGGCATGGAGAAGATCGCCGAGAACCGCACGAACGTGATGTTCGTGCCCTATGTGAGCCGCATGGACTATGCGGCCGGCATGTTCTACGAGGCGATCGTGGTGAACGCACCCGAACGCCTCGCTGATGTGCCGGTGCCGAAGCGCGCCAGCTACATCCGCGTCCTGATGCTGGAGCTCAACCGCATCGCCAACCACCTGCTCTGGCTTGGCCCCTTCCTGGCGGACGTGGGCGCGCAGACGCCGTTCTTCTACATCTTCCGCGAGCGGGAGATGATTTACGACCTCTGGGAAGCCGCCACCGGCCAGCGCCTGATCAACAACAACTACTTCCGCATCGGCGGGGTGGCAGCTGATCTGCCCTACGGCTGGCTGGAGAAGTGCCTCGACTTCTGCGATTGGTTCGGCCCCAAGATCGACGAATACGAGAAGCTGATCACCAACAACCCGATCTTCCGCAAGCGGATTGAAGGGCTGGGCGTGATCACACGCGAGCAGGCGATCAACTGGAGCCTGTCGGGCCCGATGCTGCGCGCCTCCGGCGTGCCCTGGGATCTGCGCAAGGTGGATCACTACGAGTGCTACGACGATTTCGACTGGGACGTGGCCTGGCAGACGGAAGGCGATTGCTATGCCCGCTATCGCGTGCGCATCCAGGAGATGCGCGAATCGCTGAAGATCCTGCGCCAGGCCTGCGCCATGATTCCCGGCGGCCCCACCGAGCTCCTGGAAGCCCGCCGCATGGCCGAGGGCAAGGGAAGCGAGTTCACCGGCTTCGACTACCAGATCGTGGCCAAGAAGGTGGCTCCCACCTTCAAGATTCCCAGCGGTGAGCTCTACACCCGTCTGGAATCCGGCAAAGGCGAGATCGGTGTGCTCATTCAGGGCAACGACGACGTCACCCCCTGGCGCTTCAAGATTCGCGCCGCCGACTTCAACAACCTCCAGATCCTGCCCCACATCCTCAAGGGGGCCAAGGTGGCCGACATCATGGCCATCCTCGGCTCGATCGACGTGATCATGGGCTCGGTAGATCGCTAACCGTTGCGGCGCTTCCTGGGCCGGATCCGGCACGCCGGCGTTCTCCTGCCTGCAGCGCTGACCGGCTACCTCTGGTTCAAGGGGCAGCACCCCCTGCTTCCGGGGATGCCGTGTCCGCTGCGGGCGCTCACCGGCATCCCCTGCCCCACCTGCTTCCTCACCCGCGCCACGGCCGCCGCGCTCACGGGAAACCTGGCCGGATCCGTGCAGCTGCACGCCTTCGGACCCATCGCCGCGGCCATGTTGGTTTGGTGGTCGATCACGGCGATCCGCCAGCGGCGGATGATGCCACGGGATGTGCCTGCCTTGCCTCTGGCTGTGGCCGGCCTGGGGCTGCTGAGCTACTGGCTGCTGCGGCTATGGCTGCGCTACGGGCTGGGGTTCGTGGGGTTTCCGGCCTTTCCGAGCGGCTGAATGCAGGCCCAAGGCCCAGCGGGCTCCGCAGGGCCTCGGCCGCTCAGGAGATCAGACCCTTGTGATACGCAGCGTTCTGCAGATAAAAAGTGCTCACCGGAACCGCCAGCAGCGCCCCGAGGCCGCAGCTGCAGACCGACACCAGAGCCACCAGCAACCAGGCGAGGATCTCGAGCAGGATGAAGCTGCCGCCGTTCGGTGAGCGGTACACCGCCTGGAAGGAGGCGGCAAAGGCATCCGTGATCGGCTGATCCGTGAGGAAGATGCGATTCACGTAGATCGGCATCACCAGGGCCACCAGAATCCCCGGCACGATGCAAAGCACGAAACCCACGGCCGCCACCAGGGAAAACAGCAGCCCGGCCAGCAGGTAACGCCCTGGACGACGGAGCAGTTCACGGAAGGCCGCCTCCACGGTGATCACCTCGCCGCTGGCGTAATGCATGGCCGGCACGGCCACGAACAACACTCCCACCAGGCTGGAGAGAATCGCGAAGGGCAACTGCCCCAGCTGCCCGAGCAACGTGGCGATCGAGAAGGCCGAATCCGAGCCGGTGGAACCGGACACCCCGAAGCCCACCAGCAGGATCAACCAGGTCACCGCTGCTCCGAGAGCGGCGAGTACTGCTGTGGCGAGCCAGATCAGCAGGATCGTGGGCACATGGGCCAGGAATGCCTCCCAGGCCCGGTTCAGGGTGGGCTGTTCGGTGGCACTCGCAGAGGCCATGGGCTGGAATCGAATTGGAGGCATGCTGACGGGGGGATGGCTCGGCCACAACCCCCGAGCTGTCGCGCCGATCACCCCGCCATGACGCCCGCACCCAACCCCGACAGCTGGCTTCTCCTGTGCCGCACGGTGCGCTTCGGCGAGACCGACGCCGCCGGGGTGATGCATTTCCAGCAGCTGCTGCGCTGGTGCCACGAGGCCTACGAGGAGAGCCTGGAACGCTTCGGCATCCCGGCGGCCCACCTGTTCCCCACCCCTGGCGGCACACCGGCGGTGGCCCTGCCGATCGTGCACTGCAGCGCCGATTACCGGCGACCGCTGGTCTGCGGCGATCCCCTGGCGATCCGGCTCAACCCGCAGCGGCTGGACCCCGGCAGTTTCGAGCTGCGCTACCGCTTCAGCAGCAACGGCGAGGAGGTGGCTCAAGCGCTCACCCGCCACCTGGCGATCGACAGCCTCAGCCGCCGGCGCTGCCCCCTGCCGGAGGCCATTCAGCGCTGGCTGGAGGCTTCAGCCCTGCAGGCGGGCGTGCGACCGCTGCCGTAGGCACCTGACTGAAGGCCCAGAGCAAAGCCGCCAGCTGCAGTGGCAACAGACTGGCCAGCACCGCCAGCGGATGCCAGCCCTCGCTCGGCACCGCGGCAAAGACCCCACAGCTGGCCATGGCGGCCAGCACCAGCATCAGCCTCAGCAGAGGCGGTTTGAGAACCACGGGTTCAGAACCACTCCTTGCGGCCGTCGATATACAGCGCCTGGAACTCCTCAGGGGTTTTCTGGAGGTAGATGATCCCCTCAATCAGGCCGATGACGCCCATCACGAAACTGGCGGCTCCGCAGGTGACAACCCCGCCGGCCAAGCTGATCACCAGCATGATCACGCCGGGTTTGGTGTAACCGAGCGCAAACTTGTGCACGCCGAAGGCGCCCAGAAAGATCCCCAGCAGGCCCGCGGCCAGCTTCTTGTTGCTCACTTCCGTGAGATCGTTCTCCGCCATGGGGCTGTGATGAGGTCACACCGCTTGTAGCGATCTGATGCCGAGCTGTCACCCCGGATCCCGCGGTTGCACCAGCAACCACTGACGCCAGCGCCCCAGCTCCCACTTGCCCGCAGCGCTCACCGCCAGCGGCGGACAACTCAGCCAGCGCCGTGGCCGCTCGCAGGCAGGCAGGCGGCGGGCCAGGGCCTCCAGGCGAGCCCAGACCCCCATCGCGGGCGGTTCCTCCAACCGCACCAGCGCCACCAGAAGCTCCCCCCAGAGCGGATCCGGCTCCGCCAGCAGCAACAGCTCCCTCACGGGCAAACCCTCGGCGGCACTCAGGGCCAGCAGGCGCTCTCGCACCTGCTCGGGAAACACCGTTTCACCGCCGCTGCTGATCGCCCCATCAAGGCGGCCCAGCAGCTGCAGACCCTCCGGCCCGAGGCTGGCGGCATCGCCACTGCTCCACCAACCCTGCTGCAGCGGCAGCGGCGCAAAGGCTCCGTCCGCCAGAAATCCCGCCGCCAGGCTGCTGGCACGGATCTGCAGAACACGGCTCTGCACATCCGCACTGCCTTCCTCCAAGCGCAGCTCTGCATGGGCCAGGGGCTGACCGCAGCCGCTCACTCCAGCCAGGAAGCACTCGGGGGGCAGCGCCGCCACCATCGCGCCCGTTTCGGTGCTGCCGTAGCAGGGCGAGAGCCGCAGCCCCGCAGCCCTGGCGCGCCTGGCCTGCTCGGGTGCCAGAGCGGCCCCGCCCACCCAGATCAGGCTGAACCCCTGCAGCCAGGCCACGCCATCGGGGTGATCCAGCAGCCGCTGCAGCTGGGTGGGCACCAGCGAGATCAGGGCCTGACGCCCCGGCGTTGGCCGGGCCTCCGCCAGCAGGCGCGGCGGCTCACGCAGCCAGGCCGGCGGCAGCCAGCGCAGAGGAGCTCCCCAGCAACGGGCCCGCACCACGGGCATCAGGCCGCTGACGTGATGCAACGGCAGGGGATTGAACAGCTCACACCGGGCTGGATCGAGGTCGATTGCCTGCAGCCACAGGCCGGTGGCCTCAGCCGCCCGCTGCAGATGGCTGAGGGGTTGCAGGCACCAGCGCCGGCCGCCGCTGCTGCCGCCACTACCCAGCAGCACCGCAGGCCCCAGCTCGGCCGGCAACGCGCTGGGCCACTGCAGCGGCAGGGCCGCCTGCAGCAATGCCTGCTCCTGCGCGGCCACCACCGCCACGATCTCCCCCGCTGTCCAGGCCTGCTGCAGCTCCTGCGCCAAGGCCTCCGACTCCCCATCGGCCACCAGCACCCGGGCGAAACCACTCATGCCGCCGCCTCCCACACCACGTGAGGATCCGCTGCGAACAGCGCCCCCTCGGGCCGCCAGCCCGGGGCGAGGCCAGGGGCCGCCGGCGTGGGGCCGTCTGCCTGCAGGGCAGCGAGATGCTGGAGCAGCCGCCGGCCGATGCCCGTTTCCAGGGCTGTGCTGAGCATCAACCGTGGCGTGCCGGCCTGAAACGCCGCCAGCAGGGAGCGCGGGTCGCCTTCCACCAGGGGCCGCCGCACCTGCCAGCCCCGCCAGGCGCCCGTGGCCATCAGCTCGGGCCGCTGCCGCAGCGATTCATCCAGGGCCACCGGCAACCGCGCCGCCAAGCGCTCCAGGCCGGCCTGATCCGGCGGCGGCAGCGGCTGCTCCAGCCACTCCAGGCGCGGTTCCGCCTGCAGCCGAGCCGCCCAGGCATCGGCGGTGGCGCGGTCCCAGCCGCCATTGGCATCAAGGCGCAGGCGGGCTGCTACCGGCAGGCGCTCCAGCAGCTGCTCGAGAAGATGCCGCTCCTGGGCATCGTCCAAAGCGGCCACCTTCCATTTCACGGTGAGCACGTCTGCGCCTTTGGGCGGCCCCGCAGCTCCCCGAACCGGAGCCAGCACCGCCTCCCGTGCCCGATCCAGCGCCGGCAGCGCCGCCTCCCCCGCCGGCAGCAGCCAGGCCGAAGCAGGTGCCTGGCGCCAGCCGCCCTGATCCGTGGCCCCCAGTCCATCGTGTTCTGCCAATGCCATCCCCACGGCGCAGGCGAGGGACGCGGGCAGCTGCAGCAACCGCTCCTCCAGGGCCCCACGGGTGATCGCCACGGGCAGGGCAGCGATCGCCGCGGCCAGGGCATCCAGCCCATCGGCGCTCGGCACGGCAACGGCCTCGCCCCAGCCAATCCGACCATCGCCGGACTGCAGGCGGAGCAGCCAGCCACAACGCGCGCTCCAGGCCCCCTGACTGGTGACCATCGCCCGCGGCAGCGCAAAGCGATAGGGCCGCCAGCTCAGCTGCAGCGGCTGTGAGGCAGCCGACGCCGGCGCGTCAGCGCAGACCACTGCACCAGGCGCCGAGCCCGGCACCGCACCAGGGGCCGATGGCCAGGCCGAAGGACAGGCCCAATCCGTTGAGGGCCTGGAAGCGCAGGGCCAGAAACTTGCTGCCGGCGATCTGCTCCGGCTCGCGGTGATGGCGCCGCAGCAGGCGGATCAGCGCCTGGGCGGGCGGCAGACCCACCGCGCCCAGCAGGGCAGTGAGCGGCCACTGACCCGCCAGCACCGGCGCCCACTGGAACGCCAGGCAGGCAGCCACGAACCAGGGCACCAGATCGGCCGCGCGGCCGGTGCCCAGCCGCACCACGGGCGAGCGCTTGCCGTGGGCAGCGTCCTCCTCCACCTGATGGAAGTGAGAGCAGAACAGCACCAGCGTGGTGGCGAGGGCCGGACCGCCACCGAGGGCGATGGCTGCGCGCCAGGGCACACCGCTCGTTGCGGCTTCAGCCGCGGGTGCCAGCGCCAGCAGACCGGCGGCCGTGGCCAGTGGCCCGAAGGCAATCCAGCACAGCGGCTCACCCAGGCCGCGGTAGCCGAGGCGCAGCGGTGGCCCCTGATAGGCGTAGCCGATGCCGCAGCAGGCCAGCACCAGGGCCAACACCAGAGGCGTGCTGCGCAGCGCCACCACGGCCATCAGCGCCAGGCCCAGCAGCAGCGCCGTGTTGGCCAGCAGCGCCACCCGATCGCGCCGGCCGGTGAGATTCACCAGCGAATGGGGCTTGCCGTGGGTGTCGACACCCGTGTCGGCATCAAACACATCATTGGCCAGGTTCTCCCAGGCCAGCAGCAGCACCGCCGCCAGCAGGAACAGCAGCAGCTGATCCGGGCGCACCGGCTGGCCCTGGCTCAACCGCCAGCCGGCCGCCAGCAGCACCGGCATCACCGCCACCGCATACATCGGCCACTTGATGGCCGCCTTCCACAGCCGGCGGCGCTCGGCGCCAGCGGCGTGAAGGCTTGCGACGACCTGAGGCTCGGACGCGGGCAGCGACAACTGGCGGCGCGGGAAGGCCCATACATTTGAGCAGCCGCTTCGGCCGATCCCCGGTGCAGGCTCCAGCCAACGTCACAACCAGCTGCCGCACCACCAGCTTCGGCGAGCTGCTGGCGGCGGCTGCCGATGGGGCCCGCCAGCTGGATGGCGATGGCGTGCTCAGCCTGGCCCTGCCGCTGCCGGCGCGCGACCCGCTCGCCCTGCTCAGCCAGCTGGAGGAGAGCGATCGCTTCCGCTTCCTCTGGGACGGCGCCCCGGGCCTGTGTCTGGCGGCTAGCGGCCGCACCAACAGCCTGGAACTGAGCGGCCCGCGCCGCTTCGAGCTGGCCCAGCGCTTCAGCGCCGTGAGCCTCAGCCGGCTGGCGGCACCCCAGGCCTGCCCGCCCCTGGCGCGGCCACGGGTGCTGCTGGCCTTCGCCTTCTTCGACAGCCCCCTGCAGGAGGGCGAAGGCATGGCCGGGGTGCAGGCCGTGCTGCCCCGCTGGCAGCTGAGCCGCCAGGGGCGCCACTGCTGGTTGCGGCTGCAGCGCACCCTGGGGGGCGACGTGACGGCCCGCTCCCTGGCGGAGGAACTGTGGGAGCAGGCGCAGCGGCTCACGTTGCTTCCCGCTGATCCGATCGCCCATGCCGGCCCCGACCCCGGCCCGGCCATCCGCCACCGCTCCGCCTGGCAGGAGGGCTACCGCTCCGTGGTGGAGCGAGGTCTGGAACTGGTGGAGAGCGGCAGCCTGCGCAAACTGGTGCTGGCGGTGCGTCAGCAGTTGCTGCTGGATCGCCCCCTCGATCCCCTGCAGCTGCTGGCCCAGCTGCGGCAGCGGCAGCCCGGCAGCTGCCGCTTCCTGTGGCAGCAGGGCGACGGCCCGGCCCTGCTGGGGGCATCGCCGGAGCGGTTGCTCACCGTGCGCCAGGGCCAGCTGCGCAGCGATGCCCTGGCCGGCACGGCGCCGATCGGCCCGGCGGCCGAGCAGCTCACCCGCTCCGAGAAGGACCGCCGCGAGCACGAACTGGTGGTGGATGCCATCAGCGAGGTGCTGGCCGGGGCCGGGCTAACGGCCCGCAGGCCGCGCCATCCCCGCCTGGCCCGGCACGGGCAGCTGGTGCATCTGCACACCCCCATCACCGCGGCCCTCGGCGAACAGCAACCGCTGGCCCTGGCGGGGGCACTGCATCCCACCCCGGCGGTGGCGGGGCTGCCACGCCGCGAGGCGATGGCGGCCCTGCGCAGCCTGGAGCCCTTCGAGCGGGGCTTCTATGCCGCCCCGATCGGCTGGATCGACAGCGAGGGCGACATGGAACTGCGGGTGGCCATCCGCAGCGGCAGCCTGCAGGGCCAGCGGCTCGAGCTCACCGCCGGCGCCGGCCTGGTGCAGGGATCGGTGCCGGAGCGGGAACTGCAGGAGGTGGCCCTGAAGCTGGGGGTGCTGCAGCAGCAGCTGAGCCTGACAGCCCCAATCGCTGCAGTTCAGCCCAGCAGTCGCTCAATCGTCTGATCCGCCAGCGGGATGCCGCCCAGCCGTTCCACCTCGCGCACGCCGGTGGGACTGGTGACGTTGATCTCACTGAGGCGACCGTCGATCACATCAATGCCCACGAAGAACAGGCCCTCGGCCCGCAAGGCCGGGCCCAGCTCGGCGCAGATGCGTCGCTCCTGATCTGAGAGCTCGGTGGCCTCCGGCTCACCGCCCACCGCCAGGTTGCTGCGGAACTCGCCGGCTGCCGGCCGGCGGTTCACGGCTCCGAGGGGCTCGCCATCCACCAGCAGGATGCGCTTGTCGCCCGCCGTAACGGCCGGCAGGAAGGCCTGCACCATCACGGGAATCTGCTGCTGGCTGGTGACCAGCTCCAGCAGGGCCTTCAGGCCAGGAGCCTCACCGTGGCTACGCACCACCCCCAAGCCGGCACGGCCGCCGAGGGGTTTGAGCACCACATCGCCCTGCTCCGCAGCGAACGCCGCCAGCTGGGCCACATCGCTGCCCACAAGAGTGGGGGCCATCAGATGGCTCCAGCGCAGGGCACCAAGCTTTTCGTTCCAGGCCCGCAGCGAGGCCGGGCGATTGAGAACCCTGGCCCCCTGCCGTTCCGCCAGCTCCAGCAGATGGGTGGCGTAGAGATAGGCCTCATCAACGGGCGGATCCTTGCGCATCCACACCCGCGGGAACGCCGCCAGCGGCAGCCAGCGCAGCTCACCGGCCTCGAACCAGGGATCCGGCAGATCCCAGCCCGCGGCCGTGGGTCTGATCTCCGCCAGCCGCACGGGCTGCGCCAGCACCAGGGGCTGATGGGACGGATCACTGCCGCGCACCGCCAGCTGTGCCGGCGTGCACACCCACACCTGCTGGCCGGCCCGCTGGGCCGCCTGCATCAGGGCCACGCTGGAATCCTTGGTGGGCCGCAGCCGACTGATCGGATCAACGACGAACAGCTGGCTCTCGCCGCCAGGATCGCTGGGGAGGCTCAAGATCAGGCCCCCAGCAGGGCGTCCAGCTGACCGCTGCGCTCCAGGGCGTGCAGATCGTCGCAACCGCCCACCGGCTGATCGTTGATGAAGATCTGGGGCAGGCTGGTGCGGCCACCGGCCCGGACCGCCATGGCCTCGCGCGCCGCCGCATCGCCATCGATGGCGTACTCGGTGTACGGCACACCCTTGCGATTGAGCAGGCCCAGGGCGCGGATGCAGAACGGGCAGGCCCGCCACACGTAGATCTCCACCTTCGCTGCCATCGCTGCCCTCCGGATCGGCAGGGATCCTAGGGAGGCCGCACCCGACTCCTGACACCCTCCATTGAGTACGGTCGAGCCAACGTTTCAGCCGCACCGGTGCTCGACCTCACCGATTTCAAGCGCGACCTCTCCGAGCTCACTGACCGCCTGGGCAATGCCCAGGACTGTCTTTGACGTACCGGCACTGAAAGCACGGCAGCAGGACCTCGAGCAGCTGGCCTCCCAGCCCGACTTCTGGGACGACCAGAAGCAGGCCCAGGCCAAGATGCGCCAGCTCGATGAGGTGAAGGCTCAGCTCGAGCAGCTCGCCCAGTGGCAGAGCGCCGTGGCCGATGGCGAAGCCACCCTCGAGCTCTACGGCCTCGAGCCCGACGACGAGCTGCTGAGTGAATCCAACGCCGCCCTGCAGAAGCTGCGCGCCGACCTGGATCGCTGGGAACTGGAGCGCTTGCTCAGCGGCCCTTACGACAAGGAAGGCGCCGTGATCAGCATCAACGCGGGTGCCGGCGGCACCGACGCCCAGGACTGGGCCCTGATGCTGATGCGCATGTATACCCGCTGGGCGGAAGACCACGGCATGAAGGTGACCGTGGACGAGCTCAGCGAGGGTGAGGAAGCGGGCATCAAGAGCTGCACGATCGAAATCGAGGGCCGCTACGCCTACGGCTACCTGCGCAACGAGAAGGGCACGCACCGGCTGGTGCGGATCTCGCCCTTCAACGCCAACGACAAGCGGCAGACGAGCTTCGCCGGCGTGGAGGTGATGCCCAACATCGAGGCGGAGGTGAAGCTCGACATCCCCGACAAGGATCTGGAGATCACCACGAGCCGTTCGGGCGGCGCCGGCGGCCAGAACGTGAACAAGGTGGAAACGGCTGTGCGCATCCTGCACATCCCCACCGGCCTGTTCGTGCGCTGCACCCAGGAGCGCTCGCAACTGCAGAACAAGGAGAAGGCGATGGCCCTGCTGATGGCCAAGCTGCTGGTGATCGCGCAGGAGCAGCGCGCCGCCGAGATCGCCGACATCCGTGGCGACATCGTGGAAGCGGCCTGGGGCAACCAGATCCGCAACTACGTGTTTCACCCATACCAGATGGTGAAGGACCTGCGCACCCAGCACGAAACCACCGACGTGCAGGGCGTGATGGACGGCGACCTGGATCCCTTCATCCAGAGCCTCCTGCATGCTGGCGTTGAGGTGGGCGGAGGCATCAGCGATGACTGAGGGCGCATCCACGGAGCCTCAGGCCGCCGACAGCCCCAATGCAGCCAGCGGCGAGAACCCCAGCTTCACCAAGCTCGCCATGCGCAACATGGTGCGCAAGGGGAAGCTCAGCCTCACCCACTTCGGCCTGACGGCCCTGGGTTTCATCGGCTTCATCGTGCTGGTGGCCTGGCTGGGGCGCCCCCAGCTACCGGGCGGCTGAGATGGATCTCGATCTGGCTTTCAGTGCCGATGCAGAGCTGGCGCCACAGCTGCTGGCCGCCGCCGGCGTCTGGGCCGATCCACTGGCCGGTGCCGAGCCCTGGCACACGCAGCTGAGCAGCTGGCTCGAGCAGCTGGCCGACGAACTGCCGCCGGAGCTGCAGAGCCCCGGCTACAGCCTCGGCCTGAGCCTTGTGGGCGATGCCGAGATCTCCGCTCTCAATGCCGACTGGCGCGACAAGCCCGGCCCCACCGATGTGCTGGCCTTCGCTGCTCAGGACGACGACCTCGATGGCGCGCCGCCAATGCCGCTGCCGCCGGGCCTGGCGGACGACGATGAGGAGGACCTCGACGGCGAGGCAGAACCACTGGAACTGGGCGACATTGTGATCTCACTCGACACCGCCGCCCGGCAGGCCAGTGAGCACGGCCACAGCCTGGAGCGCGAACTGCTGTTCCTCGCCAGCCACGGCCTGCTGCACCTGCTGGGCTGGGATCACCCCGATGAGGCCTCGCTGACCGCCATGCTCAGCCGTCAGGAGAGGCTTCTCGCCACGGACTGACGGCGGTAGTGTCGGGCCGGAGTCTGAATGCGGGCGCCGTTGAGCATGTTCGTCCCCCAGGATCCGGCACCCTCCTCAGGGCCCTCCATCCTTCCTTCCGCCAGCACGGCAGGCGCCGCAGCCCGGCAAGACCGACTCGGCAGAGGGACGGCCAGAGCAACGACCAGCGGCGACGGCAGCAAGGTGCGGCGGCTGGGGGCCTGGCAGGTGGCGGGTGATCTGCCGGCCAGCTTCCGCTATGCGGCCCAGGGCCTGGGATACGCCTTCCGCAGCCAGCGCAACTTCCGCATTCATGTGGGCACCGGCGCTGTGACCTTCGGCCTGGGGCTATGGCTGCAGCTGCCGCCTGGCCAGCTGGCCGTGCTGGTGCTCACGGTGGCGGCGGTGCTGGTGCTGGAACTGCTGAACACCGCCACCGAAGCGGTGGTGGATCTGGCCATCGGCCGGCGATTCCATCCCCTCGCCCGCATCGCCAAGGACTGTGCCGCCGCGGCCGTGCTGGTGGCGGCCCTGAGCTCCCTGATGATCGCCCTGCTGCTGCTGCTGCCGCCTCTGCTGGCCCGCCTCGCCCTCTGACTGACCGTCCGGGCCTTTGAATGGGGCGATGCTTCTCGTTCTCGACAACTACGACAGCTTCACCTTCAACCTGGTGCAATACCTGGGTGAACTGGCGGCTGAGCACCCGATCGCAGCCGAGGTTCGGGTGGAGCGCAATGACGCCCTCACCCTGGTGGAGATCCGCGCCCTGGCGCCGGACGCCATCCTGATCTCGCCGGGTCCTGGCGACCCCGACCAGTCGGGCGTCTGCCTGGAGGTGCTGCGCGAGCTGAGCCCCACTGTTCCCACCCTGGGGGTGTGCCTCGGCCACCAATCGATCGCCCAGGTGTTCGGCGGTCGGGTGGTTCGAGCCAAGGAGCTGATGCACGGCAAGACCTCACCGGTGCGGCACGAAGGGCAGGGGGTGTTCGCCGGCCTGCCCAATCCGCTCACCGCCACCCGCTACCACAGCCTGATCGCCGAACGCGACTCGCTGCCCGACTGCCTGGAGATCACCGCCTGGCTGGAGGACGGCACGATCATGGGGCTGCGCCACCGCGACCATCCCCACCTGCAGGGGGTGCAGTTCCACCCGGAGAGCGTGCTCACCCAGAACGGCCATCAACTGCTGGCCAACTTCCTGCGCGAAGCCACCACCAGCCAGGCGGGTTAAGGTTCAGCCTCGCCCGTCCCGGCCCTCTCGCGCACCATGGCCCAGCCGATCCGCTCCGACCGCCGGGCCCGCCACGATCGCCCACGCCAGCAGGCGCTGCCAGGGCTGGTGGGCCTGCTGAGCCTGAGCACGGCGTTGGCCATCGGCTCCGGACTGCCCGCAGCCGCCGAAGGCGGCGTGACCATCACCAGCTATGGCCACAGTGCCCTGCTGATCAAGGGCGGCGGTGCCACGGTGCTGCTCAATCCCTTCAAGGCGGTGGGCTGTGCCGCCGGGCTGGCGGAGCCGCGGGTTAGCGCCAACGTGGTGCTGACCAGCAGCCGATTGCTGGATGAGGGGGCTCCTGTGGCCAGCGGCCGGATGCTCAGCAGCCCCGGGTCGTACCGCATCGCCGGCCTGGGGATCGAGGGCATCGCGGCTCCCCATGATCGTTTCGGTGGCCGGCGCTTCGGCCAGGCCACCCTGTGGCGCTGGAAGCAGGGCGGCCTGGAGTTCGCCCACATGGGCGGCACCGCCGCCCGCCTATCGCCGGAGGATCGCGTGCTGCTGGGCCGACCCGATGTGCTGATCATCGGCGTCGGTGGCGGCGCCAAGGTGTACGACGGTGCGGAGGCGGCGGCCGTGGTGCGCGAGCTGGCCCCCCGCCGCGTGATCCCGGTTCAGTATGTGAGCGGCAAGACGCCGGCCAACTGCGATCAGGGCAGCATCGAACCCTTCCTTCAGGCCATGGCCGGCACACCCGTGCAGCGGGTGGGGCGCAGCGTCAGCCTGCCGAGTCAGCTGAGCGAGGGCACCCAGATCACCGTGCTGCGCTGAGCCAGTCGGCCAGGGCTTCAGGTGCTGATGAGCCCCTCGATGCGGGTGTAGGCCTGCCAGAAGCGTTGCATCTGCTCGGTGGTGCCCAGGCTCACCCGCAGGGAGCCATCGATCAGGGGCTTGCCGCTCATCGCCCGCACCAGGATGCCGGCCTCACGCAGGGCGGCATCAACCGCCGCGACATCACCGCGGGGCCAGAGCAGCAGGTAGTTGCCACCAGCCACGTGGTGACGCACGTCCGCGCGGATGAGCTGCTGGGCGATCCAGTCGCGGGCGCGCAGCACCTCGGCCACGTAGGCCTCCACGTAGGCCTGATCCTGCAGGGCCGCATAGGCAGCGGCCACGGCGAAGCTGTTGATGTCGTACGGACCGGTGACCCGGCATATCCGATCCACCACGGCGGCATGACCGATGGCGAAGCCCATGCGCAGCCCCGCCAGACCGGCGGTCTTGGCCAGGGAGCGCAGCACCAACAGGTTGGGTGTGGCCTCGAAATCGGCCAGCGGAAGCACGCTGTCGCCGGTGAAGGCCTCATAGAGCTCATCCACCACCACCAGCGTCCGCGGTGCGGCGGCCGCCAGCTCCAGGATCGGCTCGGGAGCCAGGCGCGTGCCGGTGGGGTTGTTGGGATTGCAGAGCAGCAGCAGCCGCGGCGGCGTGCCGTCCGCCGGCTGGAGCAGCGAGCGGCGGATCGCCTCCAACGGGAAGTGGAAGTCGGCCCCCTCGTAGGGGATGGCCTCGATCGCCATGCCCTGCATCTGGGCACAGGGGCTGTAGTAGCCGAAGGTGGGGCTGGTGGTGAGCAACGTCTCACCGCGGTCGCCATAGGCGTGGAAGATGGCGTGAATGGCGGCATCAACGCCGTTGAGCAGGCCAATCTGGTCCGATAGCAGCGGTCGGGCCAGCCCGGGGCGGCCATGGCTGCGATCAGCCAGGTTGGCGATCACCGCCTCACGCAGGCCGTCGTACTCCGGGTAAATGGCGATCTGCTCAGGCGGGATGGCACGCAGGGCCTCCACCACCAGCGGACTGGGCCCCACCGTGTTCTCATTGAAGTCGAGGCGAAGCAGGCCGCGCCGCCCCTCCAGCGGGGCGCTGTAGGCGTGCAGGGCCTCCACCTCAGGGCGGGCCAGGGGAAAGCCGGGTTGAGCAGGGAGCGGGGGATCCATGGCTGCTTGCTGATCGGCCATCGGCTCACATCCGCTCCAGGGTGGGGATGCCCAGCAGGCCCAAGCCGAGCTTCAAGGTATCGGCGGTGAGGCGGCAGAGGGCCAGGCGTGAACTGCGGGTCGGCCCTTCGGCCTTGAGCACCGGCACCTGGTCGTAGAAGCGGTTGAACACCTGGCTGAGCTCGAACAGGTAGGTGCAGAGGCGATTGGGCAACAACTCCTCCTCCACCTCGGCGATCACCGCATCGAACTTCAGCAGCTCGCGCACCAGGGCCCATTCCTGGGGCTCGCTGAAGTGGAGGCTGTCTGCCGGGTCAACGCCGGTACCCCCGCCCGCGCCTGCAGCCCCCAGATCGCCACCCTTGCGGGCGATGCCGGCGATGCGCACCACCGCATAGAGCAGGTAGGGCGCCGTGTTGCCCGTGAGGGCGAGCATGCGATCGAAGCTGAACTGGTAGTTGGTGATCCGGTTCTGGCTGAGGTCGGCGTACTTCACAGCCGCCAGGCCCACGGTGGCGGCCACGTGGGCGATGAAGGCCTCGTCCTCGCTGCGGCCCTCCTCCTGCAGGCGGCGGCGCAGGTCGGCCTCGCAGCGCTCCACCGCCTCATCCAGCAGATCGCGCAGGCGCACGGTGTCGCCGGCGCGGGTCTTGAGCTTCTTGCCGTCCTCCCCCTGCACCAGGCCGAAGGGCACATGCTCCAGCCGTCCATCGGCAGGAATCCAGCCGGCCCGGCGAGCCACCTGGAACACGCCGGCGAAGTGGCTGGCCTGGCCCGCGTCGGTCACGTAGATCACGCGGCGGGCGCCGTCGCCCTCGGGCCCTGCGGCGAAGCGGTAGCGGATGGCGGCGAGATCGGTGGTGGCGTAGTTGAAGCCGCCGTCGCTCTTCTGCACGATCAGCGGCAGCGGCTTGCCGTCCTTGCCGCTCACGCCCTCGAGGAACACGCACTGGGCACCGTCGTCGGTCACCAGCAGGCCGGAGGCATCCAGGTCGGCGACGACACCAGCGAGGTAGGGGTTGTAGAAGGATTCACCGCGCTCGCTGAGGCGAATGTCGAGCCGGTCGTAGATGAGCTGGAACTCACGGCGGCTCTGATCGCAGAGCAGGCCCCAGGCCTTGAGCGACACCGGATCGCCGCTCTGCAGCTTCACCACCTCCTCGCGGCTGGTGGTCTGAAAGGCCTCATCGTCGTCGAAGCGGGCCTTGGCCTGGCGGTAGAAGGCCACCAGATCGCCGAGGTCCACCGCATCAGCGGTGGTGAGCGCTTCGGGGGCCACCTGCTTGAGGTGGGTGATCAACATGCCGAACTGGGTGCCCCAGTCGCCCACATGGTTGAGCCGCAGCACCGGATGGCCGCGGAACTCCAGTACCCGCGCCAAGGAGTCGCCAATGATCGTGGAGCGCAGGTGCCCCACGTGCATCTCCTTGGCGATGTTGGGGCTGGAGAAATCCACCACCACTGGCGCCAGGGCCTGGCCGCTTGTCCCTTCACGCGCCTCAGCGACGCTGGGCACGCCGAGGCGGGCGTCGGCGAGCCGGGCCGCCACCTCCGCCGCCAGGCGCTCGGGCTTGAGGGTGAGGTTGATGAAGCCGGGGCCGGCGATCTGCGGCTCGAGGCACAGCGCCGCGAAGGCTGGATCGGCCTGCAGCTGGGCCACGATCGCCGTGGCGATCGCCCGCGGCGGCTGGCCGAGCGGCTTGGCCAGGGGCAGGGCCCCATTGGCCTGGAAATCGCCGAATTCGGGTTTGCTGGCGGGCGCCAGCTGCGGATCAAGGGCTGATCCGGCCGCGCTGGCCTGCTCTGCCGCCTCCGGGAAGGCCCGCGCCATCGCCGCCCGCAGCTGGGTCTCCAGGGTCTGGGCGATGCGAAGCATGGAGTCCGGGGGCCGCGACGGCGACAGCACACATCCCGATCATCCCTCCCAGCGGCTCAGGCCGCCGCAGCGGTGAGCCCGAGCTCCTTCTCCATACCCTCCAGCACCACATCGGCCACCAGCTGGATGCGGTAGCGGCAGTGCTGGGTCTCAGTGCCGTCGAAGCGGCCGTGCTCCCAGTACTTGTTGCTGCCGGCACCACCGCCGCAGAGACCGAAGTAGGCGCAGCTGGCCCGACAGGCCTCCACCCCGGCGGCGATCTCCGCCCGCACCGCCTGGAACTTGGGGTTGGCGGCCAGGTCCACCAGGCGATCATTCAGCACGTTGCCGAACACGAAATCACCGAAGCGCTCGGTGTGCACCGCCAGCAGCTCCGGATCAAAGCTCGACACCTGGCCGCGGGCATCCACGTTGACGATCACGAACGGCGTGTTCATGTCCGTCTGGCTGAGGCGCTGCTTGGTGCAGGCCAGGCTGGTGATACCTGCGAACTCGCGCAGATGGACGCGGCCGGGCTCGGCCATGCTGCGCTGCCAGAACCGTTCCAGGAAGCGGCGATAGCGGACTTCGGTCGCAGTCTCAGTTGCAGACTCCGTGGCAGCCTCGCCAGCGGTGGACCCAGCGGATTCACTGGAGCGATCCAGGCTTGAGCGCTGGTTCTCACCCTCGGTCTCCTCCATGTTGAAGCCCACCTCGGTGATGCCGCTCTCGGCGAAGAAGTCGTAGAGGGCATCGGCGTGGTCGAGGCCGTCGGCCGTGAGCACCGCGATCACGTTGAAGGGCACGCCCCGGCGCTGCAGCCAGCCGATGCCGCGCATCACGGCGGCGTGACTGGGCCGGCCGGTGCGGGTGCGGCGGTGAACGTCGTGCAGGAAGGCCGGGCCATCAACGCTGACGCCCACATGAATGTTGTTGCGCGTGAAGCAATCGCACCAGGCCTCGTTGATGGTGAGGCCGTTGGTCTGCAGCGACTGCTGCACCGTGTCCGCCGGCAGGCCGTGGCGCTCCAGGGCGGCGTGGATGCGGGCGGTGGCGGCGTCGTAGAAGGCCGTCGGCACGGTGAGCGGTTCACCGGCATGCCAGAGCAGCGTGAACGGGCCGCCGTAATACGGGCTCTCAAGCACCCGCTCCAACGCCGCATCGAGAATCTCCAGCGACAGGCGACTGCGGTCGTCGCGGCTGGGCAGATAGCAGTAGTCGCAGTCGAGGTTGCAGTAGGGGGTGGGCTGCAGCACCAGCAGCCGCAGCGGACCTCCGGCCGTGCTGGGATCAGCCATCAGCGCCGCTCACCAGTTGCGGAAACCGCCGTTGCGGAAGCCACCGTTGTAGAAGCCGCCATTACGGAAGCCACCGTTGTAGAAGCCGCCGTTACGGAAACCGCCGTTGTAGAAGCCGCCGTTGCCGAAACCGCCGTTGCCCCAGCCACCGTTGCTCCAGCCGACACCGCCTGGGCCGATCACCACAAAGCTGATGGCGTCATCACCGATGCTGGAAGCCTGCTCAGCCCGCACCGCCGCCGCGATGCGCTGCAGGCGGGCCTCCAGCGAGCCTGCGGTGGTTGCCGGCTCGAGGGACGCCGCAACCGAGCTGGCCGCCAGCGCCACACCCGGATCCATGGGCAGGGAGGCGGCAACGATCAGGATGCCGAACAGGCGGGAGTGGGTGAACAGCTTCATCGGAGCTGGCGGTGAAGGACGGAACAGGCAGGAAACGGTGGATGGAGCAGGACGGAACGGGTGAACAAGGGCCCCGGACCGGCAACGTTCAGCGGGTCGCCGCCGCAGGGAGGGGCCGCAGCGCTTCCACCCCCATCAACAGGGAATCGAACACGTTGCGGATCTTCTCCTGTGAAAGGTTCAGGGCGCTTCCGGGGCCAAGCCAGCGGTCCACCTCCGCCACGCTCTGCGGCTCGCCATCCAGGTAGCCCTGCAGCAGCTGGGTGATGGCCCGGTTGACAAGGTCGCGGAACTGCGAATCGTTCTCTGGCACCACACAGGCCACGGCATAGCGCTCGTAGGGAACCTCCGGGGTCAGCGCCAGGCCGCTCAGCCGTTGCTGACGCACCAGGCCGGCCAGCAGGGCGGAATCACCGATCACCCCATCGACCTGGCCCGCGACCAGCGTCGCCAGGGCTGCCTTGGGGTCTGCAAACGGAACCGACTTGGCGGCCGGCTGCATGCCGCGGAGCTCCGTTTCAGCCAGGGAATCGCGCACCACGCCGATACGGCGGCCGGCCAGTGCCTCAGGAGCACCGGTGAAGCGACCGGCCGGGGCCAGCAGCCGCAGACCCGAGACGCCGATCGGCAGGGTGAAATCCACCACCATCTCCCGGGCCCAGGTGAAGGGCACCCCACAGGCGAGCTCAGCCTTGCCCTCGCCCAGGCGCTGGGCCAGCTGGGCGGCTCCGGCCACAGCCTCGTAGCGCAGCTGGACCGGCTTGCCGACAGCCTGACTGAGCAAGGCCGCCACGCGATTGGCCACCACCACGCCATAGCCCTCGGGCCGGCCCTGGGCATCGAGGCTGAGCATCGGCGGCACATCCACCGGTCCGATCAGCTGCAGCTGGCCACTGCGGGCCACCCGCTCGAGAACGCCTTGGGCATGGGCAGCCGGGGCAGCGGCCAGGCCGAGGCCGAGGCTGAGGAGGGCGAGCAAGGCCGTCAGGCGATGACGGCGAGCGCTGACAGGCACAGGTGTGCGGGCGACAGGGCCCGCCCATCCTGGCGGCAGTGATCGGATTCGTCAGCCCTCGAAACGCATGCTGAGATCCAGCCAGCGGGAGCGGGTCATCGGCGCGCTGGTGGAGATCAGATCGATGCCGGTGGCGGCGTAGGCCGCGAGCTGCTCCGGCTGCACCCCCGAGGCCTCCAGCACCACGGCACCTGAACCACCAGCCACGGCGAGGGCACGCAGGCGGGGCACAAGCTCCAGCAACGCCGCTGGGCTGAACTCATCCAGCAGCACGCCATCGGCCCCCGCCTCCACGGCGGCGATCGCTTCAGCGGCGCTCTCCGCCTCCACGATCACCCGCGCCGGCCAGGGGGCCTGGGCGCGCACCGCCGTGATCGCGGCCGCCACGCCCCCGCTCCAGGCCAGGTGGTTCTCCTTGAGCATGGCGGCGTCATCCAGGCCGAGGCGGTGATTGCAGCCGCCACCACAGCGCACGGCGTACTTCTCCAGCCGCCGCAGACCGGGGCTGGTTTTGCGCGTGTCCGCCAGCCGCACACCCGTGCCCGCCAGCTGGGCCACCAGGGCCGCGGTGGCGGTGGCGATGCCACTGAGGCGCATGGCCAGGTTCAGGGCCGTGCGTTCGCCGGCCACCAGGGCCGTCGCCGGCCCTTCCAGCTCCAGCAGCCGCTGGCCGGCCTGCACCGGCTCGCCATCGGCCACCAGGAGCCGCACGGCAACCGCCGGATCCAGCTGCTGGAACAGGGGCTCCACCAGCACACCGCCGCAGAACACCCCTTCGCCCTTGGCCAGCCAGTGGGCACGGCCCCGCCGGTCGCCGAGAGCGGCGGCGCTGAGGTCGCCGCGGCCGAGATCCTCCGCCAACCAGTCGGCCAGCTGCCGCCGCAGGGTCGGCGTGATCGGCAAATGCGCCGCCACCATCAGAGCCAGTAGCCCGGTGGCAGGTGGCCGCCCTCCGCCTCGATCGAGGGCCAGGCGCCCCAGCCGGCCAGGGCCATGCCGAGCACCTCCAGCACACCACGCTTCTGCTGGAGCTCCTGGCGGGCCGCCCATTCGGCTTCCTCCACCTCGCCCTCCGGCAGCTGCAGAGCCTCCAGCAGACGGCGGTAGGCCTGCTTCTCCGCAGGGTTCACCGGGGCGTTGTCATCCGGGCGCTGATTCACCGCCAGCATCTGCACCGCCAGCTTCACCGTGAGCTGCCGCTCATCGCTGTCGCCCAGCTCCGCCACCAGGGCCTCGAGATCGATGGTCTGCAGCTGCTCGGCCACCAGGCTGCGGAAGGCGTCCTCCGCCTCGGCGATGCCCACCTCGGGCGGCATCAGCCGGAACACCAGCGTCTCTAGGAGCTGGCGCTCCTCATCGGCGAAGTCGCCATCCGCCCAGGCCACCCAGCAGACGATCCGCAACAGGGCGCGCTGGGCCGTGCTGAGCTGATCCAGCGGATGGGTGGCGCTGGCGGAATCGCTGCTGGAGTCGCTGTTGGCGGTCATGGCGGGAAGCGGAACGCACGGCGGTGCAGAGAGCGCGCCGCTGCTCCGATTCTCACGCCCGGGCCAGCCCGCGGCTCACTTGCCGATGCAGAAGCGTGCAAACACCCGATCCAGCACCGCCTCACTCACCTCCGCACCGGTGATCTCACCGAGTGCCCGCACAGCGGCGCGCAGATCGATAGTCCAGAAGTCCCACGGCAGCAGCTGTTGGGCGGCCTCCAGGCTGCGGCCGAGGCTGTCCGCCGCCTGCTGGGCGAGATCTCGCTGGCGGTGGTTGAGGGCCACCTGCAGGCCCTGATCGCCGCAGTGGCCGCAGCAGCGCAGCAGGGCTGCCACCAGCTGCTCCTGCCCCGCCCCTGTGAGCGCACTGATGCAGACATCCGCCGAGCCGGCGCTGTCCGATGCGGCCTGATCGGCCTTGTTGCCCACCCGCAGCAACGGCACCCCGGCCGGCACCTGGCTGAGCAATTCGGCGTCCTCAGCGGTCCAGCCGGCGGCCAGATCAAAGAGCAGCAGCACCGCATCGGCTGCCTGCAGCGCCGCCCGACTGCGTTCAATGCCGATCTGCTCCACGCGATCGTTGGTGGATCGGATGCCGGCCGTGTCGAGCAGGGTGAGGGGCACCCCCTCCAGCACCAGTTCGCTCTCCACCAGATCACGCGTGGTGCCGGGCAGGTCGGTCACGATCGCCCGCTCGCTGCGGCTGAGGCGGTTGAGCAGGCTGGATTTACCCACATTGGGCCGACCCACGATCGCCACACGCAGGCCCTCGCGCAGCAGCTGCCCCTGCGCGGCCTCCGCCAGCAGCTGCTCCAGCTCGATCCGCACCGCCGCCAGCTCGGCCGGCACAGCAGCGGCATCGAGGGGCGGCAGGTCGTCCTCGAAATCCACCCGGGCCTCCAGTTCCGCCAGTTGATCGAGCAGGCGCTCACGCAGAGCGGCGATGCGGCGTTCCAGACCACCATCGAGGCCGGCCATGGCCAGCTGGGCGGCGCGGCGGCTGCGGGCGGTGATCAGTTCACTGATCGCCTCGGCGCGGGTGAGATCGAGCCGGCCGTTCAGGAACGCCCGCTGGCTGAACTCCCCCGGCAGGGCCCGGCGGGCGCCGGCGGCGAGCACCAGCTCCAGCACCCGCTGCACGCTGATCAGACCGCCGTGGCAGTGGAACTCCACCACGGTTTCGCGGGTGAAGCTGCGCGGGGCCCGCATCAGCAGCAGCAGGGCCTCATCCACCCGCTCCCCGCTGGCGGGATCGCGCACGTGGCCGTAGAGCACGCGATGGCTCTCCCACTCCTGCTGGCCCGGCGCGTGAAACAGGCTCCTGCCGATGGCCTCAGCCTCAGAGCCCGAGAGGCGCACGATCGCCACGCTGCCCTCACCGGCGGCAACGGCCGTGGCAACCGCTGCAATGGTGTCGTCGGCCAAGGCAGTGGGCAAGCGATGCATCCAGTGTCGCCCCCAGAGCTCAGCAGTTGAGTTCTGGCCATCAGATGCAGACCATGGGCTAAATGGCCACCCGCCAGGAAGGCGCAACTCGCAGAACAAGTCCATAAGTACTGGGTGGAACAGGGTCGACAACGCGCACTGTCGAGAAATCAGTCGAGGCAAACGACAGCGACTGGCAGTTGTCTGGGGTCAGCCACATAACAATTGCGCAGCATGTTCATGGAGAGGGAGCGGCCAAGCGGACCCTCCAGCCACACAATGGCCTGGGCACCATTGAGCGGGAGCGGTGCTGAGGGCGTCCACAGATCTGCTGAAGCAAGCAACGGCAGCAGCAAGGCGATGATGCCCACAGCAATCAACAAGGGGTCAAGCCATAGGCTGAACCCGAGGCCAGCACCAAGGCGGTAGCAGAGGGAGGAAGGATTCAGAACTGCCGCAGCCTGGCAGCATCGCCGCACACCGCTAGGGTTTGGCTGACCAACGATCAGATAGCTCGTGGGAAGACTGAGCTCAGGCTCCAAGGCCATACCTGTACAAGCCTTCGCGCTGGCAGGCCTTCTGACGCTGATCCTCCCCAATGCCAACGCCCAAACCATGGGCGCCAGCAGCACCTCTACCGGTTCATTTCACATTCCGGTGACCACCACAGGTGCTGGGAGGACCATCTATGGCGCTGGAAGCCTGAATGTATTGAACCAGGGGGGAAGCTTAGTGGTACCAAGTTTCACCTTCGGCCTGCCCGAGCGCCCCAAATCTATGATACCTCAACCGCTATTTCAAACACCGAAGCCCTTCGAACCGGACCTAGGCCCCTTTGAAGCAAACCGTTAATCCCGGCCTGGGACAACCAGCTCGCAGCGCTTAAACGGTGGAACTTGGTAAGCCAAGGGAAGCTCTGGATAAATGGGGTTTGATCCATTCACGGGGCTCGGCAACGCTGGTTTGATCGTTCTTTTTCCCTGAGGCCTCCTTCTGATGGCTTTGGGCTGGTTGTTGGAAGCTGAATCGAGGTGTTCAAGCACACCAAGTCCTTCTCAGCTTGCGGCGAGTAACCGTCGTCATGCCTGGAACTGATTCGACAATGCCGCCAGCACATTGATCTTGCAGTGGTTCTTAGCCAGGCCGCGCAGCCTGGTCTTCTGAAAGCCGAACTGCTACTTGATCACCCGGAAAGGATGCTCAACCTTGGAGCGAATGTGAGCTTTGGCCGTGTCGCACAGCTCCTGCAGCTTTCAATCTGGTGTATCCGGTAGAGCCCTGCGTTTGCCGGGTCGCATCGCCACCCTGAATTCCGTTGTCATGCCAGCCATCTCAGGCCTTTTGGCGATGCCCTGGTGGCCAGCATCGGCATAGACGACCTGCTCATCACCATGCAGGAGATCGGCTGCTGGTGTCAGATCGTGCACGTTCGCTGCGGTGACCACGACCGAGTGGATCGGGCCGGAGCCCTGTCCACGCCTGCGTGGATCTACCGCTTCGCGGGCCTGCGGCTACATCCCGAAATACCACTGGTTGCCCTTTTGGGTCTGGTGCATCTCCGGATACCGCTTCCCTTCCTTGTTCTTGGTGGAACTGGGCGCGGCGATCAAAGTGGCTTCCTCGATCGTGCACTGGCGCATCGTCATGCCTTTCTCTGTGAGATGGGCTTTAACGGTCTCAAAAATCTGCTCGCCCAGCCCATTCTTCTCCAGCAGGTGGCGGAAGATGAGGATCGTGGTCTCATCGGGGATCCGACCGATGATCAGCTCGATGCCGGCAAAGCGACGCATGGTTGGCACCTCCATCAGGGCCTCTTCCATCGCCGGGTCGCTGAGGGCATACCACTGCTGCCGCAGGTGGATCCGCAGCATCGTGGCCAGTGGGAACGGAAGCCAGCCGCCTTTCTTGCTGAGCTTGGGGGATTGGGGCTCGATCCACGCGAGCAGCGCCTGTCAGGGCACCACCGCCTCCATCTCAGAGAGAAACTTCTTCCGCTTGGTCTGCTTCTGGGCCGTGGTCAGCTCGTAATCCGAGAAGCCGAGCTGCTTGACACCCATCACCCCAGTCCTGGTCTGCGATCACAGTAACGTGACCCCCTTCGTCGATCCAGTGCTTAAGAGAGAGGGTGGGTGTGGTCATGCTGCAGCTCCCTGTTGAGCTGCCTCCAGGGGCGTACGCCCCTGGAGAGCCGAGTGAGGCCTGAATGTGTTGTACTCCCAGCGCCAGCGATCAGCCAGCAGTTGGGCCTCGGGAGCCGTAGTGAACAGCTCGGTATTGAGGAACTCATCCCTGAACCGCCCGTTGAAAGACTCGGCAAAGCCGTTCTCCCACGGAGATCCAGGCTCGATGTAGGCCGTGCTGGTGGTGGTGCTGGCCTCGCACCAGTCCCGTAGGGCCTGGGCAATGAGCTCCCGCCCGTTGTCCGTCCGGATGAACGCCGGTGCCGGGTAGAGGCTGGTGAGCTCCTCGAGCACCGCCACCACGTCCTTGGCCTTGCAGCGCCTGCCCACCCTGATGGCCAGGCAGAGGCGGCTGTGCTCGTCGATCACGTTCAGGAACTTGAGTCTGCGGCCATCGGCGGTGGCATCGAACTGGAAATCCATGGCCCACACCTGGTGGGGATACTCAACCCGGTGCCGCCTCACCGAACCATCGGCGGGCCGTGCCCGCTTCCTCTTCCTGGGAGTAGGCCGCTGCAGACCCTCCTCCCGCCAGAGCCGTTGCACCCGCTTGTGGTTAAGCGTCCAGCCTTCCCGCCGCAGCAGGCGGTAGGCCATGCGCCGGCCCCAGCGGATGTGAATCGCACCGAGAGGTGCGCTTAGCTGCGCAGCGGCAATCTCCCGGAGGCGTTGGCGCAGCTAGGCCTCCTCGATGTCGACGATCTTGCCCCCATGGCGCTGGGTGCTGCGGTGTTGCCCCGCCACCCGGCAGACAAACCGTTCAGAAGCCCGGTAACGATCCTGCAGAACCTTGACGGCCCGCCGGCGGCGTTCCGGGCTCAGAAGTTTCCCGTCGCACCGCAAGGTGCGCCTCACGGCGCAACAAGGTCCTTGAGAATGGCCTTCTCCAGCTCGGCCTCCGCCAGAAGCTTCTTGAACCTGGCATTTTTCTTCTCCAGCTGAGTCAGACGCCTGGCTTCCTCTGCCTGTACTCCGCCGTACTGCTGCCGCCAGCGGTGATAAGTCGGCTGCGCCACCTCGATGACGCGGCAGATCACGACGACGGTCTTGCCCTGGGCGATCAGCTGCACGGCGGTTCACTGCTTCGCAGAAGCCTTCGGCTAGAGCTTGCGGATAATCTGCTCCGGTGAGTGCCTGGTCCGTTTCATGGTGAAGTCCCAGGCCCAGTCTGGCCGGCTGAGGACTCTCATTCACTCTGGACCGATCTCCGGGGTCCACGTCACGAGCGTCTGGGCGTCATCGGCCCGCTTGCGGGCACCACGGCTGCGGCGTGCCGCACGCGTGCTGCGCTGTTCATCGCCACTGGCCTCGGCTGCTTCTGCCTCCTGCTCAGCCGTCTCGGCCTGTTCGTTCCGCTGAGCGGCCTTGGCTGCAGCAGCTTCTGCTTCCAGTTCAGCCATGGCCTTGCGGATCCACTCCAACCGGCTGGAACGTCGCTGCAGTTCCTCAGGCAGCTTATCGCCCCGGTTGCCCTTGCCGTACTGGCCGTCCTCCTGGGCGTCGATGATCTCTGCCTTGCGCAGCAGAGCGCGCATCTCGGCGTCGAGCTGCCGCTCGGACTTGAGCATCCGCGCGTGGCTCATGGCCTTGTGCTTGCTGGCATTGGCTTTGACCTTGGTGCCATCCAGCGCCACCTGGCCCAGGCTCACCAGCCCTGCCTTCTGGCACAACCGCAGCACCTGAACGATCAGGCCAGCCAGGGCAGCCAGGTGCTGGCGACGGTAATCGCTGATCCGGCTGTGGTCCGGCTGCTGGTTGCCGGTCAGCACGCGGAAGGCGGCGTCCTCCCAGCAGGCCTTCTCGATCTTCCTGGAGCTGGGCGACCCGACGCAGTAGGCGTACAGGAGCAGCACCACCATCATCCGGGGCTCGTAGACCATCTCATCCCGCGGATCCTTCTGCCGGTAGACGGCGTGGATCGCCTCAGGATCCAGCTCAGTGGCCAGATCGAGCAGGAAGAACACCAGGTGGTTCGCCGGCAGCCAATCCACCGGTGATGGCGGACGCAGCAGCGTCTGCTAAGGATTCCAGGGGCGGAATGACTTTGGCTTGACGATTCCCCGTTGTCTCGCTCAGAACCTTTGCCATCACAGGGTTCTGGGCAGATGTCGGGCCGGCTGCGGAGAGGGAGCGAGCGGGGCTATGCGCCACATGCTCCTAGTCCTAAAGCCACCGTGTGATGCCGGCACCTAGAGTCAATAGGGAAAGAGGGATTCGCGGAGGTCGTGCTGAGCGAGGCCAGCAAGACAAGATGGAAAGCCATGGCAGGAAACGGGGGCTGTAGACAGATTCGCAGGTCTGGCTAAAGTCGGCAAAAGACTGGAACTCGTGGTAACGAGGCAAAAACGCAATGTCACAGAACTCCCCTGAGAGCCGGGCGACCCCAAGCAACATTGCAGGAAGACAACCGACTTTAGCGACTGCAGCCAGACAGATCCAAAATGCCAGCAGCCTAAAATTGGGTCATGGCGGCCTCCGAAAGTCGGCCAGGGAATTCCCCATCCAATGTAGAAGAGCGATGAACTAGGAAAAAGTAAGATCAACGTCTTGAGTCAGCGCATAGCTCCTAAATCACAACTGTTGATCCCCACCCAGCAATAGGGGGCACCGTCGGAGCCGCAAGCGCAGAGACCGAAGGACCCCAAAACATCCATATCTTGATTCCGATCATTTTTTGAACTGGAGTGCACCCGATCTTGAAACACCTAATGTCAATCATCCGATCATTCACCATCGGCCACATCGCATTGGCCACCTTCCTAAGCACAGATGTAAACGCCCAAAACATAACCTGCTCCGATCGCCAATGCAGCGGCACCGACATCATGGGGAACCCAGTACTTCTGCAGGTGAATTCTGACCGCCTGGACCGAAGACAAAGCTACACCGCACGAATTGGGGACAATGTAATCGAGGTGACGAGAGAACGCTCACCCCTTGTTAGTGCAGACTGGAATGGCCCAGTACTTCTTCAACGTCCGATCACCACGATTAATGGTCAGGTAGATGGCAACGCGGTGCGTCTGTATACGGAAAGCTCAGGCTTAACGACTGGCGAAGCATTTAACCAACCGATCACGTGTGCAGTCAATGGATGGTCAGTATTCAGACCCACGGCGTGCTTCTAATGCTCCAATCAACATCGATTCTAGGCGGGATGGAGAGATGGCTGAAGATCAGCGACGACACACGCTACGCCAAACTTCCACCATTACCTAGGCTCATTCGAGCAGTCCGGGATCAAAGCTGAACCGATGAAGATTTACTAGCTATAGCCCTCAGTCTGTGCGAGGCCGACTTAGCCATCTCGATGCACAAGTACCCACACTGGCAGGGTCTCAGCGTCTTCTACGCAAGTGCCGTATTTTGCGCCCAGGGGCTTGGAGGCGACCTATGCAGCCATTATGGATACGACTTTTGGACGTTTCTGCGAGGAATTGCTTCCCTTAGCCGAGATAGCGCTGACCCCGCTCAATACCACCAATGCATCAATGAGAATCGTTTCAACAGTCCAGTGGAAGACGATATTATAGTCAGACGGTTCGAGTCATTAGGCGAAGGAGACAAACGCAAACTGGGATGCATAGTAGACACAGTAGAGCAATTGCGACGCATGGTCCCACGGGGGGGGCAGGCAAACGTTTGCAGCGAAGACTTCAGAAACAATCAGGGTCCATCCCGCAAAAGAGCCCCAGGCATTCCATAGCCACTGTCGAGGCACTAGTATGGACATGAGAGATGGCATCCTCCTAAGATCGCCTTTTTGCCACCATGTACATCATGAAAGACCGTTCTACTGTATGGCGAGCATCTCATTAACAAGCCACAACGGAGCATCAGCCCTTGCAAAACAGAGTGGGTGGCCAACAAACTCAAAGCTGGTGCTGTTCTACCACCTAGATCTCTACAACATTGCTACACCTACAGCAATCGTTGCAGGGACTGCCTTGATGCCTGAGCAGCCAGGGAGGGCGGAACGCTCCTTCTGGCTTTACGAGAAAGAACTGCCAGCAGACGCACGGAGAGGGGTGAAACTTGAGATGGGCCAGAAGCAGTGGTTGTCGCCGAAAGGTCACCCTCAGGAGGCCTATGGCATGAAGTGCCTTGCAACACCATATCAGCAGATTGATGAGATCCCTAAAGGACATCTAACCGTACCAAGCCTGGCTATCCAACCTGGAAGAAGATGCAGTCAAGTCAATACTAGAACTGTCGAGGCAACCATTAACGGAGACTAACATGAAAAGACTCTTCCGGCAATCAAGGAATAGCCTAGTCACAGGTATCGTCGCAAGTGGACTTATTTATATAACAGTACCTCCAGGCGCAACCGGGGATTCAAGAGATACAGATGGGGTTTTCAGTGCTCTGAACGCGAGCTTTGAACGATGCTTGCAGAAGGCAAGTCGACCAGGCTTTCCCTATTACAACAGGCCAGAAGCAGTAGACGCATGCAACCAAACCAAGACGCTTCTGCAAGATATCGGCAGGGGAGCCAGACAAGCTCGCAATCTTGCCTGCAGCAGTCGCGTCCCAGCTCTAGAATTTAACATCTGGATGGTCCAGTTTCTGGGAAACAGGAGAATGTCAACAGATGTCATGGAAAACTTGCGGCAGCTGAAACGCAACTGCTATAATGCTTTGTGAAGGTATTCAGGTACAGAGGATGCTTCCAGCTCGGGCTCTAGCCTACTTTTTAGCCATACTGTCACTGGGAAGCAATACGATGGCCAAATCACAGACGCTTAAGGGAGTCAAAAGTGGCAGTTCGGTAGAGCTACGGTTACCGGCATTGACCATTACAGGGGTCACGATGAATACAACTTCCGATGGCGCGCTCATCCAAACAACAATGGGACTGACTCGACAGCAAATCGAGATTAACAATCTGACCAACAAGAAAACAATTATTGATACTTACGCAGGTACATCAGTGCGCAGCACTACCCTTTTTGATCCCCAGACGTTCTCCGCCGGAACACCGGCCTCTAAAACACCCAACAACTGCGGTGCGCTAACGCGTAATGATCCTGCTTCAGGCAGCTCAAGCCCTGCCACATACACCTATCCCACAGTGGCAGGAACTCTGCCCGCACAGAATCCTCTTGGAGGGGATTATTGGCTGGGCACAGGTTCCGATACAGGCACTGTCACGGAAGCACAACGATCGCTTCCCGCGGGAACGGGCTTGGGCATCACAGCCTACATCTGTCCGATCGTTCCCTAACTTAGCTCACGTTGACCATCCGCATCCTCATTAACAAACACTAAGCGTCTACCTTGTGTTCCTATGACAAAACAACTGCTGATTTACGAAGAAGTCGTTCCACTGACGACTGAAGCCCATGCTAACAGTCACATGAGGTTGATCACAGACTTTGAGTTTGCCAGAGACCTCCGGATCGTTCCAATTCTTCTCTCAGAGTTTCGCAAGGCTTGTCTTGATTTTCCCATAGTGTTTATCAGTGGCGAGGATCAAGCACCATTCCCGGTTGCCGTACTCTCACTGGGCGCCGAATCAAATCAATATATCAACTCCGGCAACGAATGGAATGCCGGTTATATCCCAGCTTTCATCAGAAGATACCCCTTTGTCTTTACCAAATCTGCTGATGATCAACAATACTACCTTTGCATCGATCAACTGTGCAAGAATATCAACCAGTTGGGCGAAGGAGAACGGCTGTTTGATGAGGCCGGCCAGCCATCAGCTTTCACGCAACAAATGCTTGATTTCCTTAAGTCCTATGAGATCGAACGCAAACTAACAATTGACTTCTGCAAAGAACTTCAAGACCTCAACCTTGTCGAAAGTAAGCAGTTGGCATCCAAGCAAACAAGTGATAACCCTGAGGCCCAAGAAGTTGTGCGCTTGAGTGGATTCATGACTGTTGACCAATCTCGAGTTGACACATTGACAGATCAAAAGTTGCTGAGCCTACGAAAGCAAGGCGGACTAGAAGCGATTGCCTACCATTGGGCATCACTTGAAAACTTTAACAACCCTAGATTCAGCTCGTAGCTAAACGAGTCCTTTTCGAGATGATCCAGCAAATCAGTGCTTCTATATCACTTCCATCATAGATATAGTCGGCAAATGGGCGAATCCGCTTGTTTTGCAAACGAAGTAGCTTGGACGTCAATGCAATATATTGCTCAAGGTAATGGGTTATGTCATGGCACCCGCTAATCTCAGCAGATTTAGGACTGGCGTTCTGGGTAGTGATGGCGAGCAATGCTCGAGCTAGACAGATATCCAGACCACAGTCAATCCAAACAACATAATTAACGAGATCTGCCAAAGCATCCGTTGCGCTCCCAAGATGGGATTCAAGGAAGACAAACCTATGTAGGTTTTCGGTATCTTTAACTAGGTGGTTCTGGGCTGTTATGGCAGCTTGCAAGTATTCGACGAGACCCGGCATACGGAGCTGATTGTAGTCAGCCCCCCGATGAAACCAACGATGAAGAGTAATCGGATCCCAATCAGTCATCAGCTGAAAGTCATCCATTGAAAGATAGATTGATGTCTCAAAATGATGACACAACAGACTGCAGAGCGTTGACTTGCCAGAACCTGGTGGACCAGAAATCGCAATGACAATAGTCATCTAAAATGACGCATAGATTGCAGTCTTCGGAAAGGCATGCAAAGTATCCTTAACTTGGCAGTCAAGACCGATATCAAAGAGAAGATAGTCATACATTGAACTGTTCAGTGAGAGAAAGGACGAGAGAAATGGGTGAGTATTGAAGGCCGCAAAGAATTGAAGCAGCGATATTAGAGGTACACCAGAGAAGTAGAGGCCATCACAATGGCGCTTATGGGCAATACAAAATGTTTGGCAAGCGAAAAAGGGATAGCGTTTAAATGGAAGGTTGCCGGAAAAGCAACCCGGCACATGAAGTGAGGATGAAATATGTTGGGAGATATCCTCCTGGTGAGACTCATAATCATAGAAATGATAGGAGTTCTGGTAGAGTAGAAAGCCAGAGCTGCTATCAACACAGTATGACTTGCCTCCAAAGAGCGTACCACCAGGATTGCCAAGGTACAACGTAAGCGTTGGTGGCAAGCTGGCTATGATTTGCTCCAGCGTAATCTCAAGAGAGAACATGAAATAGGGAATGCCGTCGTCAAGGCATAAGCTTGCAGGCACCAGACTGGAGAAGCATTGTATAATGGATCTGGAAGAGAAGCGGCGATTCTGGGGATCGTAATCATAAAAGTAGAATTCCCAACAAGGTGCTCCTTCAACAGACTTAATGCCAAAGACGGTCCTGTTAGGTCCTAGCAGTTTTAGGAGATTGGAAGCAAGCTCAGTGCCAAATCTCTCTATTCCGAAACAACGAAAGGACTCCAGCAGGACAGAGAGTGCTGGCTGATCATGATGTGTGAGCGGACGACATGGCTCATAGGGCCAAAGGCAATAGTTGTACAGGGACGGAGACTGGTGAGGGATATGACCCGAGAAAGAAATCATCTAGACAACAGAAGCGGCCCCGTAATACAATGTAAAGAAAGGCTCTTGCTTGCGATGGTATCCGAAGGAAATATGGCCGAGCGGCAGTGCAAGACATTGTTGCAGCGAAAGCAAGCAACGCTGCTGGTCTAGTCCTAAGGAGCTGAACATAAGGAGCAATTGTTCAAGAACAGCCTCTACATTAAGCCTCGAAGAATAAAGATTAAGATCAAATGACTGGCGATCTGATTGGTCTTCCGTAACATGCAAAAGCTCAAAATCCTCGGCCCTAGTCCGATACATGCAGTGCTCAGCGATCGAGAACAATGACTGCAACAATGCCCTCAGGGAAGGTTCAATCGCAACAGGCCCGGCCAGTAAACTGAAATGCGTCAACAGCAACTGGCTGAGCTGAGATGGCGATGAAAAACGTAGCGGAGTATAGATAGAGGTGAAACACTGCTCAGAAAAGGGGGCATATTTCCAGGCTCGATAACGGACGGGTGGATCCGGTTCGACATCAGATTCAAGATATATCTTGAAAAGCGCAGTTTCACTCTGTGGCTCAAATCCCAAATGCAGATGGTGACTAGTAGGCAGCTGCGCCATCAAGGCTTCAAGATGGTTCTCAGGGAAATAGAGTTCATGGAGCAGCGCAAGGATTTCGGGCTGCGTCAATGAAGATGGAAGTCTGAGATCATGACCAGCCAGCATGCGTCCAGCCTTGATCTGATCGCTCTGAAATTGAATTGAACGCTCAAACTCGAACGGACAGTTTAATTGCCGCAGAGCATTGAGATAGCGTGCTTCCAGATCAACTGTAGCAGAACTGGCCATAGGCGGCTGGGGAGCAACAATTGGAGCTGAAACAGGGTGTGACTGACTGAGAGAGAGACGACGCGGAACACTGGGCAGAACCGGTTGTAAAAGGGCTTCCTTGAGGGAGGCCATTAAATGGATTCTGGCATTGGCATCCAACAGAAAACTATGGCTGGACGACTTCTGAGCCGCATCAGCGGTCAGTTCTGTGGCCTCGAAAAGTTCCAGAAGCAGATCTCCCTCCGATGTACGGGAAAGCCGAATCTGGCTTGGCTGAACAAATGGTAGGAAAGTACTCATGGCTCAGGCTGGCGAATCGCATCGATGCTCTCAGATCCGGCTAACCCTGAAATGGATGGACCAATAAGCGGATGCAGGATGTCGGCTTCCCAGCCAAAACGATGGATGTAGGCCGTGCTGAGGCCAAGACACATAGAACTAGTACACTGCGATTTGTAGGTACATTGATAAAAGCCATTGCGGCCGAACTCATCCCAGAAGCGGGGGTCAATCTCAAGCTGGGGCTGGTCGTTGTACAAGAGATTCTGGAAAGACCCTAACAAGCATTGAGGGAAGTTCTTGATTTCAACTGGAAGCGAGTAAGAGTATGCGATGCGGAAAGCCTCAAGCAGGTAAGGCAAGCACTGATCAGCAGGCACCAATAAAAACTTGTGATCCGCAGAACGCATTGGGAAGTAATACCAGAACTCCAGTTGTTTAACCGCTGCGTACTGAGAAAGCAGCGCAACAACGGCGGGCAGATGCTGATAACTCAAGTCTGTAATGACAGTGTTGGTGATCACCGATGCACTGGGATAGGCCGACACATTGGCAATGCCTTGGAGGGTGCGCTCAAAGGAACCGGGGACACCCGTAATTCTGTCATGGGCTTCCGGAGTGGAAGCGGTCACGCTGATGAAGAATTCATTGATACCGGAATCAATCAGTTTGGCAGTGAAATCAGGATCTGCCAGCTGACCACCGTGGGTCTGGATGCGGATGTTCTTAAATCCATGCTCCAAGGCAAGACTTGCCATCTCGGCGAGTCGCGGGTCTAGGGTGATCTCAGCTCCGGTCAGGGTCAGTCCAGTCCAGCGAGATTCCTGCTTGTTGAGACTTAGAAGGGAGTGAAACTGCTCCAGACTTTGAGGGCTTAGCAGTTCCATCGTTCCCTCAATCATGCAATGGCTACACTTGAGGTTGCAACCGAAGGACATGGCTAGCTCAATATAATCTTCAGCAGGATAAAGACGCTTAGTATCAATCATCAGCCGATCGATTGGTGGCCTCAATCAGGCAGAAATCTTGATCCAGGCGTATGACATGTGCCGCCGTGACCACGAAACCAAGCTGGGGGAGAACCTGAAGATAGAAAGCTGGATCGCGATAGGATCTCTCAAACATGAGCACTGGAATATCACAGAAATTCCAAGGACTTGATGCTATGTCTCGTTGCGAAGTGATTCGTTCATAGATGATAACCTTGCCACCACTGGGCAAGGCCCTAGCTGAACGCGATAAATGTTGCCTAACATCTTGATCACTCCAATCATGTAGGAATGACTTATAGAGGTGAGCATCGAAGCCAGTAGGGAGGCGATCCGATCGAATGTCGCCAGCGATGAAACGGATACGATCAACGCAAGGAGACGGCAACACATAATTCAAACCCAGAGAGCAGATCAGTGGCAGATCGAAAACGGATACCCTCTGGGCTGGACACGACTGGCACAACTGAGATGCAAAAGAACCCGAGTTGCCACCGACATCAAGAATGAGCGTACTGCCATCCAATGGATACAGCCAAAGGAATGGAGCAGCTTCGTACTTGCTTAAAACAGAAGTCAGTTGAACCCAAAGCCTGGTGCGCAGATATGTGGATACCTCAATGTTAGTTTCAGATGTATATTCAAACAGGGAAAATATCGAGGCACTTTCGCGAAACTTCTCTGGATTGGAGATCAACGCAGAAAAGTTCTCAGAAAAATCAGCCAACAGCAAGCCACTCAAGGCCAGCTTTGTACAGAGAAGATCAAAGTATGGTAAGGCGGCCTTGAATTCGGGCGATAGCAGGATGTCCTCGTGGCGAACCAGTAAAACGCCGGCAGCAACAAGCAGGTCGACAAGCAGCTGGGTACCTCTTTGATCGCACTCGATCGAGCGTGCCAAGGCTGCGAGTGAGACGCTCTCGCGCGGCACGATGTAGTTCAACAACCCAAGATCGATAGCGGTTTTTAGCGCCCGTGCCTTGACAAGGGTGTCCATAAAGGAGCTACAGCGGAGGTAGTCCACAGATTCGGGCGAAGGAGTCACCCGTAGAAGCGCACTAGTCATCTGACCGCATCAGTTGCTCAAGCCAGTCATGTAGACCACGGGCAGCCTCATCGCTAAGGCCGATGGAGATCAGCGGCTTTGCAGACTCTGAGATGATTTGGAGTTGTTCCGTGACCTCTCTATCTCCCAGGATTATCCGGATACCCGCGGATGAGCGGGAGGCTTGAGCCAGATGAATGCTTGTAGGCATCAGCATTTCCTCTCTTACGTGTGAAAATCCGTGACAGATGGTATGGGCAACGATCCGACATGGAAGTTATATAGCACGAATACGCAAGCGATCACGAAACTGCTTGTCAGCCATGGATGTGTTGCCGTTGATATCTAAGAAACTTCCAGGAATGATACTCAGTGTAAAGTCTCCGGCGTACCTTGGTGCAACAAGAAGGAGCTCCCAGCGTGTTTTGCTCAATTGTCGAACACTGGCTACACGTCCACCCCCGCTCACCTGGAAGCTGCTGATTCCTAAACTTCCTAGGCCACTGGTTCGGACTTCTTCGCTCATATCAAGCTGAATCGCCCGCACTGATCCTCGTGTGAGTGTGGTGGGCGGGGTGAGGAAGGTAGCAAAGGGCCTAGTGTTATCAATGGAAAAGCGCAGATTTGCGGCTGAAGAGGTTGTCGGTATGTTGATATTGCCTGTGGTATTGTTTACAGGCAGGTACGAGTAGCCATCGATAGTCGCTTCAGCCCGGTCTGAGAAGCTATTGAGCCTTGCCCAGACAGGAATGCTGTTGGAAATGATGGGGCTGGGGGTGAACCGTGCCCGATACAGGGTGCTTGTTTCTTCCGTGCCAGGTGCTGCATTTCCGTTTACAGTATTGCAGACTTCAAGCGCTGTGACTTTACCACCAGTGACGTTGAGGTCTTGGAGTCTTAGATTGTATACGGGCTCCCGGAATTGGAAATAGAGATAGGGAATCTCGCCATAACGAATCGGGCTAGTCAGTGCTGATGCGGCTGTGCCTCCAGTCAGGTGAAAGTAGATTCCAGTCAGGGCAGGAGGAATCGTATCTACGGTGTAGTTTTCTGAGAATCGACTAGCAGCATTAGAGCCCGCATTGCCCGCAGTATCCGTAAGCTGAGAAACATCAACAGAAATTTGATTGCTGGGGTCTTCCGTGGCATTGGGCGCGAGGAGTACGGTGAATGTGATATTGTCAGATGTAGTCAGAGTGCCACTTTTGGCCAAATTTGGAATTTGCACAATATTTGAGAAAACTGCATCACTGAAACCCCTCACTTCCTCGCTGAAAACAATTCTCAGCTGCGTGGTATCGCCGCTCTTCAGCCTCCAGTCGTCGAGCGCCACAGAGGATACTGTCGGTGGAGTCGTGTCATTCTGCTCTGCCCTAAGGCCATCAAGATCCGAAAGGGCAATGGTTCCGATCCTGGGAAGGTTCAGGCCAGTGTTGTTTGCAGTGGTTGTGTCTGACCCCGAGGATGCGATGTAGGAGGTGCCGGATCCATCGGAGACCGTGTTAAAGATCCAGCGATCCTTGGCTGAAGTTCCTGATCCAACGGTGTTCACGCCATTGGTGAGGTATAAAGCAAGAGGTTGGCCATTATTGATTGCGATTGCATCACTAATCAGCCAGACTCGCTTCGTGCCCCCCGAACCATTGCTGGCAAAGTTTGTTCTGAAGTCTGGATCCGCTGTTGGATCGTCCGGCAGGATCCATACATTGCTGCTGATCCATGCGCCGGTATCGGCATTGGCTCCGTCGTTGACGGCGGCAAAAAGGTTATTGAATCGAACGTAATAAGCATCGGATATCTGCTTGAACTTGAAGTTGCTTATGTTTGCAACGATATTTCCGGTAAGGCCGTCATCGGAGAGAGCCCGAAAGCCAAAGCTGGTCGGCGTTGTGAAAAAGGAGGTCAGCTGGCCAGTCTTGGTCTGTATGCCAAATGCACTGCTGCTGAGCGAGCTGTAAGTCGTGCCATCGATCAGGGTGCCGAAGGAATCGCCTCTAAGATCTGGATCATAGTTTGTATAGCTCCAGTCATACACTGCAAAGCCTGGGGCTGTGATTACGGAGTTCGTACTGTAATCAACTGTCTCCGGGGAGCTTGAGCCATTATTGCTGCCGTTGATCGTGATGCTGGCCGGAGCAGAGCCGAGATCTACTGAGCCATTGGAGAGTCCCGATGTGGCAGAACTCCAGGAAGCTGGAGCGATCCCTGTTGTTGTAAATCCAGCTGATGTTGCAAACTCCACATCTAAGCTTATGGATCCAACCCGCAGGGTTCCATGGTCGTCATCCGGCCTGCCCAGGGTGGAATAGTTGAGCCCGTGGGCGGCCATCAAGCGATTGGAGAACCAGAGGCCCTCGTCTCCTCGGGTATCGCGATCTCCATTGACGACCCAGTCGATCGCGTGGCCGAACTCCTCCAGGATGACCCCGGTGACCGCATCCACAGAGGCAGAGCGCAACCAGCTGCCATTCAGAAGAATTTCCGGGCTGCCATCGAGGAAGGAGCTGGTGAAGGCACCGGGGTGGCCCTGCAGCTGCTCATCGCTGAGGGTTGTGATTCCAACCCAACCGAGGGGGTCGGGATCGCTGAAGAGAGCGCTGCTGTTGAACCGGTCCGAGGCTCCCGGGCCGAACACCTGATCGAGCAGCACAGCACCGCTCTGGGTGCCAAGTCCGCCCAGGAGGATCTGGGCATTGCGGTAGCCAGAGCTAGCGAGAAAAGTGTTGTCGTCCATGGGTGTCGTTGTGGAGTTACGAGCTGGTTGAGCGCCCGTTGCGCTGAATCACTAAGAGAGCAGATTCAAAAAGTACCAGTCCTTGTCGGTAGAGGCACGCCTGTATTGGCTGTAGGCAAGGATGATGTCCGGGCCAAGGATCGTGAGAGCAGGCGTGACACCTTTGTAGACAAAACTGCCTGAGGGTTCACCCAGTTGGGTTTGCAGCGCCGCAAGCGTTGTCCATGGTCGCCTTATCATAAGGCGACCACCAATGATCAGGTTGATGGAGCCGGCAGCACCATCCAGGCTGTCGTTGCCTTCCCCTCCGACCAGCAGATCACTGCCATCGCCACCAAGCAACACGTCATTGTTGGCGTTGTTGCGCGCCGCTTCGATCGATTGAAGTGCCTGCACGGCGTAGGTGGCGTTCAGCTCGAACTTAGCAAGGTCGCCGAAGAGAATGTCGTTACCGGCACCAGCATTGAGGGAATCGTTGCCGAGGCCTCCAACCAACAGATCATCTCCGATACCGCCAAGGAGTGTGTCATTGCCATCGTCGGCATGCTCAAGTGTGGTGATCGCGTAACCCGCTCCATTGAGGCTGAGCGTCACGCTGTCGCCGAACAGCGCATCGTTACCAGTGCCACCATCGAGGAAATCGGCTCCGATGTCACCCGTCAGCAGATCGTTGCCAGCACCACCGGCCAGGGAGTCGTTGTCGGCACCGCCCTCGAGCCGGTCATCTCCATCGCCACCGACCAGGGAATCCGCTCCCGCCTGACCGCTGAGGCTGTCGTTGCCGAG
>JAIYAQ010000033.1 GCA_027488975.1 Cyanobium sp. E1_MAG_00006
AACCGGAGGTGGTCTGGATCAATCAGCCGCCAGATGAGCTCAACGAGCTACGGCAGCTACCGTTGATGCAAGAAGCCTGAACGGCAGCCCAGGAGTGACACCTTTCCTGAAAGTCACCGGCCCAGCGCTTCTGCACGACCTGAGCCAGCGTTGTGCGCCCCTTGACCACGGGTGAACCCCTGGGCCATCCGAGCCGTCGAGATAGGGAAGCAACCCGCTGGCGCGAGGAGGTGATCATCCTTTGCTTCTCGCCTGCGAGAGCCACAGGACATTCCAGGGGATTCCCGGCGCCATACCGCCAGTGGAATCAGCCTCAGAGGCTTGGAACAAGGAGTAGTCGTCTCTCATGCAGTCTCAGCTGCCAGTGCCATGAACAATCGAAACGTTGCACAGCCACCAATCCAGGACGATGGTCTTGGTCGTGTTCTTGGAGCCTGTGCTGTTGTGGGCGTAGGCCTTGTAGTTGCATCACTGGTACCCGCAGCATCGCCGGTCATCTTGGGGCGATGTGCCTTTGAAGCCGGGCGGATGATGGGAAGACGCTGAAAGGAATACACCTTCCACGATGAGGCGTTGATGATGGGTGCGAACTTGAAACCTGCAAGCCACTGCCACGAACCACAGCTACCTGCGTTCCTGCAGCACAGGTCTGTACCAGTGGCTCAGCTTCAGATGGAGTCAGTCTGTTTCCGGTCACTACTCAGCGATCTTTGCGGTGAATTGGGGTTTGATCGGCAACAGGCGGCATTGACCTGGCTGCTGGAGCAACTTGAGACAAGCCATGATCTGCGCCGTCTGATTCATCTGCTTCTCCCGGAAGGTGAGGTGTGATTACAGCCCTTTAATTGGCCGCCAATCACCGACAAGTTGCCAAGAGGCCCAGTAATAGGGTTCTTTCCAGTTGGCGCCGCTCGGGCTTTGGACCCGGCCTGTCCGGAACTCCTCCTGTACTGCTGCGACAGCATCGCTGCGGCCATGCCCGGCTTTTAGCCTTTGGTAGAAGCGTTGCATGAATTCAGCGGTTGATTGGTCATCAACTTGCCAGAGCGAGATCAAGGCACTTTTCACTCCTGCTTCGATAAACGATCTATACAGACCATAGACACCAAGCCCATTCGTCACAACCCCTTCTCCGGTCGAGCAACCAGAAAGCACGACAAGCTCAGACGCATTTAAGTCCAAATAAGATGCTTCGGCCGCAGTAAGGATCTCCTCGTTGTGCGATGCCGTCGATGCACTCATGGGACCCGAAAGCGCAATGCCGCTTCCAGACAAATAGTGCTCAAGCCTCCTGTAGGCACTGACTTCTTCTCGTTTTGGGGCTAATGCGCTAGTGCCTTGGCTCGGGATCGGGTCAAAAAAAGCATGCGCGGCTATATGGAGTATCAGTGGAGATTTCGCGGCTTTTAGGTTTGCTTTAGTTGCTTTTTCTTGCGCGAATAACTTCGCCTTGATGATAGATGAGACAGCAGCCCCCTCGGCACCGGCATATGCAAGTGGTGCCCACATCCTTGATATAGCATGATTCGGCAGGGCACTGCGACCACCCTGGGCTCCAGCATTTTTTGCAACCCCTACTTTGGAATACACAGGATTGGCAAATACCACTGGCCCACTTCGCCCAGCGACGCCTTTTGATGCTGGGCTAAGCACATAATCCCTCGGCGCAGAAACTATTTTCATTCTATAGTCATCAGCCAAAGTACGATCGCCTTTGTCGGTCACGTATAGAGCGCCTAACGGCATTGAATTCATTTCCGAGTCCAACGAGATAAACACCTGAGAGCCCTTCTGAATATGCCTAAACAGAGGCAGCATGGCTTGCGCATAAACTTTATACAGCCTATGCCTTGAATCAGAAAGATTCTCGCGCAAGCTAAAGAGGGCCTCACCAATAACCGCATCAATACTCCTGGCCTCCCCTATTTCAACGAACGTACTCCCCTGAGTGTCGCTAATATATGCTCCATAATACCAGATAGGCGCCTGATTTTCCGGGAATTCGCGCTTTAAGTATTTGACAACATGAACATATTTTGAATATTCCGGAAGGACAGAAAGAAGCTCCTTTATCTCAATAAATCTGCGGCCCTCCTTGTAAGGCGTAAGTTGATTGCGAAGCAGGTACAAATTTCTCGCCTCATCCTTTAAGTCAACGCCATGTGGCGCCCGTCCACTTGATTCGAGTGATGCTAAATCTTCAAGCCGTGAAGATATTATTCTTTGCCTCTTATCTCGCGCTGCTTTTCTCTGAGACAGCTCAATGTGATCTAGCAAGCCTCGTTCATTGATGGCCGCCCATAAACCGGCTTCAACCGCCTTCGGATGAGAAGCACTCAAAGCGTGCAATATGTCCGAGCTATAATTTGCAACCAACCGGACTCTGTCCTTCATCACAAGCCCTGGCAAGGTGTCGTGCAAAAACTTGATAAATACAGCCGAGTGCGCTCTTCCCGCAAGAATTGCGGCCTGAAAGTCACCACCCTTTGCCTCTAGATACGAGAGCCTTGAAAGGCTATCAATTGTTTGGATTGTCAAGGATTTATCGTATGACAGAGTCGCCAATTTCCAGTACATGTTGATAGCTTTTTTCTCGTCTAGCCGTTCTTCTACTAGTGCAAGGGTCAGCAGGGCCTTGATTGTGAGGAAGTTTTCAGGGCCCAGTTCTTTGGACGCTGAATCTAGAGCCAAAGTGATCACATCCTTGGCCTCTTGAATCTTACCGCTAGCCAGTAATCGTTCGCTCAAGGGGATGGAAATAAGCAAAAGAGATCCGGGGTCTTCCTTTGCTCCCTCGTCAATAAGGCTTTTTGACAGACCCCCAAATCTATGGAATAGTTGTTGCAGCATGTTGCCGTCATTCATCTGATCTGCAAACTGGATTTGAGCACCCAGTGCATTCAATACTTCGGCTTTACTGTTAGCTTGATATGCCTTGTCCTCAATTCCTCGCGCAATGGCAACCGCTTCCTCAAATTTTCCTCTGAGCTTAAATAAGTTAAGCTGAGACCATTGCAATTCGCGCAAATGTGTTTTATGGTATTTCGTGTAGATACGAATGGCGCCTTGCACCAGAAGCTCTGCATAACCGTTGTTTCCTAATATCATGTAGAGATTTGCGAGCCGGTTCAGCAAATCAGCGTATCTAGGGCTTTCCTTATAGCCCTTGGCACCCATAAAAAGATATCCCATCATTGAATATACTGCTATCGCTTTATTGTAATGCCCCAACTGCTCATACAGCTGAGCATAATCTTTATAAATACTTTCGCTTATTGGTTGGCTCTTGTTGGCGTCGGACTCAAATAAGTTAAAGCCTTTGTCTAGATACTCCGAAGCTCTCCTAGCCTCGATGTATTTGGCTACTCTAGCCGCCTTGTAGTGTGCGCTGTAGGGAGAAGTGCCTAGAAACCTACTGTCCTCTCTTATGAGCCGCGCAACTTCGGGGGTCTCAATCCATCGAATCACCCCTTCAATCGCCACTTGTGCATCTTTATATCTTCCAATCGTCATCAAGGAATTATATTCACTCATGTTTATGGGAACACTGATGAACTTCTTTATGAATTCCTCTTCGCTCGATGCCTCAACTATCTTCTTGGCTAGGCCTAGGATTCTAAGTGACTCAAGGACATCTCCACTATCTCTAGCCTTCCTAGCTTCTTCAATTAGGGAAATAACTTTACCTGAATCTATCTTGGACTCATTGACGACTTGATGTAGAGTCGACTTATTGGTGGATCCCTTGCCGCCTGCGATATTGGAATCATCCTTGTCAACGGAATGCCTGCCTCCAGTTAGTATGCGATCATTTGGGTGTAGCTTTTCTCCCTGCTTACGCGGTTCATTCACGCCGATTTGACTTTGGCTGCCCTGAATAGCTGCTGCCTTTGCCATCATTCCAAAAGCAGAATCGCTCATGCTTGTATACACCCAAGGGCTCACCACGATCAGGCGCAGAAATAATCCCTTGCCGACAAAATGCAATCGATTTCTTGGCATAGCCTGGCTTCGTGTCTGGCAAAATTACGTGTAATGGACCACCGGATATTCCTTGCATGCTAGCGACAGTTTGCCTAAGCCCAGGGTGAGCGTCTCTAGGCTGATCACTGCATTTGATGCTGTTTTTTTCGCCAAGTTAGCAGCAAGAAGAAAGTTGAGGCCGCGGTCATTGCAAGCCATGGCAATCCAAACGGTGCCCCGCAGACTGCCATCGCAACAATGGCCGATGTCCCCATGTTACGACGTAGTGCTGCTCGTTTCAAGGATTGATCCATGGGCATAGCTTTGATTTCGGGCGAGTAGGCCATAGTGGTTCTCGTTTAGAGGATCAAAAATCGCTCTGAGCCGGTATCGGCACCTGGTAGCCAACGGATGTGCCATAGGCGTTCTGGATACGAACTGGCCTGCTCTGAGCCAGGAACGCAGGCGCATAGGGGTCCAGCTCCAGCGCATCCAACTGGCTGATGGGCGTGACGCGATCGACGGCCACGGCGTGAGAAGCGTTCGGATAAAGTTGTCCCTGCAGCGTCTGCAGGTCTTCTCCGCCGATATGCCGTTGCAAGACCTCAAGGCTCTGAGGGTCTGCAAAGCCAGCGGCCAGATTGCCGGCATTGCCCAGTGGCACCAGGTGATCGCCGCGATGCCCTTGGTGGTGGTTGAAGACCACAGGCGTTTCCCAATCTGGATCGTGCAAGAGGATCCTGGAGCGTGCCGGCCCAAGGCGCTGGGCCAATTCGACGGGCGAATTGTTGCCCACCAGCCAGAGGGCTTGGCAGCGCTCGAGAAACTGCCGGTCTTCATGGCTCATGGTTTCGTGGGCCAGCGAGGCGATCGCACCACCAGACATCCCGATGAATAAGTCCGTCAGCTGAAGGCCGTCTCCCATCCCGAGGCATAGCCCCAGGATGGTGCCGCCAACCCGCCAGAGCATTTGCTCTTCTTTGATGCGCTGCTGTTCGCCCATCACGATGCGCTGCAGAACCTCACGGGTCTGGAAGCTGTAGCCGTGGCGAGCAAGATGAAGCACCTCCTGCACATATGGAACCCTGGGGTTTGCCCCCGTGGGTTGCTGATGATTTAAACAGGATAATACGGCGGTCATGGAAGTCGTCGGTTTTGAGGAGCGAATTAGAATAAAAGTGGCTTAATCAGGGGTGCCTGCAACTGTGCATCCAGTGCAGCCTGGAGTGGATCCATCCCTTGGCTGATGCTCGCCACAGTGAGCATGTCTGTCAGATCTACGCTGCAGCTGCAGTCTGTTCCCAGAGAGTCATTGGCAAGATGACTGCTGACATCAAAGAAGTCCATGTTGGATTGAAGGGGGTCTTTTAGGTCTTAGATCTCGCCTGTATATTTCCCATTTGGATCGTCCAAGTCGATTGCCCTGGCTAGCTTGTCTCCAATCAGGGCGCCTCCAATGGCGCCCAGCGGCCCGGCAACTGCAAATCCAAGAATGCATGGAGCCCAGGCTGCGACAAAGCCTTTTCCAGTCCCATACTTGGCGGCATTGCGCTTTCTTTGGTCGGCATTGAATGCCGACGACTGATTGTTGTTTGTCATTTCAATCACCGGCCGAAGTAGCTGCCGCTGCTGTGGCCGAAGCCGCCAGGATTGCTGATGAGCTGAGGCTGACCAAAGTTTGGTTGTTGCATGACTGGGTAGGACTGGCGATAGAGCCCACCGGATTGGGACGGTCTCATGACAGGTCCGCTCTGGATCGGTTGACGCCAGCCGTTGCTATACCCATAGATCTGGGCTTGCGCTGGAGCAGATCCAACGGCACTTGCGGCTGTGGTGAGAGCGCCAAGCAGTGTGGCAGTCAGTTTGTGGAGGCTCATGGCAGGAGTGGCTGATGCCACCTGTGCGGTACGGCTCCTGCTCGTTCCGGGTGCTCTCCCCTGATTCCAGAAGCCCTGACCCCAGCCCCTTCTGCTGCGGAGAAAGCATGCGCTGACTAGTGTTTGCAGGAGTGACCGCGCTGATGGGGCAGTACCAGGAGCTGCGAACCCTGAACCCGAGGGGTGGGGTAAAGGCAGTGACGCAATCCGAGGCTGCGGCTTATCTCCGTGGATCCCTTGGAGCAGAGCCTGAGCCCTCTCGGGGCAGTGATCTTGACCTCCTGCGTTCCGCTCAGGATTCATCGGATCCATTGCCTCTGCTGTGCCTGCGCTGCCGCATCAGCCACGCTCTCGAGACATGGTTGCTGGTGACGTTCAGGGCACACCAGCGGAGCACTGGTATCGAACTGGAGGCCATGGCCAGCTATGCCCTCGACGACGAAGGCCTGCTGACCATCCGGACTGGCCCGAATGCCAAGGAGCCCTTCACTTATGCACAACTTGCATCGATGCCCAAGGGTTTGATCAGCCCGTTTTCAGCCGAGGTGTTGCGCAGCTACGACTCGGCTCTCTGCGGTCTGCCGCATTGGGCGCGTCTCAAAATCCAGTCCCACAATGAGCTCAAGGCCTACTTCCGGCAACACGGCCTGCTTCTGATCTCGGACTGGGCACTGCTGCGCAACAGCAGTCCCACCCGGGTCCGTCAGGCTTGCGAGCAGCACCTCCGCAGTGACGACACGATCGAGACGCTGTGCGGGCTGCATAGCCGCTATGGACCGCTGTACGACGCAGCGAAGCTTGTCCACAAGCAGGCAACGGGCAAGGCTTCCGGCTGGCAACCCGATCTGCCTTTCTTGCGTGAGCTGGCACCGGATCAGGATCCTTTCGCCACCAATGAGCGCCTCAAGGCGATTGCCTCTGCCATTCGTCGGTTGATGACGGAGCAGGCCACCAAGAGCCTCGACGAAGCCGCGGAGGCTGGCTACGAACCTGCAGATCCGGCATCCCTCTCAACGGCTTCCTCTACTGATGAAGGCCCTTCATCGGCTGAGTTGACCGCACTCATCAACGCCGCGCTGCAGCGAGCCATGGGTGCACACATGCCGGATGTGATCTCGGCAGAGGGCAGGCAACGTGATCTCCTGCGTTGCCTCTGGGCCGGCTGGGCTGAGGGGATGAGCAACCGCCCGCTGGCTGAGCGTTGTGGAACCAGTTGCGGCACCGTGAGCAAGAAGCTACGGCCCACGGAGCACGCCACCACCATCGCCACCGCCGCAGCGCTCGAACTCAAGCGCCAGCCCGCTTTCGCAAGCTGCGGCCAGAGCATGGAGGCCGCAGAACGCCTGGTGGAAGCTCTGCGGAATCATCTGCTCGAGCCGGAACGAGAGGGTGATGTCGCCCCTCTGCGCCGGTGGATCCAGCAATACCTGAGCAACCCATGAGCAGCCCCACCCCGATCGAACCCCTGGAAGCGTTCCCCATGCCGGTGGGCGCGATCGAGCTGGATGACAGCGCCGCCGCCCTGAGTGCGCGTTCCATGGCGGTGGCTGGCCTCCAACAGGCCCTGCGCGATCGCCGGTTGCCTCTCCCCTTGGGCCCGGAAACCGCATTGGGCAATGCGCAGCGGCTGCTCAGCCTCAATCGCTTTGCCGTGCAACTGGCCACCGGTGGGGTGTTGGCCGATCAGCTGGCGATTGATGCAACCCCCTGGGACAGCGAGGCCACAGCCCCGCAACTGCTGCTCGCGGCCCTGGTGGATGAGGAGAACGCGGTGGTGGCCTTCCCCGGTGTGCTCACTGGTGCGGAATTCCTTGAGCTCGCCCGCAGCGCAGAGCGCAGCGCTCAGGCGGTGCTGCTCGATCCCCTGGCCTTCCGCGGCGGGGTGGATCGGCTGCTCACCTTGGTGCAGCTGCTCGAGCCAGAGGCTCTGCCACACCTCAGCCTCACTCCTGCTGCACAGGCATCCGCGGGCTCTGTGGTGGCCGTGGTTGATTGGCTGCGCGGCCAACTCGATGAAGCCTTCTCCGCCCTTGGTGGCGAACTCACCCCAGTGGCAGCAGGGGCCTTCCGCAGCGGCGTTGTGGCATCCCAGGCGGCTGAGCAGGCCCTGGCGATGCTGGTGATTCCCTTTGGCCTCTCGGGTGATCAGCTCGTGAGCGGTGATGCGGCACGCCGCTGCGTGCGCAAGTTCCAGCTGGCGCTGATCCCCACCGGCCCTGATCACGCCACACATCCCACCGGCCTGGTGGTGCGCCTGAGCAGCGCTGTGCCTGGGGCACTGCTCCCCGACGGCCTGCAGCTGGAAGCCCGCCAGGGCAGTCACCGCCAAACGATCACCTCAGCGATGAGCACCGAGCTGGAGCTGGTGTTCCAGGCCAGTGATCAATTGCTGGATGTGAGCCTGCGCTACGGCGAGGCCGACCCGGTGGAGCTGCCCTCCCTGCAACTGCCCAGCTGATGAGTGCTCTGGATCTCCAGCTGCAACAGCAGCAGAGCGGTGATGAGCTCACGGCCTTTCTGGTGTCGCCATCCGGCAACGACTCATTTCGTGTGGCCGCACCGGCAGAGGTGATCGAGTGGCAACAGGAGTGGCGCCGCCAGTTCATCGCCCATCACGACCTTGCCACCAGGGCAGCAGTCAGCGGCGATGCCGTGCGCACCTATGCCGCCGGTCTCGCGCAGGCCTTAGCCGATTGGCTCGCCCTGCCCGAATGTCAGCCCCTGCGCCAGGCCCTGAGCGATCACCCCGGCCTACCCCTACGGCTCCGCCTCGACGGTGATCAGGCTTTTGCGCTCGAGCGCCTGCCCTGGGAGCTGCTCTCTCCAGAGCGCCCGCTCTGGCGGCTGGTGAGCGCGCAACGCAGCAACAGCCAGCCTCGGCCGCAGCGCTCCAGGCGCCCCCGCTTGCTGGTGGTGGTGGGTGATGCCGAGGAACTGAGCCTGGACCAGGAGTTACAGCGGTTGGAAGAGCTGCGTCAGCGCGGCCGCCTTGATTTGCAGGTTCTGCGGGGAGCTGGCTCGAACCTTGTGGCCCTGCGCCAACAGCTGCTCGATCCCGCCGGCTGGGATGCCCTGATCTTCCTGGGCCATTCCGATCCAGACCCCAATGGCGGCGGTCGCCTGCATCTCGGCGATGGCAGTTGGGTGGCCGCCGCTGCCTTCCAGAGCGAACTGCAGAGGGCAGCCGCCCATGGCCTGGCCCTGGCGCTGTTCAACAGCTGCAGCGGCCTGGATCTGGCGAGCAGCAGTGTGGCTGCCGGGATCGACTGGGCCCTCTGCTTCCGCGAGCCCGTGCCATGCCATGCCGCATCGCGGGCCTTCTCGGCGCTGCTCACCGCTCTTGAGGCTGGAGATGATCTCTTCTTTGCCACCCGCCAAGCGCGGCAAATGCTCAGCGCAGACACAGGCACCGTGGGCACGGATCTGTTGCTGAGCCTGGTGGCGGCGCCCAAGGCCCGGCCGTTCCAGTTACCACTGCGCAAGCGCAAGCAGTTCCTGCTGCGCCTGGCCCGCTCCACCCCGGCGCAGGCCATGGCCGCCGCTGCCCTAGTGGCCCTCGGCGCTGTTGGTGACCTCGATCCCACGAATCCGATCAGCACCTACCTGCTTGATCGGCGCCTATACGTGCAGCGCCTGTGGCGCACCACCACAGGCCAACCAGGGCCGACGGTACCGGCGTTGCCGGTGGTGGTTCTCAACCAGCGCAGCGCTGCAGAGCTCAGCGCCACAGCCACCCCGGGGCGCGTGTCACGCGATCTGCTCACCAAGCTGCTGCAGCGCACCCCGCCGGCGCAGGTGCCCAAGCTCGGCCTGGATCTGGTGCTCGATGAGCCGGCTCCGTTCTCGGCGGAACTGGCGCAGGTGATCCGTGCGCAGGCAAGGCCGCTGCTTGTTGCCGGGTTCTTCGGGGAGCAGGTGGAGGCCAAGGCGGCCGGTCAAGGCTCGATGCCCTTGCCGGTGTTGCAACAGGCCGGGCTGCAGGCTCGCAACCTGGCGGTTGGAACACCCGCTCTGCCCGGCGCCTTGAAGTGGGTGCCCTTGCGGCTCTGGGCACCGCTCGATCAGCGCAACTTCGCCGCTGCGCTCTCTTCTGCTCCGGCGCCGTTCATGCCCGCCGATGCGGTGATCGATTGGTCGATCGACTGGCGGCCGCTGCTCAGGCGCGTGGAGCTCAGCGAGCTCTCCTCCCTACGGGCACCGGCGCTGGTGGTGGGAACTGATGGCAGCCTCGATCGCGATGGTGAGGATCTCTTTGCCGCTCCAGGAGCGATGGATCCGGCCCTCACGCAGATCTGGCAAGGGGCTGAGCGCAAGGTGCCCGGGGTGTTGATCCAGGCCGTGCTGGCCCAGAGCATGAGCCTGCGCCACTCGCTCACGCCGATTTCACAGGCCCTCACCACGGCCCTGGCCGCTGGCCTGGGGGTCGTGCTTGCTGCAGCTCAGGCCGATCGAGATCGGCGCCTGTTGCTCCTCACAGCGATCATCGTGGTGGCCCTGCCACTGAGCTGGCAGCTGGCGATCAGCCAGCTCTGGCTCCTGCCCCTGGCACTTCCCCTCGCCGCCCTGCTCAGCACCGCGTTGCTGCGCCGTGATTGAACCGACCCCGCCCAAGCCGATGCGCTTCCGCCTTCCAGCTGTACTGGCCGCCGGCCTGCTCACCTCAGCCCTACTCATGCAGAGCGCTGTGGCACAGAGCACCAGGCCCACCCTCCTGCAGCGGATTCGAGCTCTGATTGGTCTGAACAAGCCGATTGCAGCCGGCGGCAGCCGCAGTTCTGCAGCACTCGCGGTGTGCGTGATCACCCCACGCACCGAGCTCGATGCCAAGGGTCAGGCCCAGGCCTTGGTGCCGTTGCCGCGTCCCACGATCCTGGCGGCAGGACCTCTCAACGAGGTGCGCATCGAGCGCGGCGGTCAACCCGTCTGGCGTCAGCGGGCCTCCTCCACCCAGGCGATCGAGGGCCCCATCAGCTGGCCTGTTGAGCAGATCCAACCGGGAGAGCAACTCACCCTGCTGCTCCGGCCCCGAGGTGCTTCCGGCGGCGACTTCGCCCGGATCCAACTCATCGGTGCCAGCGCCACTGAAATGAGCAGACATCAAGCCCTGGTGCAACAGCTCGGGAGTGATGCCAAGGCGTGGCTGAAGGCTGTTGACAACGCCATGGATCGCAACCAGGTGCCGCTGGCCTGGGCCCTGCTGTTTGCACCGCAGGATCCCCGTTCTGAGGAACTGGATGAACTACGGCGGGAGGTTCTGCGACGGGGGTGTGGGGAGTGACATTGCAACCAAAAACCCCCGAGCAGTGCCCGAGGGTCATGACGTCGAGAACAAAACTGTGATGCACCGGCTTGGCCGGTTGAGAGAGAGGGTCAGAGAAGCTGCTGGCATTGGCGCCTGGGGCCAAGCATTCCAGGTGTGGGGCAGTGGTGTCTCCGGAGGGCACCTGTAGCGGTGCAGATGGAGTGTCGATCAGTCAGGCGCACAGGAGAGGACGGTCCTCTTGCCCGACTGAACGACCCGCCCACGGTTGGGTGAAGACTGTTGGAGCAGGGGCCTGCAGTCAGCGGTGCTTCCGGTCAGTGCTGCGGTGGGGTATCAGCCATCGGCTGGCTCCTCCCTGGGTTGATGGACTCAGATTCGCTCCGCCAGCGGCCCCGCACAATCGGCCATTACACGCATTGCCTTGCGCCCCGGGCGGGAGCAGCCTTGATTGTTTGCGCTGATCAGCGCCGTAGCCCAACCCTCTGAGCCCGTCTGAGCTCCAAGCCCTGGCGCACCCAGCTCAGGCTTCGCCGGCGAATGAAGCCCGGATCTGCTCACGGGCGGGGATCATGGCGAGCTCGAGGTGCGCAAGGCAGGCCGCACTGTGCAGCGCGTCATCACGTGCCATGGGTTCAGCCCCATGGCGTGGTTTCACGGATGCCAGCCACCTTCCGGCAGCCGCAGGATCAGGAGTACATCCCGCACCCAGCAGCGATGGCCGATCTAGCTACGGTGAACCGACTGGACAGTCAGGGCTGGACCACCGTTCTCGCCGGTGCGCTCCTGGCGCTGATCACCCTGTTCACCTCCTACAGCCATGTCTCACTCCCAATCGTCGGAGACGTCACGCTCCATCAGCAGACAGGAGTACCTCTCATCGCTGCCTCGCTGGCGACGCTGGTTGTCGACACTCAACTGGCATCCCGTCGTCGATCTCGAGATCAACGCAATCGAGCGCGAGCAGCAGATCAAGCTGCTGAAGAAAGAGAGCGAGCAGATCGCGAGAGAGAACGTACAGCTCGCCGAGCTCAACGCCAAGATCGCTGCAATCTTGTCCAGCTCAGACACCAGCTCAACCCCTCCGCCGCCAACTGCAGGGCCGTCGCCAATCTGATTGCCTTGCTTGAGGACTACAGCGACGTTGCCTAAGGCGTACGCCGACGCCGCTCAGTAATCCACGCCGCGCTTGAGATCCACGCCGCGCTCGGCGTAGTGCTTGTGGCACACCATCTCCGAATGCACCGAGGCCAGATCGAAGTAGGCGGGTGGGTTCTTGCAGCGGCCGGTGAGGATCACCTCCGTTTCGGAAGGTTTGCGCAGCAGGGTCTGCACGATCGGCTCCACCGGCAGCAGCTCGAGATCCACGGTGGGGTTGATCTCATCGAGGATCACGGTCTTGTAGAGGCCGCTGGAGATGGCGGCGCGGGCGATCTCCCAGGCCCGCTCAGCTTCCACATAGTCGATCGGCTGCTGCTGACCGCGCCAGACGATCGCATCACGGCCGGAGCGAAGGTGATCCACCAGGTGGGGGTAGCTCTCACGCAGGGCGGCGATCGCCGCATCCTCGGTGTAGCCGCTGCCGCCCTTGAGCCACTGCAGGATCAGCACACGATGGCTCTTGTCCTGGCTGATGCCGCGGCCGATCGCCTGCAGGGCCTTGCCCAGGGCACTGGTGCTCTTGCCCTTCCCTTCACCGGTGTAGATCTCGATGCCATCGAGCCCAGGCGGCGCCTGCAGAGCCTCGGGATCCCCTGCCGCATCCGCCAGCTGCTGGCCCTCGAGCCGGTCCTTGCGGCGGTGGGCGCGCATCTCCGAGTGCAGGTCGGCGATCTGCACCAGCTGCCGGGGCGCGCCGCGCCCGGTGACGATCACCTCCATGCCATCGGGCTTGGCCGCCAGGGTACGGACCACCTCGTCGGTGTCGAGCAGGCCCAGATCCAGCACGGGGTTGAGCTCATCAAGCACCACCACCGAGTAGAGCTCGCTGGCGATGGCCCCCTTGGCAATGGTCCAGCCCCGCTGGGCCTCCTGCACATCCACCCGCGTCACCTGGTCGGCGGAGAAGTACTCGCCGCGGCCTGTGCGCACCTGATCGATCAGATGGGGAAAGCCCTGCTGCAGCGCCTCGATGGCGGCGTCCTCGTCGTAGGCGCGGCCGGGCCCCTTGAGGAAGCGCAGCAGCAACACCCGGGTCTGCTTCTGCTCGCAGATGCCCAGGCCGATGGTGCGCAGCACCACGCCCAGTGCCGCCTGGCTCTTGCCCTTGCCGTCCCCGTCATACACGTGCAACTGGCCATGGCTGCGCTCGCTGCTGCCGGCGGCGGTGCGGATGCCGATACCCCGGCCGGTGCCCCGTTGCGGCGTCTGGGTGCTGCTGGGGCTCATCGGCGCGCCGTGCTGGATGGATGCTACCGGCGCCAAGCCTTGCCAGGATCACCCGCACACCGGCTTTCCGTTTCGCCGCCGGCTGGCCCGATGTTCCGCCTGCTCGAGAGCCTGCCCGCCGCCCAGGAGCAGGCGCTGGATGCCCTGCGCAGCCGGCTGGCCGCTTACCCGGCCGTGGTGGTGGCCTATTCCGGCGGGGTGGACAGTGCCCTGGTGGCGGCGATCGCCGCCGAGCAGCTGGGCGAACGGGCCCTTGCCGTAACCGGTGTGTCGCCGGCGCTGGCACCACACCTGCGCGAGGAGGCCCGCCTGCAGGCGAGCTGGATGGGGATCCGCCAACAGGAGATCGCCACCGCCGAACTCAATGATCCTGCTTACAGCAGCAACCCGGCCGAGCGCTGCTACGCCTGCAAACGGGAACTGCACGGCCAGCTGGCCGCTCTGCTGGCGCAGCTGCCGCACACCGCGGCCCAGGTGCTCGATGGCGTCAACCAGGACGACCTTGCCGACCACCGCCCCGGCATCCGCGCCGCCCGCGAGCGGGGGGTGAGCTCCCCCCTGGCGGAGCTGGGCATCGACAAACAGGCCGTGCGGCAACTCTCTCGCGCCCTCGGCTTTCCCTGGTGGGACAAACCGGCCCAGCCCTGCCTGGCCTCACGCTTCCCCTACGGCGAGCCGATCAGCGCCGCACGGCTCGAGCGAGTGGCCGCCGCCGAGGACTGGCTGCGGCAGCGGGGCTTTGCGGAGCTGCGGGTCCGCAGCCATGGCGAAGCGGCCCGGATCGAACTGCCGGCCGATCAGCTCACCAACCTGCTGAGCGACCTGCAAGACGGCGCCCTGCGAGGAGAGCTGGTGGAGGCCTTCCAGGAGCTGGGTTTCAGCGCGGTGAGCCTCGATCTGGAGGGGCTGGTGAGCGGCAAGCTCAACCGGGAGCTGGCGCGCTGAGAAGTCGGGGGCCTGGCAGAAAAAAGCCCGGCTTCCGTACAGGCCGTACAGAAACCGGGTGCTGGCGAGAGGAACGAAACCTCCCCGCGTTTCAGGCCGTCACCAGCTGGGGCTCGCGCTCGGCACCGGCCACGCTGGCGGGTGTTTCACGGCGAAAGCTCTTGAGCTTGTAGTGGGCGGCGGCGAGCTCCTCACTGAGCACGATGCAGGCACGCTCGGGCATGGTGTGGTCACCGCAGGTGAACACATCCACGGCGGCGTAACCCGACTCGGGCCAGGTGTGGATGGAGATATGGGATTCGGCCAATAAAGCCAGCCCCGTCACACCCTGGGGGTCAAACCGGTGGGTGATCAGATTCAGGAGAGTGGCGCCAGCACGCTTGGCAGCGTTGGTGATGGCGGTCCTGAGAAAAGCTTCGTCGTCGAGCTTGGCGGGATCGCAGCTGTAAAGCTCGAGAATGCAGTGTTTACCCACCATGTCGGTGGCACTGGGTGATTGGGGGCTACCGGCGAAAGTGCTTTCAGCTCCAGTCCATCCCGGGTTGGGGTGGAGGCAGGCCGCTTGGGTCATCAGAACCAGGCAATGAGCACAACACCTTACTGGCCAGGCCGCAGGATTCCAGCCTCAACGGTGACGAGCTGGGAATGTGTGTGCCATCCCTGGCTGAAGGCCCCCAGGTGCGTGGCGCTCACCAGGCACTGGTGCCCCTCCCCCACCGCCTCGAGCAGCAGCTGCTGACGCTCTGGATCCAGCTCCGCCAGAACGTCGTCGAGCAGCAGCAGCGGCGGCTCACCCCAGAGCTGCTGCACCAGCTCCAGCTCCGCCAGCTTCAGCGCCAGCACCAGCGTGCGCTGCTGGCCGGCGGAGCCGTAACGCCGTGCCGGCTGCTCCGCCAGCTCCAGCGCCACCTCATCGCGGTGGGGCCCCACGGTGCACTGGCCCAAGCGCAGCTCCTGCGGCCGCTGCTGAAGCAGTTGCTCCAGCAGTGCCGCCCGCCAGGGGTCCTCCGCCTCCTCACCCTCCAACAGGCTGCCCGCCTGATAACGCAGGCTCAGCTGCTCGCGGCCGCCGCTGAGGCGCTGCTGCCAGGCCGCCGCCAGCGGTTCGAGTCGCCGCAGCGCCCGCTGCCGCCGCCGATGCAGGCGCGTGCCCACCAGGGCCATCTGCTGATCGAAGGCATCCAGGAGCGCATCCAGCTGCCCCTGCCCGAGGCCGCGGCGCAGCAGCTGGGCCCGCTGGCGCAGCAGCCGCCCATAACGACTGAGCAACTCGGCATAGACCGGCTCCAGCTGCAACACCACCCGATCAAGCCATTGGCGACGCAGGGCCGGCTCGCCGCGCACCAGCTCCAGATCGAGGGCGCTGAAGCCCACGCAGCGCAGCGGGCCGATCAGCTCGTGCTGGCGCTCGAGCAGCTTGCCGTTGCGGCGGGCCTGACGACCGCCCTGACGGCGCAGCTCCAGCTCCAGGCGATCACCACCGCTGCTGTCGGCGGCGATCAGGGCCTGGCGCTGACCGTGATGGATCAGATCGCGATCGGCGCTGCAGCGATGGGAGCGCAGGCTGCCCAGCAGCTCCACCGCCTCCAGCAGGTTCGACTTGCCCTCACCGTTGCGGCCGATCACCAGCAGCCGCGGGGCCTCAAGGCACAGGTTCAGCTCGCCGTAATTACGGAACTGGCGCAGCTCCAGGCGATGCAGCCGAATGGGTCCGGGGCCGTCTGACGGCTAAGGTAAGGCCCGTGAGGAGACCTGCTCCCCGCAGCGAAGCCCAGATCCTGGGCATGTAGCTCAGTTGGATAGAGCATCAGATTCCGGTTCTGAGGGTCGGGGGTTCGAGTCCCTCCATGCTCGTTGTCTGCCTACAGCAGGTCTCACTCATCGTCCGACCGGCCCCCTGCTCCTCGCTGCGGGCTGATTCGGCTCGCGCTAGAGCCGCAGGCCCATGGCGCGGATACCGCCAGGATCCACCACGAAGCCCTGGTGGCGCAGGGGTTGGAGCGCCGCCGGCAGGGCGGCCACTGAGATGCTGCAGCCGGGTAGATCGCGGCGCAGCCGTGCCAGAGCGGTGTGCACCAGCACCAGCAGCAGCTGAGGCTGGCTGGGGTCGGCGGGATCGGCGGCCAGATCCCAGAGATTGGCATTGAGGGCCAGGTCGCTGGTGGCACGCACGAAGCCCACCAGGGCACCGGCACCATCGCGCACAGTCAGCTGCCAGGCGCTGCGCTCCAGTGCCCGCTGCAGTCGCTCCAGCGGCCGTGAGGGATCCCCGCAAAGCACCAGCAGGCGATCCAGCTCTTCCAGAGGGAGCCGTGCATCACTGGCGAGGCTGTAGCCCTCGGGCAGCGCCGGCGGCTGGGGCTGGGAGCGGAAGGGAATCAGAAGGGAATCCAGCACCGACGGGGCCGCCTCAACCTGTATTGCGCATGCCGGCGGCGATGCCATTGATCGTGAGCAGGGCACCACGCAGCAACTCGCTGCGGCTGTAGGTGCGGCCGTCGTCGCTGGGGGCGGCCTCGCTCATGGGCGGCTGGCGGTTCTGATCGCGCAGGCGCCGCAGCAGAGCCACCTGCAGGAAGCCAAGCGGAATGATCGTGCGGTTGCGCAGCTCCACCGACAACTGCAGAGCCGGATCGCCATCGAGCAGACGCTGGTGGCCCGTGATCGCCAGCACCAGATCGCGGGTGAGCACGAACTCCTCGGCGATGCCAGTGAAGATGCGCTCGAACGCCTCACGGGAATCCGGCCGGCCCAGGGAGCGCACGTAGTGGTGAGCCAGATCCAGATCCACCTTCGAGAGGGTCATCTCCACCTTGGAGATCAGCATGCGGAAGAAGGGCCAGCGCTGATAGAGCCGCTGGAACAGCTCCAGCTGGCCGGGATCGGCATCCAGTTCCTGCTGCAGAGCCGCCCCCACCCCGAACCAGCTGGGCAGCAGGAAGCGGCTCTGGGTCCAGCCGAACACCCAGGGAATGGCCCGCAGGCTGGAGAGGTCCTTGGCGCCGCTCTTGCGGCGCGCAGGACGGCTGGAGATCTGCAGCTTGCTGATCTCCTCGATCGGGGTCACCTGCTGGAAGAAGGCCACCAGATCGGGGTTGTCGTGCACCAGGGCGCGGTAGTGGCTGCGGGAGCTGACCGCCAGACGCTCCATCAGCTCGTTCCAGCTGGGGGTGTCGTCCACATGGCTGGTGACCAGGCTGTTCTGAATCACCGCGGTGGTGACGGTTTCAAGGTTGTAGAGCGCCAGTTCCGGCAGCGAATACTTGGAGGCGAGCACCTCGCCCTGCTCGGTGATCTTGATGCGGCCGCTGAGGGTGCCGCTGGGCTGGGCCAGGATCGCCTGGTAGGCCGGGCCGCCGCCGCGGCCCACGGAGCCGCCGCGGCCGTGGAAGATGCGCAGGGCCACATCGTGGCCGGTTGCCAGCTGCTGCAGGGCGATCTGGGCCCTGTGGATCTCCCAGTTGCTGGAGAGAAAGCCGGAATCCTTGTTGCTGTCGGAATAGCCGAGCATCAGCTCCTGCAGGGGCCGGCCCGTGGGGCTGATGCTGGCGATCAGCTGGCGGTAGAAGGGCTCACGGAACAGCCGCTCCATCACCGCCGGAGCGGCCTTAAGGTCCTCGACCGTTTCAAACAGCGGCACCACCAGCAGGTCGGAGCGCTGGGCCAGCGGATCCACCAGCCCCGCCTCCTTGGCGAGCAGCAGCACCTCCAGCAGGTCCGACACCGTGTGACTCATCGAGATCACATAGGTGCGACAGATGCGGCCGCCGAACTCCTGCTGCAGACGATGCACCATGCGCAGAACATCGAAGGTCTCGGCGGTGGCGGGGCTCCAGCGCACCGCGGAGGGAATCAGGGGGCGGCGGGTCTGCAGTTCCGCCAGCAGCCACTGCACCCGCTGCTCCTCGTCCATCTCGGCGTAGGGAACCGGCAGCTGCAGGTAGCGGCTCAGCTCATCGAGGGCATCGCTGTGGCGGGTGCTCTCCTGCCGGATGTCGAGGCTGGCCAGGCAGAAGGCGAAGGCATGCACCTGGGCGATCAGGTTCTGCAGCGGCTCACAGCTCAGCCCTGTGCTCTGCAGGCTGTCGTTGATCAGCTCGAGATCGGTGCGGAATTCGGTGACCGTGGCGTAGTGCAGCTCCGGGGCCGGCGCCGGCGTCAGGCCGCCCTGGCCGAAATCCGAAGGCAGCGGGGGATGGCTGTCGCGCGGGGCCTGCCAGCCGGCGGCCGCCAGCTGCTGGTTGCGCTGCTGGGTGAGCCGCAGCCGCTCCAGCACGTAGCTGATCTTCAGCCGGTAGGGCTCAAGGCGGTAGCGGGCGGCGCGCTCCTCGTAGATCTCGGGGAAGCGCAGCCGGTCCATCTCCAGCGACTCCAGCAGCGGAGGGCTCACCTGGCTCCACTGCATCGAGATGCTGAGCTGGTCGCGCAGGTCGCCCACGGCGAGGATGTAGCGATCGAGCATCAGCTGGCGCTGATAGCAGGCGGTGCGCCAGGTGATGTCGGGTGTCACCGAGGGATTGCCATCACGGTCGGAACCCACCCAGGAGCCGAAGGTGCAGAAGGCATCATTCGGGGGCACCACATCCGGGTAGTTGGTCGCCAGGGCACTGCGGATGCGCTGGCGCAGCTGGGGCAGGGCACCGAACAGCACCTGCTGGAAGTAGTGCAGGGCGTAGTCGACCTCATCCAGGACCGAAGGCTTGAACTGGTGCAGTTCATCGGTGCGCCACCACAGGCGGATCTCCTCCTCCAGCTGCTGGCGCAGGCTGTGGCGCTCCTCAAGCGTGAGCTGGTTGCCCTGCTGCAGCTTCTGGATCAGGGCCGCCACCCGCCGTTGCTTGTGGCGCACGGTGTGGCGCACGATCTCCGTGGGATGGGCCGTGAACACCAGCCGGATGTCCAGATCCGCCAGCAGCTGCTCGATCCGGGCCGGCGGCACGCCGAGGCTGCGCATGCGCGTGAACAGCTCACGGAAGGTGGCCGGCTCGGTCTGGCTGGCAAGCGGCGGCAGAAAGGGATCGCTCAGATCCTCGGGATGGTGGGCCCGCAGGCTGGCCAGGTAACTGTCCTCCTCGATGTGCTGCTCGAGGATGTTGACCAGCTGGAAATACAGGGAGAAGGCCCGCGCCGCGGCGATCGCCTCCGCCAGTTCCATGTCGCGGATCAGCTGCACGATGGCCGCGGTGGCAGCCTCGGAGGCCGCATCGGGCTCACCACCCTCGATGCAGGCGCTGAGCTCCTTCATCCGCAGCAGCCGTTCCGCCTGCTGGGGCGGACACTCGCTGCGCAGCACCGTCTGCCAGAGCTCCTCAACCAGCTCCAGGCGCTCGCCCAGCAGGCGGGTGACCCTGGGTTCAGCCGCGGAAACGGGAGCTTCAGTAGCGGCGAGGGTGGGCCCCATGGAGGCGGGCACAGCGGTCGGGCGATCCATGATCATCCCAAAGCACCGGGATCGTCTGTCGCAAGGCCTGCAGTCAGGCCTGCACTCAGGCTCAGCTCTCGCTGCTCCATCGCCAGGGCGCCAGTGGCGATCAGTTCGGCCACCGGGGTGCCGGAACGCTCAGCAGCCAGCCACTGCATCGCCTGGTTGCCCTCGCGGACCATGGCGCCGAGGGGCTCCAACCAGACCGCCAGACCGAGATCCCGCGCCAGGGGTGCCATGCCCTCCAGCTCGGCCGTGATCCAGTCGCGGGCGCGCAGGGTGGCGCCGCTGCGCCAGTGGGTGAGCAGGGCATCAAGGCTGCTGCGGGCGGCGGCGCGATCGTTGGTATCGGACAGCTCTGCCAGGGCTTCAGGGCTGAGCGCACTGGCCTGCAGTGGGTCGTGGGCGGTGGGATCGGCGAGCAGCTGATGCAGCCGCAGCTCCACGAAGGCGGTCACCGCCAGCAGCTGCTGCGGATCGGCCAGCAGATCGCAGATGCGGATCTCCAGGCGATTGAGGTTGTGGGGCCGATCGTCACCATTGGGCCGCACGGAGGTCCAGAGGTGGCGCACGTTCTGCATCGTGCCGCGCTGCAACTGCTGCTCCACCCAGCTGATGTAGTGGGCGTGGCTGAGGAACAGCGGCACCTGGGCCGGCGTGATCGGGAACTGCAACCAGCGCTGGGAGTGGGCGCCTGTGACCACACCATCGAGGAAGGGTGAGCAGGCACTCAGGGCCAGCAGCAGGGAGGCCTCGCAGCGCACCAGCCGGCAGGCCGCGAACAGGGCCTCCATATCCGTCAGGCCGAGATTGATGTGCACGCTGGCGGTGACCACCCGGGTGCCGTAGGTGGCCTCGATGTAGCCGTGATACGCATTCGTGGGATCGGAGCGCTCGAAGCGGCGGCTGTCGCCGGTGCTCAGGGTGCTGCCGGGCAGCACGGTGAGGCCGCGCTGGGCCAGCCAGGGACGCAGGCGGCGGCGAGGCTCCAACAGCAGCTCCAGCTGCTCGGCATAGCCCGCGTGCGGCGGGGTTGTGTACTCAAGGTTGCGGCAATCCGGTTCGGTCACGAACCCAGCCAGAGCTTCAGCGGCCTCAGCGGAGCAACCCACCACCGTGCCATCGGGCCGGCCGGTGTAGAGCTCAACCTCAAACCCCTTGAGCAGCAAGGGAGCGACCACACTCATGCCAGACAGGCCAGCGCCTTGAGCATGCCACGGGCCTTGTTGAGGGTTTCCTGGTACTCGGCATCGGGCCGTGAATCGGCCACCACACCGGCGCCGGCCTGAACCTGCACGCGCCAGCGTCCATCACCCGCTGGCAGCACCACCATCGTGCGGATCGTGATGGCGGTGTTGAGCGCGCCGCTCAGATCCATGGCGCCGTAGACGCCGGAGTAGGGCCCGCGGGCGTCGGGCTCGAGGGCATGGATCAGCTGCATGGCGCGGATCTTGGGGGCACCGCTGACGGTGCCGGCGGGGAAGGACGCCATCAACAGATCCCAGACATCGCGATCGGCATCCAGCAGCCCCTCCACCTCACTGACGATGTGCATCACATGCGAGTACCGCTCGATCACCATCAGCTCGCTCACCCGCACCGTGCCCGGCTGGCAGACGCGGCCGAGGTCGTTGCGACCCAGATCCACCAGCATCACGTGCTCGGCGCGCTCCTTGGGATCCGCCAGCAGATCCGCCTCAAGGGCCTGGTCCTGCTCCTCGTTGTCACCGCGGGGGCGGGTGCCGGCGATCGGCCGCAATGAGGCCTTCACCCGGCCGCTGCCATCAGCCAGGGGCTCGGCCTTCACCATCACCTCGGGGCTGGAGCCGATCAGGTACCAGCCGCCGAAGTTGAAGAAGGCCATGTAGGGCGAGGGATTCACCATCCGCAGGCTGCGGTAGAGCTCGAAGGGCTCGCTGTGCACCTCGGTTTCCAGCCGCTGGCTGAGCACCAGCTGAAATACATCACCGGCGCGGATGTGTTCCTCCCCAGCACGCACAGACGCCTCGAATTCAGCGCGGCTGCGGTTGCTGCGGGTGGGCAGATCGAGGCCGGCCACATCACGCCAGTTGAGCGGAGCCACCCCAGGCGGCAGCGGCTGATGCATCCGCCGCTCGAGAGCATCCAGGCGGGCGACGGCCGCGTCGTAAGCGGCCTCGGGGTCGACACCGGCCTCAGCCAGATCCACATAGGCCACGGCCGTGATCTGGCGCTTCACCTGATCGAAGGCCAGCAGGCTGTCGGCGAGCATCCAGCAGCCATCGGGTGGGCCCTGGGGATCGGTGGGATGCACCGGCACGCTGGGCTCGATCCAGCGGATCAGCTCATAGCCCCAGAAGCCGAACAGCTGCCCCAGCGGTGGCAGGCCGGGAATGGCGGGGGAGCTGTAGGGGGTGAGGGCGGCGCGCAGCAGGCTGAAGGGATTGCCGCTCAGAGCCTGCGTGCGGCCATCCCGCCAGGCCTGCTCCGCCTGATCTCCGCGCACGGTGAGGGTCCAGAGCGGATCGCTCACCACGAAGCTCCAGCGGCCGATGCGCTCGCCTCCCTCCACGCTCTCCAGCAGCACGCCGTGCTCACTGCCGGCTCCCACCTTCAGCCAGGTGGTGAGCGGCGTTTCCAGGTCGGCCGGCCAGGTGCGCCAGATGGGGATGAAGCTGCTGCCTGCCGCGGCCTGGGCCAGAACGGTGGCGCGATCAGGGGAGGGCATCACGGCGATGGACAGGCAAAAAAAACGGGGCGCCCGGCCCCGCCTTTATAGAGGTTGGCCTGATGACGGCCAGTTGCCGGCATCAGGTTGCAGCGCTCAGGAATCGAAGGTGTTGCGGCCGCTGAACTTGATGCTGGAGGGATTCACGTTCTGGCCGATACGGCGGGCATTGTGGCCAACCATGGCGCGACCTTCATTCACTTTCTCGGGGAAGACACCGTCCTTTGGATGCAGGAACTCGGTGTCGCCGCCGGGGAAGATCCGGTAGATCTTGTAGTCCTCGATCCGGGGCTTGAACTTGGTGCGCAGCTGGGTGCCGAGCGCCAGGCACTGCTCCTTGCGGGCGAAGTACATGATGTTCTCGCCCTCGTTCATATGAGCGGCACCGCCGGTGGGCAGCTCAAACGCCTGAACCTTGGTGCTGGTCCAGGTGATCGCGTATTTCTCTTCGGTTTCAGCGGCGTTGAGCAGACCGCCCGTGCTGCCGATGTACTTCGGGAGTTGACCGCTCAGTTGCACGCTCGATGCCATGGCTGTTCCGGAGAGGAGAGTCGGCGGACCGCAGACCGTTTCGCACGGAAGCTAGCACCGTGTTTTGGGGCAGACGGCCGGCTCCGGCGGGGTCTTCACACCCGTCAACAAACCGCTAACCAGGGGCCACCGGGAAGAAGACCGTGAGATCGTTTCCGGCCCGTTCGGCCAGCCGGCCCCCCAGGCTGTGGAACAGCCGCTGGGTGGCCTGACGGCTCAGCTGGAGGCTGCCGGTGCCGGGGTTCCAGCTGAGCACCGGACCCACACGCTCGCTGTCCGTGCCGTCACGCTCCGGCTCCGCGTCCGCCAGGTCGGCGCCACTGGCGCTGAAGCGCAGCTTGAGGCGGGCGCCCGCGGGCTGCAGGCTCAGGCTCACCACACTGCCGCTGGGCAGACCGCGGCTGAAGCGGTCCACCAGCCCACCAAGCACCGTTTCCAGCCGGGTGGGATCGCTGAGCACCGGCGGCAGGTCGGCGGCGATCCTGAGCTCCAGGCTGAGGCTGCGCCGCTGCAATTGCTGCTGCCAGGCGGGCTCCAGCAGGCGCAGCAGCTGGGAGAGATCGGTGCGGGCGAGGGTCTGATCGGCCGCCGGCGGCTGACGCTGCAGCTCCGCCGCCAGAAAGATCAAGCCGAAACGGTCGATCTGCTCGCTGCACTCGCCATCGATCTGCTGCAGCCGCTGGCGCACGAGCTCGGGAAGGTCGACCCGGCGCAGCAGCGAACGAATCAGGGTGCGAATCGTGGCCAGGGGAGTGCGCACCTCATGGGTGAGCGCCTCAAGCAGGGCCAGCTCGCTGCTGGGGGAAGCGGGGGAACCGCTGCGGGCCTCGGGTGGGGAGGCGCTGCGGTGCACGAGGGGCTGCAGAGTGACGCTGGGCGCCATGGCCGCCAGGCGCTCCGCAAGAAGCGGCCAGAAGCGCTGGGCCTGCTGCTCGTCGCTCTGCAGGGGGCCGAGGGCACGAAGCGCCTGGCGCAGTTGTCGACCCTGGGCCGGATCGGCCAGCTGCAGGCGCTCATCCAGCAGCGCCAGGGCCGCCGAAAGGGTGGTCGGATCGAAGCGCACCAGCAGCTGCCGCTCCTGCACCCCGCCCGCAAGGGCCAGGGCCACCTGAACGCGAGGGGTGACCACCAGCAGCAACGGATCGGTGCCATCGGCTTCGTCCAGCGCCAGCCGCGCGAAGCCACCGGCAGCGGCACCTTCAGCAGCACCAGCCCCCCCAGCCACACCCGGCAGGCGTGGGGCCGGAGCCGCCAGCAGATCCCCCAGGTCAGGCGGAGCCCACACCCAGCCCTGCAACTGCTGCAGGAGGGCTGGCTCGTAGAGGGCCGGCAGCGGCGCCGCCAGCCAGACGCCCTGGAGAGGGCGCTGGGGCAGCAGGAAGTCCTCCTGAATCGTGGCGAGCGCCGCCCACCACTGGCGGCGCACGCTGTCCTCATCGCCGCGGCCGGGGCTCACCCCCTGCGCCAGCCGCCGCCGCAGAGCCTCGAGGCTGGCAGCCATCACCGGCGGGTGGGGGCCTGGCTTCCCCTCCGGGCCACCGAGGCACACAGGCCGAGAGCAATGAAGTTCACGAGCATGGCGGAGCGGCCGTAGCTGAGCCAGGGAAGCGGAATCCCGGTGATCGGCCCCAGGCCGATGGTCATGTTGATGTTCACCACCACCTGGAACATCACCATCGCGCCGATGCCCACCACCACCAGCGACTCCACATCGCTGCGGGCCCGGCCGGCGATCTGCAGCAGCCGCCAGATCCAGACCACAAAGCCCACCACCACGAGCATCGAGCCGATGAAACCGGTCTCCTCGCCGAGGGCACTGAAGATGAAATCGGTGTGCTGCTCGGGGATGAAGCGCAGCAGCGTGAGATGCCCCTGCAGCAGTCCCGTGCCGAACCAGCCGCCGGAACCGATGCCCACCATGCTCTGCAGCAGGTGATAGCCACCGCCCATCGGGTCCTGATTGGGATCCAGAAACAGGGTGAGGCGAGCCCGCTGGTGAGGCTGCAGGAAATTGATCCAGAGCCACGGTGCGCCGACGGCGAAGAGCGCCTGGGCGGCCAGCACCACCGCCAGGGCGATGCGCTTCCAGGGCAGGCTCTTCCAGGCCAGCCAGCCCATGGCCGGGATCCAGCCGATCAGCAACCAGGGCAGCACGCCGGCCACGATCGAGGTGACCACCGGCGACATGAACAGCACCACCCAGGCGCCGGGCATGCCGGACCAGAACATCATCACCAGCAGCACCGCACCGAACACCAGCGAGCTGCCCAGATCCGGCTGCACGAGCACCAGCAACCAGGGCAGGGCGATGGTGGCCACCGGTCGGACCAGATCCACCGGCCGCTCCACCGGATGCCGGGAGAGCACATGGGCCAGCAGCAGGATCGCCGCCACCTTGGCGAACTCCGATGGCTGCACGTTGAAGCCGCCGATGCTGATCCAGCTCTGGGCCCCCAGGGCGCTGACGCCGATGATCCGCACCGCAATCAGGCTGGCCACCATGAGCCCGTAGATGGGCCACGGCCAGCGGGTGATCCGTTCCACCGGAACCCTGGCCAGCAGCAGGGCCACCACCATGCCGACGGCAGCGGTGATCCAGTGCTGATACCAGTCGGCGTAATCGGCCTGGCGCTGGGTGCTGGCAATCAGGAAGCCGGCGATGAAGATCATCGCCAGGGGGATCCACCAGAGCACCTTGTCGACCCCGGCGAACCAGCCGCGGCGCCGGACCGTCCTCTTGCTGGAAAACAGGCCGGAGCGACGCCGGCCCCAGGGCGCGACCAGCGTCATGCTGCGGCCACCAGCGGCAGCCGGGCGGCGAGATCGCGGAAGGCTGCGGCGGTGGCGGAGTGCGGCGCAGAGAGCACGGCCGGTCGGCCGCCATCTCCCCCTTCCACCACGGCCAGCTCCATCGGCAGCTGGGCCAGCAGGGGCACCGCAGCTTCCGCAGCAAGGTGAGCACCGCCACCGCGGCCGAACAGCTCATAGCGCTTCTCGGGCGCATCGGGCGGGATGAAGGCCGTCATGTTCTCCACCACGCCGAACACGGGCACCCCCAGCTGCTGGAACATCGCCAACCCCCGGCGCGCATCCTGCAGCGACACCATCTGGGGGGTGGTGACGATGATCACGCCGGCCATCGGCACCGCCTGGGCGAGGCTGAGCTGGGCGTCGCCAGTGCCGGGCGGCAGATCCACCACCAGCACGTCGCGCTCACCCCAGGCCACCTGGTAGAGGAACTGGCGGATGATGCCGTTGAGCATCGGACCGCGCCAGATCACGGGCTGGTGGGCATCGATCAGCAGCCCCATCGACACCATGGCGATGCCGCAGCTCTCGATCGGGGTGAGCACCTGCTCGTTGCCGCTGCCGCTCACCTGCGGGGTCTGATCGGCCACCCCGAGCATGGTGGGGGCGTTGGGGCCGTAGATGTCGGCGTCGAGCAGACCCACCTTCAGGCCACTGGCAGCCAGGGCACAGGCCAGGTTCACAGCCACGGTGCTCTTCCCGACGCCGCCCTTGCCGCTGCTCACGGCGATCACCTGCTTCACGCCGGGGATGGACTGGCGCTCCGGACCGCCGCCGCCATGGCCGGCCGCCCCAATCGGCGCTCCCTGGTTTGCAGCGGCGGCGGGGGCCGGTGGCGGGGCCAGTTCGATCTGAACGTCGTCGATGCCGCTCAGCTGCAACAGAGCACCGCGGGCCTCGCTGGCGATGCGCTCCCGCTGGACGTTGGCGTAACCGGGCAGCGCCAGGCGGAAGACCGCGCGGTTGTTCTGCAGCCGCACCTGCTGAATCCACTGCAGTTCGAGCAGACTGCGGCCGCTGCCGGCATCGGTGAGGGGCTCGAGCGCGGCGAGGGCCTGGGCAAGGGCCGCATCGGCCTGATCGGCGCTGGCCATCGGGGGGATCCTGGGGCCTGGATCCTAAAAGCGGGCTTCAGCACCTTCGGCAACGCCAACTCACATGCCGCAATCGTGTTGACGAACTCTCTCGAAGGCTTGTGCGCCGGCGGGTCGAGCTGAAAGGGTGAGGCGGTTTCGCAAGCCCCGGCGGGCTCTGCCACGAATGCTGAAGGGCCTGCTCTCCCGTGCCAAGACCCAGCTGGGCGGGGTCCGCGACGGCAGCAGTGGATCGGCTGTGCCAGCGGCCCTGCAACTTGAGGCCCCTCCCGCAGATTCGCGCCAACGGGCCAAGGCGCTGCTGATGGGCCTGCAGGATTCCATCTGCGCCGGCCTCGAGCAGCTCGATGGCGAGGGACGCTTTCAGGAGGAGAGCTGGGTGCGGCCGGAGGGCGGCGGCGGCCGCTCCCGGGTGCTGAAAAACGGCCGGGTGTTCGAGCAGGGCGGCGTGAACTTCTCGGAGGTGGAGGGATCGGAACTGCCGCCCTCGATCCTCAGCCAGAGGCCCGAGGCCAAGGGCCACCGCTGGTTCGCCACCGGCACCTCGATGGTGCTGCACCCCCGCAACCCCTACATCCCCACCGTTCACCTCAACTACCGCTACTTCGAGGCGGGGCCGGTGTGGTGGTTCGGCGGCGGCGCCGACCTCACCCCCTATTACCCCTTCCTCGAAGACGCCAAGCACTTCCACAGCACCCTCAAGGGCGCCTGCGACAGCGTCAATTCAGCGTTCTACGAGGTGTTCAAGCCCTGGTGCGACGAATACTTCTATCTGAAGCACCGCGATGAAACCCGCGGCGTGGGCGGCATCTTTTACGACTACCAGGATCCCCGCGGCGTGCTCTACAAGGGGCAGGACCCCAGCGGCCCCGCCGCCGCCGCCGGCCAGCGGGTGGGGGCTCAACCCCAGAGCTGGGAGCAGCTGTTTGCCCTGGCCAGCGCCTGCGGCAACGCCTTCCTGCCGAGTTATGTGCCGATCGCCGAGAAGCGCCACGACACCCCTTACGGCGAACGCGAGCGCCAGTTCCAGCTCTACCGCCGCGGCCGCTATGTGGAGTTCAATCTGGTGTTCGACCGCGGCACGATCTTCGGCCTGCAGACCAACGGCCGCACCGAATCAATCCTGATGTCGCTGCCGCCTCTGGTGCGCTGGGAGTATGGCTATCAGCCGGAGGCAGGCAGCCGCGAGGCCCTGCTCACCGAGCTGTTCACCCGCCCCCAGAACTGGCTGCAGGATCCTGCCCTGGTGGCGCGCTGCCAGCCCCATCAGGCTGTCGACTGAGGCCGCCAGCCAGCGGAACTCGCTCCTCAACCGCTCCACCCAGCGTGGCCGGGATCGGGGTGGCACCGGGCTGACGGCCCACCCCGAGCTCCAGGGCTGCCACCACGCGCTCGCTGATGCTGTCGAGCGCCCGCTCGCGGGTGGCCAGGTTGCGCAGGGCAGGCTCCAGCGGGGCCTCGAGCTTGCCGATTTCCAGCAGGGTGATGCCGCGACGCGGCCCGCCCAGCCCACCACGGAACTGCATCGGGTAGCCGCCGAAGGCCAGGGCCAGGCTTTCATCGATGCGGCTGAAGGGGCGGTGCAGCGCCGGGATCACGCCCGAGCCCACCCCATCGAGGCCGTAGGCATCGAAATGAATCTCGAGGGCATAGCCACCGGCGGCGGCATGGGCCTTGCCCACGCTCCAGTTGGTGCGGGGATCATCGCCATCAACGATGGCGCGCAGGGGTGGGTCGTAGAAGCTGATGTTGAGACCGCGTTGCCGGCCCAGATCCACCACCCGCCGGGCGACCTGCAGATTCCAGTAGAGCTCGTCGCGAATGCCGCTCTGCATCGGCTCGGCCCCCTGGCGATCCACCGCCTCACCGGCGGTGCCGGGGCCGGTGATGCCCTGGGAGTCGGCGTGGCCGGCCATCACGAGGATCGGCACATCCGCGGTCACGGCCCTGGCTCCGATCCAGTCGCGCTGGAGGCGGCTGCGGGGGCCTGTGAGCGGATCACGACCCGTGGCCGGAGCGGGCGCCTGCGCTGCCGCTGCCATGGCCAGTGGCAAGGCCAGCAGGGCGGAGAGGGCCAGGCCGCGGACCACGGTCCTGCTGCGGCGGCATGGACTCACCATCGACCCCGTGCGGATCGAGCCACTCTGACGCAGGGTCAGATCGGCGAGCTCAGCAGGTTGCCGTCGCTGAACAGACCGAGCCGCGGCCCCATCTCCTGCTCCAAGGCGATCAACTCATCGCGGTGGGCGCGCAGGCGCAAGGCGCTGCCGGTGGCCTGGTCATGGCTGATCAACCGCAACTCCACGGTTTCGGCACGCGCGGCGCGGCGGCTATAGATCACTCCGGCCAGCGGGCCCAGGCCCACCAGCAGGAGCGGCCACCAGGCCAGCTGGGGCAGCAGCTGGCGGATCACCAGCCCCAGGCTGCCGGCCCCTACAGCGCCGAGCAGGGAGAGCAGCAGCGCCAGGGTGCCGCTGGCCTGCACCTGGCCGCGGAAGCGCAGCAGGCGCCGTTCCGGATTGCTCTCCTCGGCGATCCAGCCGCGCTGCTGCAGCCACTCAGCGAGGGCGGGAAGCACCTCGAGGGGCGGACGCGAGGACCGCACCTCCACCACGGTGGTGCGGTCCTTACTGGCAGCCCGCAGGAAGAACACCAGGCCGACAGCCAGGAGCAGGGTGAGCAGCAGGGTGGAGGCCAGGGCTGTGGGCATGCAGCGAGCCGCCGCGCAGATGCAATTCATTCTCCTGCAGCCACTGATGCCATGGCGGCATCAGCTCCTGGGCCTCGCAACGACTCGCCTCGATCAGGTGCAGCATCCGCCGCGGGCGACCGCGACTGGGGCAGCGCTGGGCGTAGGTGCTGATGGCGCCCTGCTGATCGAGAAAGCTGAGCGCCTGCTGCAGAACGGTTTCCGAGAGGCGCAGCTTCGGGTGCACCGAAGCGAGATCGTGCATCAGCGCTGTGGGGTAGCTGTCCGCCTCCAGCAGGCGCTCGAGGATCCAGCACACCGCCAGCTCCAGCCCCAGGTGCTGGATGGGGGGCTGAACGAAGAAAGCCCGGATCGCCTCCAGACCGGGTTGCACAGGCAGACGGCGGGATGGCATCGGACTCGACGGATGGGCGGCTCTGAAGAACTGCTAGCGCAATCTCATTTCGGTTTTCAAGAGCGAAACGCGATTACGCCATTTCTGGAGGGCGGCGCAGCATCCGCGACGATGGCGACAGCCCATCCCCCGCCGTCGCCCGCCGTGACCAGCTCCGCAAGCAGCAGCCAAGCCTCCGCTCCCGCCGCAGGCTCCAGCCCGGCACAGTTCGCCGTGCTCGATCGGGACCTCAGCCCCGAGTGGCTGGAGCTGCTGAGCCGCTCCAACGCCGTGGCCGTGGACACCGAGGCCATGGGCCTGGTGCACGGCCGCGACCGCCTCTGCCTGGTGCAGATCAGCGACGACGCCGACAACGTCTGCTGCATTCGCATCCTGCGCGGCCAGAGCGACGCGCCGCTGCTCAAGCAACTGATGGAGAACCCGGCGATCGAGAAGGTGTTCCACTTCGCCCGCTTCGATGTGGCCGCCCTGGGCGAGGGCCTGGGCATCGCCGTGAACCCGCTGTTCTGCACCAAGGTGGCCAGCCGCCTGGCCCGCACCTACACCAACCGCCACGGCCTCAAGGAGCTGGTGCAGGAGCTCTGCGGCGTGGAACTCGACAAGAGCTCCCAGAGCAGCGACTGGGGCCGGGTGGAGGAGCTGAGTGAAGCCCAGCTGGCCTACGCCGCCAACGACGTGCGCTACCTGCTGGCCGCCCGCGACCGCCTGGTGCAGATGCTGGGGCGCGAAGAGCGGCTCGACCTGGCCCAGCGCAGCTTCGCCTGCATCCCGGTGATCGCCGAGCTGGACCGCGGCCATTACGGCGCGATCTTCGAGCATCGCTCCTGAGCGGAGGCCCGTCTCAGTCGTCGCCGATGTAGTTCTCCTCCTCCTTCACGGCCTCCAGGAGTACATCCAGCAGCTGCCGCGACTGCTCGCTCACACCCTGGCTCTCCAGCAGCAACCGCTGGGCGATCAGGGTGCGGCCGTCGTTGTCGCGCACGCCTTGGCGGGAGGCCACCAGATCAACCTTGCGGCGGGCGGCGGCGATGCTGATGCTGAGAGCGGTGGCCAGGCGCGCACAGGCGGTCACGTAGTCCTTGTCCTGAGGGGCGGCCATGGCGGGTCGCGGCAAGCGGCGGATCCCCATCATCCCGTTCTGGCTCAGCAGCTCCTCCCCAGCTCCTCAGCGGGCGGCCTGCAGCAGGCGCTCCTCCACCAGGGCGGCCAGGGCCTCGCTGCCGCCGGCGGGCCCCATGCGGCGTCGGCCGATCCGGCCCAGCGCCAGCCGCAGGGCCGGCTCCCGCAGCAGCAGCTCGAGCCGCGCGGCCAGGGCGGCCGGACTGTCGCAGACCGCCACCGCACCACCCAGCAGACGGCTCTGACGCGCAGCGAAGCCGCGCTTGAACTGCGGCCCCGGCCCCGGCAGCGAGAGGGCGGGAATACCCAGACCCACCAGCTGCTCGGTGGCGGTGCCGGCCGCCGCCAGCCCGAGCTCAGCCCAGCTGGCCCAGTCGGCGAAACGGCCAGGCCCGATCAGCAACAGATGGGAGCCCCGGCGCCAGGCCGCTGCGGCACCGCTGCCCGGCGGGGGATCGGCTGGCCCGTAGCCCAGCTCCCGCAGCAGCGGCGCCCATTCCGCCGGCGAGGGCCGTGCACCGGTGGGAGCGAGCAGAACGAGGGGTTGCGCAGCCGCTGGGCCCGCCACGGCCTGCAGCAGGCGGCGCAGGTTGGCGAGGGCCTCGGGCATGCGGCTGCCGCCTAGTAGCAGCATGCGTCGATGGGACGCGAGCGCCTCCGGCAGCGGGCCGGCCTGCAACCCATCCATCATCGGATTGCCCGGTGCCAGGGCCGGCACGCCATGGCGGCGCAACCCACGGGCCGTCAGGCCATCGCGCACGGCCACCAGCCGGCAGCGGCGCCGCCCCATGAGCGCCCACTCCCATGGGTCCCATTCACTGCCCTTGAGGCCGTGATAACAGGCGGCAAGGCCGGCGGAACCGGGACCGCTGGCCCAGGTGTAATCGCTCTTGGGGGTCCCGATGAAGCCGTAGGGGGCCCCACTGGCCCAGGCCAGCAGCAGCGGCAACAGATCCCCCACCGCCAGCACGGGATCACCACAGCGACCCCAGCGGCGCACCAGCCGCCACTGGCTCAGGCTGAGGCCGAGCACGCCGGCCCCCAGATCCGCCAGCAGACCGCGCAGGCTCTGGTTGCTGAAGCCACCGCTGGGCAGGGCCCGCCGCGGGCCGACACGCCGCAGCCCTCCGGCCTGCTCCGCTGCGGCGAAGGCCGAACCCTCACCCACCAGCGGCAGCACGACGACCTCCAGCTCCGGCCGCCGCCGGCCCAGGGCATCGAGCACCCGCTGGGCGATCAGGTCCTCCCCGTGGCCGTTGCTCAGCACCAGCAGACGGCCGGGCATCCCGTGACTGATACGATCCGTTCCTGGGAGTTTGCTCCCGAACGGCGGCATGGCCAAGTGGTAAGGCAGAGGATTGCAAATCCTTTACCCCCAGTTCGAATCTGGGTGCCGCCTCTTTTGTGACAGGGTCGCCAGGCGCTTGAGAGCCGGCGCTGCGCAACATCTTGTGTCGATGAACGTAGCATTGGCAACTCTCACGCGAGGCAAATCTCGCCGCCAAGCGCATCAGTGCGGCTGGCAAGCGAACAGCGCGTTGGAGCAGCCGATCCCACCCAGCGGCGGAACCTGCCCAGCTGGGCAACGCCTGGTGGCTCTGAAGGTCAGGGCCTGGAGATCCCAACGCATGGGCCTTCGGGATCACCAGGCAATTCCCATAAGGTACGCACAACCTCGCGTCCCACATGAAGCGACTGCTCTTTCTCGCTCTTGCCTCCGCCTGTCTTCCCTCTGTCGCCTGCGCTCAAACGAACAACTCCGGGGCGGTTCCTGCGATGTATGCCACCAAGGCAGAAGCAGAAAAGGCAGCGCCCAAATTCAACTGCACAGGGGCACATCAGATGGGCGACAAATGGATGCCCTGCTCTAAGCACGGCGATGCCAAGACCCATGCCCACTGAGCAACCTCAAGCTTGCGGCAGCAAACCCAAGGCAGTCGCCATCGGCATTGCACCGCTGGGAATCGTCTCCATCGGCATCGTCCCCATGGGCGTGGTGAGCATTGGCGTGGTGCCGATGGGAGTGATCAGCATCGGGGCAGTCGGCATGGGCGTGATCAACGCCTGCGTGGTGGGGATGGGAATCCTGGTGGCGGGCGTCAATGTGATGGGCGTGTGGTGGGTCGGAATGGACGGCATGGGTCCGAAACGCCTGGGAGCAGCCAATGCGATCCACTCCAGCCACCACCACGCGCACCAGTCGGCCCAGCCGCAGAACCTCTACGCCTACCCGAGCAAACAGGTGGCCCTGCAGAAGGCCAAAGCGTTGGGCTGCCATGGCGTCCATGCCATGGGATCGCTCTGGATGCCCTGCGAGCAACACCCATAGTGGGGATGACGGGCCCACTGCCCTTGCCAGTGGCCAAACGAGGAAAGTGCGGTGAGGGAGTCCCCAAGGCCGCCGCTGTCCCGCAACTGTGATGGGGTTCGCCCCTCAGTCAGAACACTCGCCGTCACCAGTCCCATTCGTGCTCGGCGAGGACCGAGCCATCCCATGAAACGCTTCCAATCCCCCCTGATTGCCCTGACCGCTGGATCCGCCGTGGTTCTGGGCACCCATCCCGCCTTGGCTCACGGCACTGCCACTGGTGGCGCCCTGGGCGGCCTGACCCATCCGCTGCTGGGCCTGGATCACCTGGTCATGCTGCTAGCGGTGGGCACCGCGGCCTCCTTCATCTCATCCCAACTGCTGCTGTGGGCACTGGGAGGCGCCGTTCTTGGTGCTGTCGTGGGGTTCACGGGTTTCTCGATTGCCTCTGCTGAGGTACTTGCGGCACTGGCCATCTCAGCGGTGGGCGCTGTGATCCTGCTGGCGAGCAGGATCGCCAAGACCAGCCAACCCAACACCCTCACCACCCTCAGCGGTGCCGTAGTGGCGGCAGGGATCTCCATTCACGCCATGCTGCATGGGCTGGAGGCACCCAAAGACAGCACCAGCCTCCTTTGGTGGACCGGTGCGTTGGCGAGTTCCGCCCTGGTGTGTGGCGGCACCGTTCTGCTGCTGAAGAAACTGCCGCTCACCTGGACCAAGGCCGCGGCGATTGCCTTTCTAGCGATTGGTGGATTGCTTGCCGTTGGCTCTGCGGGTCTGCTGGCCGGTGCCTGACCGTGCTCCGTTGAGCCAGTGAGCCATCAGCTTCTGCCGGCCAGGGATCCACGCAAGTCGCTGTGCATGGGCGGGATCTTTGCCGTCAGCACCGTGCTTCCAGGCAAGATCCAGCATCTCGGCAACCACCTGGAGACCATCAGGAGATTCGGAACCGAGGAGGCACTGGCGCACGCGCTCCAAGTGCTGGGCTGCTTCCTGGTGCTTTCCGTACTGATCTGGGCGAGCAGAACAGAAGCGCGGCAACGTCATCCCTTGCTTGCCTATCCGCCCAGCAGCCGGGACACCGTGATCGTTCATGCCGCTGGTCTTGTGGTTGGCGTGGTGATGATGCTGATCTGAGTCCTGCCAGAGGGCGGTGAAGACCTTGCGCACCTCCTCAAGGGACTCAGCGAAGCCCAACCGACGCCTTGGGGGCTGCACACAGCACAGCGACACCAAGGGGCATTCCCACTGACCAGCCTCGCGAGGCATCCACTCACTGCGCAACGGACGACCTACCGAAAGGCGCAAACGCCAGAAGCCCACCGCGATCTGGTGTTACAATCAGTTACATCTGGAATAACGTGATGTTTCTGAGCTTCTTCGGTTTTCTGTTTGCAGCCCTTTCGTTTGTTCAGGTACCCCAGTGGGACAACGACTGGACCAAATGCTCCGTGTTCGTTCCGGATACAGCCTGTCACTGGTATGTGGTGAATCCCGACAACACATTCGGCAAGGGATTCAGCTGGATCACGGCCCCTGAATACGATGTCGCCGCTCTACGGGATATCGCGGCACAGCACGACATCACGGTGCAACAGGGCTATCAGACGACGGTGGACCTGATGAATGCCGGCACAGGCATCCGCTACGGCGACGACTACTGAGCCCGGTTCGCTCCACCGCGGTCGGACTGACGTGGACCGCCCCGAGAGCCACGCCGATGTCACGGAACTTCATATGGTGGCGTCGGTCATCGAGCGGTCCTGGAAGGGTCCGCTTTTTTTTGGCTGGTCCGCAGCGGCGGCCGGGCTACGCCCTCACCGCACGCCACAGCCACCAGGCCAGCACCACCAACACCACCCAGGGCAGCAGAGACCGGAACACAAGCAGCACGAACAGCACAACCGCCGCCGAAACAGCTGTGCGTCGGACCATCGCCTTCGACTGATCGGTCATGAAGCGCCAGCGGGGGAGCAGAGGCATCACGGTGAAGGCAGCGATGGGCGGAGCGTAGAGAACATCGGCGGCAGACTTCCAGGGCATCGAATCCGATGAACGTTCCAGTGCGGCTGCCGCCAGTGCTGCAACGTCTCTGGATGCCGCAGGACATGGCGCTGGGCACTGGAGCCATGACTATCTCGAAGCCGATGGCGGCCTGGATTGCGCTGCTGCTTGGGCTGGCTCTGGTGGGATGCGGCCACAGAATCGTGCGGGTCCGCTGGACCGAGCGCACCAACAAGGAATCCGGAGTTCCCGACATCGGGATCCAGGCGGACTGGGTCGCGATCACCGAGCGGCGCTGAAGCCTGCTCAACGCAACCTGGCCTCCGCCAGCCAGCTCTCACCGCTGAGGGCACGGGCCTCACAGCGCACAAGGGTCGGATCAAGGCGGCACGTTCCGCTCACAGGCCAGGCGCTGGGCAGGCTGCTGGCCACGCCACGGCCGTCGAACAGGGTCTCGCTGACGGTGCTGAGACTCAGTTCCATTGGCTTGACCAGGCTGCAGCTGGCCTGGCGGCACGCCATCGGCTCGCCGGCCGCGCTGAGGATGCCCACGAAGGTGAGCAGGCTGGCTCCCCCTGGGCTGGCGCCACGGGCAGCCCAACTCACCCGAAACACACCGTCGCCACGCTGATCCACCAGCACCGCGCCGCACTCAGCCGCCGCCAGGCCCGCGAGGTTGCGCCGGCACTCGAGCGGTTTGGGCTGCCAACGGCCCAGGACGTCACTGCGGCCCTGCACCGGAGCTGCCGCCGCCTCTCCTGCAGCAGCCTGGGGGAGAGCCAGCACCAACAGCGCACAGACGGTGGCGCGAACCGACACGACAGCATCGCTGCGAAGAGTTCGTCATTCTGCGCTGCTCGGCGCAGCTCAGACCCCAGCGGCCTCAGTAGCCCGAATCCGCCACGCACATGCCGATGCACGCCAGGCCGTTGCTGGCGGTTCGGCCGCAATGACCGCAGAGCACGGGCTCCGGAGCAGGCGCCACTGCTGCGCTGGCGGGGATGGGCGCGGCTGCCGCATGGTCTGTCACCAGCTGGCTTGATGCCGTGGGCGACGGAGAATTCAACGCAGTTCAGCCCCGGTACCCAACCATCATGGCAAGTGCGGCTGGCGAACCTGGCATCGGCGTCGGCACCTGGGCCTGGGGCAACCAGTTCCTCTGGGGCTACGACCCGGCCCGGGATGACGACAGGCTCGCCGCCACCTTCCGGCGCTGCCTTGAACGGGGCCTGCTGTTCTTCGACACGGCCGACTCCTACGGCACCGGACGCTTCAACGGCCGCAGCGAGTCGCTGCTCGGCCGATTTGCCCGCGACGCCAGCCCTCAGGAGCGGGACTGCCTCACCATCGCCACCAAGCTCGCCCCCTTCCCCTGGCGTCTGGGGCGGCAGGGGTACACCCGCGCCTTCACGGCCTCCCAGGCCAGGCTTCAGGGGCAGATGAAGCGGGTGCAGCTGCACTGGAGCACCGCCCGCTACGCCCCCTGGCAGGAGGGTCCGCTGCTGGATGGACTGGCGGATCTGGTCCTGGGCGGTGAGGTCCAGAGCCTGGGGGTCTCGAACATGGGGCCCCAGCGCCTACGCCGGGTGCATGCGCAACTGCAGGCGCGTGGCGTGCCTCTGGCCAGCCTGCAGGTTCAGCTGTCGCTGCTCGCACCGGAGGCGGTGCAAGCCGGGGGAGTGGCTGCGGTGTGCCAGGAACTCGGCGTGGACCTGATCGCCTACAGCCCCCTGGCCCTGGGGCTGCTGAGCCGGCGCAGCGATGATCCCCACCCCCTGCCGGCGGGGCCACGCGGCGCTCTCTTCCGCCGGCTGGAGCCAAAGCTTCAGCCCCTGCGGCAGGTGATGGCAGAACTGGCTGCCGGCAGGCCGGGAGGCCTGGCCGCCGTGGCGCTGAATTGGTGCCGCGCCCACGGGGCGATGCCGATCCCCGGGTTACGACGGCCCGCTCAGGTGGACCAGGCGGCCGAAGCACTCAGCTGGAATCTGACTGGGGAGGAGCGGCAACAACTGGACGCGCTGGTGCTGGCTCAAGGAGCGGCACGCATGCCCGCCAACCCGTTTCAGAGCGCCTGAGGCTCCGCCAGACCACCCATGGCTGGCGAGGGATCAGGAGTGAGCACAACAGGCAGCCGCTCGCGCGCCGCCTCGGCGGCCTCCTGGGCCGGCTCGCCATGGCGCACCAGGGCCACCACCCGCGGGCGCGAGGGCTGGGGCTGCACCTCCGGCTCCGCCTCGCCGTCGTCGCAGGCGGAGAGAGCTTCCTGAAGCAGGGAATCAAACGTGGCCCCAGGCAGGCGATGGCGGGCGATCTCCAGGAAGGCACGCGCCAGGGATTCACCGGCGGCCGCCTTCAGGGCCGGATTGGAGCGGCGCTGCTCCTGCTCTTCCTCAACGGCGCGGATGAAGCGCTCAGTCACATCGCGCTTGGTGGCGGCCCGGATGCGGGTCTCCTGCTCCAGGGGGCTGAGCTGCAGCTGCTGCTCCAGCTCCTCAAGCCGCCGAGTGAGGCTGTCGAGCACCTCGCGGGCCTCCTTGCCCACATGGGACAGCTGGCCATCGGAGAGGCGCGGCAGATCGGCCACGAACACCTTGCCGTGGTCGCGCAGGGTCAGGTAGGTCGGGCGGATGCTGCCACGAGCGGGATAGGCATCGCGCGGACGCTGCGGGCGGTTGGGGGGCACCGGTCCGGCGGAACTGCGGCGACGGGTGATGCGGGTCGGGCTGACGAAAGCCGGACCAGTGCCAGCGGTGACGGAGCCGAACGCAGCGGAGCCAGGGGAAGGGGTAGCGGACATACAGATCCGGAATTTATGAATGACGGGAGCTATGGAATCAATCGATCGGCCACATCTGGTGGCCGTCTCTGGCACGGGCGTGGCGGAAGCCGCCGCGCTGAGCGTTAGCGCGAACCCTAAGCAGCCTTGACCCTGGAGACCGGGGATCAGCCGCAAGCTGATGCAATCTGGCAGCTGGGCGGAAGCGGCTCAGTACGGCAATCCCGCCAGTGGTTCACCGCCCTCGGAATCCCCCGCCTCCACGGAGCCCAGCAGCCAGGCCCGGTGGCCCGCTGCAGCGCAGACCGCCAGCGCCGGAGCGACAGCCGCCTCTGGCAGCACCAGACAGAAGCCAACGCCGAGATTGAACGTGTTCCACATGTCCGCCTCGGGCACCTCACCGTGCTCCTGCAGCCAGCGGAACAGGGCCGGACGCTCCCAGCTGCCGGGATCGATGCGGCCGTGAACCCCGGCCGGCAGGGTGCGCGGCAGATTCTCCGGCAGGCCACCACCGGTGATGTGCGCCATGCCGTGCAGCTCCACACCGTTCTGAAGCAGCGACTGCACAAGGGCGCCATATAACAGTGTCGGTTGCAGCACCGCCTCCAGCAGGGGCAGCCCGCCGGACTCCAGCGGAGTGTCCGCCGTCACGGCATGGCTCTCGAGGATGCGGCGCACCAGGCTGAAGCCATTGCTGTGGACGCCACTGCTGGCCACCGCCACGATTCGATCGCCGGGCCGGACACGACGGCCATCGATCAGCTCGTCCTCCTCCACCACCGCCACGCAGAAACCGGCCAGGTCGTAGCGACCGGGGCCATAGAAGCCCGGCATCTCGGCGGTTTCCCCCCCCAGCAGGGCGCAGCCGCTCTGGCGGCAGCCATCGGCAATGCCCTCCACCACCTCGGCCATGGCCTCCGGCGTCAGCTTGCCGGTGGCGATGTAGTCGAGAAAGAACAGGGGCTGGGCACCGCTGGTGACCACATCGTTCACACACATGGCCACCAGGTCGATGCCGACACCGTGGTGGCGGCCATGGGCCTGCGCCAGCTCCAGCTTGGTGCCCACCCCATCGGTGCCCGACACCAGCAGCGGCTTGCGCAGACCTGCCGGCAGGCGGCAGAGACCGCCGAAGCCCCCCAGACCTCCCACCACCTCCGGCCGACGGGTGGACTCAACACTGGAGCGGATGCGCTCAACGAAGGCCCTGCCGGCCACGACGTCCACGCCGGCTGTGCGGTAATCCATCGACTCCGTCCTGCGGATCCTCCGATCCTGCCCCGGCGCCGCGCACACCCAGGCCCGGGCCGGCACCCCAGGCGCCCCATTCGTGGACGAAAGCACAATCGGCACACACTTTGATCAGCGTGACTTATTGAGCCGATGACGCCTGCTGATGGGAGCGCCCCTTCGGCGCGAGGGGAAAGCGCAGCCCTGGCCTTGAGTCCCGCAATCTGATCGCGAATGCTGATCATTCAAAGGCCTGCAGTTTGTGTTCAGAACTACTGAGAACAACCGGTAGCTTTGCCGCGTCGTCAATTCCCGTTAGGAACTCCACCGGCAGTTCACTCCAGTCTCTCTTCGATTCTTGGGGCGTTTTCACTGCTAGCGAGCCACCTCTTTTCAGTGGCTGCCGCGTTTTTCGTGGCGAGTTTCGCTTGTTATGCGTGGTTTCGTCCTCCTGAGCGGCTCCGCCCTCCTACTTTCCGGTAGCACCGGCCTGTCCCCGGCTTTCGCCACCACAGGCCGCGTCGCCCCCACCGGCACTTCAGTTCCCACCGAGCTGGCCATCCGTGAGATGACCGTGCCCGCTGCGGAATCGGCCGAGCCCCTCAAGCCCGTCACGCCGACGCCCCCGATCGCCACACCCTCCAGCAAGCCGCGGATTCGCTCCGTTAGCAGCGGACAGGCCAGCTGGTACGGCCCTGGTTTTTACGGCAACCGCACCGCCAATGGTGAGGTTTTCCGGCGCGGCACCCTCACCGCCGCCCACCGCACCCTGCCGTTCGGCACAAAGGTCCGGGTGACCAATCTCTGGAACGGCCGCTCCACGGTGGTGCGCATCAACGATCGCGGCCCCTTCCACGGCAACCGGGTGATCGACCTGGCCCACGGAGCCGCCCACGAGCTGGGTGTTGTGGCCAGCGGTGTCGCCAGCGTGAAGCTGGAAGTTCTGCAGTGATGGGTTTGCGCAGGCCTCCAGCCTGCGCTGCCTTTGGCATCAGCCTGAAAGCCCACCGGCTCTGTCGGTGGGCTTTTTGCTGGCCTGGAAGCGAGCTGGCCACGCCTGCGTAGGGTCAGCCAGCACCGCCAGGGCCGATGCCGTGCAACTGCTTCGAAGCCGCGCCGACCTGCAGCAATGGCGACGCCAGGCGGCTCTGCTGCACTTCGTGCCCACGATGGGGGCACTGCACCGCGGCCACCAGAGCCTGATCGAGAGAGGCGTCGAGCCCGTGGCCGGGACCCGCCCACAGGTGCTGGTGAGCGTGTTCGTGAACCCGCTGCAGTTCGGTCCGGATGAAGACTTCGCCCGGTATCCCCGCACGCTGGAGCAGGACGCTGAACTGGCCGCTGCCGCAGGCGCCGCCGCGCTGTTCGCACCAGCGCTGGCGGAGCTGTACCCGCTAGGCGAGGCTGAACTCACGCGCCTGCAGCCTCCGGACTCGCTGCAGGAGGTGCTCTGCGGACGCCACCGTCCGGGGCACTTCAACGGCGTGGCCACGGTGGTGCTGCGACTGCTGGGGCTGATCCGCCCCGATCGTCTGCTGCTGGGCGAAAAGGACTGGCAGCAACTCGTGATCCTGCGCCGCGTGATCGCAGATCTGGGACTGCCCCTGGAGGTGGTGGGCTGCCCCACCTGCCGTGAGGACGACGGGCTGGCCCTCAGCTCCCGCAACCGCTACCTCAGTGCGGCGGAACGGCAGAGCGCCGCCGCCCTGCCGCGGGCGCTGCGCAACGCCCACGCGCGTGCAAACCCCGGCCAGGATCTGGCCGCCGCCACGGCGGCTGTTCGCGCTGAGCTGGAGGCCGCCGGCCTGGTGGTGGACTATGTGGAGGCGGTCGAGCCCCACAGCCTGCGTCCCCGCAGCCAACTGCAGGGGCTCACCCTGCTGGCGGCCGCCGTCCACTGCGGCCCCAGCCGCCTGATCGATCACCTGTTTCTGATGAGCCGCCAGCCGATCGTTGCCATCGATGGCCCCGCCGGAGCGGGCAAAAGCACCGTGACCCGCGCCTTTGCCGAACGGCTGGGGCTGATCTATCTCGATACCGGCGCCATGTACCGCGCCGTGACCTGGCTGGTGCAGAACCGCGGCGTCGATCCGGCCGATGCCGCCGCCGTGGCGCCACTGCTGGAGGGGCTCGATCTACAGCTCAGCACCGCCGCCGCCGGCAGCCAGCGGGTGCGCGTCAACGGCGATGACGTCACCGAGGCGATCCGCTCACCGGAGGTGACGGCTCAGGTGTCGCTGGTGGCGGCGCATGGCTGCGTGCGCGAGGCCCTCACCCGCCACCAGCAGGCCATGGGCGAGCGGGGCGGGCTGGTGGCCGAAGGGCGCGACATCGGCACCGCCGTGTTCCCGGACGCCGAACTGAAGGTGTTCCTCACCGCCACCGTGGCCGAGCGGGCGCGGCGGCGGGCCCTGGATCTGCAGCAGCGGGGTTTCAGCGTGCCACCGCTGATGGAACTGGAGGCGCAGATCGCCGAGCGCGACCACCTGGATTCCAGCCGGGAGGTGGCACCCCTCACCCAAGCGCACGATGCCGAGGAGCTGATCACCGATGGCCTGAGCATCGAGGCCGTGATCGAACGACTGGTGACTCTCTTCCGAACGCGGGTGCCGCAGGAAGCCTGGCCGGATCCGGCACGCTGACAGGCAGCCCTCAGCCGAGCCGCAGGGTGTCCAGCAGTCCGCCGCAGGCATCCTCAAGCAGGTCGAGAACGTCCTCGAAGCCCTGATCGCCGCCGTAGTAAGGATCCGGTACCTCCCTGGCCCGCAGCCGCTGGCAATGGCTGGTCATCGGCTCGATCACAGCCAGCTGCTGCGCAGGCACCGCCAGCTCTCGGGCCAGAGCCCGCACGCTGGCCAGGTTGTCGTCATCCATGGTGAGGATGCGATCGAATGCCACCAGATCGTGGCGATCGAGCTGGCGGGCGCGGCTGAGCAGTGTGATGCCGCGACGCTCGGCGGCGGCGCGCATGCGCCGATCGGCCGGGCGGCCCACATGCCAACCGCCGGTACCGGCGCTGTCGACCACGAAACGATCCTCCAGGCCCTCGCGGGCCAGCAGGTGCAGAAACACACCCTCCGCCGCCGGCGAACGGCAGATGTTGCCGAGACAGACAAACAGCAGCCGCTGCTCAGCCATCGCTGGCCTCCGTGGCCGCCACGCACCGCAAACGCTGCACGGCCAACCGGGCGCGCAGCTGCACCACCGGGGCCTCCTCGGCGGGGTCATCACCGAGCGCCTGCAGGGCCACCCGCAGGCGCGCCTGGCTTTCGGGCCGCGCCGTGAAGGCGGGAGCCAGTGCTTCGAGCCCCACCACCACCGCGTAGCGCACCACCCACTCGCCGTCGCGACAGCCATCCAGCAGCGCCTCCAGACAGCGCTCGGCCACCAGCAGGCGCTCGGCCTCAGGCAGACCCTCCAGCTGGATCTGACCCAGGCCGCGGGCCGCCGCGCGGCGCACGCTCGGGCCGATGTCCTTGCCGAGGGCATCCTCGAGCACCTCCAGCCCGCGCACATCACCGATGCCGGCGAGGGCCCGAACGGCCCAGGCACGGGCGCCGTAGTTGTAGCCGTCGATGTTGGTAAGGATCGTGCCCACAGCGGGAACACCGATGGCGATCAGGCCATCCACCGCCGCCACCGCAGCACCGGGGTTATTGAAGCCGAGCACCTCCACCAGGCAGGCGGCGGCGGCGGGATGGGCAGCAGCGGCCAGGGCCTGGGTGGCCCGCAGCAAGCCCAGGGCGCTGTCCGCGCGCTCAACGGCCTCCACCAGCAGCGCCACAGCGGCGTCACTGTGCTCACCTCTGGCCATGGGGCTCTGATCTGGACTGGGGAAGACGGCAGACATGGTGATCAGAGCAGCGCGTCCATAGCGGCCAGCACCGCCTCGGTGGCGGCATCGCCGCTGGCTGGGGACTGGGACGGGAACGGGGACTGGGACGGCACTCCGTTCTCCACCAGGCCGCGCAGGGCGATCAACTTGAGGCTGTTCTCCGCCAGGGTGGCGGCGATCGGCTCGAGGGCCGGCCGCCAGCCGGCTGCCCCCAGATCCATCAGGGCAGCGCGGCGCACCTGCAGTTGCTGGTGTTGCAGCAGCTCCACCAGCTGCTCACCCCAGCGGGGCTCACCGGTGAGCTGCAGCAGGGCACGGCAGGCGGCACTGCGGATCAATGGCCGCTCATGGCCCACGAACGGCTGGATCACCGCCAGCACCTCCGGCTCGGCCACGCCGATCTCCCCAAGGGCCTCCAACAGGGCCTCACAGGGTTCCTGCAGACGCGGTGTGCCCGGCTGCTGCGCACCAGCCACGGCCGGGCCAGTGGCGAGGCGACGGCGCAGCGGCTCCACGGACTCGACAGCCCGCAGCTCACCGAGGGCACGCGCAGCGGCCTCGCGCAGGCCATGATCGTCGTCCGCCAGGGTGGCCAGAAGATCGGGAATGGCCGCTGCGGCCGGCGCGCCGAGCTTGCCGAGAGCACGGGCGGCGTTGCGCGCCACGGCGTTCTCCTCCACGCCGGCACCGCTATCGCGCGGGCGGCGCTGTCGCAGCGCCTCCTGCAGCAGCGGCACCGCCTCAGGGTGGCGGCTGCGGTTGCGCCCCAGCCACCAGGCGGCGTAGTACTGCGCGGAAGGGTCGTCGCTCAGGCGCAGACGGCGCAGGGCTTCCTCTTCCGTGATCGGTTCACCGCTGCCGCCCATCGCCTGCTGACTGCCGTTGCCCGCTGGGCTCGATGCTGCCATCACCCCGACCCCGGCGGGCCACGCTGGCGTCGCCGTGCAACAAAAAAGCCCCCTTGCGGGGGCGGGCAACAAAAAAGCCCCCTTGCGGGGGCTGGTGAACATCAGGCCGGGAATCTCGCGATTCCAGCCTCTCGGGCTGAAAGCTCAGACCAGAGCGGCGATGGCGTAGTCGATGTAGTTGTTGGCGATCACGCCGGCGTCGCCGGAGATGCCGTGGTTGGCCTTGATGTAGTTCAGGGCTTCCACATACCAGGAGGGGGAG
>JAIYAQ010000001.1 GCA_027488975.1 Cyanobium sp. E1_MAG_00006
CACGCGGGTGCTTCTGGGCAGCGAGGAGCAGCTCTCGGTGCCGTTTGAGGCGGTGACCCGCCAGTTCGGCCAGGCCTTTGTGTTTGTCGTTGGCAACCTCCAACAACTGCGCCAGGACCCTGGCCGCGCGGACCTGAAGGCGCTGGAGCGACTCCCCAGGGGCACCGCCATCGCGCTGCAGCGCCCCGTGCAGGTGGGCCCGCTGCAGGGGAATCACTATCCGGTGCTGGAAGGGCTGCGGCCGGGGGAGCGGGTGATCGTGTCCGGCACCATGGGGCTGCGGCATGGCAGCCCGGTGAAGATCAAGACCGGCGGGGCGCCCCGCGACGTTGCGCCAGCACCTGCTGCACCTGGCGCCAGCTGACGCCGTGGTGGGCCAGTGCCACCTGCAAGTGGAACAGGATGTCGGCCGCTTCACCGGCGATCTCGGCGGCATCGCCGTCCTTGCAGGCCATCACGAACTCGGCACTCTCCTCGCCGATCTTCTTGAGGATGCGGTTGTCGCCTCCCTCCAACAGCTTGTTCGTATAGCTGCCGGGCTCAGGCCGATCGCGCCGGTCCTCGATCACCCGCATCAGCTCGGTGCACACATCCGCCGGCGGCGGCGCGGCTCCGGCGCCACCAGCGGAGGGGGTGGGGCCGTCGTCGTAGAAGCAGCTGCGGGCGCCGGTGTGGCAGGCCACGTCCCCGCGCTGCTCGATCGTTAGCAGCAGCACATCGGCGTCACAGTCGTAGCGGAGCCCACGCAGGGTCTGGGTGTGACCACTGGTGGCCCCCTTGTGCCAGAGCTCCTGGCGCGAACGGCTCCAGTAGTGCACTTCACCACTGGCGATGGTGCGCTCGAGGGCCTCGCGGTTCATCCAGGCCACCATCAGCACGGCTCCGTCGAGCCAGTCCTGGGCGATGGCGGGGATCAGACCGGCCTCGTTGAAGCGCAGCTGCGCGGGATCCGGCGGGTGAAAGGATGCCTGCAAGGGCCCGTTGGCCAGCTGACACGATCCTCCCCCAGCACGATCCTCACCACCCCTGCCCGGGTATGACCGCCGCCTTCACCTGCTCGAAGACCTTCCGCGGCTATCCCTGCTGCCATCGCCAGTGGCGCCACAGCGGCCACTGCCGCTTCGTGCACGGCTACAGCCGCAGCTTCACGGTGTGGTTCCGGGCGCGGCAGCTCGATGAGCACGGCTTCGTGGTCGACTTCTCCAGCCTCGGCGCGCTGGAGGCCCAGCTGGCGGAGCAGTTCGACCACACCTTTCTGGTGAATGCCGACGACCCGCTGCTGGAGCAGTGGCGGAGCCTGCACGCGCAGGGAGCCCTCAACCTGCGGGTGATGGACAACGTGGGCATGGAAGCCAGCGCCCAGCTGGTGTGGGACTGGGCCAACACCCTGCTGCATCAGCGCGACGGTGGACGCAGCTGCTGCTGGAAGGTGGAAGCCCGCGAAAATGAGAAGAACGCCGCCTGCTTCGAAGACCTGCCCGTGTGGTTCACGATCTAATTGGGATCAGCCCGGTGCCCATCCGCTGACAAGGCCGCTTGGATGGTCTCGACCTCCGGGATCATGGCCCCACCACGGTTTCGCAGCGGCGAGGAAGGAGCACCGACATGACCGAGTCAGCCCGGCCGTTCGATTGGCTCCGCCGCCTCAACCCCTTCGCCTCCGGCTCCAGTGACACCCCTGCTGCCAGCACCGCAGACGCTCCTGCCGTTCGTTCTGCCTCCCCGGCGCCATCGGCGCAGGCCGCACCTGCCGGTGCTCCGGCAGCGCTGATGCCCCCCAGCACGGTGCACACCGAGGTTGTGTTCCTGCCCCGGGATCCGCAATGGGCCTATTGCTTCTGGAGCATCGCCCCCGCCGACCTGGAGCGGGCCCGGGCCGCTGGTGCCGGCAGCCTCTGTCTGCGGGTGGCGGATGTCACCGGTCTGGTGAATCCCATGGGCCAGCCCCATGCCCTGCAGGAGCTGGTGGTGGATGCCCACGCCAGCGAATGGTTCCTGCCGGTGCCACTGGCGGGCCGCGACTACCGCGTGGAACTGGGTTATCGCCTGCCTGGTGGTGGCTGGTTCTCGCTGGCCTTCTCCGCCGTGGCCCGGATCCCGGAGCTCGAACCGAGCGTCACCATCGCCGATGCTTTCGTTCCGTTCTCGCTTGAGACTCCGCTGACCTTGGCACCGCAAAGTGCTCCCTCCGGTGGCGTGCAGCACGAGCGTCTGTACCAGATGGCCACGATGGCCTCAGCACGGCTGCGGCGCGTGGGATCAGAAACCCTGCATGAACACGATTTCGCCCTCGACTCCTCCTTCAGCGATTCAGGCGCCGGCATCTGGGCCAGCGGCCGCAGCGAATCCGGCAGTGGTCTGGTGCGCAGCCGCTCCTTCTGGCTGGTGGCTGACGCCGAACTGATCGTGTACGGAGCCACCGAGCCCACCGCCACCCTCACGATCGGCGATCAGGTGGTCCCCCTCAACGAGGACGGCGGCTTCCGGGTGCACGTGCCCTTCCCCGACGGGGGCCAGACCTACCCGATCCGCGCCATCGCCGACGACGGCGAACAGGAGCGCTCCATCACCCTCGACTTCGAGCGCAACACGCCCGAAGCTCACGTGAACACACCAGAGCAGGCCGTGCAGGAGTGGTTCTGAGGCCGGCAGGCCAGAGACCCATCCGCACGCCCTCAACCCGGGTCCAACCGATCGCAACCTAAGTTCGCCTCGATTTTCAGGCGGAAGACCCGTTGCCCATCGCCCTGCTCCTCCCGGTCCTGCAACTGCTGCAGCCGATCCCGGGAGTCATCACGCAGGGGGTTCGCCCAGGCCATCCCGCCATCGACATCGCCTGCGCAACGGGTACCCCTGTCCACGCTGCCCATGACGGGATGGGCCAGGTGCAGCGCAGTCGCACCCACGGCATCACGATGGTGCTGCGCGGCAGCGGTGGGTTGATCACCAGCTACAGCCATCTCCAGAGCGCAGCCGGCTCCGGCAGCTTCAACCGAGGGGATGTGATCGGCAGCTGCGGCAACACAGGCATCTGGAGCAGCGGTCCGCACCTGCACTTCGAAAGCAACCGGCCGGAGCTGCTGAGCTCGCTGGAGCCACTGGATGATCAGAGGCAGCCGCCGCCTGGGCTGCCACCGGGCAGCATCGGGGCCATCGGCGTTTCAGCCAACGCCCTGAACGCGCCACGATGATGGGAACAACCGCCTCTGTGATGTGGAACGGCTGGCCACCGCCTGGGCCATCTTCCAGGGTCTGCTGCTGGAAGCACTGCCGTTTCTGCTGATCGGTGTGCTGATTGCCGGCCTTGCCCGCTGGCTGGCCCCCGATGGCGCCTGGTTGCGCAATCTGCCGGATCATCCGCTGCTGGGTCCGCTGAGCGGAGCAGCCCTGGGGTTTGCCTTGCCGGCCTGTGAGTGCGGCAACGTTCCCGTGGCACGGCGGCTGCTGGCCGGGGGCGCTCCCCTCGGCACAGCCCTCGGCTTTCTCTTCGCTGCCCCGGTACTGAATCCGATCGTGCTGGCCAGCACCTGGGCCGCCTTTCCCAACCAGCCCTGGCTCCTGGCCGCTCGTCCCCTGGGGGCTCTGGTTCTGTCGCTTGCACTCAGCCGTCTGCTGAGCCTGATCCCGGAGAGCGAGCTGCTGACCGTCCCCCTGCTGGAGGAGCGTCGGCTCGTGCAGCCCCTCAGCCAGGTCGGCCTGCTGGAGCGCCGCAGCGGTCTGGTGGGATTGCCGGCCGCTGCAGCCGTTGCCAACCCCGCCGGGGCTCCATCCACGGCGCGCCCAACCCTCGCAACGGTGCTGGAGCACGGCAGCCGCGAGTTTCTCGATCTGGCCGCCCTGCTGGTCCTGGGCTGCGTCATCGCCGCACTGGTGCAGACCCTGCTGCCGCGCCAATGGCTGCTCGCGGTGGGCAGCGCACCCACGCTGTCGGTGCTGAGCCTGATGCTGCTGGCGGTGGTGGTCTCGGTCTGCTCGAGTGTGGATGCGTTTCTCGCCCTCGGTTTCGCCGCTCAGATCACACCCGGAGCCCTGCTGGCGTTCCTGGTGCTGGGTCCGGTGGTGGACCTCAAGCTGCTGGGCCTGCTGGGGGTGGTTCTGCAACCGAGGGCCATCGCCCTCACGGCCGGCGCCGCCTGCGTGATGGTGCTGCTGCTGGGTCAGTGGCTGAATCTTGTGCTGCTGTGATCAGAGTTGTGGCGCTGGCACTGTGGGGGGTGGTGCTGCTGCAGAGCAGCCTCAGCGGCCGGCTGGATCTGCTCCTGCGCGGAATGTTTCACCCCTTGGTGGCCCTGAGCGGTGTGCTGCTGCTGCTGCTGGCCGCCCTGCAGCTGCCAAGGGGCGGCTGGCGCCTGCGCGAACGGCTCCCCTGGCCCTGGCTGCTCAGCAGCGGCATGGCCCTGGCGGTGCTGCTGCTGCCCCCCAACCCCTCCTTCAGCCAGCTGGCGGCCAACCGGCCCGCCCAGCTCGAGGTGGAGCCCGCCCTGGATTTTCTGCTGCCCCCTGCCCAGCGCAGCCTCACCGACTGGGTGCGGCTGCTGCGCAGCCAGCCCGATCCTGAGCTCTATGCGGGCGATCCCGTGCGCATCAGCGGATTCGTACTGACAGAACCCGGCCAGCCGCCCCAGCTGGCACGCCTGCTGGTGCGCTGCTGCCTGGCCGATGCCACGCCAGTGGGGCTGCCGGTGCAATGGCCGGCTGGCTTCAGGCCCCGCGCCGACCAGTGGCTGGCCCTGCAGGGGCGTATGGGGGTGGAGCGGCTGGCCGGCGGACAGACCCGCAGCGTGGTGATCGCCGAGCGGCTGCAACCGATCCCCAGGCCCCAGCGCCCCCTGGAGCCATGAAGCCAGCCTCCGGTCACGGTCAGCCCCGAATCGCGCTGCTGCTGGCCGGGAGCCTTCTGCTGGCCGGCCTGCAGCAGCAACTGCTGCTGCGGCGGCCGCCACGGCTGCTGGAGATCCAGGCGAGCGGCGCCAGCTCGGGGCCGGCAGCCCTCGATCTGCGTTTCAGCCGTCCGATGCAGCGCAGCAGCTTCAGGGATCAGAGCCGGCTGCAACCGTCCCTGGCCTACCAGTGGCTGGGAGAGGCCAATCCACTACGGCTGCTGCTCGCCGGTGGACAGCGCCTCACCCAACCGATCCAGTTGCTGCTCCAGGGCGGCGACCTGCGCCAGCAGACCCTGCCCCCCCAGCGCTGGCGATGGGATCCCAGACCCCGGCTGCTGGCAGTGGTGCCGGTGGGCCGGGGCGAGCAGCTGCAGCTGCGGGGCCATGACGGCCGCTGGCGCGCTCTCACCCCGGAGCTGCCGCGGCTGCTGAACGTGCAACCGCTGGGAGATGGTTCCGGCATCGCCCTGGTGAGCGGCGGCAGCGAGGAGACGGCAGCAGCGGGGCAGGATCTATGGCTGCTGCCGCTGCAGCAGCGCAACCTCAGCCGCACGGCCCTGGCCGAACCGCAGCCGGGCCGGCTGCAACGGCTGAACCGCGAGCCGCTGCTCTTCGCCCATCTGAGCAGCAACCGCCGTGGTGATCTGCTGATTCAGGCGAGCAGCAGCTCAGAACCACGCGGCAGCACGCAGCTGCGCAGCCGGGATGGCCGCATCAGCAGCCTCAAGTTGCAGGCCTCCGGACCGATGCAGCTGCTGCCGCAGGGAAGTGCCGTGGTGGTGCCGGAGCTGGAAGGCCTGAGCCTGCGCTCCCTGCCCGGCGGTCCGGAGCGACGACAGCTGCTCCCGGGCAGCCGTGATCTGAGCAGCTTCTGCCCGGTCAGCGGCCGGGCCCTGCTGGTGCGCCATTGGCCGGATTTCCGCCGCTCCCTTGAACTGGTGGAACCGGGCCAGCCGCCGCGCCAGCTCTGGCTGGGCAGCGCCGCAGTGCTGGGCAGCGCCTGCGACCGCAGCGGCGACCGGGTGTGGCTGCTGCTCAGCCAGTGGCGCGGCCAGCAGAACAGCGAGCTGCTCGCCCTCGATCGGCAGGGCCGGGTGCTGCAGCGACGGGAATTGCGGGGCTGGCAGGTGGAGCCTGGCGCACCGCTGCTGTTCGATCCCACCCAGCAGCAGCTGCTGATCAGCCTCAGACCGGAATCGAGCCAGGTTCAGCCGGCGGTGCCGGTGCTGATCGATGCCACCACCCTGGCCCTCAAGCCGATCCAGAAGCCCGCCCGCCTGGCCCTCTGGCTACCGGCCGACTGACAACGGCCGGGCTGTCCAGGCGGCAATCGGCAGCAGACCCAGACACAGCACACCGATCAGGGGACCCGGCGGCAGATTCACCGCAGGCTGCAGCGCCAGCAGCACTCCGCCACCGCTGAGCAGCATCCCCAGCAACGCCGCTCGCTGCAGGGCCTGGCGCAGGCTGGCCGCCCCAGCCAGGGCAAGCAGGGCCGGGGCCCCCATCAGGGCGATCACCAGCACAACGCCCACGGCGGTCATGGCGCTCACCACCGTGAGGGCGGTGACACCGGTGAGCAGCAGGCGCAGGCGCTGCACCGGCAGGCCGGCGCTGGCGGCACCGAGCGGATCCACCCCGAGGTACACGTACTGGCGGTATCGCAGGGCCAGCAGCACCAGCATCACCACCAGGGCCACCAGGCTGCGCACCAGATCCGCCTGTGACGCGGCCAGCAGATCGCCGAACAGCACCGCCTCGAGGTTCACCCGGATGCCGAACAGCGGGATCAGCAACACACCAAGGCCCAGGAAGCCGGCCAGCACCGTGTTGATCACGGCCTCATCCCCGCCCTGACCCGGGCGATCCCGGCGGCTGAGGCGCTCCGCCAGCAGGGCCCCGGCCACACCACTCACCAGCCCGCCGAGGGCGGGATCCAGACCGAGGGCGATGGCCAGGGCCAGGCCCGGCAGCACCGCGTGCGACACCAGGTTGGCCAGAAACAGCCGGCGCTGCACCAGCAGCAGGGTGCCCGCCAGCGGACAGAGGGCGCCCACCACCAGTGCGAGCAGCAGCGGCAGCAGCCACCAGAGTGTCTCCATAGGATCAGGGGATCTGCCCTGCCAGCCCGGGCCATGTCACCCCAGGTTGCCGCCCCGAGCGATCGCCAGCAGCTGCTGCTGGATCAGCTGCACCAGGCCGACAGGGAACTGTCCGGCCAGGAGCTGCATGCCCTGCTGCGCCAGGGCCCCCAGGCCATGGGGCTGGCCACGGTGTATCGCCACCTGCGGCAACTGCAGCATCGGGGCCTGATCCGCTGTCGCCACCAGCCCAGCGGCGAGGCGCTCTTCGCCCCGCTGGAGCGCGACGAGCACCACCTCACCTGCGTGGACTGCGGCAGCACCCAGCGGCTGGAGCGCTGCCCGATGCACGAGCTACATCTGCCCGGCCAGAACGCCGATGGGTTCCAGCTGCTGTTCCACACCCTGGAGTTCTTCGGCCTCTGCCGCAGCTGCCAGGAGCGCCGAGCCGGCTGACGGGTCAATCCAGCTGGTCGCTTCGAACCCGCTGACCCCGCGAACCCGCTAACCCCGCGAACACCGCTGACCGCCGCGAAGCCACGGACCAGCTCGAACCGCTAACCGCAGCAGTGGTTACCCACGCGCAGGTCCCCAAGGGCATGCCGCACCTGCTGAGGCGTGCCATCCGCCAACAGGCGGCGATCCAGCACGAGCACGCGGTCGTAGGCGTCGAGGTCGCTGCCCCAGTCGTGGCTGCTCACCAGCAGGGTGAGCCCGGCATCCCGCAGCTGGGCCATCACCCGCAGCAGCTCGGTGCGGGAGGGCGGATCGATGGCGGCGCAGGGCTCATCCAGCAGCAGCAGCCGTGCCGGCTGCACCAGGGTGCGAGCCAGCAGCGCCCGTTGCTGCTGGCCCCCGGAGAGCTGATCCAGGCGGCGCCGCGCCAGACCCGCCAGCCCCACCCGCTGCAGCGCAGCATCCACATCGCAGCAGCCGGGGCGCTGGGCCGCCAGGCGCCCGAGCCCCACCAGCTCGTGCACACTGATCGGGAAGTGCCAGGCGATCTCCCCCCGCTGAGGCATCAGCGCCAACTGCCTGCGAGCGATGGCGGGCGTGAGCGGCTCACCATCGAGAGCGATGCAGCCGCCCTGAAGGGGCAATTGGCCAGCGATGGCCTGCAGCAGGGTGCTCTTGCCGGCACCGTTGGGGCCGACCAGGGCGGTGAGGCTGCCGGAAGCGAGCCCAAAGCTGACCCCATCGAGAACCCGCTCACCGCCGCGGTCGAGCCGCAGATCGCGCACCTCCAGCACTGCGAACACTCCCTCTGCCGGGCCCACGCCCGAAGCCGACACCAGGCTAACGAGGCTCCTGCCACTGAGAACCGTTATCATTCCTCAGCAGCAAGCAGCCTGTGACTCTCCGCCTTCTGCCGCACCCGAGGCTGCGCCTGGCAGCGAGCCTGCTGGCCGCCGGCGCCGGCGCTTTGCTGCTGACGGCCTGCCAGCGCCAGGCTTCCGTGGAGGTGATCGCCGCCGATGGCGTGCTGTGTGATCTCACACGCCGCCTGGCCGCCGCCGACCTGCGGGTGGACTGCCTGCTCGATCCCGACGACGACCCCCACCAGTTCCTGCTGAGTCCGCGTCAGAGCCGGGATGTCCAACAGGCCCGCCTCGTGCTGATCAACGGCTACGCGCTCACCCCGGCCCTGCAGAAACTGCCGCGGGCCGTGGCCGTGGCGGAGCTGGCGGTTCCGCCCAGCCCCGCCAGCGCCAAAGCCGAAGCTGAACAGGAGCACGGCCATGGCCATCACTCGGGTGACGCCCACGAACAAGAGCACCAGCACGATCACGGCGGGCGCGATCCACACGCCTGGCACGACCCCCTCCAGGCCGAGGCGATGGTGCAGATTGTGAGCGAGCGATTGCGGGAGCTGAAGCCCGCCGCCGCTGCGGCCATCCGCCAGCGGGAGCAGCTGATGCGCCAGAGCCTGGTGGCTCTGGACCGTTGGAATAGGCGCCAGTTCGCAACACTGCCCGCTGAGCGCGGCACTCGTACCCTGGCCACCGGTCATCGGGCCTTCAGCAGCCTGGCCCGTCGCTACGAGCTCACGGAGCTGCCGGTGGTGGATGCCGGCAGCACCAGCGAGGCCCTCCGCCCTCAGGCGCTGGCCGCCGCGGTGCAGCGCCTGAAGGCGAAGAAGATCCCAGCGCTGTTCAGCGAGCAATGGCCTGCCAGCAAGGCCATCACACGCATCAGTGAGCTCAGCGGCGTGCCGCTCGCCCCGGAGTCGCTGCGGGCCGATGGTCTGGCCAGCGCCCCCCACGACGATCTGATGGCCACTCTCACCACCAACACCTGTCTGATCGTCGATCAGCTGGGCGGTCGCTGCGACCGCCCCGGACAACGCCAGCTGATCGCCGGCTGGGAAGCGATCCGCTGATCCGCTGATCCGCTCATCAACGCGCCCGCACAGAGCTAAGCCATCCCAGCGAGGCAACAGGTTGCCGGAGCTGCCGGCGGATCCAATCGAAGACCCCTTGCTTCTGCGCCTGAGCAGGGCCGGTCGGGCCGTATCCAGGCCAACAACCAAGTCGCGACGAGCACGAACAGACTCCCGGGCCAGGCACATCGGCCAAGAAACGACAACGGCATTCGCAAGAATGAGAACCGTTATCATCTTCCTGGCGGTTGTGGTCTCCCCGTGGCCTGGCGCCTCGTTGTTCCCACTCGCGTGACATCCGTGAACCTGTTGCGAACCCTGCTGCTGGCTCCGGCTGCCCTCGGCCTGACAACCCTGTTGCCGCTGGCGTCCCTCGGCGAGGCCACAGCGGCCGAGACCGGCGCCGAGCAGGTCACCTCGATCAGCCAGTTCTCCGACATTCGCCCCACCGACTGGGCCTATCAGGCGCTCAGCAACCTGATCGAGCGCTACGGCTGCGTGGCCGGCTACCCCGGGGGCAGCTTCCTCGGCAGCCGCCCCCTTAGCCGCTGGGAAGCCGCCGCCGCCCTCAACGCATGCCTGGATCGCATCAGCGAAACCACCGATGAGCTGAAGCGCCTGCAGCAGGAGTTCGCCAAGGAACTCGCGGTAGTCAAGGGCCGGGTCGATGGTCTCGACGCCCGGGTGGGTGTGCTGGAAGCGACCCGCTTCTCCACCACCACCAAGCTGAGCGGCCTGACCACGTTTGTGCTGGGGGCCAACAGCTTCAGCGGAAGTGCGTCCAATCAGGTGCGCGCCGCCCAGACCGCCTTCGGCGCCACAACCTTCAACTACGACGTTCTGCTCAACCTCGACACGAGCTTCTCGGGTAAGGACCTGCTGCGCACACGACTGCGGGGCGGCAACTTCGATGCCACGAGCAACAGCTTCGGCGGCGCCGGCCCCAGCAACCTCTCGATCCTGGAAACCGCCTTCCAGGAAAACCTGCAGGATGGCGATGGGAGAGATGTGATCGGCATCGATCGCCTCTTCTACCAGGTTCCCCTCGGCGACTTCACACTCACCCTCGGGGGCCGTGTGGAACAGGACGACATGCTGGCGATCTGGCCGAGCGTGTATCCCTCTGAATCCGTGCTGGATGTGCTCACCCTGCCGGGTGCACCCGCGGCCTACAACAACAATCTCGGTGCCGGTGCCGGCCTGTGGTGGAGAAAGGATGGGTTCGCCATCAGTGCCAACTATGTGGCCGCGAACGGCAATGTCGGCGCTCCCGCGGCGGGCGGCATCGCCACCGCCGGAGCCGGCAGCACCGCCACGGTGCAAATCGGCTACAGCACGGATCAGTGGGCCCTGGCCGCGATCTACGCCTCCGTACAGAACGCCAACGATCTGATCACCTACGCCAGCCGCTTCACCCTCAACAGCTTCAGCAATGCCGGCACCACCTCCGCCTTCGGCCTGGCCGGCTACTGGCAACCGGCCCAGTCGGGCTGGCTGCCTTCGCTCAGCGCCGGCTGGGGAATCAACAACACCCAGTACGCCAACGATGTGAACAGCAACGGCCTGGTCGCCAACAGCCAGTCGTGGAGTGTGGGCCTGCAGTGGCAGGACGCCTTCCTCAAAGGCAATGCCGCCGGCATGGCGGTAGGCCAGCCCACCTTCGCCACCAGCCTCTACGGCGGAGAGACACCCAACGACGGCAACCTGATCTGGGAGTGGTGGTACAAGGTGCAGCTCAGCGACAACATCGCCCTCACTCCGGCCCTCTTTTATCTGAGCCGGCCCCTAGGAGCCGATACCCCAGGCGGAACAAGCTTCCAGCAGCTGGGGGGCCTGATCAAGACCAGCTTCAGCTTCTGATCGGCGGGCCAGCCGCTCAAAATGGCTGCTGCTCATAAAGGCTGCTGCTCAGCAAGACAGCAGCTCTCATCGGAGATCCACCCCGAATCCCCCCCTGGGAAGACCCGCCCCCTGGCCCCAGGGATCAGACTGAACGCAACAGCTCTGCCAGACGCCGCGTGATCGCCAGCGTGACCGACACCGCCTCCACCAGCGCGATGGACCCTGCTCCCACTGCCCTGCCGGTGACCATCCTCACCGGCTTCCTCGGGGCCGGCAAGACCACCCTGCTCAACCACATCCTCAGCAACCAGCAGGGCGTGAAAACCGCCGTGCTGGTGAATGAGTTCGGCGAGATCGGCATCGACAACGACCTGATCATCGCCACCGGCGAAGACATGGTGGAGCTGAGCAACGGCTGCATCTGCTGCTCGATCAACGGCGAACTGCTCGAAGCGGTGTACCGCATTCTCGATCGCCCCGATCCCGTGGATTATCTGGTGGTGGAGACCACTGGCCTGGCCGATCCACTGCCCGTGGCAATGACGTTTCTGGGCAGCGACCTGCGCGATGCGACCCGACTGGATTCGATCATCACCCTGATCGACGCCGAGAACTTCACCGAGGAAATCCTCGAGGGCGATGTGGCCAGAGCCCAGGTGGTGTACGGCGACATCCTGATGCTCAACAAGTGCGATCTGGTTAGCGAGGAGCGGCTGACGGCGGTGGAGACGCGCCTGCGCGAGATCAAGACCGACGCCCGCATCCTCCGCTCGGTGAAGGGGGAGGTGAGCCTGCCGCTGCTGCTGAGCGTGGGCCTGTTCGAGAGCGACAAGGTTGTGGCTGAGCAGGAGAGCGCCCCGCACAACCATGGTCACACCCACGACACCAAAGACCACAGCGGCTGCGATCACGATCACGGCCATTGCGAACACGACCACGGGCATGTGCACAGCCACGGGCATCCGCACAGCCACGATCACGATCACGCGCATGATCACGCGCACAACCATTCCCACGACCACGCCGACCACCTGGCGATCGAAGGCTTCACCTCGCTTTCGTTCAGCAGCGACGGCCCCTTCGCCCTGCGCAAGTTCCAGAACTTCCTCGACAACCAACTGCCAGCCGGCGTGTTCCGCGCCAAGGGCATCCTCTGGTTCAACGAGAGCGAACGCCGCCACGTGTTCCATCTGGCGGGCAAGCGCTTCTCGATCGACGACAGCGACTGGAGCTCCAACACAGAGCGCCGCAATCAGCTGGTGCTGATCGGCAAGCAACTGGACCACGCCACGCTGCGCAAACAGCTGCAGGCCTGCGTGGCCAGGAACGCCGGCAAGGGCTTCCGCTGAGCCCGCCTGAGCACCAGGCCACCAGACAACCAACCGCCAAACAAGGGCTGCTTCACCGTCGCGGATGCAACAGCAGCCCTGGTGATCCCCGCTACGCTGCGATGAATCGCCAATGCCCTTGATGGCCGACGTCGTGCTCTTCGCCGCCGTACTCGCCCTGTTCGGCCTGGCTTACTGGCTCACCACCGGCTCCGATGACGACAACGGCGGTGGCGGGCTGATGCAGCCGGCTCTGGCTCCGGTCCGCGTCAACCGTCAGCGCTGACGCCCGCTTCCGCCGCTGCACAGGCCGGGCAGAGCGCCCGCACATTCAGCACACACTCCAGCAAACGGAAGCCGTGCAGGCCCGCGGCGGCTTCACCGGCCTGGAGCACCGCCTGGCTCTCAAATTCCTCAGTGTGGCCGCAGCGAACGCACACCAGATGGTGATGGTCCCTGTGATCATCGTCGCTCGCCAGCTCGAAACGCCGCCCACCCTCAGGTAGCTCAAGCTCCCGCAGCAGTTCCATCGAACTGAGCAGCCGCAGGGTGCGGTACACCGTGGCCAGCGACACGCGCTCCTCGGCCCGCAGCAGACGCTGGTGCACCTCCTCGGCACTGAGATGACTCCCCTCGCCGATGCGCTCGAACAGCGCCAGAACCCGCTGGCGCTGTGGGGTGAGCCGCTGGCCGCGGCCGTGCAGGCTGGTGCGCAGAGCCTCGCTCTGGGGCTGGGCCGGTACAGGGTTCTGCAGGAGGTTCTGCAGCTGGGGTGTCGACGCTGCAGACATGGCCGGACACGGGCTCATTCTCAACAGTAAGGCCAGTTGCGAAGAGCTGCCAGATCAAGAGTCGGCGCTCCAGCATCACCACCGGCGAATGGCAGCGCAGCCCCGTGGTCGCGCTGATCGAGCCGGAATTCGATAAGCTGGCCGGCCGCACCCTGGTGGTGCTGGGCGCCGGCAGCATCGGCTGGAGCTGCGAGACGGATCAGCAGAAGGCCCTGCCCAACCTGCTGCTCACGCCGCCTACGGCCTGGAGCTCACGCCAGGCACGGGAGCGCCTGGAGCAGGCCCTGGCGGAACATGTACGCGCCTATGCCGCAGAACGAGGCAAGGGCGGCGGCTGAAGCCAACGCCGGTCGAGCTGAGCGCTGCCGGCGGCGATCAGGTCGGCCAGCGCAGTGATCAGGCGGTAGCTGATGGCGACCGCCAGCAAAGGTGCCTCCGGAACGGCGAAGGCCAGGCGCAGGATCAGCACCGTCTCGAACACGCCCAGGCCTCCGGGGGCGCCAGGCACCACCAGCCCGGCGGTCCAGGCCAGGCTGAAACCAGCCAGCCAGCCCCCCCAGCCAAGCGAAAAGCTGAGGTCGAAGGCCTGCACGCAGCAGGCGAACCCAGCGAAGCGCAGCAATACGAAGCCCAGCTCGGCCAGCAGGGGCTGCCAGGGATAGCCCGGCAGCTGCAAGCCGCCAGGGGTGTCATCAGCCTCGAGCAGGCCCCTGGCCTGCAGCTGCCGGCTCCGCTGCCGCTCGAGGCGCTCCATCAGCGGGTTGAGCCAACGGGGCAGCAGCAGCAGCAACGCCAGCGGGCAGAGCAACCCCAGCCCGGTCTGCCAACCACCGAACAGCACCAGGGCCAGGGCCGCCACCGCCATCAGCAGCGGATCCAACAGCACCGCCACCAGCGCCTGCCGCGTGTTGAGGGGCTCCTGCAGAAGGGGCGCCGAGGCTGGCGCCGCACCAGCATCCGCCTCTCCCCCCACCCGCAGAGCCCGTAGGCGTGCCAGCAGATGCCAGACCCCACCGGGCAGGTACTTGCGCAGGTTCGAGGCCAGGAAGAGCAGAACCACCGCCGCCCAGCGGGGGCGATGGCCCAGCCAGCGCAGCACCACCCCCCAGGCCAGACCATTGGCCACCAGGCTGAGCAGGCTCAGGCCCACCCCCAGCAGCAGCCAGCACCAACCCTGGCCATCCAGGCTGAGCTGCAGCAGCTGGCGGGCGTTGCCGGCCAGAGCCGCCAGCAGGAAGCCGGCGCTGGCGAGCATCACCCACAAGCGAGCCCCACCCGGCAGGTTGACGGTGGGCAGGTGCAAGCGCGACAGCTGCAGCTGTGGCAACTGCAGCCGCGACAGTTTCAAGCGCGACAAGTTGAGCTCTGGGCGCTTCATGGCTGGGCCTCCAGCAGCTCCAGCACGGAGCGGCGCAGCGCAGCCGGAGCAAGGGCATGACGTCGGGCCAGCTCCACCAGGTCGTCCATCTCGGGTTTGCACAGCAGGGTGCCATCGGGACGGCGGCTGCGCTTGATCCGCACCGGCCCCCAGGGGGTATCGAGACTGACAATCTCCCGCGGGAGCACCCAGCGCTGCTGCAGCGACTCGCGCACCCCCAGGCTGCTGCCCAGGCGCCACCAGACCTCGCGCAGGGGCTGCGCCAGCTCCGGATGGGCCAGAACGGTGATCAGGGTGCCGGGCCTGCCCTTCTTCATCTGCACCGGCTGGCTGAACACCTCCACAGCGCCGGCGGTCCGCAGCTCCTCAATCAGGAAGGCCAGGTCCTCCGCGCTGGCGTCGTCGAGCTGGGCCTGCTGCTGCAGCAGGGCCTCATAGCGGGGCGAAGCGGGATCCCCCTGGCTCGCCGTGGTGCTGTCGGGGTCCGCCCCGGTGGGCTCAGCCAGCACCACCCGCAACAGGTTGGGGCGATCCAATGTGCGACTGCCGAGGCCAATGCCCACCCCCGTGGGCAGCAGGGCCGGCGCCGGCCCGAAACGCTCGGCCAGCACCGCCATCAACGCCAGCCCCGTGGGGGTGGTGAGTTCGGCAGGGGGGAAATCGCCGCTGGCGGCCAGCGGCACAGCGCGGCGGCGGGCCAGCTCCAGAACCGCTGGCGCTGGCAGGGGCAGGCGGCCGTGGGCGGTCTGCACGCTGCCATGGCCGGCCGGAGGCACCCCACACACCAGCTGCTGCACACCGAAATGGCGCAGACCGGCGCAGACCCCCACCACATCCACCAGGGCATCGATCGCCCCCACCTCGTGGAAATGCACCTGCTCCGGTGCGTGGCCGTGAACGCTGGCCTCCGCCTCCGCCAGCAGGCTGAACACCGCCAGCACCTGCTCCCTTAGAGCCGGCTCCAGCGGGGCCGCTGCGATGCGCTGGCGCAGCTCTCCCCAGTGGCGATGGGCGGGCTCACTCTCCAGGGGCTCCACCTCCAGATGCAGCCCGCGAAGGCCGCCGCTGCGGCGCTCCTGCAGCTGCAGGCGATAGCGCCCCGTCAGCTCAAGGGCAGCCAGGGGAGCATGCAGCACCTCTTCCGGCAGGCCCAGGTCGAACAGCGCCGCCAGCAGCATGTTGCCCGCCAGTCCGGTGGGGCAATCCACCACGGCCAGGGGCGCCGAGCGGCTCATCGCACCTCCGCAAGCAGCTGCTCCGCCCGCTGCTCCAGCTCAGCGCGGCGCTGCCGCAGCCACTGCTCCACCTCCCGCCGGGCGCGGCGCTGCTCGTTCTGGGCGGTGGTCACGTCGTAGCCGGAAAGGCCCCACAGCCGGCCGAGCAGGGCTCGATCGTCGGCACCGCCGCGGGAGCCCCCGTAGATCAGGAGCTCGGCCACCATGCCCGCCTGCAGCACCTGGCTCCAACGGCGCAGATCCTCCAGTGGCAGCTTGGCGTGCGCCGGCGGCTCGAGCTGGGTGGTGCCATTGGCGCGCAGGCCCTGGCGCCAGCAGGCCAGGCTGCCCACCAGCACCTGCTGCACCGGCAGGTCGTTCTCGGCCGCCAGCAGTACGTGGCCGGCCTCATGGATGGCGATGCGGCGCAACCGCGCCAGGCCGATGCCCGCCGGCAGGGCCTCGGCCAGCAGATGGCCGCCAAGCCCGCCAAAGCGGGCGGCATCAAGGGTGAGGGCCACCATGCCGCCGCCAGCCGCCACGGCAATCAGCCAGGGCGAGAGCCCCAGCACCGGGCCCACCACGGCCGCCAGGGTGACGCCGGCCACGGCAACCCCGGCGCCCAGGGCCGCCGTGGAGCCCTGATCGGAGCTGGGGAAGCGCTCCGGCGTCGCCATGCTCAGCGCCGTGAGGCAGTAGCGCGTCCCTGCCCGCCGCCGCGGGAGGGAGCGCCACCGCCACCGCCACCGCGGGCAGGACGGCCGCCGCGGCCCTTGCCGCCCCGCTGGGGGATCGGACCGATCACCTCGTGCTGCTCCAGATGCAGCTCCTGGCCGTGGCGGCGCAGGTCGAGTGCCACGAAATGGCGCAGGCTCTCAGGCGGTATGGCGCCCTTGAGCTGCAGCTTGAAGGGGGTGGGTCGGCTGCCATCCGGGCGCGGCTGCTGGCGGATCTTCACCACCAGATCACCATCCTCCGGACGGGTGTAGATCAGCTCGCCACGGACCGAGAAATACCCGTCACCCTCTGGCAAATCGTCAGCAGCGGGTTCGAGGGATTCGGCGGTGGCCGCTGTCGCCGGTTCGGCGGTGTCCAGATCAGAGTCCGGCTCGACATCCGCCGCCGGAGCCGCGAGGGTGCTCGGCTCCCACACCCCCACCAGCTGCAGGTGCAGATGCTCCGTCTCGCGGTAGCGGGGGTAGGCCACCCAGAGATGGGGTTTGCTCAGGTCGAGATGACGACGCATCAGCGTCAGCACACGGCCCAGCACAACCGCCTCGATCGCGGTGCCGTCCTCGGTCTGGATCGTGCCGCGGGTGAGCTGGTCCGGGTCGCTCGGCACATAGGTTCCCCGCACCACGCCGATGGCCCGGTACTGCATCGGTTCGGTGACCGGGGAAATGGGGTGGTGACGCATCGTGGCTGGGATTCTCCGGGCGCGTGTCGGATCCATGGCCCGGCCGCCAATGTAACCAGCTCCGCCAAGGCGCCAGACTTGTTGCCCATCCAGGCCGAGCCATGCCGCCACGCGCCAGCACCATTCCCAGGCCGGGGCTGCTGCTGCCCCTGGGAATCGCCGCGCTGGTCACGGCATCCCTGGCCGCGGGCTGGTGGCTGGGGCAGCGCAACGGCCACTCCGGCCACGAACGCTCCCGGGCGGCCCTGGAGCGCCAGGTGGATCAGCTGGAGGCCAGGCTCGCCGCCGGCAGCGCCAGCCCTGCCGATCGCCAACGGCTGCTGGAGCTGCTGCTTGCCCTGGGCGAGCAGCGCCAGGCCACGGCCCTGCTGGAACAGATGGCCGACCAGCAGCCCGAGCGCTGGCAGCTGCGGCTGCTGCTGGCGGAGCTACGCCGTAACGGGAACGACCGCAGCGGCGCCGAGCGGGAGCTTCGCCAACTGCTCAACCTCAACCCCGGGCGCATCGAGGCCCTGCAGCTGATGACCCTGCTGCAGTTGGAGCAGGGACGCGAGGCCCAGGCCCAGGCGCAGCTCAGCGCGTTGCTGGAGAAAGCCAGCAAACCCGAGCCGCAGCCCCAGGCCATCGGCATCGGCCTGCTGCTGGGCGATCTGCTCCAGCGCCAGGGGCAGAAGGCCAACGCGGAGGCTCTTTACATCCGCCTGGCAGGACAGTTTGACAAGGACCCCAGACCCCTGCTGGCCCTGGCCCTGCTCCGCCAGGAACAGGGCAACAGCAAAGGCGCCCAGGAGGCACTTGCGCTCGCACGCGGCCGCCAGCCCGATCAGGTGAATCAGCGCCTCGATCAGGTGGCCAGCACCTGGGGTCTGAGCAGCCTGCGCCAAGCCACCGCTGGCAGAGCCTCACAAACCCCGAATCAGAGCGTCAGGGAGCCTTCACCAGCGGCGCCGACGGACTCGCCGGCTTCGGCTTCGCGTCCAGCTCCTTGAGGGCCGCGTCGATCGCGTCCTTGGGGTTGGTGGCATCGTCCATCGCCGTGCCCTTGCGGATCTTGTTCATCAGATCCATGGGATTGGCGGAATCCAGGATCGAGGTGCCCTTGGGTTTGCTGTTGGTACCGCCGGGGCCGTAGTCGTAGAAGCGCTGCTCCTGCACCGACATGCCGCTGCTGTAATCGGCCCGTGCGCTGCCGGCTGTGCCGAGCACGGTGGCAATCACCGCCACCAAGGCTGCCGGGGCCATGGCAACGGCGTTGCGGGCAGCAGGGGCATGCCCGGAGCCGCAGCGATGAGCGCGATCTTCAGCACGGTCCATGGCTGCGAGTCGACACACGTTCACATCATGCTAAGCGCCGCGTCGGGCTTTCATGGGGCACCATGCCCGCAGGCGCCCGGGGCCCATGCGCATCGCCAGCTGGAACGTGAACTCGGTGCGCACGCGCCTGGAGCAGGTGCTCACCTGGCTGGAGCAGGAGCAGCCGGAGGTGCTCTGCCTGCAGGAAACCAAGGTCAGCGACGATCTCTTCCCCGCCGAGGCCTTCGCCGCCCTCGGTTACAGCAGCAGCATCAGCGGACAGAAGGCCTACAACGGCGTGGCTATCCTCAGCCGCCTGCCGCTGGAGGATGTGCAGATCGGCTTCGAGGCGCTGCTGCCAGGTGACGCCGACGCCCTTCGCCTGAGCGAGCAGAAGCGGGTGATCAGCGCCCTGGTGGACGGCGTGCGGGTGCTCAACCTCTACGTGCCCAACGGCAGCGCCCTCACCAGCGACAAGTACGCCTACAAGCTCGAATGGCTGGCATGCCTGCAGCGGTATCTGGCGGTGCAGGAGCAGCAGTGTGATCCCCTTTGCATGCTGGGCGACTTCAACATCGGCCCGGAGGCGCGGGACCTGCCCGACCCCGACCGCCAGAGCGGCGGGATCATGGCCAGCGAGCCGGAGCGCCAGGCCCTGGCGGCGGCCCTCGGCGATCGCCTGCAGGATGCCTTCCGGCTGTTCGAACCCGAGCGCGGCCACTGGAGCTGGTGGGACTACCGCAGTGGCGCCTGGGACCGTGACCAGGGCTGGCGCATCGATCACATCTATCTCTGCGAGCAGCTGCTGGCCTGCGCCACCGGCTGCGTGATCCACAAGCGCACCCGCGCCAACCTCCAGCCGAGCGACCACGCTCCCGTGCTGGTGAACCTGGCCTGGCCGCCGGAGGACGACGACGAGGGCGACGACGAAGACGTCTGAAACGCGCCTAGAAGACCAGCGCCTCCTCGGGCAGCGCCACACCCTCGATCTTCAGCTCCACCAGCCGCTGCAGAGATTCTCCGCAGGTTTTGGGCGTGGGGAAGATCTTGCCGGGGTTGGCCAGGCTGTCCGGATCGAAGGCGCGGCGCACCAGCAGCATGGTGGCCTGGTCGTCGGCGCTAAACATCCAGTCCATGTAGCAGCGCTTGTCGCTGCCCACGCCGTGCTCGCCGCTGATGCTGCCTCCGGCTTCGATGCAGAGGCGCAGGATCTCGCCGGCCAGGGCCTTGACGCGCGCATCCACGCCGGGCTCACCGGCGCGATACAGGATCAGCGGATGCAGGTTGCCGTCGCCCGCATGGAACACGTTGGCTACCGGCAGGCCGTGCTCGGCGCTGAGACGATCGATCGCCGCCAGCACCCGCGGCAGGGCGGTACGCGGCACAACGCCGTCCTGCAGGTAGTAGCTGGGGAACTGGCGGCCGAGGGCCGTGATTGCACTCTTGCGGCCCTTCCAGAGGCGGGCGCGGGCCTCGTCCGTCCAGGCCTCACGCACCGCGCCGGCGCCGGCCTGCAGACAGAGACGGCTGGCCAGCTCCACCGATTCCTTCACCTCGAGCGGATGGCCATCGAGCTCGATCAGCAGCACCGCCGCCGCATCGCGTGGGTATTCATCCACGCCGAAGTAATCGTCGACAGCCTGGATGCAGGGGCGATCCATGATCTCCATCCCCGCCGGCAGCACGCCAGCTCCGGTGATGCTCCGCACCGCCTCGCCGGCCGCCTCCATCGAGGGGAAGTCCGCCAGCAGCACCGCCACACTGGCCGGGGTGCGCAGCAGCCGCAGGGTGATGGCCGTGGCGATGCCGAGGGTGCCCTCGCTGCCGATGAACACACCGCGCAGGTCGAGGCCGGGCATCTCCGGCAGTTCACCGCCAAGGGTGGTGATCGAACCATCCGGCAGCACCACCTCCATCGCCAGCACGTGATTGCTGGTGACGCCGTACTTCAGGCAGTGCACGCCACCGGAGTTCTCGGCCACGTTGCCGCCGATGCTGCAGGCCACCTGGCTGGAGGGATCCGGGGCGTAATAGAAGCCGTCGCCGGTCACAGCCCGCGTGACCCAGCTGTTGATCACGCCGGGCTGCACGGTGATGCGGGCGTTCTCCAGATCCACCTCCAGCACCCGGCGCATGCGGCTGGTGGCGATCAGCAGCGCCTCCTGCTCCACCAGCGCACCGCCAGACAAACCAGTGCCGCTGCCGCGGGCGATGAACGGCACCCCGAGCTCGTTACAGCAACGCACAACGGCGGCCACCTGCTCGGTGCTGTCGGGCAGCACCACCAGCGGTGGCTGTTGGCGGTGCAGGGTGAGTCCGTCGCAGTCGTAAGCCAGCAACTCCTGACGCTTCGCCACCACGGCCCGCGCCGGCAGCAGGGCCCGCAGACGGCGTTCGATCAGGCCCCAATCCAAGCCCCGATCAGGGGTCACAGCGTTCGGACGGCAGTGGCTCGACCTTAACGACCCGGGCCGCGATGAACCGCAGGGCCGGGGATTGCGTAAGGATGGGCGACGCTTGAGCCCCGGACGGGGCCTGAAGCCCCAACCGTCTGCGGAATCCGCCTTGACCTCGGCTCCTGTTTCGGCACCCGTGCAGAACTCCTCGCACAACACCTCCCGGTCCCAGGAACTCTTCAGTGCCGCCCAGAAGCTGATGCCGGGCGGTGTCAGTTCGCCGGTGCGGGCGTTCCGCTCGGTGGGCGGTCAGCCGATCGTGTTCGACCGGGTCAAGGGCGCCTACGCCTGGGACGTGGACGGCAACCGCTACATCGATTACATCGGCAGCTGGGGGCCAGCGATCTGCGGGCATGCCCACCCCGAGGTGATCGCTGCCCTGCACGACGCGCTCGATAAGGGAACCAGCTTCGGCGCTCCCTGTGCGCTGGAGAACGAGCTGGCGGAGCTCGTGATCGAAGCGGTGCCGTCGGTGGAGATGGTGCGCTTCGTCAACAGCGGCACCGAGGCCTGCATGTCGGTGCTGCGCCTGATGCGCGCCTTCACCGGCCGCGAGAAGATCATCAAGTTCGAGGGCTGCTACCACGGCCATGCGGACATGTTCCTTGTGAAGGCCGGCTCGGGTGTGGCCACCCTCGGCCTGCCCGATTCCCCCGGCGTGCCGCGCAGCACTGCCGCCAGCACCCTCACCGCCCCCTACAACGATCTCGAGGCCGTCAAGAAGCTGTTCGCCGAGAACCCCGGTGAGATCGCCGGCGTGATCCTCGAGCCCGTGGTGGGCAACGCCGGTTTCATCACCCCCGAGCCCGGCTTCCTGGAGGGAATCCGCGAACTCACCAAAGACAACGGCGCTCTGCTGGTGTTCGACGAGGTGATGACCGGCTTCCGCATCAGCTATGGCGGCGCCCAGGCCAGGTTCGGCATCACCCCCGATCTCACCACCATGGGCAAGGTGATCGGCGGCGGCCTGCCGGTGGGTGCCTACGGCGGCCGGGCCGACATCATGTCGATGGTGGCTCCGGCCGGCCCGATGTATCAGGCCGGAACCCTCAGCGGCAACCCGCTGGCGATGACTGCCGGCATCAAGACGCTGCAGCTGCTCAAGCAGCCCGGCACCTATGAGCGCCTGGACACCATCACCAAGCGCCTGAGCAACGGCATCCAGGAGGCCGCCCGCAGCGCCGGCCTGCCGATCACCGGCGGCTCGATCAGCGCGATGTTCGGCTTCTTCCTCTGCGAGGGGCCAGTGCGCAACTTCGAGGAGGCCAAGGCGGCCGACACCGTGCGTTTCGGCAAGTTGCACCGCGCCATGCTCGAGCGCGGTGTCTACCTGGCCCCCAGCGCCTTCGAGGCGGGCTTCACCTCCCTGGCCCACTCCGACGAGGACATCGACACCACGATCGCGGCCTTCCGCGACTGCTTCGCGGCGATCGCCTGAGCCAGCGATGCAGCACCGGCGCCAGCGCGGAGCCCTGAGGCTGGCGGTCCTGCTGGCCTCCGGCATCGCTGGGCTGGCGTTGCTTGGCCAGCAGGCCAATCCGGCCGCCAAGGCAGTGCCTGCCGCTTTGGCGCCCGATGGTGCCCTCACCATCGGCGCCGTGATCGCGCTCACGGGCAACGCCAACCTCTACGGCCAGGACCAGCGCCTCGGCATCGACCTGGCCCGCCGCTGGTCGCTCAGCCAGTCGCCCCAGCGGCCCCTGCGGCTGCAGCTGGAGGACGGCGGCAGCGATGAGGCCACGGCCATCGCCGGCTTCAACCTGCTGATCAACCAGGGAGCCCTGGCCCTGATCGGCCCGACGCTGTCGCAGCAGGCTTTCGCCGCCGACCCGATCGCCCAGCGCCGCGGCGTGCCGGTGGTGGCGCCCTCCAACACCGCCAAGGGCATCCCCCAGATCGGCCACTTCATCAGCCGCGTGTCGGCCCAGAGCTCGGTGATCGCACCGCTGTCGATCGCCGAGGCCCTGCGGCGCGACCCCGCCATCCAGCGGGTGGCCGTGATCTATGCCCAGGACGACGCCTACAGCACCGCCGAAACACTGATCTTCCAGAAGGCCCTCACGGCCCGCAGGCTGCCGCCGGTCACGGTGCAGCGGGTACAGCTGGCCGACAACGACTTCCAGATCCCGATCACCGCGGCCCTGCAGCTGCAGCCCCAGCTGGTGGTGATCTCGGTGCAGGCGGTGGCTGGCGGCAACCTGATCCGCCAGCTGCGCGAACTCGGCTATCGCGGCCAGATCGTGGTGGGCAACGGCCTCAACACACCGAACATCTATCCGATCTGCCAGCGCTGGTGCGACGGCATCCTGATCGCCCAGGCCTACAGCCCTGAGCTGGACACGCCGATCAACCGCAGCTTCCAGCGCCTCTATCAAGGCGTGAGGCCGGGCCAGCCCCCCTCGCAGATCGCCGCCCAGGCCTTCGCCGCCTATCAGGTGCTGTTCGAGGCGGTGCAGCGATTGCAGCGGCGCGGTGGTCTGGCGGGCATCAGCCTGGGCCAGGCCCGCGAGGCGCTGATGGCTGAGCTGCTCGGCGGGCAATACGACACACCGCTGGGCCCGATCCACTTCACTCCCGATGGCGAGGTGGTGCAGGGGCGCTTCTATGTGGCCCAGGTGCGCATGGATCCCGGCGGCCGCAGCGGCCGCTTCGCACTGATCCGCAACGCCACCGCGCCCGCAGCATCCCCACCAGAGCGATGATCGACACCCTGCTGCAGACGCTGCTCAACGGCGCCGCCAGCGGCGGCGTGTATGCCCTGGTGGCCCTGGGCTACACGCTGGTGTTCTCGGTGCTGGGGGTGATCAACTTCGCCCTCGGGGCATTGTTTTCGCTCGGCGGCTACCTCACCTATCTGCTGATGGGCGGCGCCATCAGCGCCAACGGCGGCCTGCCGGGCTGGGGGCTGCCCTTCGGCCTGCCCTTCCCCCTGGCGCTGCTGCTGGCGGCAGCCCTCACCGGCCTCGCCTCCCTGGGGGTGGAGCGACTGGCCTTCACGCCGCTGCGCCGCCGCAACGCCGAACCGCTGCTGTATCTGATCACCAGCCTCGGTGCCGGCCTGGTCCTGGTGAACCTGCTGCAGATGCTGATGGGCGCCGAGGGCTACGCCTTTCCGGCCACGGCCCTGGCCGGTCTGCCCGATGCCGTGGTGCTCGGCGGCGCCCGCATCCGCAGCGTGCAGGTATTGCTGCTGGCGGTCTGCGCTGCCGCGGTGATCGCGCTCACCCTCTGGCTGGAACGCAGCCGCAGCGGCCGGGCCCTCAAGGCCGTGGCGGAGGACGCCACCACCGCCCGGCTGCTGGGCATCAACAGCGACGCGATGCTGCGCCTGGCCTTCCTGCTCAGCGGGGCCCTGGCCGGCCTGGGCGGCGGCCTGATCGGCGTGAGCATCAGCCTGCCGGGGCCCTATGTGGGCATCGGCTATGGGCTCAAGGGTCTGGCGGTGCTGGTGCTGGGCGGCCTGGGCAGCGTGCCCGGAGCCATCGCCGGCGGCCTGCTGATGGGGTTGGCGGAGGCGCTGGTGCCGGGCGAGGCCTCCGGCTGGCGCGATGCGCTGGCGTTCGCGATTCTCTTCGCCGTGCTGCTGCTGCGCCCCACCGGCCTGCTGGGCCGCCGCCTCGTGGAGAAGGTGTAACCCCATGTCCCTCAACGCCAGGGGAGACACCCCGTGATCGACAACGGCCTGCTGGTGCAGATGCTGATCGGCGCCCTGCTGGGGGTGTCGGTCTACCTGCCGCTGGCGGCGGGGCAGCTCTCGCTGGCCACGCCGGCCTTCTATGCCGTGGGCGGCACCCTGGCGGCCCTGCTCTCCACCACCTGGCCCGCCCTCGGCGCCGGCGCTGACGGCAGTTTCCCGCTGGCCTCCTTCCTGCTGGAACTGCTGTTGGGCGGGCTGCTGGCGGGCGTGCTGGCCCTGCTGGTGGGGCGGCTGGTGCTGCGGCTGCAGGGGATCTACCTGGCCATCGCCACCATCGCCCTGGTGGAGATCGTGCGGGTGGCGATTCTCAACCTGCCGTTCACCGGCGGGGCGATCGGCATCTTCGGCATCCCGCAGCCGTTCCCCACCGCCGCGGGCTATCTGCTGCCGGCCCTGGGTCTACTGGCCCTGGCGGGCTGGGTCTGCCAGCGCCTGGAGGTGATGCCCCTGGGCCGGGCCATGGCCGCCATCCGCAACGACGAACTGGCCGCGCGCTGCATGGGCATCGACACCACCCGCGTGAAGCTCACCGCCTTTGTGCTCAGCGCCGTGCTGGCCGGCAGCACCGGCGCCCTGGCGGCCCACTTCCTCAACACCTGGAATGCCCGCCAGGGCAGCTTCGACACCGCCGTGACCATGCTGGCCTTCGTGATCCTGGGGGGATCGCGCAGCTGGCTCGGGCCCGTGCTGGGCGGCCTGCTGCTCACCGCGCTTCCCGAGCTGCTGCGGCCGGTGGGCGACGTGCGCCTGGTGCTGTTCGGCCTGGTGATCCTGCTGGGGCCGTCCGTGTTCCCGCAGGGGCTGATCAACCCCGGCCTGCTGGAGCGGCTGGGACGCCTGGGTGAACGGGCGGAACGGGAGCCACAGCCATGACCATGCCCCCGCTGTTGGAGGTGCAGGATCTCACCTGCCGCTTCGGCGGCCTGGTGGCGCTGGATCGCGTCAGCTTCGCGGTGCAGCCCGGCGAGATCTTCGGACTGATCGGCCCCAACGGTGCCGGCAAGACCACCCTGTTCAACCTGATCTCCGGCGTCACCACCCCCACCGCCGGCAGCGTGCTCTGGCGGGGCGCGCCGATCACCGGGCTAGCGCCGCATCGGCTCAACCGGCTGGGACTGGCCCGCACCTTCCAGAACCTGCGCCTGTTCGATGGGCTGTCGGTGCGGGAGAACCTGCTGGTGGCCCTGCAGCGCCGGCCCCGCAGCGGCGCCCTGGCCGGTTTGCTCGCCAGCCCCAGCCACCAACAGGCAGAGCGCCAGCGGCAGGAGACGGCCTGGCAGCTGCTGGAGGAGCTGGGGCTGAGCCGGCTGGCCGAGCGCGAGGCAGGCACCCTGGCCTACGGCGATCGCCGCCGCCTGGAGATGGCCCGGGCCCTGGCCACCGGCCCGCAGCTGCTGCTGCTGGATGAACCCGCCGCCGGCCTCAACCCCTCCGAGAAGGACGACCTCTGCCAGCTGATCGCCGCGCTGCGCCAGCGCCATCAGCTCACGGTGATGATCATCGAGCACCATGTGCCGCTGCTGATGCGCCTGTGCGACCGCATGGCCGTGCTCGATTTCGGCGTGCGCATCGCCCTCGGCAGCCCGGAGCAGGTGCGCCGCGACCCAAAGGTGATCGAGGCCTACCTGGGCAGCGGCAGCGTTCCCAGCGCCTCCGGAGGTGCAGCGCCATGACGAGCCCGCTGCTGCAGCTCGAACAGCTGAGCGTGCGTTACGGCAGCGTGCAGGCCCTGCACGGCATCGACCTGGAGGTGCGCCAGGGTGAACTCGTCACGCTGCTCGGCTCCAACGGTGCTGGCAAGAGCAGCAGCCTGCGGGCCATCTCAGCCCTGGTGCCGGCCGGCGGCGGACGGATCCTCTGGCGCGGTGCGCCGCTGGCGGGGGTGCCGGCCCACCGGATCGTGCGCCTGGGCATCGGCCACTGCCCCGAGGGCCGGCGGGTGCTCAGCCGCCAGAGCGTGGCCGCCAACCTGGAGCTGGGCGCCTATCTCCGCCGCGACCGTGCAGCGATCGCCGCCGACCTGGAGCGCTGCTACGGCCTGTTCCCGCGTCTGGCGGAACGGCGCCAGCAGCTGGCCGGGGCGCTCTCGGGCGGCGAGCAGCAGATGCTGGCGATTGCCCGGGCGTTGATGGGGCGTCCGGAACTGCTGATGCTCGATGAACCGAGCCTGGGTCTGGCCCCGCGGCTGGTGGGCGAGGTGATGCAGGCACTCGCCCAGCTGCACCAGGGCGGGCTCACGATCCTGCTGGTGGAGCAGAACGCCCAGGCGGCACTGGAGATCGCCGATCGCGGCTACGTGCTCGAAGCCGGCCAGCTGACGCTGCAGGGGCCGGCCCGGCAGCTCCTGGCCGATCCGGAACTCCGCGCGGCCTATCTGGGCGGGTGAGGAAGCCGGCGGGCCCAGATCGTGGCACCATCCGGGCACAACCCTGAAGCAGTGCGTGGCCAGTTCGTTTGCGGCCTCAACAGCCTCCATGGCCGACCTGCTGCGGCTGCCCGGATTCCGGGCGTTCTGGCTGGCCAACCTGATCTCGAATCTCGGCACCAGCGCCTTCGTTCTGGCGATCAACTGGCTCACCGTGAAGCAGCACGGATCGGCCGGTATCGCCACCCTGGCCCTTGCCTACGGCCTGCCCCAGATGCTCCTGCAACTGGTGGGCGGCACGCTGAGCGACCGGATCGATCGCCGGCGGCTGTTCGCGATCACCCAGTTGGGAATGCTGATCGTGGCGCTGTTGATCCTGGCGGCGTCGATGCAGGAGATGGTGCCGCTGTGGCTGCTGGGGTTGGTGAGTGGAACCAACGGTGTGATCTCAGCCTTCGATACCCCCGCCCGCACCTCCCTGGTGACGGACCTGGTGGAACCCCATCAGGTGAGCCTGGCTCAACAGCTCTACAGCCTCACCTCCAGCGTTACCAACATCTTTGGCCCAGCCCTGGGTGGTGTGCTGCTCAGCATCGGGCCGAACACACGCAGCCATGAGGAGGTGGCCTTCGCCTTCAACGTCCTGAGCTTCCTCCCCCTGCTGATCAGCATCGCCTGGCTGCCCCGGAGCCGAACGGCAGCAGGCGAGAACGAATCGCGCCCCTCGTTCACAGCAAGCGTGCGGGCCGGGCTTGAGATGGTGCGCAGGCGCACCGATCTGCGCACCCTGCTGCTGGTGCTGGCGTTGGTGATGCTGCTGGGCATGCCCTTCCAGGGGCTGCTGCCGGTTTTCGTGCGACTCCACCTGAGCGCGGAAGGGGGGCACGGCTTCTACGCCGCGCTGATGTCGGCCGTTGGGCTGGGCAGCTTTGTGGGATCGCTGCTGGGTCTGGGCCTGCTGGAACGCCTGCGGGCAGGCCTGCTGCTCGGCGGCGCCAGTGCCGGCCTCGCGATCAGCGTGCTGATCCTGAGCGCCTCGAATGTGGTGCACTGGGCTTCCCTGTCGGCATTTCTGGCCGGCAGCTGCAGCTATCTGGCCATCTCCACCGATAACGCCCTGCTGCAGGCCGGTACGGAGCGGGACATGCAAGGGCGCATCAACGCCATCGCCAACCTCACCAAAGGATTGCAATCCCTCAGCCTCGCCGCAGCCGGCTTCTCCATCCACCTGATCAGCTCGCTGCACCGCTTCGGCAGCGGCTACCAACCGGTGCAGATCAGCCTCGCCCTTGGCCTGCTGGTCGGTGTGGTCTGGGTATGGCCACGCCTGCATCGTCTGCAGTTGCGTTGATCGCGGTGATACGCCTCAGCACGTCGATCAGGCAGGCAGATAATAGCGCACCATTGTGAAAACGCGGTTGTGGCGTTGATCCAGCGCCATCCGCATGTTGATCGCGCGCTGGTTGAGCAGCAGGCTGTCAAAGCGATAGCGCGGGATCGCGATCGGCATCACGATCGTGAGGGTCTGATCGGGATCGCTCGCCTCAACGGATTCAACGAAGTCGACGAAGGGTGTGATCAGCGAGGCGTAGGGACTCTCGAGAATCTGCAGCTCGAAGCGGGGATTGTCGCCAACGCTGCGGTGCCAGGCCTGGCGCAGGGGCTCGGGGTCACCATCATCTGGGCGCACCCACACAGCAATCACCCGATCCGACACGGTGGCGGCATAGCGCAGGGCCTGCAGGGCGGGCTGACACCAGACCGATATCCAGACGATGCTGCAGTTGCCGATCGGTTCGGCGCGGGCTGGCAAGCGAAGGTCCACCGCGTCGCCGGGCTGGAGTTCCAGTTCAGCAAACACACGCCGGTAGCGACGGCGGATCCGCGCCAGCATCAGCACCAGCAATGGGATGGCGATCACCACGGTCCAGGCGCCTTCCGCGAATTTGCTGATCACGATCACCACCAGCACCAGGCAGGTGCAGAGCGAACCGATGCCGTTCATCAGGGCATAACGCCACCAACCCTCGCCGCGCTCGCGCCACCAGTGCACCACCATGCCGGCCTGCGACAGCGTGAAGGCCAGGAACACGCCGAGGGCGTAGAGATTCACGGCCACGGTGGTATCACCCTGGCAGATCACGATGATGGCGCCGGTGGCCAGCAGTAGAAACAGGATGCCGTTCTGGAACACCAGGCGATCACCCACCCAGGCCATCTGCCGCGGCAGGAAGTTATCGCGGGCGAGCAGGGCCGAAAGGCGCGGGAAATCGGCAAAGGCGGTGTTCGCCGCCAGCATCAGAATCAGCAGAGTGGTGATCTGCAACACCAACAGCAGCGGGCTGTGGATGCCGAACACGCGCATCCCCAATTGAGCCATCACCGTCACATCGTCATGGGGGGCGATGCCGTAGATGAAGCCAAGGCCGCTCACCGCCAGAAACATGGCCGAGAGCATCAATCCCATCACCAGCAGGGTGCTGCGGGCCCGCTGGGCCGAAGGAGCGCGAAACAGCTGAACGCCATTAGCAATCGCTTCGATGCCTGTCATCGCGGAACAACCGGAGCTGAAAGCCCGCAGGATCAGGAACAGACCCAACGGCTCGACGGCCTTCACCAATGACGGTGGATCCGGGGTGAAGCCATGGCTGGTGAGCAGGTTCTGAACACCCGCCAGGGCGAGCAGGGCCACCATCGCCACGAAGCTGTAGGTGGGCAGCGCGAACAGCCGGCCGGCCTCGCGCGCGCCCCGCAGATTGGCCCAGCCCACGAGCACCAGCAGAAGAAGCGCGATCGGCACCTCCGCGTGCAGCAGCCCGGGCCACAGCGAAGAGAGGGCCTGGGTGCCGGCCATCAGGCTCACAGCGGCGGTGAGCACGTAGTCGATCAGCAGGCTGGCGGCGGCCACCAGGCTGGCTGTGGTGCCGAGGTTCTCACGCCCCACCACGTAGGCGCCACCACCCTGGGGATAGGCCTTGATGGTCTGGCGGTAGGAGAGCACCACAATCCCGATCAAGGCGATGATCGTGAGCGTGATCGGCAGCGACAGCCGCAGCGCAGCACTACCGGCCAGGATCAACACACCGAGGGCAGCATCAGTGGCATAAGCCACCGAGGAGAGCGCATCAGACGAGAGGATCGGCAGCGCCTGGATGCTGGGCAGCGTCTTCGCTTCCTCCTGCTGGCGCCGCAGCGGCCGCCCGAAGAGCTGACGCAGCAATGAAACGCTCAATGGATCCTCAACCTGTTGCAGAAGCTCAAGCTACCTAGGCTGTTGCAACAAAATCCATGCCACGCAAGAGTGTGACGAGACTGAGCAGCATTCCGGTCCGGCTCGAGAGCTCAGACGCCCAGAGTGGCAAGAGCAGGGATAGGAACGCTTGCAACCAAGATTGAATACAGCCGAGAGCGAAGGCCAGTTGTTTGCACTGGCGTGCCCTTGTTGATCGGTCCAGCCCTCATGAGAGTGGGAGGCTGAGGTGATGCTGCAGGTGCCCACGATTCGGCTGACTCAGCGTCTGCCTGCATGCCCATGTTGGCAACCACACCGATCAGCCCAGCTGCAGGTCAAGTCCCAGTTGAACCGTCCCATCGTCAGCACGGCCGGCTGCCTTGCTCCGCCTTCGCCGGCCCGCACCACTGGCCGGCAGGCCGGAGCGGCGTGAGCCGTGCTTCTGCTGGATTCCATCAGCCAGCTCCCGGAACGCCTGCCCCTGGCGCCGGGCCCAGAGCCGCTCCCGTGCGGCGCGGGCCGCGACGGCCGGATCCACGATCGGCTGGGGATAATCCAGCCCGAGCCTGAAGCCAAGGCGTTGGGCTGCGGATGCCGGCAGGGTCCAGGGTTCATGCAGGTGAACGAGAGGCACCGCGTCCAATTCCGGCAGCCAGAGACGCAGAAACAGCCCCTGTGGGTCGTGGTCCTGGCCCTGCTTGATCGGGTTATAGATGCGGATCGTGTTGATGCCGGTGGTGCCGCTCTGCATCTGGCATTGGCTCCAGTGGATGCCGGGCTCGTAATCGAGAAAGAGGCGCGCCAGGTGCAGACCCGTAGTGCGCCACGGCAACTCCAGGTGGTGGCTCGCCACCGACATCAGCATGGCCCGCATGCGGAAGTTGATCCAACCGGTGGCGATCAGGGCCCGCATGCAGGCATCCACGAACGGCAGGCCGGTGCGCCCCTCGCACCAGGCCGCCTGCCGCTCCGGATCGGCGGTGCTCGGGTCGACGGCGGTGAGCGGGTGCAGCTCGCGAACCTCCAGGTTCGGCTGGCTTTCGAGTTTCTGGATGAAATGGCAATGCCAGTGCAGCCGCTCCTCGAATCCGCGCAGTGCCCGGGGCCATTCGGCCCGCTCCATCGCAGGCAGGGCGCGAAGGGCGGCGCCCCGGCGGCGGCTGGCCTGCACCACCTCCCGTAGCGACAGAGTGCCCCAGGCCAGATGAGCAGAAAGTCGCGAACAACTCTCGAAGGCGGTGACCGGGCTGGAGAGCTCACGGTGGTAGCGGGCACCGCGGGTCTGCAGAAAGCTCTCCAGCAGGGCCAGTCCCTCCCGGCGCCCCCCCTTCTGGCGGCCTGGACAGGGATCGGGTGCGAGGTCGAGATCAGCGGCTGTGGGAATCGGCCCGGGATCAACTCCCTCCAGAGGGGCCAACGCTGCCGGCGGCGGGGCGAGCGGCTCGGCCATGCGCGCCTCCCAGCGGCGGGCCCAGCCATCACGGCTGACCAGCCGGCGGATCACGCCGAACTGGGGGATCTCATGCCAAGGGATGTCGTGCTCGCGAGCCCAGGCGGCGACGCGCCGATCGCGGCCGTAGGTCCAGCCGTTGCCGGTTTCCTCATGGCTCCAAAGGCCGGCGACACCGAACTGGCGGCGGGCCCGCTCCAACACGTGTTCCACCACGCCGACTCTCACCACCAGGGGCTGACCGAGCAATGCCAGCTCCGCTCGCAGCTCCTTGATGCCCTCGGCACAGAAGGCCCAGTGACGCGCTGAAGCGTCCTCTTGGCGCCAGAACTCCGGTTCAACAACCAGAAGGGGCAGCACCGATCCGAGCTGGCTGGCCTGCAGCAGCGGCTGATGGTCCACCGTGCGCAGGTCACGCTTGAACCAGACGATCTGCAGCGGGCCCATGGCTGCAGAACATAACCAGGGAGACGTGCTGGCTGCTGCGGCCAGCACAGCTGCGGTAACGCTGGAAGGCGGCATGGCGGCCAATCCACTCCAAGTGCTTGCTCAAAGTGTCACTTCGTGGAGGAAATGATCGCCTTAGCTCACAGCCCAAGTGAGATCAACAAGAGGAGCCAGAGCATGGCAAATGCCCAAGGCAAAACGATATGCGGCAATGAACCATGATGCAATGTCCACGGGTTATCACGAAGAGCCTTACTTGACCCCAACCTTGGTATCAGCATTGGACTCTTAACTCGATCATTGATAAGCATTGACAAGAACGCACGCCGATTTCCAAGCGGCTTGCCTACTCGCTCGGCCGCCCGAATAGCCAACGCCACAGTAACGCAACAAAACAAGCCCAAAAGAGGCAGCGCAAATCTCAACAGATGAGCAGCGGGAGAATGATTGCCTGAGCTCAGAAGGACAACAAAAGCGGTTAGCAGAAAAGATTGAGAGGTAAAAAGCCAAGACAAACGGTTGAGGATCCACTGCTGCTCCGTCATGAGCAATTGCTCTACATAGGCAGCAAGCGCCAGCGCGTCCTGTAGATCGATGCCATCAATCAACTCATTAAACTCTTCGTCAGACAATGACATGGTTGAATCCAATACAGGCAAGAAGCATTCACTTAACAAGATCCAGCAGGAGCACGGGCCGCTTCTGAGATCGCCCCCGGCGCCTGTGAAGCCCAAAGCTCCACGTCAGTAAGATTAAGCGTTTTCATCATAGCAGCCTCAATGAGATATCGATGAGGCAATAGTCAACACTGAGCAGAGCGTACCGAGGTTGCTTACTGAAGAACGCATCAGCTGATGATCTGATCACTTCGGCCTGTACTACAGCCATGTCGCTGGTCACTCCTAATATTTGTCTGGAAGAAGTCGCTGACTGGATTCTTCGAACGCTGCCCCTAAGTGGCAGGCTGGGAGCCTGCGGTGTCGAAGAAGATAGTTTGCGGAGGCCTATCCACTCGAGGGGCTGGTTGGACGGCCTCTTCGCTCAAGAAAGTAGGCCCTCTAGTTCATCTCTGGTTTGCTCAGTATCACGAAGGATTTTGGAAAGCAACCCAGGACCCAGCGTTTCACCAGAATGGACAGGGACTACAGTCGTTCGGCCGTCTGGATGTCGCATAAAATGATGACTTCACTTTATTCGCAGAACTTCAAAGCCAATCCTTCAAAGGGCCAGGATGAGCGCCTTGCCTGTAACAGCGGAGTAAGTTGACACGTCTAGACGGTCACTCGCTGAAAACCAACGAAGTCAAGTTGTTCAACTATTCCGTCCTGAACCTCTAGGCAGAGCTCAATAGCCTCTCTGATCCGGCCCATCAACTCATCAAGAGACTTAGCTTGTGTGTGGCACCCGGCTAGAGCGGGCGCGCTCGCAACATAAAAGCCCTCTGAGTCTCTCTCAACCACCACATCGAACTGCTTTGCCATGGGAGTCACCTGCGTCCACTCACGATAGCCCCGGCACAACCTGTCGGCAGCTCTTCACTGGGTCCGGCCAACGCTGCCCCTGAGTGGCAGGCAAGGATTCTATGCCGGAGCCAGATACTTTTGGAGGCCTTTACACTCGAGGGGCTTGTTATCCGTTCCTCTACGCCGAGATACTTCTCTGAAGTGCTTCCTGAGCAAGCGAGTTGAGACTCTTTCCCTGCGCCTCCGCAGTCATCGCCAACCTCTCATGTAGTTCAGGCGGAATCCGAAGATTGAACTTGCCTGAATAGTGTCTACGGGGCTCGATTCCTTGCTCCTTGCAGACCTCAAGAAAAACGTCCAATGACTTTTTGAATTCTCGCCGAAGCTCCTCAGGACTGGACCCATAAAAATCCGCCCCTCCAGAAAGCCCCAGAATTTCCCCGCGAAACTGATCCGTCTCCTCATCGTAGTCAATTTTGGCGTGGTAGCCACCCACATTCATGAGATTCATGGTGTCACTCCGTGTTCTTCAAACCATTTGCGGATCGAAGCAACAGCACCCTTGTCTGTATCGGGCGATGGATGGGGTCTGTGGAAGACCCTGACTTCGCCAAACAGAACAACCGCGACTCGGCTGCCCGCCCTCTCGCTGACATCCCCACCAAGCTCCTGAAACAGGGCCTCGATGTCCCTCCACGGCAGGCTGCCGCTTACGGGACGGGAGTAGATCAGCTCAAGGGTGCGCTGGTGCTTCCGCTTCATCCGTCCATAGTACTGCCGCTCAGTACCATCCGCGGCCCCTGGTTAACGGCTTTATGGATACGGATAACGCGTGAGCTAAGCGGACGGATCAATCGCGAAGCGATTGATCCGTCCGCTTGAGCGAATGGTTAGGCGTCACTGCACCCAAAGACCATTTGACGAAAGCCAAATAGCCGAGACCCGCTATTGCCCCACCATAGATCAGAGCAATCGACAATGGCGAATCAAACGTATAGAGCGGACTCGCAGATAAGCGAAAATGCAAGATCGCATGAACAACAAGAAAGGCCGAGAAAGAAGCCCTAGACCAGATCTGAACTCGCGGCGCTCCGTGGTGCGTAAGCCACGCGATGATCGCGAACAACGGGACATGAAGCCAAATGAAAGCTTGCATGGCCTCAAGCTCAGGGAGGTCTCGAAGCACATACAAGAGCCGCCACTCGGTCTGAACGACCGCATCCAACTCATGGCTGAAGAAAAGTCCGAGCGCGACATAGAAAAGAAGCTTCGAAATTCTGTCTCTCATTACTTGCGACTCCTTGGTTGTGACGCCTAACGCTGCCCCTGAGTGGCAGGCAAGAAGCTATTGCTTTCAAAGCGGACTCGACGGCGGCCTGTCCACTCCAGGGGCTTGTTCGAAGGTGTCGCATCTCCACAGGCAGCGTTTGCGGAGCTACGGCTCGCAAGCAGAGCTCAAGACACCTCCGCTTCACTTCTCACACTGGCGCTCAACTTCAGGCCAAGGGCCGAGACGACCTTGAGGATGGTGTCAAAGCTCGGGCTCCGCTCTCCAGACAAGGCCTTGTAGAGGCTTTCCCTGGACAGTCCTGAATCTCTGGCCACCTGAGTCATTCCCTGGGCTCGAGCAATGTCGCCCAGAGCCTTGGCAATGAAAGCCGCATCTCCATGCGCCTCCTCGATGCAGGCTTCTAAGTAAGCCGCCATCTCCTCTGGAGTGCGCAGATGCTCGGCAACATCCCAGAGGCTTGTCGTGGTTTTCATCAGGTCTCCTCGCTCAGGTTGGCAGCCAACAGCAGGGCCTCATCAATGTCCTTGGTCTGTGAGTGCTTGTCTCCACCAGCCAACAGGATGATCAAGGCGGTTCCCCTCTGCAGGTAATAGACCCTGTATCCAGGGCCGTAGTTGATCCGCAACTCCGACACGCCGGCCCCAACGGGCTTGACGTCACCAGGATTGCCGCCGATGAGGCGTTCGATCCTGGCCAGAACCTTCGCCCTGCCTCTCAGATCACGCAGACCCTCAAGCCATCGGACGAACCGCTCTGTCTGGCGGACTCCAACCATCCACCAACTGTAGCCCCCTGGCTACGATGACGCAACGCTGCCTTGCAGATTCCCGTTGAGCACGACACATCCTTCGAACGCGCCGGTTCAGCGGCGAACCGCGCAGCGGATCGTCCGCTGCAACCGGTTGTTAGCCGATGAGCCCATAAACATCTTTCATTCAACAAACGGCGAATCCAAGTCAGTCGCCAGCACCAGCACATCGGGATCGGCATTAAATATGGCTATGAGGTCACCATGTAATTTGACTGCCGCTTCGCGGACTCCCGTGTCGATGAACCGAAACTTCCGCCAACTCCAAACGCGGTCTTGACCTGCTCCATCTGTCACGTACAGATCCAGGTGCCCATCATCACACTCTCTCCCGTAGATGCACACGCCGAAGGTGCATGGGAACCCTGCCAACTCGACCCACCAACCCCAATCCTCGCAGCAGCAAAACGGTGCGTCGTACCCGTACTCCCGCAGCCTGCTGACCAGATACTCCGCGAGTGCTTTGCCATACATGCCTTCGTTGACAAGTTCGTCAGCCTCGCCAGGAAGAATCGGAAATTTTGCGGAGCTGACGCGGATGAATGCCCCCATTTGGCCTCCACTAGGCTAACGCTAAATAGGCAGGTCCCCCAACGCTACTGGCCATCTCAACCTTGTCAGGATAAAGAGCTGCTCACACCTCGTCCACAGCGCATGAAGTCCTGATCCGGCGAGGGCTCCGCAGCCGTCCCACTCGGCGGGCAGGAATGTTATGCGGATCCGTGAACCATCTGTGCAGTCGGATACAGATCAGAGCAGGTCGGCGGGGCTGGCGACGCCCATGGGACCGCGATTGAGCACATGGGTATAGATCATCGTCGTCTTCAGATCGCTGTGGCCCAGTAACTCCTGAATCGTGCGGATGTCCTGGCCGCGCTCAAGCAGGTGGGTAGCGAAGGAATGGCGCAGGCTGTGACAGGTGGCTGGCTTGCTGATACCTGCGGCGAGAACCGCTTGGCGCACCGCCTTCTGGATCAGGCTGGGATCCAGGTGGTGACGACCCTGCTCAGCCGTGGCGGCATTGATCCAGCGGCCGTGCTGCGGAAACACCCATTGCCATCCCCATTCCACCGGCGCATTGGGATACTTCCTGGCCAGAGCATGGGGCAGCAGCACACGCCCCCAGCCATCAGCGAGGTCCTGCGCGTGAATGCGGCGCACCTGCTGCAAATGGCTGCGCAATGGATCAGCCAGCCGCTCCGGCAGCAGTGTGCGGCGATCCTTCCCTCCCTTGCCATCGCGCACGATCAGCTCATGCCGGCTGAAATCAAGGTCGTGAACCCGCAGGCGCAGCGCTTCCATCAGCCGCAGGCCACTGCCGTAGAGCAACCCCGCCACCAGGGCCTCAGTTCCCTCAAGCCGCCGCAGCACGGAGCGCACCTCCTCCTGGGTCAGCACCACAGGCAAGCGTCGCCGGGTGCGCGCTCGCACAATCCCATCCAGTTCGAGATCGCGCTCCAGCAGCTCGCGATACAGGAACAGCAGCGCCGCCAGCGCCTGGTTCTGGGTCGACGGACTCACCTGCAGGTCCACCGCCAGGTGCGTGAGGAAAGCATTCACCTCCACGCTGCCCATCTCACGCGGGTGGCGCAGGCTGTGGAAACGCAGGAAGCGGCGCAGCCACTGCTCATAGGTCTTCACGGTGCGGCGGGCGTAATGGCGCACCTGCAGCTCCTCCCGGTAGCGCTGGATCAGTCCCGGTGGCTGGTCCTGGGAAGTCATCCGCACAGACTCTCTGCTCTGTGCTGAACATTCCCCTCTCAGGGGCGTTCCGGCACTGCCCCCGCATCCAACCGGCGCGGGTCTGCCACGCCGAGGCTGCCGCTGGGCTGCTGGCCGCCAGCAGCTGGGTAACGCACCTCCACGGAGTTGGCCGATCCCATGGCCGGCACCAGTACAACCTTCTGCCCCTTCGCCTCCAGCAACCGCAGCGTGTCGGCGCTGAACCCCTCCTCGATGCTGATCTGGTCGGGCCAGAGCTGGCTGTGCAAACGCGGTGCCGCCACCGCCGCGGCCAGGTTCAGGCCGTGCACCATCCGGTTGAGCAGCACCTGCAGCACGGTGGTGATGATGCGGCTGCCCCCGGGGCTGCCGGTGGCCAGCAGCGGTGCGCCATCCGGGCGGAACACCAGGGTGGGGGTCATCGAACTGAGCGGCCGCCGCCCCGGTGCGATCGCGTTCTGGGCACCCTGCCGCAGGCCATAGGCATTGGCGGCACCCACCGCGGCGGTGAAGTCGTCCATCTCGTTGTTGAGCAGGAAGCCAGCCCCCGGCACACTGATGCCGTTGCCATAGGCGGTGTTCAAGGTGGTGGTTGTGGCCACCAGCCCGCCGTCGCGATCCACCACCGAGATGTGGGTGGTGTTGGTGCCACCTTCCGCCGGGCTGCGCTCGGCTTCCAGCTCAGCCGCAGGCCGGTGTCGATCGCTGCGCAACTGGCGCCGTTGGCTCTCCGCATAACGGGCGCTGAGGAGCTGATCCAGCGGCATCGCCACCTGATCAGGGTCGCCCAGCAGCCGGTTGCGATCGCGGTAGGCCAGGTTCATCGCCTCCACCATCGGCTGGATCGTCGCGGCGCTGTTGAGCCCTCTGGCCGCCAGATCCAAGGGAGCCAGCACGTTCAGCAGCTGCAGCAGCGTGGCACCGCCGCCGCTGGGGGGCGGCATCGTCAGCACCGGATGGCCGCGGAACACCGTCTGCAGCGGCCGCATCCACTGGGCCCGGTAGCGCGCCAGATCGGCCTCGCGGATCAGACCTCCGCGCCGCCGCATCAGCTCCGCCAGGGCCGTGGCCAGGCGGCCGCGGTAGAAGCACGCCTCCCCTTCCGTGGCGATACAGCGCAGGCTGGCGGCCAGCTCCGGCTGGCGCAGCAGCTCGCCAGGCCGGTAAGGGCGCATGCTCGGTGGCGACGCGCCATGGCGAGCCAATACCGGAGCCGCTCTGTAGAACAACCGCCGCGAGGTCGGATCCGCTCCCAGCCAGGGCTGGGCCTCCCGCAGCGACCTGGCCAGTTCGGCTCCAACGGGAAAGCCCTGATCCGCCAGCCGGATGGCCGGTTGCATCACGGCGGCCAGGGGCAGGCAGCCATAGCGCCGCTGCACCTGCACCAGCCCAGCCACACTGCCTGGCACGGCGGTGCTCAGCAGGCTGCGGGTGGCCCGTTCCCGGTTCACGCTGCCATCGGCATTCAGAAACAGATCCGCCCGCGCCGCCTGCGGGGCCGTTTCGCGGAAGTTCAGGGCCACCGCCTCGCCGCGCCCGATCGGCAGGGCCTGAGGCAGCGGCGGCACACGATTGGCGGCCGCGCAGGTGCGGATCGGCCCGCGGCGTGGCAGCCACAGCAACAGGAAGCCGCCACCGCCGAGGTTGCCGGCCTGGGGCAGGGTCACCGCCAGAGCGAACGAGGTGGCCACAGCCGCATCCACCGCGTTGCCGCCGGCCCGCAGGATCCGAGCGCCCACCGCCGCGGCCTGGACCTCCTGGGCTGCCACCATCCCCCCGCCGGACTCCACCGGCTGCGCGCGCTGACTGCGCTCCTGCAGCAGGTTGGCCCCGGGTGCAGGTGACTGAACCTGAGCCTGCAGGGGAAGCGCGGTGGAGCCAAAGACGGCAAGAACCATGGCGCCGGTGCGGGAAACCCGTCGGAACACCACGCTCTTGCGCGTCACAGCGCACCCCCCCAGGCCGACCCGCCCATCGCCTCACTCGCGCCGTAGCCGCCGCCGCCCGGCGTGGCGATCCGCACACCATCGCCTGCCGCCAGCTCCACGGCGATCGAGCCGGGCAGGGGCAGCTCCTGGCCATCGGAATGGAGCAGCGTGTTGATGCCACAGGCGCCGGCTTCGCCACCCGCCAGGCCGAAGGGCGCCACCCGCCGGCTGCCCGTGAGCAGCGACAGGGTGATCGGCTCCAGCGCCCGCAGCTCGCGGATCACGCCATCGCCACCGGGCCAGCGACCCGCGCCACCACTGCCGCGGCGGATGCGGAAGCGCACAAGGCGCACGGGCAGGCGCTCCTCCAGCAGCTCGGGATCGGTGAGGCGCGAATTGGTCATGTGGCTCTGCACCGCATCAGCACCGGCAAAGCCGCGGCCATCGGCATGCCGCCCCGCTCCGGTGCCGCCGCAGATCGTTTCGTAGTACTGGCAGCGGCCATTGCCGAAGCTGAGGTTGTTCATCGTGCCCTGGGCGGCCGCCATCACGCCGAGCGCGGCGAACAGGGCATTGGCCGCAGCCTGGGATGTCTCCACATTGCCGGCCACCACAGCCGCCGGTGGCTCGGGGTTGAGCAGACAACCGCGCGGCACCACCAGCTCCAGCGGTTCGAAGCAGCCGGCATTGAGCGGAATCGACTCCGGCACCAGGCAACGGAACACGTAGAGCACCACCGCCTTGGTGATCGCCAGCGGCGCGTTGAGATTGCCAACCTGCTGGGGCGATGTGCCGCTGAAGTCGATACGGGCCCGGCGTGCGGCGCGATCCACCACCACGGCCACAACGATCCGCTCACCGCCATCGAGTTCCAACTCGGCCCGCCCGTTGTGCAGGCGATCGATCACCCGCCGCACCGCTTCTGCGGCCTGGCACTGCACCTGATCCATGGCGCCCTGCACGCAAGGCAACCCCTCGGCCGCAATCAGCGCCTGCAGCCGCTCCAGGCCCAGCTGATTCGCCGCCAGCTGGGCCTGCAGATCAGCGAGCAATTGGTCGGGGTTGCGCACGGGATGGCGACCGGCCGCGAGCCGATGCCGCCAGAACGTCTCATCAAAGACGCCCTGCTCCAGCAGGGGCACATTGTCGAGCAGCAGGCCCTCCTCGTCGATACAGGTGCTGTGGGGCGGCATCGATCCCGGCGTGATGCCACCCACATCGGCGTGGTGGCCGCGACTGGCCACAAAACCCACCAGCTGCGCTGAGCCAGGCCCGGCGAACACCGGCGTGATCACCGTGAGATCCGGCAGGTGGGTGCCGCCGTTGTAGGGGTTGTTGGACACCACCGCATCGCCAGGCGCCAGCGGCGAACGCTCTCCCCGGGCCACCGCCGCCAGCAGCGCCACCACGCTCTCCCCCATCGAACCGAGATGCACGGGGATGTGGGGTGCATTCACCACCAGGCCGCCAGCGGCATCGAACAGAGCGCAGGAGAAATCAAGCCGCTCCTTGATGTTCACCGAACTGCTGGTCTGCTGCAGGCGGGTGCCCATCTGCTCGGCGATGGCGGTGAAGCGATGGCTGAACAGCTCCAGACTGAGCGGATCCAGACTGAGCGGATCGAGGCAGGGCGGATCGAGGCTCGCCTCATCCAGCGCTTCCGGCTGCTTCAGGGCCGTGCCAACAGCTCCGGCAGCGGCTCTCTGCACTGCAGCCTCCCGCTCCAGCAGCAGGCTGCCGCCGGCGAGCAGGCGTGCGCGCCAGCCCGGCAGCAGCAGATTCGTGCCGGTGGGTTCCACGATCAGGGCGGGGCCCGCCAGCGCAACACCCGGCTGCAGCTGGCTGCGCTGCCAGAGGGGGATCTCCTGCCAGGCCCCATGCAGATAGACGGGGATCCAGCCAGCCTGCGCTGAAGCCGACGCCAGCTGCCCGTTGCCCGGCGTGACGGCCGCCGTCGGATCCCCCTCCTCCAGCGGCAGACCGGGCCGGATCCGCTCGATGCTGAGCCGCTCCAGCACCGGCGCGGCAGCCCCTGATCCGCTGAACGGCGCATAGCCGAAGCGGCGGCGATGGGCCGCGGCGAACAGCTCAATCAGGCGGTCACAGCTGACCGCAGCCGAGGCATCCGATGCGGCGATCAGCGGATCGGCCCAGGGGATCGGCAGGCAAGTGTCGGCACCGGCGGTTCGCAGCTGCAGCGTGCAACGGCGCCACGCGCCAACACCCGAGGCCGGCTGGTCGGCGTTGGCGGCCAACTCGGGCGTCAGCTCTGACGTCAACTCAGCCGCCAGGGTCTGGAGCAGCTGCGGCGTGAGCGGTTGGCGAACACTGCGTTCGATCAGCTCCACCTCATCCGCCAGGCCGATGCCGTAGGCGGAGAGCACACCGGCCAGCGGATGCAGCAGCACCCGCTCCATCCCCAGGGCCTCGGCCACGGCGCAGGCGTGCTGACCACCGGCACCACCGAAGCTGCAGAGCACGGCATCACGCAGATCGCGCCCCTGCTGGATCGAGATGCGCCGGATCGCCTCGGCCATCCGCTCCACCGCGATCGCCAGGGCCCCCTCAGCCACCTGTTCCGGCGCTGGCATCGCACCGCCAGCGTTTGCCGCGGCAGCCCCCAGCGCACTGGCCAGCTGCTCGAAGCCCAGCCGTGCCGGCAGTGGATCGAGGCGCTGATCACCGCCGGAGCCGAAGACCGCTGGCATCTGATCAGGCTGCAGGCGCCCAAGCAGCAGGTTGGCGTCGGTGATGGTGATCGGGCCACCGCAGCCGTAGCTGGCGGGCCCGGGATCCGCACCGGCCGATTCCGGCCCCACCTGCAGCCTCAGGCCATCAAAGCGAATCCGGGAGCCACCGCCGGCGGCCACCGTGTGAATCTCCAGCATCGGCGCCTGCACGGGCAGGCCACCCAGGTCGCTCTGCTCGCGCCGCTGCCAGGCAGGCGCGCCGTCCGAACGAACCTCACTCCAGCTCACATCGGTGGAGGTGCCGCCCATATCGAATCCCACCAGGGCCGCGAAGCCGGCCGCCGCGCCGATGCGGCTGGCCCCCACCAGGCCACCTGCAGGGCCGGACAGGATCGTGTCCTTGGCGCGCAGCTGCTCGGGTGCGATCAGCCCACCGCTCGACTGCATCACCCGCAGCGGCACCTCAGGCCCCAGTGCCGCCTGAACCTGGGCCAGGTAGCGCTGCAGCACCGGGCCCACACAAGCCTCCAGCACGGTGGTGTGGGCCCGCGGCACCAACCGCGGCAGTGGGCTCACCCGGTGCGAGAGGGCGATGGCCTCGAAGCCGAACGTCTCCAACCAGGAGCCGAGTGCCAGCTCATGGCGCGGGAAGCGGTAGGCATGCAACAGGGCCACGGCGACGCTGCTGAGCCCATCAGCACGTGCCTGACGCAGCTGCTCGGCCAGAGCCTCATCGCATTGCAATGGCTCCAGCTCCGGTCCATCCGCAGCCAGGCGGCCACCCACCTCCAGCACGCGCCGGGCCAGGGGTTCCGGCCGCTGGATCTCCAGGGCAAACAGATCGGGCCGGTGCTGATCGCCGATGGTCAGCAGATCGGCAAAGCCGCGGTTGAGCAGCAGCAGCGTTGGCCGCCCCTGACGCTCCAGCACCGCATTGGTGGCCACGGTGGTGCCCAGCCGCACCTCGGCGATCAGGCCGGCGGGAATCGGTTCGGTGGCGGCGGGATCCAGCCCCAGCAACGCACGGATCGCCCGCACTGCTGGATCACCCGCAACGCCCGGCTGCACCGATAACAGCTTGCGCACCTGCAGCCGGCCCTCGGGGCTGCGCGCCACGAGATCGGTGAAGGTGCCGCCGCGATCGATCCAGAAGCGCCAGCCGGCAGGCATCAGCGGTAGTTCTGGAACTGCAGCGGCACCTCCACGTCCTGAGCCTTGAGCAGATTGATGGCGGCCTGCAGGTCGTCCTTGCTCTTGCCGGTCACCCGCAGGGTGTCGCCCTGGATGGCGACGGTGACCTTCTTCAGCTCATCGCGCACCGTCTTGCTCAGCGTCTTGGCCAGCTCCTGGCTGAGGCCCTTGCGCAGCTTCACCAGCTGCTTGACGCGGTTGCCACCAACGGGCTCGGGGTTCTGGAAATCGAAGATCTTCAGCGACAGATTGCGCTTGGTGGCCTTCTGCAGCAGCACGTCCTCCACCGCCTGACGGGTCATATCGCTGGCCGTGGTGATCGTGAAGCTGGTCTCCTCCAGATCGATCTCGGTGCCCGAATCCTTGAGGTCGTAGCGGGTCGCCACGTCGCGGCGCACCTGATCAAGGGTGTTCACCAGTTCCTGGCGATCGAAATCAGAAACGACGTCGAAGGAATAGGTGTCGGCCATCGAGGCGCGCAACGCAAACTGCCGACCCCAGGGTAGGCAAGGGAGCTGCGGCAGTCCGCTGGGAGCGTGTCGAGAAACGACTCGCCATGGCGAGTCATGTCCGGAGGCTCCAGCTGTGGCAAGGCCCCAACTCCTAGAACGGGAGCACCTCAGCCGCCCACCACAGCCATGGCTCTCGAGCCCGCCTTCGCCTGGTCGTTGCTGCTGGCTGCCGGAGTGGTGCTGGCCAGCCTGGTGCCACTGGGTGCAGCCCGCTCGCAGGCGAACTTCACCATCGACGACCTGGCCGCGCCACGCGCCATGGCCGATCGGCTGCCGGACTGGGGCAAGCGGGCCAACTGGGCCCATCAGAACAGCTTCGAGGCCTTCACCCTGTTTGCCCCGGCCGCTCTGCTCTGCCTGCTGACTCAAGTCGATGCTCCCGCCGCGATCGCCGCGGCCTGGATTCACCCGGCTCTGCGCCTGGCTTACATCGGCGCCTACGTGGCCAACCTGCCGCCGCTGCGCTCGCTCTGTTGGGCCGGCGCCATCACCTGCACCGGCATCCTCTACCTCGAGGGTCTGCGGGCGGTGCTGGCGGCTGCGGGCTGAACCGTTACCGCAGCTGCCGGTTCAGTCGAAGAACATCACCGACACCACCTTGCCCATGTCCTCGGCGGTGCGGCAGCTTGCCAGGAGTGTTTCGCTGTCGTGGAAGGCGTAGCAGATCAGCTGATCGCAGCGGTTGATGATCTCCTGGTTGCAGAGGCTGCTGGCCATCGGCAGAGGCAGCTCATCGTTTTCGGGCTTCTCCACCAGATGGAGCACGCGCTCAAGCTGCTCGCGCGATTCGCTGGGCTGGCGATCAAGGCTCTGGGGCAGCAGCACCGTGAGCCGTGAGGGCTCCACCTCGAGCACGCTGCGAATCACGGCCGCGTTCACCCCCTGAGCCCCGGAGGTGATCAGGTTGTGCCCCTCCTGGGCCAGGGAACGAGCCACCAGCTCCACCAGATGCACAGAAACCACCGGCACATGGCGGCTGCCGAGGATGGCAATGCGGCGTTTGCTGCGGTCCTGCAGCAACGCCAGCTCCTGGGCCAGGGTGTCAATCCGGTCGAGGGCCGGGAGATCGAGGGACCGGGTCAACGCTCGCCCGTAGCGGACGACTTGAAACTAGCAGTGTTCACGCGGCAACCGGCAGACGCAGGCGAGCGAACAGCGCCTCGAAATCGCAGTGTTCCTCCACCAGCCGGAAGGCATAGGTGGCCTTCACCGATTCCTGCAGCCGCACATGGCCGAAGGTGTTCTCGATCACCTCCACCGTGGTGAGCGTGTCGTGCTCCACCTTCAGCAGCGGCACCTCCAGCTCCTCGGCGCGGGAGATCAGCTGGGGGAGGGGATCACCGGCGCCGGTGAGGATCAGGCACTGGGTGGAGGCCTCAAGGGCCGCCAGCTGGATATCCGTGCGGTCGGCGCCGGTGACCACCGCCATGTTGCGGCGGCGGCGGAAGAACTCCATGGCGGAGTTCACATTCATCGCCCCGATCGACAGCGTCTCCACCAGCAGATCAAGGCGGTCGCGGCAGCAGAGCACCTCAGCATTCAGCCGGCGCGAGAGCTCCTCCACGGTCACGCTGCGCAGCAGCGGTGAGCGGGGCATCACCCCCAGAACCGGCAGGCCCAGCCGCTCCAGGGCGGGCACCAGCTCCTGCTGCAGGCCGGCCACCTGCTCCGGCACGACACCGTTGAGCACCACGCCGGCCAGCAGATCGCCCAGCTGCTCGCGGGCCTGCAGCAGCGGATCGATGCTGTCGCTGTCGTTCCAGGGGTGCACCAGCACCACGGGAGCCTGCAGGCCGTGGGCCACCTGCACCAGGCTGAGGCCGTAGAGCAATCCCTCGCTCAAGCTGCCCGGCCCCTCCAGCAGGGTGAGTCCCGGGGAGGCCGCCACCAGCTGCTGCCGGAGGGCCTCAAGGCCTGGCCCGGCACTGAGCTCGGCGTCGAGCAGGCGCCGCTGCGATCGCCCGGAGCTGTGGCGATGCACCGCGGCGATCAGCTGATCGTCGCGGAGGCCGAGGATCCGGCCCACGAAGCGCACGTCCTGATCGATCAGCTCGTCAGCGGCGGTGAGGGTGTCAACCACGCCATCGCGGTCAGCATCAGCAGCCGCCAGGGGTTTGCCGAAGCGCACGCCGATGCCGCGCTGCATCAGCTGGCGTGCCAGTCCGAGCACCAGTGCGGACTTGCCACTGAAGGGTTCGCAGGAGCCAATCAGCAGGGCCGGCGACCCGTTGCCCCAGGAGCTGGGCGGGGAAGCTGCGCTGACCTGGCCCATGCAACCCGGAGCTGGTCGCTGGAATCTAGGCCGCAACGGCAGCGGGATCGAGCCCCAGGATCAGCCAGCGCCAGAAGCTGTCCGGCAGATCAGCCGACTGGGAGGGGCCGCCACCGGCCGCCACCCAATCCATCAGCCACAGCACCAGGCGGAAGGTGGGCAGCTCGAAGCTGTACTCCAGGGGCTCCAGATCGGGTCCGTCCTCAAAGCGCAGGCTGGCTGTCGACTGTTCAAGCGGTGACGACACCGCGCTCCAGCTCAGGCGGAACCGCCGCGCGCCGGAGGGCCGCAGGCGGCGCTCCCCTTGCAGGGAGCCGGCGGCCAGCAGCTCGAGCGCCCGCTGCAACTCCTGCCGCCGGGCCATGCCCTGGCAGTAGGGCGCATAGAGGGCCACAAGAGCCTCCGACATCCCGCACAGCACCGATCTCTGCTCCGAGGATGGCGCACGCTGCCCCCGATCGCCAAACCTCCCATGCGCGACAAGTCGTTTCACGCACGCACCGTGGCCGTGACCGGTGCCGGCGGCAGCCTGGGTCAGGCACTGCTGCGCCAACTGCACGAGCAGGGGGCCTACCTGATCGCCCTCACCAGCAGCACGGCGCCGCTGGAACTGCTGGATGGCAACGGACAGCCCATCCCGCTGCAGCAGATCCGCTGGCAATGCGGCAAGGAAGAGGATCTGCGGTCTGTACTGGCGGAGGTGGACATCCTGGTGATCAACCACGGCGTCAACTTCCACAGCGAGCGCAGCGCCGAGGCGGTGCAGCACTCGCTGGAGGTGAACGCCCTCAGCAGCTGGCGGCTGCTGGAGCTGTTCGGATCGCTGGCGGCGGCGGACGCCTGGCCTGCCGGCGATGCGAGCCCTCGCCCGCCGCGCGAACTGTGGATGAACACCTCCGAAGCGGAGATCCAGGCGGCGGTGAGCCCGCTCTATGAGATCAGCAAGCGGCTGCAGGGGCAGCTGCTCAGCCTGCGCAGCCTCGATCTGGCCGGGCCGCAGCTTCGCCTCCGCAGGCTGGTGCTGGGGCCCTTCCGCTCAGCGCTGAACCCGATCGGCCTGATGAGCGCCGACTTCGTGGCTCGGGAGGTGCTGCGCCAGGTGCACTGGAACTGCGGCCTGGTGATCGTCACCCCCAACCCGCTCACCTACCTGTTGATGCCGATCACCACGGCCAGCCGCTGGCTGTATTTCCAGCTGGTGAGCCGCAAGGCCGGCTGACGGAGGGCGCAACGCCAAGCGCCTCTGCTCAGAAGTCCCGCTCGGTGAGGATCTCGCAACCGTCGCTGGTCACAGCGATGGTGTGCTCCCACTGGGCCGAGAGGCTGCCGTCCACGGTCACCACGGTCCAGCGGTCCTTGAGGGTGCGGCAGGCCTTGCTGCCGGCATTGAGGATCGGCTCCACCGCCAGGGTCATGCCGGCCCGCAGCTTCATGTTGGGCAGCTCGCGGGTGCGGTAGTTGAACACCGAGGGCTCCTCGTGCAGGTTGCGTCCCACGCCATGGCCCGTGTAGTCCTCCACCACGGCGAAGCCATGGGCCTCCACGTGGTCCTGCACGGCGCCGGCCAGCTCGAACAAAGTGCTGCCGGCCTTGATCGTGGCCAGCCCCTTCATCAACGATTCCTGGGCCACCCGCGCCAGGGTGCGGGCCTGCTCCGGCACCCCGTCGCCCACGCACAGGGTCACGCAGCTGTCGCCGTGGTAGCCGTCGAAGTAGGCGCCGGTGTCGATCTTCACCAGGTCACCGGCCTTGATCAGCCGTTTGCCGCTGGGGATGCCGTGCACCACCTCGTTGTTGATCGAGGCGCAGATGCTGGATGGGAAACCGTGGTAGCCCTTGAAGCTCGGCACGGCCCCCATCTCGCGGATGCGCTTCTCGGCGTGGGCGTCGAGGTCGCCGGTGGTCATGCCGGGGGCGGCGATATGGATGATCTCGCGCAGCACGGTGGCCACGATGCGGCTGGCCTGGCGCATCGTGTCGATTTCGCGGGCACTCTTCACCTCCACGCCGCGCCGGCTCTTCTGGATACGTGGGCCCAACTGGGTGGCCTGAGCCTGTCCATTGGGTGAGGCTGCGTTGGCGCCGGCGGCGGTTGATTTCTGGGAGGCCGCCAGCAGATCAGCGAACAGGTTCATGCGAGAGGTGCAGGCGGGCGATGCGATTCGTCGGTGCCACGGAGCGGCTGTGCCCGAACGGTGCGGCCAGGGCTGAATTCAAGTTAGAACCTGAGACCACTGGTCTGCACGCTGGGATGGGTCAGCTGCCGGTTCAGATCCGCCGCCTGCACGGTGCCGTGGCGCCGCTTGTGCTCACCCCGCTGCTGCTCACGGTGGCCAGCGGCATGGCCTACCGGCTGCTGAAGGACTGGGGTGGCCTCAGCCGCGACCAGGTGCACTGGCTGATGGTGCTGCACGAGGGGGAGTGGCTGGGCCATGCCGCCGAACCGTTCTATGTGCTGCTCAACGGTCTCGGGCTGCTGTGGATGCTGATCACCGGCGGGGTGATGCTCAGCCAACGCTGGCTGAAGCGCGCAGCCGTGAAGACCCCGGCACCCTGAGCCGGTACACTCGTTGTTTGGCCAGGCGTTTTTTCGGAACTGGGATGGCAGCGGAATCCAACGACATCAATCAAAAGACCAGCGCAGTAGAAGCCGCGGCTGAGGCCGACACCGCCGCTGCCAGCGAAACCGCCAGCGTCGCCGTGGCCGAGAAGCCTGCAGCCACCAAGGTCAGCACCGGCAAGCTCAGCGCCTATGCACTGATCCAGGCCTTCGAAGCTGAGCAGATCGCCAAGCAGGCAAAGGACCTGCCTGAGATCTACGTGGGCGACACCGTTCGCGTCGGCGTGCGGATCACCGAGGGCAACAAGGAGCGCATTCAGCCCTACGAGGGTGTCGTGATCGCCAAGCGTCACGGCGGTCTGAACGAGACCATCACCGTGCGCCGCATCTTCCAGGGTGTGGGTGTGGAGCGGGTCTTCCTGCTGCACAGCCCCCAGGTGGCTTCCGTGAAAGTGGAACGCCGCGGTAAGGTGCGTCGGGCGAAGCTTTTCTACCTGCGCGACCGAGTGGGCAAAGCCACCCGCGTCAAGCAGCGCTTCGATCGCTGAGGCCCTCCGCCTCAATTCATCAGGCCGTTACGCTCTGTATCGGCCTGCCAAGAATTCCGGGTTACCCCGGATCCTTCTTGGATGGGGGGACATCGGCCCTGCGCCGTTAGTTCAGTTGGTAGAACGCAGGTCTCCAAAACCTGATGTCGGGGGTTCAAGTCCTCCACGGCGCGTTCGATGTCCCCTCCCTGCAGTCTCTTGGTTCCGGACATGGAGTTGGATCTACAGCCCGGTGATGTGGTTAAGGTTCTCGAATCAGCTGCCCTCGGCTGGGTTCGTGCCCGGGTGATCCGTGTGAAATCCGGTGGTCGCGTAGTGGTGCAAAGCGATCAGGGTCGCGAATTCACGGCACGCGGCAATCAGGTCCGCCTGATCGAACCCGCAGGTTTCCGCCCCTGAGCGGTTCCCATCCGCCTCTGCGATGAGGCTTCGTAAGCCCGCCGCCAAGGCGGGTTTTTTTGTGGCCTGCGCGAAGCTGAAGCCCGCGCTTGGTGGTCCCACACAGGCCGCCAGCCGCCGGCCACAGCCACCGTCGCCCCAAAGGCCCGCACCACCACGACTTGGTTGACGGAGGGCACCGCGACAACGGATACTTCTTATGTCGCTGATGCGGCACAGACGCGGCTGGAAAGCCCAGTCTGGGAGAGCCTTTCAGGCACTCATGGGACTGTAGTTCAATCGGTTAGAGCACCGCCCTGTCACGGCGGAAGTTGCGGGTTCGAGCCCCGTCAGTCCCGTTTCATATCTGCAGGAGAACAGCCGGTGGCAACAACGGGAGCGGCGGTGCGTGTGCGTCTCGCCCCCAGCCCGACCGGCACCCTGCACATCGGCACAGCCCGCACGGCGGTGTTCAACTGGCTGTTCGCCCGGCGCCAAGGCGGTCAGTTCCTGCTGCGCATCGAGGACACCGACAAGGAGCGCAGCAAGCCGGAGTACACCGCCAACATCCTTGAAGGCCTGCAGTGGCTGGGCCTGAACTGGGACGCGGATCCGGTGATCCAGAGCGAACGCATCGCCGAGCACCGGGCTGCCATCCAGCAGCTGCTCGATTCCGGCCGGGCCTACCGCTGCTACGCCAGCGAAGCCGAGCTCACCGAGATGCGCGAGCGGCAGGCCGCCGAGAACCGCGCCCCCCGCTACGACAACCGCCACCGCGACCTCACTGCCGAGCAGGAGCAGGCCTACATCGCCGAGGGCCGCGAGGCCACGATCCGCTTCCGCATCAACGACGACGCCGTGATCACCTGGAGCGACCTGGTGCGCGGTGAGATGCGCTGGGCCGGCTCCGACCTGGGCGGCGACATGGTGATCGCCCGCCGGGCTCCTGCCGATCAGATCGGCGATCCCCTCTACAACCTGGTGGTGGTGGTGGACGATGCCGCCATGGCCATCAGCCATGTGATCCGCGGCGAAGACCACATCGCCAACACCGCCAAACAGTTGCTGCTCTACGAAGCGCTCGGCGCCGCTGCACCGGTGTTCGCCCACACGCCGCTGATTCTCAACAAGGAGGGCCGCAAGCTCTCCAAGCGCGATGGCGTCACCTCGGTGAACGATTTCCGCGCCCAGGGCTACACAGCCGAAGCCCTGGCCAACTACATGACCTTGCTCGGCTGGTCGCCGCCGGAAGGCATGGATGAGCGCTTCTCCCTGGCAGAGGCCGCGTCCGTGTTCGATTTCGATCGCGTCAATAAGGCCGGCGCCCGCTTCGACTGGGACAAGCTCAACTGGCTGAACAGCCAGGTGCTGCACGAACGCAGCCCCGAGCAGCTGCTGGCTGAGCTGCAGCCCCTCTGGGCCGTCCAGGGCTGGGATCCAGCCACAGGCCCCAGCGGCGTGAGCGCTGCAACTCCCACAAACTGGGCCCTTGAGCTCTGCGCCCTGCTCGGCCCCTCGCTTACCACCCTGGCCGACGGCATCGAGCAGGCCCGCCCCTTCTTCGAGCGTCCGGAGCTGAACGAAGCCGCCCTGCAGCAACTGGCGAGCGAGGGCGCCCGCCCGGCCTTGGCCGCACTGCTGGAGCGTCTGCCGGAGGGAGCGCTCACGGCGGAAGCGGCGCAAGGGCTGCTTGGTGAGGCGGTGGCCGCCGCTGGCGTCAAGAAGGGTGTGCTGATGAAGAGCCTGCGCGCCGCCCTGCTCGGCAGCCTGCAAGGGCCGGATCTGCTCACCACCTGGCTGCTGCTGCAGCCGAGCGGCGAGGCCCGCGCCCGGATCAGTCGGTCGCTGTAGGAACGCCGGCCGCCTCGCCAGGCGCAGTCTCGCCAGGCGCCAGCTCCACCAACCCCAGCCGCCCCGCCAGCCAGGGGGCCGTGAACCCCTGGATGCCCACAGTGAGCAGGATCGCCAGGAACACCAGACCTTTGAGGGCGCCGGCGCCGGCGATGCCGGCCGCCTCCAGCTCGAGGGCAAACAGGCTCGCCACTGCGGCGGTGACGATGCCGCGCGGGGCAATCCAGCTGAGCATCAGCTTGTCGCGCCAGCCCAGGGACGGCAGGCCAAGCCCACCGACCTGGATCACCAGCCAGCGATAGAGCATCAGCACCAGCACGCAGGCCACACCGCCCCAGCCCAGAGGGCTGAGCTCCCCCCAGGAGAGGTCGGCGGCCAGCAGAGGAAACAGCACCGTGATCGCCAGCTGGGCCAACTGGGCGATCAGCTCATCGAGCTGACTTGCCTGCTCATCAAGGCGCAGGCCCACCACCACCCCGGCGGCCACCGCCGCCGGCAGACCGGCCTCCGGCAGCAGCGCCTGGGCACCGCTCACCAGCAAAAACAGCATCCCGAGCGTCAGCTGCAGGCGCAGGGCATCGCTGGCATCGCCTGGCAGGCGCCGCAGCACCTCCACCAGCAGCCAGCCGCCGACAGCGCCGATCAGCACCCCGCCGCCGAGGCGCAGCAACAGCAGTGGCACCACCGCCTGCCAGCGGTCGAGATCACCGAGGGCCACCTGCAACAGCAGCAGCGCCAGCACCGCCCCGGCCGGCTCAAGGATCAGGCCTTCAGCCTCCAGCACCTGGCCGAGGCCCGGCAACAGGCGCATCTGCTGCACCATTGGCGTCACCACCGTGGGCCCTGTGGCCAGGGCGATGGCGCCGAACACCCAGGCCAGGGGCCAGGACAGCCCCGCCAGCTGATGGGCCAGCCAGGCCCCACCGATCAGGCCCAGCACCGCCCGCACCAGCACCAGCTGCACCACGGTGCGCTGCAGATCGCGGCCGGCCAGGCGCAGGTTGAGGCCGCCATCGAACAGCACCAGACTCACCAGCAGGCCCACCACGGGCTCGAGGCCGCGGCCCAGCAGCTCGGGCTGCACCAGGTCCAGGCCGGCGCGGCCGATCAGCAGCCCAACCGCCAGCAACAGCACCACCGCCGGCAAGCCGGTGAGCCGCGCCAGCAACTGAGCGGACGCTCCGGCGAAGAAGGCTTCACCCCAGAGCAATTCCAGTCGATTCACGGGTAGGGCTCAGCCACCCCGCCAGCCTCACATGTCGTCTTCGAGGGCGCCGTAGACGGGCTCGACGCGGATGCCCTGAACGGCGCTGGGGCGGATCACCAGGTACTCACCCGGCAGCTCGGCGATCGGCACGTTGATGAACGCATCAGCGGGGCCGGCATTGAGCACGGTGCCGTACCACTGCTGAAAGGCATCCAGGCTGGCGAAGTGCACCACCTGTACATGGCCGCCCGCCAGCAGCAGATGGATGGCGTAGCGGCTGGGGGTACGGGCCATCAGTCGGGCGTGGCAACGCTGAACATGGCCCCAGGATGCAGCAGCCGCAGGGGCCGCGCATCCCCCGGAACATAGAGCGGATGGCGCGGCTGGCCGGCCGCCGTGAGCCCCAGGGCAAGCCAGGGGCACCCAGGCGGGCGCGATGCCGACGCAGAGGCCGCCGCTGAGGCCAACAGTGCCAGCACCTGCTGATCCCGCCCACGCCACACGCCACTGTTGCCCCAACCGAGCCAGATCGCCCCGCCGGCTGGCCCCGTCTGCAGCGCCCGCAGCCGCTGCTCCAGCCAGCGGTCGTTCTCTGGACCCACCGGATCAGCCGAGCGCCGCAGCACCGCCGGACTGGCGGAGATGCGGGCGAACAGGTTCAGCACCTCCAGGCCGCCATAGCCCCAGGCCCGTGCAAAGGCCTGCAGCCGCCGCAGGGTGGGGTCGTCGCGCTCACCATCAGCGCGGGAGGGGTTGAGGCCGATGAACAGCAGCGTGGGCCCAGCCGGATCCCAGCGGCGCTCCAACCACCAGCGGTAGCAACCGCAGGAGCTGAAGATGGCGGTGGCGGCAAGATCGTGTTGCAGCAGCTGAGCTCCTGTCTGCGGAAAAACGGCGGCGAACTAAGGCTCCGCCAGAGAGAGCTCATGTTGCTCTCAGCCGAACTACTGCTGGTTCCAGCTTCCGGGTCACCTAGTCAGCACGCCTGCTCTGACCCTGGAACGAATGGCTCGGACACAGCCCCGACCCGACTCGCTCTCTGATCGATGCGGTCATCACCGTCTTCCCGCGCGAAAGAACCGTTCTGAGCAGCTGATTGGCCAACCCCTCTCCCAGATCATTCCGTTCATACGGCCTAGCCTGACCCCATGGGCACCCTGACCGCCATCCGCGCTCAACGCCGCCTGAAGCGGCTGAATGAGCTCCGCCAGGGAGCTCAAGCGATCGGGGCTGGCCGCGCCGGTGCCGAGGTGTGGCTGTTCGGTTCTCTAGCCCGCGGCGACTGGGATGCCTATTCCGATGTCGATCTGTTGGCAGTTGCCCCAAGCAAGGTCCTTGCCGATCACCTGGCCGATGCCCTGCTGGACGCGCGACTGGGGGATGACGTGATCGCCCTCACCACGGAGCGCTGGCAACAGCTGCGCAGTGGTGATGACCCTTACTGGCGCTCCATCGGCCGTGATGCCCTCCGCCTGAATCCGTAATGACGGGGCGCTCTGAAGCTTGGTTGCGGCAGGCGAACAGTGATCTTCAGGCAGCCCGCTGCACGGCCCAAGAGGGATTCCACTCACAAGCCTGCTATCTGGCAGGGCAGGCTGCCGAAAAAGCCCTCAAGGCTCTCCTGGTCGCGGCCGGGATCACGCCTCCCCACAGCCATTCCTTGGAGCGATTGGTCGAGGTTCTGCAGAGCGAGGGCCTCAGGCTCGATGGCCTCCGCGAGCTGCGTCTCAAGCCCCTCACGCGCATGAACAGCGAAACGCGCTACCCACAGGGAGATGAGGCGCCAGCAGACCTCTTCGACAATCGCGACAGCGACCTTGCCCTCGCTACCGCGGAAACGGTGGTCAACATCACCGCCGCCGAGCTAAGCGCCTGACCCATCCCCCGGAGCTCTGGCAGGCTGGGCCGAACTCGGCGGGAACGGCACGGTGGCGGCGGCAGCACAAGGCGAGCGGCCCCTGCTGCTGCTGGTGGATGGCCACTCATTGGCCTTCCGCAGCTTCTACGCCTTCAGCAAGGGCGGCGAGGGGGGCCTGAGCACCAAGGAGGGCGTGCCCACCTCGGTGACCTACGGCTTCCTCAAGGCCCTGCTCGACAACTGCAAGGGTCTGGCGCCGCAGGGCGTGGTGATCGCCTTCGACACGGCCGAGCCCACCTTCCGCCACGAGGCGGATGAGGCCTACAAGGCGCACCGGGATGAGGCGCCAGAGCACTTCTTCCAGGATCTGAGCAACCTGCAGCAGGTGCTGCAGGAAGGGCTCGACCTGCCCCTCTGCATGGCGCCGGGTTATGAGGCCGACGACGTGCTCGGCACCCTGGCCAACCGCGCCGCCGATGCCGGCTGGCGGGTGCGCATCCTCTCGGGCGACCGCGATCTGTTCCAGCTGGTGGACGACCAGCGCGACATCGCCGTGCTTTACATGGGCGGCGGCCCCTACGCCAAAAGCAGCGGCCCGGTAGAGATCCGCCGCGAAGGCGTGATCGCCAAGCTCGGGGTCACGCCGGAGGAGGTGGTGGACCTCAAGGCCCTCACGGGCGACAGCTCCGACAACATCCCCGGCGTGAAGGGCGTCGGCCCCAAGACCGCCATCAGCCTGCTGCAGGCCCACCGGGATCTGGACGGCATCTACGCCGCCCTGGAGGAACTGGAGGCCGCCGGGCCCGCCAAAGGCAAGCTCAAGGGCACAGTCAAGGCCGCCAAAGCGGCCGGCAGAAATGGTGCTCCCGCCAGCCCCCTCAAGGGCGCCCTGCCGGCCAAGCTCACCGCCGACCGCGACAGCGCCTACCGCTCGCGCATGCTGGCCGAGATCCTGGTGGACATTCCCCTGCCCCAGGACCCGCGCCTGGAACTGGGCGCGGTGAACAGCGCGTCACTGGCCGCGAGCCTGGAGGAGCTGGAGCTGTTCAGCCTGCGCCGCCAGGTGGATCAATTCGCCGCCATCTTCTCGAGGCTGCCGCCAGCCCCCGCAGCAGCGTCTCCAGATGTGGGACCACATCTTGCCGAGAGTGGTCCCACATTCGGACAGCTGCCGAACAACAACACCGGCACCGACAGCAGCAACAGAGCCACCACCAGCGACGGAGCCGATGCCATCGGCGCACCTGCCGCCAGCGAGAGCGCAGCACCCACGCTTGAGCCGCAGCTGATCACCACCCCCGCAGCCCTCGAGGCCCTGCTCGAGCGCCTGATGGCCGCCACCGATCCGGCAGCCCCGATCGCGCTGGACACGGAAACCACCGCCCTGAACCCCTTCCAGGCGGAGCTGGTGGGCATCGGCCTCTGCTGGGGGGAGGACCCGGCCGAGCTGGCCTACATCCCCATCGGCCACCAGAGCACCGCCAGCGGCGAGACGCCCGATCTGCTGACGCCACCGCCACAGCAGCTGCCGCTCGACCAGGTGCTCACAGCCCTGGCCCCCTGGCTGGCCAGCGCCCAGCACCCCAAAACGCTGCAGAACGCCAAGTACGACCGGCTGATCCTGCTGCGCCACGGCCTGCCGCTGGCGGGCGTGGTGATGGACACGCTGCTGGCCGATTACCTGCGCGATGCCAATGCCAAGCACGGCCTGGAGGTGCTGGCCCAGCGCAACTTCGGCTTCCTGCCCACGAGCTACGGCGAGCTGGTGGCCAAGGGGTCCGATTTCTCCTCGGTGCCGATCGAGGCGGCGGCTCAGTACTGCGGCATGGATGTGCACGTGACCCGTCGGCTGACGCCACTGCTGCGCGGGCAGCTCACACAGCTCGGACCACAGCTGCCGGCGCTGCTCGATCAGGTGGAGCTGCCCCTGGAGCCGGTGCTGGCCCTGATGGAGGCCACCGGCATCCGCATCGATACGGCCTATCTGAAGGAGCTCAGCCAGGAGCTGGCCCAGACCCTGGAGCGCCTGGAAACCGAGGCGAAGGCCGCCGCCGGCATCGAGTTCAACCTCGCCTCACCCAAGCAGCTGGGCGAGCTGCTGTTCGACACGCTGGGCCTCGATCGCAAGAAATCCCGCAAAACCAAGACCGGCTGGAGCACCGATGCCACCGTGCTCGAAAAGCTGGAGGACGCGCACCCGGTGGTGCCGCTGGTGCTGGAGCACCGCACCCTCAGCAAGCTAAAAAGCACCTATGTGGATGCGCTGCCGGCGCTGATGGAGCCGGAAACCGGCCGCGTGCACACTGATTTCAATCAGGCCGTCACGGCCACAGGCCGCCTGAGCAGCAGCAACCCCAACCTGCAGAACATCCCCATCCGCACCGAGTTCTCGCGGCGAATCCGCAAGGCCTTCCTGCCGGAGGCGGGATGGCAGCTGATCAGTGCCGACTACTCGCAGATCGAGCTGCGCATCCTGGCTCACCTCAGCGGCGAGGAGGTGCTGGTGGAGGCCTACAACAACGGCGACGACGTGCACGCCCTCACCGCCCGGCTCCTGCTGGAGAAAGACGAGGTGAGCTCCGATGAGCGCCGCCTGGGCAAGACGATCAACTTCGGCGTGATCTACGGCATGGGTGCCCAGCGCTTCGCCCGCGAAACCGGCGTCAGCCAGGCCCAGGCCAAGGAGTTCCTCACCAAATACAAGCAGCGCTACCCGAAGGTGTTTGCCTTCCTCGAACTGCAGGAGCGACTGGCCCTGAGCCGCGGCTACGTGGAAACGATCCTGGGGCGCCGGCGGCCTTTCGCCTTCGATCCCTCCGGCCTGGGCCGCCTGCTCGGCAAGGACCCGCTCGAGATCGACCTGGAGGTGGCCCGCCGCGGCGGCATGGAGGCCCAGCAGCTGCGGGCCGCCGCCAATGCCCCGATTCAGGGCTCCAGCGCCGACATCATCAAGCTGGCCATGGTGCAGCTGAATCGGCGCCTGGCGGAGGGCGGCCTGCCGGCAAGGCTGCTGCTGCAGGTGCACGACGAACTGGTGCTGGAGGCCGCCCCTGAAGCCCTCGAGCCGGTGCTGACCCTCACGCGTGAAACCATGGAGCGCGCCGTGGAGCTGGCTGTCCCCCTCGTGGTGGAGACCGGCGTCGGCCCCAACTGGATGGAGGCGAAATAGCGCCCCTTAGCGCGCCAGCACCTCCAGGCGGTTCACTCCATACCGGCGGATCAGGGCCGCCAGCTGCTCGAGCTCGGGCTTCTTGGGCAGGCAGATGCAACCCACCCCAGGGAAACAGTTGTGGATGCCCAGCCCGCTGCGGCTGGTCCGAAACAGCGGCGCCAGATCGATCCAGAGGTCACGGCCCCAGGGTTCGGGGCGGCCCACGCGGTACACCCCCGGCGGCAGCGGTGCCCCATTGCCGGGGGTCCAACGCCGGTCGGCGACCTGGCTGGCCTTGAGGCCGGTGGCGGCGGCCCAGCGCCCCAGGCGATGATCACCCTGACGCAGCTCCAGCCACCAGATCGGATCACCGCTGGCAAAGCGCTGCGCACTGGGCCGCAGCTGCAGCTCCGCCGCAGGAGCCGCAGGGGCAGACCACCCCAGGGCCAGGAAGCCCAGGACCAGCAAGCCTGAACTCAGCGCTGCCGAACGCAGCGCCGCGGGACCCAGCCGCCGCCCGCTTCCTGAACCCATGGCCTACAGCCACCGCCGTGATCAGCCCACACCCTGCCACCGATTGAGCCGCTGTGAGCGGGCGTTTACGGTGCCTGGCAGCATCCAACACCTGCCCCTGTGACCCTGCGGCTCACCAACACCCTCAGCCGCCACCTCGAGGACTTCCGGCCGCTCGAGCCCGGCAAGGTGAGCATCTACTGCTGCGGTGTCACGGTTTACGACCTGTGCCACCTCGGCCATGCGCGCAGTTACATCGCCTGGGATGTGTTGCGCCGCTATCTGATCTGGCGCGGCTACGCGGTGACGTTCGTGCAGAACTACACCGACATCGACGACAAGATCCTCAATCGCGCCGCCGAAGAGGGCAGCTCGATGCAGGCGGTGAGCGAGCGCAACATCGATGCCTTCGTGGCCGACATGGCCCGCCTCAACATCCTGCCGGCCGACCGCATGCCCCGGGCCACCCAGAGCCTGGGCGCCATTCGCGCCCTGATTGAGGTGCTCGAGGCCAAGGGCGCCGCCTACTCCGCCGATGGCGATGTGTACTTCGCGGTGATGAAGCATGCCGGCTACGGCAAGCTCTCCGGCCGTGATCTGAGCGAACAGCAGGACAACGCCGCCGGCCGCGTCGCCACGGAAGAGGAAGCCCGCAAGCAGCATCCGTTCGACTTCGCTCTCTGGAAGGGCACCAAACCGGGCGAACCCAGCTGGGAGTCGCCATGGGGGCCCGGCCGGCCCGGCTGGCACATCGAATGCTCGGCCATGGTGCGCGAGGAGCTGGGCGACACGATCGACATCCACCTCGGCGGCGCCGATCTGGTGTTTCCCCACCACGAGAACGAGATCGCCCAGTCGGAGGCCGCCAGCGGCAAGGAACTGGCCCGCTACTGGCTGCACAACGGCATGGTCAACGTGGGCGGCCAGAAGATGTCGAAATCCCTCGGCAACTTCACCACCATCCGCGCCCTGCTGGATTCCGGGGTCTCGCCGATGACCCTGCGCCTGTTCACCCTGCAGGCCCACTACCGCAAACCGCTCGACTTCACGGCCGAGGCCCTCGAGGCCGCCGCCACCGGCTGGAAGGGCCTCAACGCCGCCCTCAGCCTGACCGCTGCCGGCTGCAGCACCGCGATCACTCCGGCACAGGGGCCCAGCGATCCCGCCGCGCTCCCCCCGGATCTAGCCGCGGCCCGCAGCCGCTTCGCTGCCGCCATGGACGATGACCTCAACACCTCCGCGGCACTGGCGGTGCTGTTCGAGCTGGCCCGCCCCCTGCGCGCCCTGGCCAACCGCCTCGAGCGCGGCGATGGCGCCGCCGCCACCGAAGCCACCGATCCCGCGCTGGCCGCCCGCGGCCAACTGCTCCAGGAACTGGCCGCCGTGCTCGGGCTCCGCCCCGAAGCCACCGCTGCAGGCACCATGAGCGACGCCGAGATCGAGCTCCAGATCGAAGCCCGCCGCGCCGCCAAGGCCGGCCGCGACTTCGCCACCGCCGATCGGATCCGCGACTCCCTCAAGGCCCAGGGCATCGAGCTGATCGACAAGCCCGGCGGCCTCACCGACTGGCTGCGCAGCTGAGCACGCCCTAACCAGCCCCGCCCGGGGGCTGTTGCTGATCCCGCATCATCCGTTCGATCTTGCGGATGCGCACCGCGGTGGTGCTCCACACCTCGCGCCGGAAGCCGGGCTCGCAGGCCTCCACCAGCTGCTCGATCGGCTCGCCGCGCTCGAACGCATCCCAGAGCTCCCGCTCCAGCCGGGCGCGCTCGATGAAGTTCCAGCGCTGCAGCAGGCCCATCAACCCCGACATGTCTTCCGCCGATCCGCTGTATGGAGCTCAGTGTGCGGCATCAAGGCCAGGCACGCGCCTGCCGATGGGAGACTGGCCGCCACATTCGCCGATCCGCCCGTGAAAGCCCTCAGCGTGCTGGGATCCACCGGGTCGATCGGCACCCAGACCCTCGAGCTGGCGGAGGAATTCCCCGATCGCTTCCGGGTGGTGGCGCTCACCGCCGGCACCAACCTCGACTTGCTGATCCAGCAGATCTGCCGCCACGCCCCCGAGGTCGTGGCCCTGGCCAACGGCGATCGGGTCGCCGAACTGCGCGAGCGCCTACAGACGCTGGAACCGAGCGCCCGGCCGGCCCGCCTGCCCGAACTCCTGGGCGGTCCCGAGGGCCTCGAGGCCGCTGCCGCCTGGCCAACGGCCGATCTGGTGGTCACCGGCATCGTTGGTTGCGCCGGCCTGCTTCCCACCCTGGCGGCGATCCGCGCCGGCAAGGATCTGGCCCTGGCCAACAAGGAAACCCTGATCGCTGCCGGCCCGGTGGTGCTGCCGGAGCTCGAGAAATCGGGCTCGCGCCTGCTGCCCGCTGATTCCGAGCACTCCGCCATCTTCCAGTGCCTGCAGGGCACCCCCTACGCCGAAACGGCGCGCCTCTCCACCGGCACGCCCACCCCCGGCCTGCGTCGCATCCAGCTCACCGCCTCCGGCGGCGCCTTCCGCGACTGGGACCCCGCCGATCTGCACAAGGCCACCGTGGCAGATGCCACCAGCCATCCCAACTGGAGCATGGGCCGCAAGATCACGGTGGATTCGGCCTCACTGATGAACAAAGGCCTGGAGGTGATCGAGGCCCACTACCTGTTCGGCCTCGATTACGACCACATCGAGATCGTGATCCACCCGCAATCGATCATCCACTCGATGGTGGAGCTGGCCGATTCCTCGGTGCTGGCCCAGCTCGGCTGGCCCGACATGAAGCTGCCGATCCTCTACTGCCTCAGCTGGCCCGAGCGCCTCGACACCCCCTGGCGCCGCCTCAACCTCACCGAGGTGGGCTCGCTCACCTTCCGCGCTCCCGACCCCAAGCGCTACCCCTGCATGGAGCTGGCCTACGCCGCGGGCCGCGCCGGCGGCACCATGCCCGCCGCCATGAACGCCGCCAATGAGCAGGCCGTCGCCCTCTTCCTCGACGAACAGGTCCACTTCCTCGATATCCCGCGCTTGATCGACATGGTGTGCGAACGCCACAAGGCCGACCTCACGGCCACCCCCTCCCTGTCCGATGTGCTGGCTGTCGACGCCTGGGCCCGTCAGGCGGTGCGTGAAGCTGCAGCCCAGCTGCACGCCACTGTTCATTCCCAGGCCCCGGCTGCGCTGCCGGCGTGACGCGCGTTTCCCATCACCTGCTGCTATGCGCCACCCCCACCAAGGCGCTCTGCTGCCCCGATCCCGCCCTCGGCGCCGCCAGCTGGGATGCCCTCAAACGCCTGGTGCGCGAGTGGGGCCTCGAGGATCCGCAACGCCCCGAGGGGATCGTGCTGCGCAACAAAGCCGACTGCCTGCGCATCTGCGCCGAGGGCCCGGTGCTGCTTATCTGGCCGGAGGGCAGCGTCTACGGCGGCGTCACCCCCGAGCGCGTCGAAGTGATCCTGCGCGAACACGTGCTCGCCGGCCGGCCGGTGCAGGAGTGGCTGGTGCGCCGGTACGCCTTCAGCGCCCTCCACGGCCTCAACACCCTCCAGGAATGACTCGCCATGGCGAGCCATCAACCGACACCTCCCTCACGCAACTCTCCCCTCCGCCTCCAGCCCCACCAGCCGACGCATCCAGAGCGCCGTCAGCCGATCACCCCAGTTGCCTGGCGCGCCCGCCCGGTTGTCGCATCGAGCGTGAAAACCGTTGTGGCCCCCCTGGGCCGTGATCAACACCTGCAGCGGCTGGCGCGCCTCAGGCGACGCCTGATCCTGTGCCAACTGCACCTTCCGCGCCAGTTGCTCGCAGGCTCCCACCGGCACCCAGGGATCATCGGCGGCGTGCACGAGCAGGGTGGGCGGCAGGAGGCTGGGCCTGTTGAAGCGAGCGGCCTCCTGATCCCGCTCCCGTTCCAGCTCCAGCTCCAGCTCCGCCAGCAGGCCATGGATCGGACTCGCCTGGCGGTAGTAGGTCGCCACGTCGGGATAGCCCCAGCGCGGCGCCGTGATCGCCGCATCGAAATCGCGGATGCTGCGCAGGCGGCCGAGGGGGCCGCGGCCCTCCAGGGCAGCGCGCTCGGCGGGGCTGACACCGAAGGGATCGGCCAGGGTCTGCTGCACGAGGCGCTGCAGCAGCCAGTGCTGATAAACCCGATTGCGCGGCTGCTCGATCTGGCGGGAGCAGGCCTCCAGATCAAGCGGACTGCTGATGCACACCAGGCCATCCAGCATCGGCCCATCTGAGGCCAGGCCGGCCGCCCGTCGCTCCTCGGCATCCGCCAGCAGGGCATTGAGCAGCTTGGTGCCCCCCAACGAGATGCCCATCCCCAGCAGGGGCAGCGACCGGGCTTGCGCGCCCAGTTCTGTGGCCAGCTGTGCCGCCAGCGGCCGGGCGCGGGCGATCGCCGGCAGCACATCGCTGTTGCAGCGAGCCGCATAGGTGCCGCGGGCGAGGCTGCGGCCCGGCCCGGCCCCGCGCATGTTCAGCCGCAGCACCGCGAAGCCGGCGTACTGCAGCGTCAGCCCCATGCGCCGCAGTCCCTCCCGTTCACTGGAGCCCCCCAGGCCATGCATCAGCAGCACCAGGCCCAGGGGCTCACGGCCGTGGAGTGGCCGATCCAGCAGGGCCAGCAGTTGGTCACCGCCAGCAACCGGGATCGGGAGGGGAGTGCCCGTGTCGGGCGGCAGGGCCACCGGCCGCAGGCTGTCGCGCAGGGTCTGCAGATCGCTGGTCAGCCAGGGCGCCCGCGGCTGGAAGGGCTGCATCCCCAGGGCGGTGGGCAGATCGAGGAGCACGAGGCTGGCGAAACGGCCGGGAGCGATTCAACAACCCGGCCGGCAATCCAAGCCTCAACCCGGCCAGCTGACCAGGCAGCAGATCAGGCTGCCACCGGCGTCTTGGTGCCGACGCCCTGACTGCGCAGTTCTGTGCAGAGCTGCTGCAGCACGGCCTTGGCATCGCCGAACACCATCGCCGTCTGCGGCAGTTCGAACAGCGCGTTGGCGATACCGGCATAGCCGGCGCCCAGGCTGCGTTTCACCACGAACACCTGGCGGGCCTGGTCCACCTCCAGAACGGGCATGCCATAAAGCGGGCTGCTGGGGTCCGTCTTGGCATCGGGGTTCACCACATCATTGGCGCCCAGCACGATCACCACATCGGTGCGCGGGAACTCGGGGTTGATGGTGTCCATCTCCACCAGCTGCTCGTAGGGCACATCCGCCTCCGCCAGCAGCACGTTCATGTGGCCGGGCATGCGGCCCGCCACCGGGTGGATGGCGTAGGTCACCTCAGCGCCGTTGGCCTCCAGCAGCTTGGCCAGCTCGCGCAGGGCGTGCTGGGCCTGGGCCACCGCCAGGCCGTAGCCCGGCACGAACACCACACGCTCGGCGCTCTCCAGGGCCATGGCGCACTCTTCGGGGCTGCAGCTCACGATGCGGGTGTAGCCAGCCTCGTCGCCGCCGCCGCCCACCGAACCACCAGCCTTGGCACCCAGGGCGCCGCCGAACAGCACGCTCACGAGCGAGCGGTTCATCGCCGTGCACATCACCTGCGTGAGGATCAGGCCGGCGGCGCCAACCATCGCACCAGCAACGATCAGCAGCTGGCTGCCCACCACGAAGCCGGCCGCCGCCGCCGCCACACCGGAATAGGAGTTGAGCAGCGAGATCACCACCGGCATGTCGGCGCCGCCGATCGGCAGGGTCACACCAATGCCCAGCAGGGTGCTGGCCAGCACCAGGCCCCACAGGGGCCAGCCGGCGGGATCGGCCGGCAGGGCCAGGCCAGCGGCCAGGCAGGCCACCGCCAGGCTGATGTTGAGGCCGTGGCGCAGGGAGCTCTGGGTCCAGTCGGGCGTGTCGAGCCAGCCCTGCAGCTTGGCCATGGCCACGATCGAACCGCTGAAGGTGATCGCACCCACGAACACCGAGATCACGATCGAGATGCGGGCCACCAGATCGGCCTGCTCGTTCTGGAACAGGGCCACCCCGAGGGCCACCAGCAGCGAGGCCATGCCGCCGCAGCCGTTAAACAGGGCCACCGTTTCGGGCATGGCCGTCATCGGCACCCGCTGGGCGGTGATCAGGCCGGCGATGCCACCGGCGGCGGTGCCGGCAGCGATCCACAGCCAGGCGGTTGGCCCAGGCTGGAGCTGCAGCAGCAGCCCCACCACCGCCAGGCCCATGGCCAGGGCGGCCAGGCCGTTGGCGCTGCGGGCCGTGCGCACCTTGGCCAGGCCCTTCATGCCCAGAGCCAGCAGCAGCACAGCCACCAGATCGATGGCGTAGGAAGCGAAGTCCATGGTGGGGAAGCGAGCGCGGGGAGGCGAGCTCGGCGTATGGGGAGGTGAGCGGAGGAAGCGGAAATGGAGCGCGGGGGCGGCTGCTCAGCTCGCGCCCTTCGTCTTGCGGCCGCCGAACATGGCGAGCATCCGATCGGTGACCAGGAAGCCGCCGATCACGTTGAACAGGGCGAAACCGAGCGACAGCCCGCCCAGCATCAGCAGGGCACCGTTGCCGTCGGCCTGGGCGATCAGCGTCAGCGAGGCCAGCACCGTGATGCCACTGATGGCGTTGGCGCCGCTCATCAACGGCGTGTGCAGGGTGGGGGGAACCTTGCCGATCAGTTCGAGCCCCAGCAGGCTGCCGAGCAGCAGAACCCAGAGGGCCTGAGAAAGGCTGCTCATGCTGCACCTCCCACGGGCTGACGCTCAGGGGTGGCGCTGGCCGCGGCCCCCTCGGCATGGGTGAACAGACAACCGCTCACAATCGGATCCTCCAGATCAAGGGTGAGGGGCCCGCCCTCGGGGCTGCCGCTGAGCAGGTGCTCAAGCAGGGCCGCGAGGTTGCGGGCATAGAGGGCACTGGCGTGGTGGGCCACGCTGCTGGGCAGGCCATCGGCGCCGATCAGCTGCACGCCGTGGCGCCACACCGTTTCACCGGGGCGGCTGCCTTCGCAGTTGCCGCCCTGGGCCACCGCCAGGTCCACCACCACCGCGCCGGGGCGCATGCCGGCGAGCATGGCGTCGTCGATCAGCCGTGGGGCGGAGCGGCCCGGCACCTGGGCGGTGCAGATCACCATGTCGGCCTGGGCCAGCTGATCAGCAAGCTGCTGCCGCTGGGCCGCCAGGAAGGCCTCCGTGGCCTGCTGGGCGTAACCGCCCACTTCAGCGGGGTTCTGCTCCAGCTGGGGCGGCTCCAGGAAGCGCCCCCCCAGGGATTCCACCTGTTCCTTGGCGGCGGGGCGCACATCGCTCACCATCACCACCGCCCCAAGGCGCCGGGCTGTGGCCAGGGCCTGCAGGCCAGCGACTCCGGCCCCGAGGATCAGGGCGCGGGCCGGCTGGATCGTGCCGGCGGCCGTCATCAGCATCGGCACATAGCGATCCAGGGCAGCCGCCGCCAGCAGCACCGCCTTGTAGCCAGCCACGTTGGCCTGCGACGACAGCACATCCATCGACTGGGCGCGGCTGATGCGGGGCAGCAACTCCAGGGCCAGAGCCGAGAGCTTCTGCTGCTGCAGGGTCTCTTCCAGAGCCGTATTGCCGTGGGGCTCCAGCAGACCGATCAGCAGGGCACCGGGCCGCAGCTGCTCCAGACCCGGCTCCAGCTCCGCCAGGGCGGCCCCCTGCACGCTCAGCACCACATCGGCGGCCGCCCAGCGCGCCGGCGCTTCAGCGGAGTCGCCATCCAGAAGCTGTGCGCCCGCGGCCTGGTAGTCGGCGTCGGCGAAGCCGGCGGCCACACCGGCGCCGCTCTCCACCCACAGCTCACAGCCGCGGCCAATCAGCCGCTTCACGGTTTCCGGGGTGGCAGCCACCCGGTGTTCCCCAGCTCTGCGCTCGCGGGGCACCAGCACTCGGGTCAAGGCAACCTCCAGCCAGCCAACGGCCAGCCAATAAATCCCAGTGTTCTGACGCCGGTGTGTTCCCGGCAACGCTTTTCCAGAGCGTGTGGGCACATCGCCACAAAGGCGGCGCCGGGCGCGCGCTTGCCAGCCATGCCGAGCCGTGGCTAGCGCGGGGGTTCAGCGAGTTTCTGCGGCAGAACCCATGGCCCTGACAGCGGTGGAATGTCCCGGTGGTGTGTGCCACAGCCATCACGGCGGCCATGCCGTGGAGCGCGAGCAGCTGCGGGCCAATCTGGCGGCCCACGGTGCGGCCTGGTGCGAACGGCTGGCGGAGCGGGTCTATGAGATCTCCGTCGACAGCTTCAGCCAGACCGTGATGCCCCACCTGCATCAAGCCGGCTGGCAGCGCCGCCACCTGGACTGGGAGTTCAAGCTGGAGCAGGAACCCGCTGAGGCGGAGCGCACCCTGGTGGATGGCGCCATCAACGCCGTCGAGAGCTTCCTGCGCAGCAGTGAGGTTCAGCGGCTATTCGTGCAGGAGCTGGTGCTGGGCACCCTGGCCGAAACCGAGGCCAGCGACCCGCGCATCAACCTGCGCCAGGCCAGCGTGCGCCGCCTGATCGAAGCGGAGCTGCTCACGATGCTGGAGGAGCAGCGCGAGGGGCTGCTCGATCGCGTGGCCGAAGCCCTGCTGGAGAGCAGCGCCGGCAACTTTGAACAAGCCCGCAGCGCCGCCGCTGCCAGCCTCGAGGAGGTGCAGCACCTGCTGCTGAACCATGCCGAGGCCCTGGGCTGAGTTCAGAACAGGGGCAGCAGCTCCTGCTCCAGACAGTGCGCCTGCGGCAGCGAACCCCGCTGCCGCAACAGCCTGGCGCGCAGGATCATCGGGTCGATATCGCACTCCAGATCAAGCGACCGCTCGAAGCGGCGGCGCAGATCATCGGGCGTGAGGGCGTAGGCGGAACGCTCATCCATGGGCTGGCGGGGCAGGACCCGGGAGCGGGGTGATGGCCGGAAGTTAAGAGCGCCAGCGCCGATGCGAATAGGTGGAAGTGCTCAACTTTTGCCGGGCGCCCCCCGAGCGGTAGCCGCACAATGGCGCCATGCCCTCTCCCTCGTTCGATCTGGGCCTCCGCCGCAGCCCGGGTGCACCGGCCACAGGCGGTACCGGCGGCACCTCCAGCAGCACCTCCAGCTGCGCGCACGCGGTGCGACCACGCCAGTGGCAGAGCCAGCTGATCAACCTGCTGCGCCGCCGCCTCGAGCAGAGCCAGCCGGGCACGGCCGACGTGCTGATCAACGCCGGCCCTGGCGCCGGCAAGACCCTCGGCGCCCTGCTCAGCTTCGAGCGCCTGCACCGGGAGGGGCAGCTCAGCGGCTTCCTGGTGTTCTGCCACCGCAGCTCGATTGCCGAGCAATGGCTGGCGGCTGCCCAGCGACTGGGACTGCCGCTGCATGAATGGCAGCCCGAGCTGGATCTGCAGGCGCTGGCCAACAGCGCGCTACCCACCAACACAAGACCGGCCGGGGCGCATGGCCTGCTGCTCACATATCAGGCCGCCGGCCGCAACCGCGAGGCCCTGGAGGCCCAGCTGCAGGCCGCCGGCTGGGGGCCCTGGCTGGCGATCGCCGATGAGGTGCACCACCTCGGGCTCGATCCGGAGGAGCCGGAGGCCAGCGCCTGGGGGCAGGCCTTCAGCCGGCTGAGCGCCGGTGCCCGCCTGCGCCTCGGCCTCACCGGCACCCCCTTCCGGGCCGACAACCTCGCCTTCTGCTCCGCCCGCCGCCAGCGCGTGCGCGAGGGCGACAGCTGGGTGGAGCAGATCGTGCCCGACCTGAGCGTCGAGCCCCGCCAGCTGATCCTGGCCGGCGATGTGCGGCCGCTGGAGTTCCGCTTTCAGGATGGCTGGGTGGACCACGGTCGCCAGGCCGAGCTGGTGGATGGCGAGGCGGTGCCGGTGGGGGAGGTGGAGCGCTCACCCCTCTCGCAGGAGCAGCGCGAGAGCTGGCGGGCCCGCAACCTGCGCCGAGCCATCCAGCTGGGCGACAGCAGCAGCATCGCCCTGCGCCTGCTGCTCAGCGCCCGCCGCCGGCTCGAAGGGGTGCGCCGCCAACACAGCGGCGCCGGCGGCCTGGTGATCGCCCGCAACATCGCCCATGCTCGCCGCGTCTGCGGGCTGCTGGAGGAGCAGGGCGACCGGGTGCTGCTGGTTCACTCCCAGGACCCCGAGGCCCCCGCCCGGATGCAGGCCTTCAAGGCTGGCGAGGCCGACTGGCTGGTGAGCATCGACATGTGCGCCGAGGGCTTCGATGCGCCGCGGCTGCGGGTGGTGGCCTACCTCACCACCGTGGTGACCCGCACCCGCTTCGTGCAGGGGATCACCCGGGCAGTGCGGGTCGATGGCGAACGGGCCGGCCTGGAGGGTGTGCCGCGACACCCCTCCTATGTGTTTGCCCCGGCGGATCCACTGCTGATGCAGTCGGCGCGCACCTGGTCGCTGAGTGAGCCCTACGTGCTGCGCAGCAGCCCGGAGATGGCGCCGGACGAGGCGGCCGCGGCCGCCGGCCGGAGCGGCACTCTGCCGCTGCAGGCCATGGAGGACGGCGCCGGGGCGGTGATCCGCCTGCGCGGTCCGCAGCTGCCACACTTCCGAGTGCAGCGGTAATTACATTCCCGCGCAGCAAAAAGTGCGACGTTCTGCAAATCAATCGCGCTGCCAGCCCGAGGGCCGATCAGCGTGGTTCCAACGGAGCAGGCTGCATGCACGGTTCCATCCAGCGACGTCTCACCGTTGCCATCAACTGGTCAGCTGCCCGGATCGCCAGCCTGGATGACCGCGAGCGCTACGAAGACAGCTACGCCCTGACGGAGGAGTTCAGGGAATGGATTCTTTGTGTTGACGAGCATCCGGAGCTGATGGCCGAGAGCGTTCTCATGGTTCCGGATCTCAACGGGCTGCTCAGACCCGGCAACGAAAGCGACAACTCAAACGAACCGGACGGACTACTGGAAATCTAAAGCAAATCCAAAGAATCGGCGCCAGGCCCGCTTCTCCCAGCGCCTCAGGGGACCTCCGGGCCTGCCTACACTCAACCCGTATTGACTTCGCATAAGCCATGGGGGCCGCTCAGTCAGAAGCAGGCAACGGGATCGGGCAAGGGGTTGAAAACCTGGTGATCGTCGGCTCCGGCCCGGCTGGCTACACCGCTGCCATCTACGCCGCCCGCGCCAACCTGCGCCCGCTGCTGATCACGGGCTTTCAGGACGGCGGTATCCCCGGTGGTCAGCTGATGACCACCACCCACGTGGAGAATTTCCCCGGTTTCCCGGATGGCATTCTCGGCCCGGAACTGATGGACCGGCTGAAGGCCCAGGCCGTGCGCTGGGGCACCCGCTTGGTGGAGGCCGATGCCGAGGCGATCGATCTTGCCCAGCGGCCATTCCGCATCCAGGCCGATGGCCAGACGCTCGAAGCCCAGGCCGTGATCCTGGCCACCGGTGCCAGCGCCAACCGGTTGGGCCTGCCGAGCGAGCAACGCTTCTGGAATGCCGGCATCAGCGCCTGCGCGATCTGCGACGGCGCCACGCCCCAGTTCCGCAACGAGGAGCTGGCGGTGGTGGGCGGCGGCGACTCCGCTTGCGAGGAGGCCGTCTACCTCACCAAATACGGCAGCCGCGTGCACCTGATCGTGCGCACCGACAAGCTGCGCGCCAGCAAGGCGATGGCCGATCGGGTGCTGGCCAACCCCGACATCACCGTCCACTGGAACCGTCAGATCCGCGACTGCAGCGGCAACACCTGGCTGGAGGCGATCGAGCTGGTGGATCCCGCCGGCAGCGCCAGCGAGCAACTGGCGGTGCGCGGCCTCTTCTACGCCATCGGCCACACCCCCAACACCCGGTTGGTGCGTGATCAGCTGGAGGTGGACAGCCACGGCTATCTGGTGACCCGCCCCGGGCGCCCGGAAACCAGCCTTGAGGGGGTGTTCGCCGCAGGCGACGTGGCTGATGCCGAATGGCGCCAAGGCATCACCGCCGCCGGCAGCGGCTGCCAGGCGGCTCTGGCGGCGGAGCGCTGGCTCACCCACCACGATCTGGCGGTCACCGTTAGCCAGGACCCGGTGGATCCGGCCGAGGTGGGCGAGGTGAAACGCACCGCCGTGAGCGATGAGGCCAACTTCGACCCCAACGCCCTCTGGCAGAAAGGCAGCTATGCCCTGCGCAAGCTGTACCACGACAGCGACAAGCCCCTGCTGGTGGTCTACACCTCGCCGACCTGCGGGCCCTGTCACGTGCTCAAGCCTCAGCTCAAGCGCGTTCTCGAGGAGCTGGGCGGCCGGGCCCTGGGCATCGAGATCGACATCGAAGCCGAAACCGAGATCGCCCAGCAGGCCGGCGTCACCGGCACCCCCACCGTGCAGCTGTTCTTCCGCAAGGAGCTGCAGCATCAGTTCCGAGGCGTGAAGCAGCGCAGCGAATTCCGCGCCGCCATTGAGGCCCTGCTCGGCGCCCCAGTGGGCTGAAGGGCTTCAGCGGCGACGCGGGCCACCCGGGCGGTTGCCGCCGGGACGGGGGCCGGTGGCTCCGGCATTGCGCTCCCGATAGGTGATGCGACCACGGGTGAGGTCGTACGGGCTGATCTCCACCAGCACCTTGTCGCCCGCCAGCAGCTTGATGCGGAACTTTGTGAGCTTGCCGGCAGCCCGGCAGAGGCATTGGTGGCCTGCGGGCTGCTCGAGGGTGACCAGGTAAAACCCGTTGCCCTGCTCCTTCTCGATGACGCCGGAGGTCTCAATCATGCGCTGCTGACAGGGAAAAGCCGAACTGCTCAGAACAGCTTAGTTGGCGTGTTCCACCGCGCAGCTCGCTAGGGTCGCGATCCTCCACCGCAGCCGACCGGCCAGCCGATGACCCTGCCTCCTATCTCCATGGATCTGGGCCTGCTGCTGATCTCCATCGGCGTGGTGAACCTGTGGCGCGCCCGCCAGGCATCCTGAGGGAAGCTCCCGGCGGCCGGCGCTGACCACCCTGCTGTTCCACAAGCCCTACGGGGTGCTGAGCCAGTTCACCCCCGAGGCGGGCAGCCGCTGGGGCTGCCTTGCCGACCACATCCGCGTTCCCGACGTTTACGCCGCCGGGCGTCTCGATGCCGACAGCGAAGGGCTGCTGCTGCTGACCAGCAACGGGCGCCTGCAGCAGCGGCTCACCGATCCCGCCTGGGGCCATTGGCGTCGCTACTGGGTGCAGGTGGAGGGCCAGCCCGACCAGGCCGCGCTTGATGCTCTGCAGAAGGGCCTGATCATCCAGGGTCAACGCACCCTGCCAGCGCGGACGTGCACCCTGGCCGATCCCGGATTGCCGGAGCGCGATCCCCCCATCCGCCAGCGGGCCAGCATCCCCACCAGCTGGTTGCAACTGGAGCTGCGCGAAGGGCGCAACCGCCAGGTCCGGCGCATGACCGCCGCCGTGGGGCTGCCCACGCTGCGATTGCTGCGGGTGGCGATCGACCTGATGGACGGCGGCCCTTGCCTGGACCTCAGCAACCTGCCCCCGGGCCAATGGCGCCCGGCGAGCAGCGATGAGCAGCAACGCCTGACCAGCCTGCTGCGCCGCTCTCATTCGCCAGGCCGAGGCGGCCGGGCCGGCGGAGGGAAGTCCGGGCGCGGCGGCGGCGGCGGATAAGGAGGTTTGGACGAGCAGGCCAGCAGAGCCGCAGAACCAACTCCACACGGCTCGACCTCAGACCCGGCCTGAGGCAGACCCTCAGGCGAGCACATCCTTCAGTTCACGCACCACCTGCAGCTGGCCGTAGTAGTAGTTCGCGCGGGCGCGGCGATCGGAATCCTCGAGGCTGTCGAGCGCATCAAAACCCAGGCTCTGCCAGAGCTCATGACCACAGGCGCGGTTGAGCTCCTCCACGGCCTCCTGCTCCAGGTTTCCCAGCCGGCGCTGCAGATTCTTGACCTGGGCAATGGACATGGGCCGAGCGGGCGACGCAACAGAAGCGATAGTACAGCCGAACCACAGACACGACGCCGGTTCGGAGCGGCGGTTCAGAAGGAGGCTGCAGTGCGACCGCTCAGAAGGGAAGCTTCTTCTTGGCGTCCTTGTCGAGGTCGGCCTCCATCTCGCGCAGGCGACGCAGGATCGTGTCGTAGTACTCCCTGAGGTACTCCTCCAGGCGCGTGGTCTCGGCCGGATCGAGTCCGAACGCGGCGTAGCTCTCCTCCATCGGGGCCGCGAGGGCGGCGCCACCGCCCACCACCTTGTCGAAGGCGAGGCGCTCAGCCACATTCACCGCCGGCTCGAAGAACGAGGTGATCGACTGCATCAATCGGATCAGGAACGGCCTCACCCGGAACACCCGCGCGCTCTTGCCGGAGTACTTCTCACAGAGCTGGGTGATCTCGCCGGTGAGCCAGGCCTTGGGGCCCACCACCGGCAAGGCCTGGCGGATGGTCTCAGGGCGCCCCAGAGCAGCCACTGCGAACCGGGCGATGTCCTGGGTGTTCATGTAGGCGATCGGCGTCGGCGTGCCGCTCACCCACACCGTCTGGCTCTCGAGCACCGGAATGGCGAACTGGCTGATCAGGCCCTGCATGAAGGCCACGCAGCGCAGGATCGTGTAGTCGAAGTCCGAGGCGATCAGCGCCTGCTCGGTGCAGTACTTGATATCCATCAGCGGCACGTCGCGGTGCTTCTCCGCACCGAGCAACGACACGAAGACGTACCGCTTCACCCCCGCCCGCTCGCAGGCGTTCAGCAGGTTGAGCTTGCCGGTCCAGTCGGTGTCGTAGACACTGCCGCCCTCGGTGGCACGGGTAGTGGCGGCATCGATCACCGCCTCTTGGCCCTCCAGCGCGTAATCGAGGCTGTCGGGTTCGAGCAGATCACCGCGGGTGAGCTCGCAACCCCACTCCTGCAGGAAGGCCGCCTTGCGCGGCGAGCGCACCATGCAGCGCACCTGGTGACCGGCATCAAGGGCCTGCCGGGCTATCTGGCGGCCCAGCGTGCCCGTAGCCCCGATCACCAGCACCTGCATCAGGCTTCCTCAGCGAGGCAAGAGCCTAGAGGGGTGCCTCAGTCGGCCGTCGCCTCAGTCGTCTCCCTGGAGCTTGAGCAGCAGCGCACCGCCCACCAGGCCCACGGGGATCAGGATCCAGAACAGCGCAGCAGTGCCGAAGATTTCCGAGGCCATCGCCCAGAGCCGAAACGGCTACCTATTTAGCGCAGCCGCCAGCTCCAGAAGCCTTGGCCAGGGAGCATTGCAGCGGAACTGACCGGCCATCACCCCCGAGCGCAGGGCCACGTAGCCCTCGGCCCGCAGGGCCGCAAGCAGCGCATCGGTGGCGGGCGGTCCACCAGCGAGGCGGCGCGCCAGCTCGGCCATGGGCCAGCAGCGCACCGGCAGGCCAGGGTCATCGTGCAATGCCTGAAGCAGTCGCCGCGAGGAGCGGGCCAGCCAGGCCGCCGGCAACCCCTCCGCCCGCTGTTGCATGGCCGCCAGCGTGGGGGCGTGCTGGAGGGGACCCAGCCAGAGCGGACCGGAGATCGAGAGGGGCGTTGCCGGCCCTGCGCCAGCTCCATCAGAGCAGTGCTCGGCGCTGCAGCCACAGAGCGGCCATTGGCGCAGCGTCAGCAGACTCTGGCTGAACTGCTCGCCGCAGCCGTGGCAATGGGCCAGCAGGCCCAGCTGCTCCTCCTCCCGCGCTGCGGGGCGGCGCAGCAGCTGGATGGCGGTGCGGAAGGTGCGGCCCTCGCTGAAGCTGAACAGCGGCCGGATGCCGCGGCCGAGAGCCCAGGCAGCGCGAGCCACCACGGCGATCTGCAGCCGCAGGGCCAGCTCCCAGCTGGCGGGATGGGCCCGGGCGGCGGCGCCGAGCGAACGGATTGCCGAGCGGCGATCGTGGCCGGTGGGGGAGCGGCCGTCGGTGCTGGCCAGATACAACACCCCGCCGAAGCTCACGGCCTCCAGGGCGGGCGCCACCAGGGCGCTGGGGCAGCCGAAGGCATCGAGATCCACAACACCGAAGCGCCGCTGAGCGAGAAGGCCGCGGGCCAGCAGGTTCTGGGCCGTCAGCGCCGTGCTCTGCAGCCGGCAGCCTCGCTCCACCAGGGGCAGCAGGTTGCGGCGCAGCCAGGGCAGGCGATCGATGTCGGCATCGTTCGCCCACACCAGCTGCGCCCCGGCCTCCAGGCCGTAGCGCAGGGAGCGGATGCCGCAGCCCGCCATCAGATCGAGCACGCTCAGATCGGCCGCCGGCTCCGGGCCCTCCGCCAGCGCGCCCTCGCCGAGGACCCCCGCCAGCAGCACCCCCAGATCGCGTGATGGCCGCGACTCGGGCCGGAAGAAGCCTGCCCCCAGCGCCAGCTGGGCCGCGCCTTCGCAATAGTGAGAGCACTCCGGCACGCCAGCCTCACTGGTTCCGCCACAGCCGCCAGCCCCCTTGGCATCAACATCCGAGCCGGTTACGCCGCTCACCCTCGCCCTGCCCCGCTCCAGCGAGTCTGCGCCGGCCCCGGCCGGGGCTCACTGGGGTGAGCACGGCACCTGGCACTGGCAGGGGCATGCCTGCCACTGGCGGGTGCTGGGCGATCGGCGCCTGCCGGCCCTGGTGCTGCTCCACGGCTTCGGCGCCGCCAGCGGCCACTGGCGCCACAACGCCGGCCAGCTGGCGGCAGCCGGCTGGTGCGTGTATGCGATCGATCTGGTGGGCTTCGGCGCCTCCAGCCAACCGGGGCACCGGCGCCACCGCCCGCTCGACAACCGGCTCTGGGCCCGGCAGCTGCAGGCCTTCCTTGAGCAGGTGGTGCAGGGGCCGGCGGTGCTGGTGGGCAACTCGCTCGGCAGCCTGGTGGCGATCACCTGCGCTGTGTTCTTCCCGGTGTGGGTGGAGGCGGTGGTGGCGGCCCCGCTGCCCGATCCCACCCTGCTGATGCCGATGCGGCGGCGCCGCGCCCGCTGGCGGCGGCGACTGCGACGCCATGGGGTGGTGCTGGTGTGCCGGCTGCTGCCCCTGGAGCTACTGGTGCCCTTGATCGCACGCACACCGCTGCTGGATCTGGGGCTTCGTAGCGCCTACAGCGATCCGCAGCCGCTCGATCCCGAACTGCGCCGGCTGGTGGCCCGCCCCGCCCTGCGCCCCCGGGCCGCCAGGGCCCTGCGGGCGATGAGCATCGGCATGGCCCTGCGCCCCCGGGCCGCCACCGCCGCGCCCCTGCTGCAACGCATGCGCCAGCCGCTGCTGGTGCTCTGGGGGAGTGAGGACCGCCTGGTACCGCCGCAGATCAGCCAGCGGCTCAGCGCCCACAAACCGGATCTGGAGCTGCAGCTGCTGCCGCAGCTCGGCCACTGCCCCCACGACGAACACCCCGCCCTGTTCAATGCGCGGGTGCTGCACTGGCTGCAGCGAACCTGGCTGCAGCGAAGCTCTGACCCAGGGGCTCCGGCCGATGCGTAATTTGGGGATGTTCTGGCCTCCGAGCGCAGCCCCGGCGATGAAGCACACCCTGTCGGTGCTGGTGGAAGACGAATCCGGTGCCCTCAGCCGGATCTCAGGCCTGTTCGCGCGCCGTGGCTTCAACATTGAAAGCCTGGCCGTGGGCCCGGCCGAGCAGAACGGCGTATCGCGGCTCACGATGGTGGTGGAGGGCGACGACCGCACCCTTGAGCAGATGAGCAAGCAGCTCAACAAGCTCGTGAACGTGCTGGCCGTGACCGACCTCACCCGCATCCCTGCCGTGGAGCGGGAGCTGATGCTGCTGAAGGTGTCAGCCCCGCCCGAGCAGCGCGCCGCCATCCTCGATCTGGTGCAGGTGTTCCGCGCCAGGGTGGTCGACGTGGCCGATCAGGCTCTGACGATCGAGGTGGTGGGCGACCCCGGCAAGCTGGTAGCGATCGAGAACGTTCTGGCCAGCTACGGCATTCTTGAAATCGCCCGCACCGGCCGGATCTCCCTGGAGCGGGCCTCCGGGGTGAACACCGCCTATCTGAAGGTCACCAGCCTGGACAAACGGGTTCCCGCCTGAGCGGAAGCAACGCAAGCCCAGGCTTAAACAAGGGAACCGTCCCCTCGCTCAGGGACGGTCCTCCACCAGGGTGCCGCCCTGCACAACCCGGGCGTTGATCAAGCGATCACCCTGCCTGATCTGATCCACCACCTCCATGCCCGTGGTCACCCGGCCGAAGACGGCGTAGCGGCCGTCGAGCTCGGGCAGGGCCCGCAGGGCGATGTAGAACTGCGCGCTAGCGGAGTTGGGATCCTCCGAGCGGGCCATGGCCAGGGAGCCGCGCTGGTGGGGCAGCTTGAGCTTCGACTGCTGACCAGGCCCCGCAGCGACCTGGCCGTAACGGGGAGCCGATTCGCCCTGCAAGAACATCTCCAGCGGAATCAGACGGGGCTGACCGTTTGCCGGATCGATGAAGCTGCCGGTGCCGAGCTGCTCAATCGGCAGCTTGGGATCGACGCTCTGGGGATCACCCCCCTGCACCACGAAGGGGATCGGATCCCGCACCACCCGGTGGAACACCGTGCCGTTGTAAGCACCACGGCGCACCAGATCAACGAAATTGCCGGCGGTGAGGGGAGCGGCATCGCCATCGAGGCTGAGGGTCACCGCGCCCTTGCTGGTTTTGAGTTCGACCACGGCCGTTCCCTTCAGACAGGGAATGCCGCCGCTGCCACAGCCGAGGTTGGCTGACGGGCCCTGGGAGGCGCAGGCCACCGGACCCACGGGGCTGAGCAGAAGTGCCAGCACCAGCAGCAGGGGCCGCAGCTGGAAGGAGAGAACGCCCATGCCTCAGACACCCTCCAGCGGAACGCTCAGAAAACGGGCCAGCTCAGCACCACCGCGCTCCAGCTCCACCAGGGGCATGGGTTCACCAACGCGAGTGAGCGGCAGGTCGCGACGCCCCTGCACACGCAGGGCGAGACGCCGGCGTGGATTCAGGCCATCCCGCACCTCCACCTTCACCGCCTGGATCTCGCGCAGGGGGGTACTGACGCTGATCTGCTGGCGGAAACCACGACGGGTGACGGTGAGGGTGCCGGCCTGCTTGTCGAAGCGGTTGGCACCAGCGCCGACATCAAGGGCGATCACCGTCCACAGATAGGTGGACAGCAGCACGGCCGCCAGGCCGTAGAGGCCCATCACCAGACCCTGGGGAACCCAGGCGAGAGCGGCGGGATGACCGATCGGCAGCAGATCACGGCCAAGGCGGCTCGAGGCGCTGGTGAGCAGGAAGCCCAGGCCACCGGCGCTCACCACGGCTGCCATCAGCACGTTGGACAGTCGGCGCGAGCCCAGCACCGTCTGCTCGAGCACGCCGGCCGCGGTCGGAACGGAGCTAGGGGCTGAAGCCTGGGAGGAGGCCATGGAGCGGGCGAATCGAGCTGCCATCCTCGCCGGTCGCCGCAGCGTCTGGGCGGATCGATCCGGATCTGCCACAGGCTCTGGAGTGAGAACGGCCGCAGCAGGGGTTGCAGCCGAGCAGATCCACACAGCGACGACTGGGATGGCATCTGGGTTCTGAAGGAAAAACAGGCCAGACCAGCGGGCCTGCCGCCGCAGGCTCAGCGCCCGCAAAGCCAATGGTGACGGGCCGTGTCAGCCCACCGGAACCCACCGCGCGGTGCGGATCAACGTTGTTACCATCGCCCGGTAACCCACAGCACGCGGGTTTCCCGCACCGCTCATTTCCCACCCATGACGATCGCTGTAGGGCGCGCGCCGCAGCGGGGATGGTTCGACGTCCTCGATGACTGGCTCAAGCGCGACCGCTTCGTTTTTGTCGGCTGGTCGGGTCTGCTCCTGTTCCCCGCCGCCTACCTGGCGCTGGGGGGCTGGCTGACCGGCACCACCTTCGTCGCCTCCTGGTACACCCACGGCATTGCCAGCTCGTACCTGGAAGGCTGCAACTTCCTCACCGCAGCGGTGAGCAGCCCGGCTGATG
>JAIYAQ010000025.1 GCA_027488975.1 Cyanobium sp. E1_MAG_00006
ATCGTCGTTGAGAAGGACGGCACCAAGAAACGCCGCCTGAAGAAAACCGGCGAGATCATCGACTGATCCCCGTACACCTCCCTCTCTTTCCACGTCGTCCTGTCCGCCTTCTGACCACGCCCAGAAGCGCAACCTCCGTCCCCCCGTCATGTCCCTCAAACAGAGCTATCGGGAGAAGATCCAGCCCAAGCTGCTGAAAGATCTCAACCTCTCGAACATCCACGAAGTCCCCAAGGTGGTGAAAGTCACCCTTAACAGGGGCCTCGGTGAAGCCGCCCAGAATGCCAAGGCCCTCGAGGCCTCGATCGAGGAGCTGGCCACGATCACCGGTCAGAAGGTGGTGGTGACCCGCGCCAAGAAGGCCATCGCCGGCTTCAAGATTCGTCAGGGCATGCCGATCGGCGTGGCCGTCACCCTGCGTGGCGACCGCATGTACGCCTTCCTCGAGCGTCTCATCCATCTGGCTCTGCCCCGCATCCGCGACTTCCGTGGTGTGAGCGACAAGAGCTTCGACGGTCGCGGCAACTACACCCTGGGGGTGAAGGAGCAGATCATCTTCCCGGAGATCTCCTTCGACAAGATCGATGCCATCCGCGGCATGGACATCACCATCGTGACCACTGCCCGTAACGACGAAGAGGGCCGGGCCCTCCTCCGCGAGATGGGAATGCCGTTCCGCAGTAACTGAGCCCTCTTCGGACCTGACCATGGCCAACCACGACCCGATTTCCGACATGCTCACCCGCATTCGCAATGCGAGTGAGAAGCGTCACCAGTCCACCAAGGTGCCGGCCTCGCGCATGGCCCGCAGCATCGCCAAGGTGCTGCAGCAGGAGGGCTTCATTGCCGAAGTCACCGAAGCCGGTGATGGCGTTGACAAGCATCTGGTACTTGAACTCAAGTACAGCGGCAAGCACCGCCAGCCCACTATCCGCACCGTGCAGCGCGTCAGCAAGCCCGGTCTGCGGATCTACAAGAACACTCGCCAGCTGCCCAAGGTGCTCGGCGGTCTCGGTGTCGCCATCATCTCCACCTCCAAAGGTGTGATGAGCGACCGCGATGCCCGCAAGCAGGGCGTCGGTGGCGAAGTGCTCTGCTACGTCTACTGATCAGGGAGGTTGATCCATGTCTCGTATTGGTAAAGCGCCGATTCCCGTTCCGGGTGGCGTCACTGTCAGCCTCAACGGCCTCGATGTGTCGGTGAAGGGTCCCAAGGGCCAACTCAGCCGCACCCTCCCTGAAGGCGTCACCGTCGCTCAGGACGGCAACACCTTGGTGGTGAGCCCCTCCAGCGACAGCCGCCGCTCGCGCGAGCGGCACGGTCTCTGCCGCACCCTCGTGGCCAACATGGTCGAAGGGGTGAGCCAAGGCTTCACTCGCAAGCTCGAGATTGTCGGTGTGGGCTACCGCGCCGCCGTTCAGGGCAAAAAGCTGGTGGTCAGTGCCGGTTACAGCCACCAGGTGGAGATGGTGCCCCCCGATGGCGTCACCTTCGCCGTCGACGGCAACACCACCGTGCTCGTCTCCGGTCCCGATAAGGAACTGGTGGGCAACGAAGCTGCCAAGGTGCGGGCCATTCGTCCGCCTGAGCCTTACAAGGGCAAGGGCATCAAGTACGAGGGCGAACGCATCCTGCGCAAGGCCGGTAAGACCGGTAAGAAATGAGGTCTGCCTGAGCGTCGTTACCCTGTATCCCCATGTCCACCATTTCCCGCAAGCAGCAGACGCAGAAACGCCACCGGCGTCTGCGTCGCCATCTCTCCGGTTCCGCTGTGCGTCCGCGCCTGGCGGTGTTCCGCTCCAATAACCACATCTACGCCCAGCTGATCGACGACGACGCCCAGAGCACCCTCTGCTCAGCGTCCAGCATCGATAAGGAGCTCCGCTCCGACCTCACCATCGGCGCCAGCTGCGACGCTTCCGTCGCCGTGGGCCAGCTGGTGGCCAAGCGCGCCCTCGCCAAGGGCATCCAACAGGTGGTCTTCGATCGCGGCGGCAACCTGTACCACGGCCGTGTCAAGGCCCTGGCTGACGCCGCCCGGGAAGCGGGCCTTCAGTTCTGATCCTGCTCTCACCATGACCGAAACCAACGACCAGATTCAATCCAGCGACATCCCGGCCGCGTCCGATGTTCCTGCAGCGGCCGAAGGCCAGCAGGATCGCCGCGGCGGCCGCGGTGAGGGCAGGGGCGACCGCAAGGGCGGTCGCGGCCGCGACAACCGTCGTGGTCAGGAGCGCGACTCCGAATGGCAGGAGCGTGTGGTCCAGATCCGCCGCGTCTCCAAGACCGTCAAGGGCGGCAAGAAGATGAGCTTCCGGGCCATCGTCGTTGTCGGCAACGAGAAGGGCCAGGTTGGCGTAGGCGTCGGTAAGGCCGGCGATGTGATCGGCGCCGTCCGCAAGGGCGTGGCCGATGGCAAGAAGCATCTGGTCAAGGTGCCCCTCACCCGTCACTCCTCGATCCCCACCCTCGGCAATGGCCGCGACGGCGCCGCCAGCGTGCTGATTCGTCCGGCCGCCCCTGGTACCGGTGTGATCGCAGGTGGTTCGATCCGCACGGTGCTGGAGCTCGCCGGCATCAAGAACGTGCTCGCCAAGCGCCTCGGTTCGAAGACCCCCCTGAACAACGCCCGCGCCGCCATGGATGCCCTGGCCGGCCTGCGTACCCACAAGGAGACCGCCAAGGAGCGTGGCATCTCCCTCGAGCAGATCTACTCCTGAGGCCCGCCATGACGTCGCTCAATCTCCAGTCCCTTGCCCCCCAGAAGGGGGCCCGTCGCCGCAAGCTCCGCAAGGGCCGTGGCATCGCCGCCGGCCAGGGTGCCAGCTGCGGTTTCGGTATGCGGGGTCAGAAGTCCCGCTCGGGTAGCCCCACCCGCCCGGGTTTTGAGGGTGGCCAGATGCCCCTCTACCGCCGTGTGCCAAAGCTCAAGCACTTCACGCTGATCAACCCGAAGAACTACACGGTGATCAACGTGGGCAAGCTGGCTGAGCTCAAGGCCGGCAGCACCGTGTCCATCGACTCCTTGGTCAAGGATGGCCTGGTCACCAGCCCCAAGCACCCGCTCAAGGTGCTCGGTAATGGCGATCTCGCGGTGAAGCTCACCGTTCAAGCCGCGGCCTTCACCGCCAGCGCTCGCGAGAAGATCGAGGCCGCCGGCGGCACCTGCGAAGAGATCTGACCAGAGTGATCGGCGCCAGCCGACCTCTGTTGGTGTTATCCGCGACCCGTTAAGGTCAAACCCGTCCGGTGTTGCGGTTGCACGCCGGACGGTTTTTTGTTCGCCCGTTCCTGCCCGCCATGCTCGTCAGCCGGGGCCGAAATCCCAGTGCCGCTGAAATCCTCACGCAGCTGATCCAGGGAAAGGATCTGCGCAACCGCGTGCTGATCACCCTGGGCCTGCTGCTGCTGGTGCGCCTTGGCATCTACATCCCCGTACCTGGCATCGACCGGGTCGCCTTTCAGGAGTTCATCGCCCGCGGCGGCCAGCTGATCGGCTTCCTCGACATCTTCACCGGTGGTGGCATCTCCACCCTCGGGGTGTTCGGCCTGGGGATCCTGCCCTACATCAACGCCTCGATCATCCTGCAGCTCCTCACCTCGGCCGTACCCCAGCTCGAGGATCTGCAGAAGAACGAGGGTGAGGCGGGACGCCGCAAGATCGCCCAATACACCCGCTATGTGGCCCTTGGCTGGGGCATCCTTCAGAGCGTGGTGTTCGCTCTGATCCTGCGGCCCTACGCCACCGCCGGCACACCGGAGCTGGTGTTCGTGCTGCAGACGGCCATCGCCCTGGTCACCGGCTCGATGGTGGTGATGTGGATCAGTGAGGTGATCACCGAGCGGGGCATCGGCCAGGGGGCCTCGCTGGTGATCTATCTGAACATCGTGGCCACCCTGCCGCGGGCCCTGGGTTCGACGATCGAGCTGGCCCAGAGCGGTGATCGCAGCACCGTGGGCGGCATCGTGGTGCTGGTGGCGGTGTTCCTGCTCACGATCGTCGGCATCGTCTGTGTGGAGGAGGGCAACCGCCGCATTCCGATCGTCAGCGCCAAGCGGCAGGTGGGCGGAGCCAATCTCTCCGCGCGCCAGAGCTATCTGCCGCTGAAGCTCAATGCCGGCGGCGTGATGCCGATCATTTTCGCCTCCGCCGTCGTGTTCCTGCCGTTGACGGTCGCCAACCTCACCAAGTCGGCCTGGCTGATCACTGTGGCCAGTGCCGTGAGCCCGAACAGCGGCACCCCCTGGGTCTACGCCTTGCTGTTCTTCGCGCTGATCATCGGCTTCTCGTTCTTCTACGCCAGCCTCACGGTCAACCCGGTCGATGTGGCGACCAACCTCAAGCGCTCCGGCGTCGCCATCCCGGGTGTGCGCCCTGGCACGGCAACTGCGACCTATCTTTCCGGCGTTCAGAACCGCCTCACCCTGCTGGGTGCCCTGTTCCTTGGTGCCGTGGCGATCATTCCATCTGCGGTGGAGTCCGCCACCCAGGTGAAGACCTTCCAGGGGCTCGGTGCCACCAGCCTGCTGATCCTGGTCGGCGTCGCCATCCAGACCGCCAAGCAGCTCCAGACCGCCGTGATCTCCCAGCGCTACGAGGGCATGGTGCGCCAGTGAGCGCCCAGTCAGCTGGTTCCACCTGAGCGTTCGTCGTTTTCCTCTGCCGATTCCTGTCGTTCACGATTCCGTCATGAAGCAACGCCTCCTTTTCCTCGGGCCTCCCGGTGCCGGCAAGGGCACCCAGGCGCAGCATCTGGCCGAGAGCCGCGGCCTGCTGCATCTCTCCACCGGCGATCTGCTGCGGGGCGAGGTTGCCGCTGGCACGCCCCTCGGCCAGGAGGCCGAGGCTGTGATGGCGCGCGGCGAGCTGGTGAGTGATGCCCTGGTGCGTGCGATCGTGCGCAGCCGGCTGGAACAGCAGGCGCAGGCCGGCGGTGGTGGCTGGCTGCTGGATGGCTTTCCCCGCAACGTTGCCCAGGCCGATGCCCTGGCTGCCCTGCTCCAGGAGCTGGGCCAGCAGATTGAGCTGGTGGTCCTGATGGAGCTCGACGATGCCGTGCTAGTGCAGCGCCTGCTGGCCCGTGGCCGCGCCGACGACAACGAGTCCGTGATCCGTCACCGCCTCGAGGTGTACCGCCAGCAGACCGAACCGCTGATCGCCTACTACCGCGAGCGCGATCTGCTGGCGCCGGTGGAGGCCGCAGGCAGTGTGGACGCCATCGCCGAGCGTATCGCCGCCGTCATCGGTTGACCCTTGTGGTAGGGTCGTCGTTTGGAAATTTGGAGAGACCGCTCCCATGAAGGTGCGTGCCTCGGTCAAGAAAATGTGCGACAAGTGTCGGGTGATTCGTCGCCACGGCCGGGTGATGGTGATCTGCGCCAACCCCAAGCACAAGCAGCGCCAGGGTTGATCCCGGCCTGAGCTTGGCCATGGCCCCTCAGTGGGCCCGCTCCCCCGCCAGTCCCGATCGGTCCGATCTTCTCGCTCTTCAGCGGTTGCTGGACCCTCGGCTGGCTCCCCCTTCCCGCCCAGCTCCGCCTGGGTTCCACTGCTCAATCGAACGTTTTCCCTGTGGCTCGGATTGCCGGCGTCGATATCCCTCGCGACAAGAGGATCGAGATCGCTCTCACCTACGTGTATGGGATCGGCCTGACCACCGCTCAGAAGATCCTCTCCAAGACCGGTGTCAACCCCGACACCCGCGTCAAGGACCTTGATGACGCCGACGTGCAGAAGCTGCGCGGTGCCGCCGAGGGCTACACCCTTGAAGGCGACCTGCGCCGCCAGGAGGGCATGGCCCTCAAGCGCCTGCAGGACATCGGCTGCGTGCGTGGGCGTCGTCACCGCGCCGGTCTGCCGGTGCGTGGTCAGCGCACCCGTACCAATGCCCGCACCCGCCGCGGCGCCCGCAAGACCGTGGCCGGCAAGAAGAAGTAAGCCGCTCTGGTTCGCCGTGCCCTCGGCTACGGCAGACCCCGGCATCGCTGCTCACTCCACACTCCTGCCGTTCGCAGCCCGCACCCCGATCCCTCGGTGTTGCATTTACGGCCTGCGTCGTCACCAGGAGTTCCTCAGTCCCCCGATCACCTCCCTGCTGCTGCAGGGCTTTCCCCATGGCCAAGCCCGCCAAGAAATCCGGCCCCAAGAAGACGAAGCGCAATGTGCCCAACGGTGTGGCGCACATTCAGAGCACCTTCAACAACACCATTGTTTCGATCACCGACACAGCCGGTGAGGTGATCTCCTGGAGCTCCGCCGGCGCCAGTGGTTTCAAGGGCGCCCGTAAGGGCACCCCCTTTGCGGCTCAGACCGCTGCTGAGGCTGCCGCCCGCCGTGCGCTTGAGCAGGGCATGCGTCAGATCGAAGTGCTGGTGCGTGGTCCCGGCTCAGGTCGTGAAACCGCCATCCGTGCCTTGCAGGTGGCCGGCCTGGAGATCACCCTGATTCGCGACGTCACCCCGCTGCCCCACAACGGCTGCCGTCGTTCCAAGCGTCGTCGGGTCTGATCCCAGGCGTTGTCCTGCCCCCGAGGGGCGTCCCACCTTCTGAGCTTCAGACCGTGTTGCAGTACCAGATCGATCGGGTTGAACACCAGGTCGCCGACGACCGCTCCCAGACGGGCGTGTTCGTGATCGGCCCCCTTGAACGGGGGCAGGCCATCACCCTCGGGAACGCTCTGCGTCGCGTGCTGATGGGTGCCCTAGAGGGCAGTGCCATCACCGCCGTGCGGATCGCTGGCGTCAACCATGAGTACGCCACCGTGCCCGGCGTGCGCGAAGACGTGCTCGACATCCTGCTGAACTGCAAGGACGTCACCGTGAGCAGCCGCAGCCGTGAGCTGGAGATCGGTCGCCTGGTGGTCAGTGGTCCCGCCACCGTCACCGCGTCCGACCTGCAGTTCTCCTCGCAGGTCAGCGTGATCGATGCCGATCGCCCGATCGCCACGGTGGCCGATGGCCACAGCCTCGAGCTTGAGGTGCACGTGGAGCGGGGTGTCGGCTACCGCCCGGTGGACCGCCGCGCCGAGGACACCAGCGCCATCGATCTGCTTCAGATCGATGCCGTGTTCATGCCCGTGCGCCGCGTCAACTATTCGGTCGACGAGACCGCCGTTGGCGAGGGCGGCTCCGCCCGCGAGCGCCTGCGCCTGGAGATCCAGACCGATGGCTCCGTCACCCCCGACGACGCCATGGCCCAGGCGGCCAACCAGCTGATCGCTCTGTTCCAGCCCCTGGCCAGCCTGACCATGGTGGACGAGCCGGGCCTGGAGCCCGAACCCTCCGCCGAAGCCCAGATCCCACTCGAAGAGCTCAACCTCTCTGTGCGGGCCTACAACTGCCTGAAGCGCGCCCAGGTCAACTCCGTGTCTGACCTGATGGGCTTCAGCTACGAAGACCTGTTGGAGATCAAGAACTTTGGCTCCAAGTCTGCCGATGAGGTGATCGAGGCTCTCGAGCGCATCGGCATCTCCCTGCCCCAGAGCCGCACCAGCGCCTGATTCAGGGCGACACCGCGAGCGTTTTCCTTAGATCAGATCCCCTTCTCCCGATCCAGCCATGCGCCACCAGTGCCGAGTCCCCCTGTTGGGACGCCCCGCCGACCAACGCAAAGCGATGCTGCGTGCTCTCACCACCCAGCTGATCCGCGAAGGCCGCCTCACCACCACCAAGGCCCGCGCCAAGGCTCTGCGTGACGAGGCCGAGCGCATGATCAGCCTGGCCAAGGACGGCAGCCTGGCTGCCCGCCGTCGCGCCATTGGCTACATCTACGACAAGCAGCTGGTGCACGCCCTGTTCGACAAGGCGCAGGAGCGCTACGGCGAGCGCAATGGTGGTTACACCCGCATCATCCGCACCGTGCCCCGCCGCGGCGATAACGCTGAGATGGCGATCATCGAGCTGGTCTGAGGCTGCGGCCCAGGTTCGTCACCGGCGTCGCTTCGCGACCTACACCGCCGCATCGGCCTTTCGGGCCCGGTGCGGCTTTCTGCTGGTGATCCTGCGTTCCGGATCCCAACGCCTCGTTGCCTGATGCCCCGCCCGGATCCGACCCCGTTCCTGGCAAGGGCCTCGTCCCTCCGCCGCATCGCCCTCTGCCTGCAGTACGACGGTGCCGTCTATTGCGGCTGGCAGCGCCAGCCCCGTGACCCCAGCGTTCAGGAGACGCTGGAAGCGGCCCTGGCCCAGCTCGATCCGCATCGACCCGCCTCGGTGGTGGCAGCAGGCCGCACCGACAGCGGCGTTCACGCCGCCGGCCAGGTGGTGCACTTCGATGCGGCCGGCCCCATCCCCGCCGCCCGCTGGCCGGCTGCCCTGAACGGCCGCCTGCCAGCCAGCATCCGCGTGCGAGCGGCGGCGGCGGTGCCCGCCGACTGGCATGCCTGCTTCTCCGCCTGCTACCGCCGCTATCGCTACACCCTCTACAACGGCCGCAGCCCGAACCTGTTCCTGGCCCCCTGGAGCTGGCAGCGCTATCAGGTGCGCCTCGATGAGGGCCTGATGCGCCTGGCGCTGGAGGGCATGCTCGGTGAACACGATTTCGCCGCCTTCGAACGGGCCGGCAGCGCCCGTTCCCACTCCCGCACCACCCTGCAGGAGGTGAGCCTCGTGCGCCGCGGCGACCTGATCGAGGTGGAACTGCAGGCCTCGGGTTTCCTCTACGGCATGGTTCGCCTGGTGATGGGCCAGCTGGTGGCCCTCGGCGAGGGGCGCCTCAGCCTGGAAACGTTTGAGCGGCGCTGGCGCACGGGCGCCCGTCAGGAGGTGAAGGAGGCAGCCCCCCCCCAGGGGCTCTGCCTGCTGCGGGTTGGCTACCACGAAGCGGTGTTCCCAACATCAGCCTGGTATGATTGCCAACCGCGGTATTTGCTGGAGTGCTCTGATGCTCCGCCGCCGGGCCCGATCAGCTGAGAGGCTGGTCCTGCCGGGTGGTCAGCCAGGGCTCACTGTCAGTTCCGGCTGGGATTCTTGATCCCGGCTGATGCTGCACCAGCGAGAAGGTCCGTCCCTGCCAGGGGCGGCCAGGTCTGTCCCCGCAAGGGGGCTCACCCTCATTGAGGCGCCCACTCTCCCTCTGTTGCCCACGTCATCCTCCGGGATGGCGGCAGGCGAAGCGGTAGGGTCGCTTCACGAGCTTCCGTCACCCGCCTATCGGGTGCCCCTGCCGTTCCCGTCCAGACCCTGTCCAGCTCCGTTCGCTCAGTCCGTCCGCGGTCAGTTCTGACCCGGCGATCCACTGAACGAGCGAGCGCTATCCGATCCGGCCCGCCGGTGCGATGAACAAGACCCTCGTCCCCCCTCAGGATTCCTCCACACGCCAGTGGTTTCTGGTTGATGCGGAGAATCAGACCCTCGGCCGCCTTGCCAGCGAGGTGGCATCGGTGCTGCGAGGCAAGAACAACCCCAACTTCGCCCCTCACATCGATGCCGGCGATTTCGTCGTCGTGATCAACGCCGAGAAGGTGAAGGTGAGCGGCAACAAGTTCACCGAGAAGATCTACCGTCGCCACTCGGGTCGCCCCGGCGGCATGAAGACCGAGAGCTTCGCCGCCCTCCAGGCCCGCCTGCCCGAGCGCATCATCGAGAAGGCTGTCAAGGGGATGCTTCCCCATAACGCCCTCGGTCGCCAGCTGTTTCGCAAGCTGAAGGTCTACAAGGGTGCTGAGCACCCCCATGCCGCACAGCAACCCAAGGCCCTCGCGCTCGATCCCGCCGCTTCCGCCCAATGAGCACCAACACCGTCGTTTACTGGGGAACCGGCCGTCGTAAGACCGCCGTCGCCCGTGTTCGTGTGGTTCCCGGCACCGGTGCCGTGACCATCAACGGTCGCCCCGGCGACAACTACCTCAACTACAACCCGGCCTACCTGTCGGCTGTCAAGGCCCCCTTGCAGACCCTCGGTCTGGCCGGCGAGTACGACCTGCTGGTGAATGTGCGCGGCGGTGGACTCACCGGTCAGGCCGACGCCATCAAGCAGGGTGCCGCCCGGGCGCTGTGCGAGCTCTCCACTGAGAACCGCAAGCCGCTCAAGACCGAAGGCCACCTCAGCCGCGACCCCCGCGCCAAGGAACGTCGCAAGTACGGCCTGAAGAAAGCCCGTAAGGCGCCTCAGTTCTCCAAGCGCTGATCCAGCCTCCGCACCACCGTTCCGTATCCGTCATGCCGAAGGCCGACATCCATCCCACCTGGTACCCCGATGCCAAGGTGATCTGCAACGGGGAGGTGGTGATGACCACCGGCTCCACCAGCCCCGAGCTCCACGTCGACGTGTGGAGCGGCAACCATCCCTTCTACACCGGGACCCAGAAGATCCTCGACACCGAGGGCCGCGTGGATCGCTTCATGCGCAAATACGGCATGGGCGCGACCAACGTCGAAAAGGCTGCTCCGGCGGAGCCTGCTACTGCGACCACGGCTGCAGCCGAGGCCTGATCCACCGCCTTTCGCGTTTTCGCTTCAGCAGCCCACGGGTCTGCCCCCATCGGCCGGATGCTCCTGGGCATCCGGCTTTTTGCTGCCCGCTGCTCCGTACCCCATCCCGCCGCTATCGCCGCTGCCATGGATGCCTCGTTCCTGCGTGAACGGCTGGAAACCGCCAGTCGCACCTTCGCCACTCTGGAGCGGCAGCTGGCGGATCCCGATGTGGCCGCCGACCCGGCCCGACTTGAGCCGATCGCCCGCGAGCGGGCCAGGCTCGAACCGCTGGTGCTCGGTTTTGAGCGACTCAACCGATTGCGCGGGCAGGAGCAGGAGGCCCGTGAGCTGCTGAGGGAGCACCGCGGCGAGCCGGACATGGAGGCCCTGGCCCAGGAGGAACTGGCGCAGCTGGGGGAGCAGATCGCAGCTCTGCAGCAGCAGCTCACGCTCGCCCTGTTGCCGCACGATCCCCGTGATGAGCGCAGCGTGATGCTGGAGATTCGTGCCGGTGCCGGCGGCGATGAAGCGGCCATCTGGGCCGGCGACCTGGCCCGGATGTATGAGCGCTACGGCCAGAGCCTGGGCTGGCGGGTGGAGCCCGTGAGCGCTTCCGAGGCGGAGCTCGGCGGCTACAAGGAACTGATCCTCTCGATCCGTGGTGAGGGCGTGTTCAGCCAGCTCAAGTTCGAGGCTGGCGTGCATCGGGTGCAGCGGGTGCCGGCCACCGAATCCCAGGGCCGGGTGCACACCTCCACTGCCACGGTGGCGGTGATGCCGGAGGCCGATCCCGTGGAGGTTCAGATCGACCCTGGCGACCTGGAGATCAGCACCGCCCGCTCCGGCGGTGCCGGCGGTCAGAACGTCAACAAGGTGGAAACGGCAGTGGACCTGCTGCACAAGCCCACCGGGATCCGGGTGTTCTGCACCCAGGAGCGCTCGCAACTGCAGAACCGCGAGCGAGCCATGGAAATTCTGCGGGCCAAGCTTTATGAGCGCGAGCTGGCGGCGGCCAGTGCCCAGGAGCGCTCGGCCCGCCTGGCGCAGGTGGGTACGGGGGATCGCAGCGAAAAGATCCGCACCTACAATTACAAGGACAACCGCACCACCGACCACCGGCTCGGTCGCAACTTCGCGCTTGAGTCGGTGCTGCAGGGGCAGCTGGCGGAGTTGATCGGCGCCTGTGTGTCGGCCGATCAGCGGCGCAAACTCGAGCAGCTGGCCGAGCAGGCTGCCGGCACCGACTGATCAGGCGGCGTCCCAGCCCTGGACGTATTTGGCCCACTCGTGATGGCTGCCGTTGGCCATCTGGCGCTGGGCCTCGAACAGGGGCCCGCTCAGCGGTCGGCGCGGCTGGCGGGCCAGCAGCATGCCGGCCTCCCGCGGTGTGCGGTTGCCCTTGTTCACGTTGCAGCGCAGGCAGGCGGTGGTCACGTTGTCCCAGCTGTGCTCGCCGCCGCGGCTGCGGGGGATCACGTGATCGATCGACAGCCGGTCACCAGTGCAGCCGCAGTACTGGCAGCGATGCCCATCGCGGTGGAACAGATTGCGGCGGGTGAGGGGCAGCGGCCGGAACGGCACCCTCACGAACTGGCGCAGGCGAATCACCGTGGGGCGCCGGAATCCCTGCCGCAGGATCTGGTCGCCGGCATGCTCGAGGCCGTCGGCCTTGCCCTTGAGCAGCATCACGGTGGCCCGCCGCCAGCTGGTGATGTTCAGTGGCTCGTAGGAGGCGTTGAGAACCAGGACCTGGCCCATGGGCGCTCTGCCACTGGCAGTGCCGCTGATCCTGGTCATGCTAGGGGCTCCGTCGAGGCGGAACTGCAGCCCTGCCTACCCTTGGCTGATGCGTGATCCCTCACCTGCTGCCGGTTCACCGGAGCTGCGGCCTCACCCGCGCCAGCGCGCCTGGGTGGAAGTGAGCGAGGCTGCGATTCAGGCCAATGTCCAGTGCCTGCGTACAACGCTCGTGCCCGGCAGCGCCCTGATGGCGGTCGTCAAGGCCGACGGGTACGGCCACGGTGCTGTTCCGGTGGCCAGGGCGGCGGCGGCCGGCGGTGCCAGCTGTTTCGGGGTGGCCACGCTCCAGGAGGCTGTGGAGCTGCGCCAGGCGGGGCTCGATCATCCCGTTCTGGTGCTCGGCAATCTCACCCAGCCCGAGGAGCTGCGCACCTGCCTGCACTGGCGGTTGATGCCGACCCTCAGCGGCATGCGCGAGGCCCTGCTCTGCCAGAACCTGGCCAGTGCCAGCGGTCGCTCCATGCCAGTGCACCTGAAGCTCGACACGGGCATGGCCCGCCTCGGTGCGCCCTGGCAGGACGGCCCGCGTCTGGTGGCGGCGATCCGTGGTCTGGAGGCGGTTCAGCTGGCTGGTGTCTACTCCCACCTCGCGGATGCCGATGCGCCTGGTGAGGGTGAAGATCCGCTCACCAGCTCACAGCGGCAGCGCTTCGAGCAGGTGCTCGGGGCCCTGCAGCAGCAGGACCTCGATCCTGGTTGCCGCCATCTGGCCAATTCCGCCGGCACCTTGCGCAGTCCCTCACTGCACTACGACCTCGTGCGTGTCGGCCTGGCCCTGTACGGCCACCGTCCGGCGGCCCATCTCGGCGCTGGTCTGGAGCTGCAGCCGGCCATGCGCGTGCGTGCCCGCATCAGCCTGATCCGAGAGGTGGGCGCTGGTGTGGGTGTCAGCTATGGCCATCGCTTCATCACCCAGCGCCCCTCGCGGCTGGCGGTGGTGGGCATCGGCTACGCCGATGGTGTGCCGCGCCTGCTCTCCAACCGCCTGCAGGTGCTGTTCGCCGGCCGCCCGATCCCCCAGGTGGGGGCCATCACGATGGATCAGCTGGTGCTCGATGCCACCGAGGAACCTACGATTGAGGTCGGCAGTGTGGTGACGCTGCTGGGCGAGGACGGTGGCAGCCGCATCGACCCGCTGGCCTGGAGTGAGCCCTGCGGCACGATCCCCTGGGAGATCCTCTGTGGCTTCAAGCACCGCCTGCCACGGCTGGCCGAACCGGCGGGCCCGGTGCCAGAAGGCTGATAAGCTTTGCGAGCCGCTGGAGAGGTGGCCGAGTGGTTGAAGGCGGCTCCCTGCTAAGGAGTTACAGGTGGCAACATTTGTCGAGGGTTCGAATCCCTCCCTCTCCGTTTTAAGAAGGTTCTAGAAGGTCTCACGATCTTCCAGAACCCCGAGATTCCGTTCTGCAACAGGGTTTTTGTGCCCATGCGGTCTCCCTTTGTGTCATGGGGTCACGCGCATGTGTTGGGGGGATCTTTGGGGAACCAGTGTTGCCCCATTCCCCCAGACCAACTGTGACGCAAGCACTTACGGGCATTTTGTGGGGGAAATCTCTGCTGGTTCCTTTGAGCGGGTTTCCCGCCAATTGCCCTAGCGCCGTTGCCCATGGTTGGGGCAGCGGCGAAATCGTCTATCGCTATCAGGCATCCTTATCAGATGGGGTGGCGCCTCACCCTCCCTCAGGGCACCACCCAACCGCCACCTCCTGCCGGGCAACCCACTGAGCGCACCGCTTGGTCAGATGCTCTCCCTGGGGAATCAGACCCTGATGAATCGGACAGGTCAGCACAGTGACGCACTGGTTCCCGACCTCATAGCGGAAGTGCTGACAGGTGATGCAGACAGCACCAGAGCGGGAAGGGCGCAGTACATCCACATCGAGGTAGTCCCACTCCTCGGCAGGCGCAGCAGAGCGAGCAGCGGTCATCGCTAGCAAGCGAGTGCGCCTGTACTGGTCGCGGCGGCGGGGTGAGGTCAAGTGTCTGCGGTAGTAGGCGCTGGAAACCAAGGAGGAAACTGGATTTACGGTGGGTGGATGGACCACCAGCGCCGAGGACTGCTCAAGGGTCTGCTTGCTGCAGTGACCTTTGGGTTGAGTGCTCCACTGATCAGCGCCCTGATCTCAACAGGGTCCCCGCTTGCCCTGGCAGGACTGCTCTACGGCGGTTCTGCACTGGCGCTGCTGACCGCTAAGGGGGTGCTGGGGAGGAGGGATCAGGAGAGTTCGGTCAAACGCCAGGACATGGGGATGCTGGCCTTGCTGACCTTGATTGGTGGTATCGCTGCTCCTCTCTGCCTGGTGAGTGGATTGGCGCTTCTGTCAGCGGGGTCTGCATCGCTGCTGCTGAACCTGGAGGCGATCTTCACCATGGGGATCGCTGTCCTGGTGGGCAGGGAACACCTCAGCAGCAAAGGCATTGCCGCCGCAGCACTGATCCTCGGTGGGGCAGTGATCATCGGTGGCGGAACCACCACTGGAACCACTCTCCATGGAGCAGTTCTGATTGCCCTGGCGTGTCTGGGATGGGGCATTGACAACAACATCAGTCAGCGCCTGAGCATCAGGGATCCGATTCAGATCGCACTACTTAAATCGGTCGGTGCCTCAGTGCCGATGCTGGTCGTTGCTGGATTGACAGGAGCACGGTTCCCCACCCCTCTAGAGACAGCGAGCATCCTGGTCATTGGTGCCATTGGGTACGGACTGTCCATCTGGTTGGACCTACTGGCATTACGCGAGTTAGGCGCTGCCAGGGAATCGGTGATTTTTGCCACGGCACCATTTGTTGGCGCAGGTTTCTCTGTCCTGGCATTGAAGGAAGCACTCACAACCAACCTGATTGCATCAGTCGTATTGATGGTTGGCGGCGTTGCTCTGATGGTGATGGAGGACCATGCCCACTGGCATCGCCATGACGAGGTGTGGCATGAGCACAAACACTTCCATGATCCAAACGATCAGGACCCGCATCATGTCCACGAGCATCCCAATGGGGAGGAGAAGGGAATGAGATCAGACCGCCCCTTCTGGCATTCCCATCCCCACTTACACGAACCGATTGCCCACTCCCATCCTCATGTCAGCGACGGGCACCATCGCCATCAGCACTGAGGCGGCAGAGTGAGACGTACCAAGAACGCCGAGAACCTGCGCGGGCAGACCCTCCTGTTCCGCTGCCTGGAGACAGGGTTCGTGCCCACTGCGCCTGCTCTGGGTCGCGACCAACGGGGCAGGGGGATGGACCCGTCACGTCGGGAACTGGCGGGCCAGCGTTCTGCAGACCAATCGGTGCCAGAAGGTGGAGAGAATGCCCTGATGCACAACCCGATTTGGATGCTGGTTCCGTGGGCGGTCTTTGCAGTCGCTGCTGGGGTCAAGTTCTGGCGTCTCACCAGCGTGTTCCGCAGGCGAGTTCAGGGCACTCCCAGCGGAACTGAGCGGGCTCGCCAGTCGCTGGAGCGGAGTTGGCAGAAGGATCAGCAGTCAGCGTGATGGAGCACCTGAACTGGGGCTACCTCCAACTGGGTCTGTTCGCCCTTGCCTTTGGCGGTCTTCAGGTCTGGTGGATTGGCAGCGTCTTCAAGAAGCAACGGGCACCACGACCGATGGGTGAGGGGGAGTTCCGCAAGGCCCTGGAGAGGATCTGGGCGAAGAAGACCTGATGCCGCTAAACGCTGCAATCTGATGCGGTGCGCCTCAGGGATGCAACGGGTTGATTGAATAAGCGTATCTTGCTCAATGACAGGTCGATGGGGCTTGGCCTTCAACAACCTCCAATGGATCCTCAAACCCCCGGCCAGTACTGTCATGATCTTCGACTTCAGATCCAGTGAGGGTGTCGCCAGGCATGGCATCCCTCAAATTGGCGTTAACTATAATTGTCGCCACTAGAGAGCTATTTGGACTGAACAAGGGCCACGGCTCTGGAAAGAGTCAGGCCCATGACATCAAAGATGACAATCCCATGAAGCAGAATCAGTATTCGTGCACGAGCAAGCCGGCCCTTGATCCCACTAATGGAGGCGGAAAAAACGGAGGAGAAAGAGGCAACAAAATAATCCAGTGGCCTGGGGCAGTCGCTCTCGCAATCCAAGCGGAATAGGGGCCGATTGTTGCTTCTGCCAATGGAGTCCAGCCTCCAATAGATCCACCCCCAAATCAAAAGAGAATAAGGCAAGAAAAACAGGAGTTGCGTGATGAGAAGGAATCTTGAGGTCGATACGTCGAACACAAGGATATTCAGGCCGATCAGTTGAACGACCATCCTGAAGATGGCGTAAACTCCCAAGACGTCTAAAAACTTTCTCGCCCAACTTGGTCTCTGTTTCAAAAACAAAAGACAGAGCATGGGCAGCAGGGTCGCCGGAGTAACTACATAGAATACTCGATGAACAACAAATGACTCAAATGCTGCAAATGCGGCAATCGCACGGCCAACAGAAGAAAGGCCTTGAGTTTCATTGTAAAACAGCAGAACTTGAAGGGTGAGTAAGCAGTAGAGAACGAGAAAAAATGCAATCTCCCACCTGCTCTGTAAATAGCGCAGAAGCAAGAGATGGAGGTCCGCTTTTTTGGATTGCGAATGAAGATCCATGGTCATTTTTCTGTAACCTCCAGCAAATCCTCAATCCCGCAATCAAGAACCGTCACGATCTTCGACGCCAGATCCAGTGACAGTGCTGATGCCGCCTTGTCGTCGGTTCGCGCCAGGCGGGTGATGGTCGTTGCCGCCACCCCTGCCTGAGCCGCAAGAGAGTTCATCGTGATGGGTTTCCGCCCTGCCTCGGCACGGAGCAGATTTGACTTGGCGATTGCCCTGGCGAGGGTCAGACGAACTTGCTTGCTCATACGGCGCACGCTATCTCAAGCGCCCCACCCTCGCAATCCAGTGTCTGATACTAAATTTGCTGCACCATAGGAACCCCTAGAGGTTCTTTCCCGCGCTCAGTGCTGCCAGCACCAGCGCTGGGGCATCTGCCGCCAACGATGCCGTTGTGGTCGCTCCGTCCTCGTCTCGGTGCCTCATGAGGACAGCAGTCTTGGCGGGTTAGGGGTTGGAACTCAGGATCTGACTCAAGAAAAAGCAGGGTGTGAACCCTGCTCATTCCCCTGTTGGAGCAATGCCCCGCCTCACAATGGCGCGTGGTTCGTGATCCGGCAGGCGACTTGCTCAACCTGTGATCTGAAGACTTAATAAACATCGCCAGGGATTAAGAAATGGCGACAAACGGAAGAGAACAAGCGCCTTTTGTGAGGCCATGGCGATCCAGCCTACAACTGAAGTACGGCAAGAAAAGGCGTCGTCTTACGAAAAGCTCTACCCTCCCTCATCCGCTTCATCGCCTTGAGCAATATCAAGTTGTTCTGGAAGTGGTGCGCTATTTCTCGAAGCACTACAGCGAAGCGATCTGCATCCCTGTGATGGCGGATCACTTGTTCATTCCTCTGGAGCAGATTGAGTTCTCGTTTGATCGCCACAGGAGAACGACGGCAACACAGGCGCTCCTGGAGTACCGCCTTAACCGACTGTGCGATCAGATGAGTGAAGACCCCGCTGGCGCAATCAGCAAGCAGGTGCGCAGCTGTGGCTTGGGATCGCCAGGGCACACCAACGCCGCCTTTGAGAAATACTTCGGTATTGGTATTATTGACTATCACAAACAGTGCTTCCTCGCTGCTGCCGTGCGTTGCCAGGAGAGATCAACCGGGCGTGATTGCGTCGGAGATGATTGGGTGAGCGACCTATCCGCCAGCATGACGAAGGAAACAAAATTCCATCGGAGTTAACAGTCCTCGCCCTCTCGCACGGTTTTTCCTCCGCGATGGGCGTGCTTTCAGCGACCGCTGCCCACTAACAGGTTGCACAGGTCCGGCAAGAGCGCGACGTCCTCGGCGCAGGTGCGCCCTTCGCTGAAGGCCACCAGCAGGAAGGGCGCCTGCTCGGGCACCTCCACGTAGGCGGCGTCGTGGCGCGCCTGGCTCATCCAGCCGGCCTTGCTCCATAGCTGCGCAGCCTGCGGCAGCCCGGCCCCCAGGAAGCCGTCCACCTGATTCTCGGGGTCGGCGGCCCGCGCATCAGGGTCAAGGCTGCGGGCCAGCAGCTCCTGCATCCGTCGGTCCGCCGGGGGGGAGACCATGGCTCCGGCCATCACGGCATGCAGCACCCGGGCGGTGAGGTCGGTGGTGAGGCGGTTGCGGTTCTGCAGCCCCTCGCCGTACGACTGACGCTCCCGGCCGTAGGGGCCATCCCCCCAGGTTTTCTGGCAGGCGTTGCAGCCCGCCCACTCTGGCCAGTTCAGAGCGGCGAACCAGTGGTTGATCAACTGGCGCTGGCGGCTCCAGCGCTCGAAGGCCGGCGGCGGCAGCTCCGGCCCGCTGGCGGTGCCGGTGAGCAGGTCCACCACCAGGCCTGTGGCGTCGTTGCTCGAATCGCGGATCATGTCCGCCAGTGCTCGGCGCAGCTCGGCGCCGTCCTCGATCAGCTGCCGCTGCAACCAGGCTTCAGCGGCCACGAGATAGAGCAGCTTCACCACACTGGCTGGGTAGCGCGGCTGATCCCCTCGCCAGCTGGCGCCCGGCACTGGTTCACACCAGAAGCTGGCGCTGTCTGAGGTATTCGCGCCCCGCTGGCGCAGGGGCCGCTGGTAGCGCAACCAGGTCACCGAAAGCTCTTGTCGCAGGCGCGGTCGCCCCTCCGCCGCCAGCGCGTCGATCGCCTGCTCCAGCTTCTGCTGCAGGGCCCCATCCGGGCAGTAGAACGCCATCACAGCCAAGGGGGGCAATGGCGAGATTAGGCAGCCTGGCCGAGGGCACACCGCTGGCTCCGGAACTGGCTTGGCCCGGGAGCATCTGGCGGCTCAGTGCTCCGCTCAATCTCTACAGCCACTGGCGTGGTACCGGCCTGGCCAGCCAGGCCGCCCCGGGTCGACACCTGCAGCTGCTGGTGGATCCACGCCCCGACGCTGCACAGCCCGGCCAGCCTCGCCTGCGTGCCCGTCTGCTGGAGGACGGTTACCCCGGCTGGGTGGACCTCCAGGCGCTGCTCGGCCACGCGACGGCCAGCCGCCCACCGCGCCACCGCTTCCTGGATCCCGCGGCGATCGCGGCGGAGATTCCGGCTGTGCTGGCCTTCGCCCAGCAGGCGCGTCTGTGCGCAAACCAGTACCTCTGGGGCGGCAGCCTCGGCCCCGATTTCGATTGTTCCGGCTTCACCCAGACCGCCTACGCCGCAGCCGGGATCTGGATCCCGCGTGATGCCTATCAGCAGGAGCGTTTCTGCCAGCCGGTGGCGGTGGCACCCGGCTGTTACAGCCTGCTGCGGCCGGGCGATTTGATCTTCTTCGGCAGCCGCCGCCGCTGCACCCATGTGGGGCTGCATCTGGGCCGCGGTCGCTACCTGCACAGCTCCGGCCGCGAGCATGGTCGCAACGGTCTGGGCATCGACGGCCTGGATGCCCATCTGAGCGACCCCGTCAGCGTTCACTATCGCGGCGAGCTTCGCGGCGCCGGGCGGGTCGTGCGCTGCCACGACGGCTCCACCCTGCCCTGACGGAGCCCTGGCTTAGGGTCCTGGACAGCCTGAGCGCCACGATGTACGCCGCCTCCGGCCCGGCCGCGAACCCGGAGCTTTCGATCGTGGTGCCCCTCTTCAACGAGGAGGAGAGCCTGCCGTTGCTGGTGGACCGTTTGCTCGCGGCCCTGCGGCCGCTGGCCCGCAGCTTCGAGCTCGTGCTGGTGGATGACGGCTCCGCCGATGGCACCGCTGCCGTGTTGCGGGGGCTGGCCTCCTCCACCCCGGAGCTGGTGGCGGTGCTGCTGCGCCGCAACTACGGTCAGACGCCCGCCATGTCCGCCGGTTTCGATGCCAGCCGTGGCGCCGTGATCATCACGCTCGATGGCGATCTGCAGAACGATCCGGCCGATATCCCAATGCTGCTGGAGCAGCTGGAGCAGGGGTACGACCTGGTGAGCGGCTGGCGTCATCAGCGTCAGGACAATGCCGTGAGCCGCCTGCTGCCCAGCAGGATTGCCAACCGGCTGATCGCCGGGGTGACCGGGGTGAAGCTGCACGACTACGGCTGCTCGCTCAAGGCCTATCGGCGCGAGCTGGTGGAGGACATGAACCTCTATGGCGAGCTGCATCGCTTCCTGCCAGCCCTGGCCTTCATCGAGGGCGCCAGGATCAGCGAGGTCAAGGTGAACCACAACGCGCGCCAGTTCGGCCAGAGCAAATACGGCATCGATCGCACCTTCCGGGTGCTGATGGACCTGCTCACGGTCTGGTTCATGAAGCGCTTCCTCACCCGGCCGATGTATGTGTTCGGCTTCGGTGGGATCAGCGCGATCGCTGTCGGTCTTGTGCTCAGCCTGGTGCTGCTGCTGCAGAAATTCGCCGGCGCCGACATCGGTACGCGTCCACTGCTGCTGGTGGCGGTGCTGGCGCTGATCGCCGGTGTGCAGCTGTTCTGCTTCGGCCTGCTGGCCGAACTGCAGATGCGCACGTATCACGAGAGCCAGGGCCGGCCGATCTACCGGGTGCGCGAAACGTTGCGTGGCGGCTTGGCCGTCGGCTGAGCGGAGGCTGCTGCCGTGCTGCGTCCTCGGAACGCGGCCATGGCCTCGGCGGCCAGGCCCACCACGGACGGATCGCTGTCGCGCAGGCCGCGGCGGATCAGCGGCAGGGTGTCGCGGTGATTCCAGGCGCCACAGACGGCCATGGCCTGGCGGCGGGGCTCACCTCCAGCCAGGAACTGCTGCTCCAGCTGGCGCAGCAGCAGCCCCCGTTGCCGCTGATCCCGCGGCCAGGACGGAGTTTCTCCGTCAGCCAGCCCGGGGTCCTCACTGCCCGGATCTGGGTCTTGATCGGTGGCAGCCGTTGCCGTGGCAGCGCCACCTGCCGCCTCCAGCACCAGCTCCATCTGCCCGCGGTTGAGCGCGGCCACCGCAGAGGTGTCGGTGGAGCGCAGGATCTTCGGCCGCGGCCGCCCCAGCAGCCAGCACACGGCAATCACGGCAGCGATGGCGGCTCCAGAGAGGGCCTGGGTCATGGCAACGGGCGTGTGGGTCTGAACTTTTATGTCGCCACCTCGGCCGCGCAACGGCGGCTCCGGAGGGGCTCCTTACAGTGCCGACGGTAGCTGTATTGGCCCACGCTGATGACCGGAGACTTCGTCGCCGCCTGGATGCCCTCGGTGTTCGTGCCCATTGTCGGGATCCTGGCTCCTGCGGTGGCCATGGCCCTGCTGTTCAACGTGATCGAAGCCCGCGACTGAGCTGCGCTCGTCCGCGCTTCATCCCAGCCAACCATTCTCGTTCGACCGATGACCGTGACCCCCGTCGCCGACCCTTGCGTCGGCAATCTGGCCACTCCTGTCAACAGTAGCTACTTCAGCCGCGCCTTTCTGGGTGCCCTGCCGGCCTATCGCCCCGCCCTCTCTCCCAACCGTCGCGGTCTGGAAGTGGGCATGGCCCATGGCTTCTTCCTGTACGGCCCCTTCGCCATCACCGGTCCCCTGCGTGCCACCGAGTACGCCAGCACCGCCGGTCTGCTGGCGGCTGTGGGTCTGGTCTCGATCCTGACGGTCTGCCTGTCGATCTACGGCACCGCAGGCCTCGGCCCCAGCGTGCAGCCTGCCGACGCCACCATCGACAACCCCCCGGCTGACCTGTTCACCAAAGCCGGCTGGGCTGAGTTCGCCAGCGGCTTCTGGCTGGGCGGCTGCGGCGGTGCCGCCTTCGCCTGGTTCCTGGCCGGCACCACCATGGTGGCTCCCCTGGTCAAGATTGCCGGTGGCGTCTGGAGTGTGGGCTGACGCCCATCACCGGAATCGAAGGTTTGTCTCTATTCCATCGTCTGGTCCACGCGATCAGGTTCAGGCCCCGCATTCGCGGGGCCTTTTTTTATGGCTGGCTTGATCCACCGGCCAGCATCGCCGCTGGAATGGCCGCTGGGGCTTGGCTGGTTCACCGATGGCTTGGCAGCCGGGGTGGCTCGGCGGCACCGCTGGAGTGTTCCGCGAGCGTTGGGATCACCCTGGCTGCCTGCCTGCAGGAACGCCCGTCATCCCGGGGCGAGTCTCCGCCACACGAGGCGGATAGCCACAGAGAGAATTGGCTGTGCCGCAATGGTTCTGTGGTGTGCAATTAATGTGTAATTAGAAGAATAATAAACCGATTGGTTGACCTGTTGCTCAGCCATCGTTGGCTCTCGTATCCTTTCGTCAGCCACTGAACAACCTGATGGGACTACGCACCTAGAGCACTTGCAAAGCTTTCATGGCCTTGCTGCCTGTTGTCCCTGGTGCGCCGTGGTGGCAGAGAAAGCGAATGCTCTAATCCGGCGAAGCGCAGACGCCTCGTGTGGGTGCCGCCATCCCAGTACCCACTTGTAATCGCAGCCTTAACAGCCTTCACGTAGTGTGAAAGGATCTGATGGTCGGCGCGTTCATCACCCATGGCGGTGTTCCAGGCTCAATCCTCTGAAGTCCTCTCGCCTGAGCACCAGCGCCTAGCGGAGGCCGACCAAGGCCACAAGCCGTGGAGAACGTGGGGTCCCTACCTGAGCGAAAGGCAGTGGGGCACCGTGCGCGAGGACGACAGCCCCGATGGCAACGCCTGGGAATCCTTCAGCCACGATCAGGCACGATCCCGCGCCTACCAGTGGGGAGAGGATGGCCTGGCAGGTATCAGCGATGACCACCAGCTGCTTTGCTTCGCCTTGGCACTCTGGAATGGCAAAGACCCGATCATCAAGGAACGCCTATTCGGCCTCACCAATAGCGAAGGGAACCACGGCGAAGATGTCAAAGAATATTATTACTATCTCGACTCAACGCCAACGCATTCCTACATGCGTTACCTCTACAAGTATCCGCTCAATACCTTTCCCTACGATGATCTTGTCGCCGTAAATAAAGCAAGGTCACGCCACGAGCCTGAATACGAACTGATTGACACGGGGATCTTTGCTAACAATGAATACTGTGATATTGAAGTCGAATATGCCAAGGCTGATCCGGAAGACCTGCTGATCCAGATCACGGTCCACAACCGCTCAGATCAACCGGCCAAGCTCACTGTTTTACCGACCCTCTGGTTTCGCAATACCTGGGATCAGGTCAGCGGCCCAAAACCCTTGATCAAAGCGCAGCCGGGTGAATTAGATGCAGCCAGCATCCATACGAGCCACCCCGACCTTGGCGATTTTGCGTTGCACTGTAAGGACGCTGATGAACTGGTGTTCACGGACAACGAAACGAACACAGAAATCATCTACGACAAGCCAAATCAATCTCCCTACACCAAATGTGGCATTAACCGCTACATAGTTCATGGAGAGACGGCAGCTGTCAACCCATCCCAGCAAGGCACCAAAGCATCCGTAATTCATCACCTCTCGATTGGTGCCTACGCCTCGTACACGATCCAATTACGACTAACCAAGTCGACACCTGAAACACTAAACGACTCTGCCTTTCACGACTTTGACCAGATCTTGGCTCGTAGGAAACAGGACTGCGATGACTACTACGCCAGGGTGATGCCAGCTGGATTATGCACCGAGCAAACGCTGGTGTTCAGGCAGGCAGTGGCAGGGATGCTGTGGTCCAAACAGTTCTACAACTACGACATTGCGCCCTGGCTCCAGCAGCGTGGCATTGATCCCCTGGGTGCCGTGAACGGCCAGGGATTCAGAAATCAGCAGTGGCATCACATGAACAACAGTGATGTCATCTCCATGCCAGACAAATGGGAATACCCCTGGTATGCGGCCTGGGATCTTGCTTTCCACAGCATGGCGTTTTCACTCGTGGATCCGAGCTTCGCCAAGCAACAGCTCAGCTTGATGTTGAGCAGCCAGTACCTGCACCCCAACGGGCAAATTCCAGCCTATGAGTGGAACTTCGGCGATGTCAACCCACCCGTACATGCCTGGGCAACCTATCTCGTCTACTTAACCGATGCATCACTCCATGGCCAGGCTGATCATCAGTGGCTGAAACAAAGCTTCCACAAGCTTCTCATCAACTTTACCTGGTGGGTGAATCGAAAAGATGCCGACGGTAATAGTGTGTTCCAAGGTGGCTTCCTTGGACTTGATAATATTGGTATTTTTGACCGCACTGAATCGCCAGAGATGGGCGGCCGGCTCGAGCAGGCCGATGGCACAGCGTGGATGGCCTTCTACGCCCAGACCATGGTCAATATCGCCGTTGAGTTGGCACGAAGCGATGAAACGTATCGCGAATACATAGCCAAATTTATCAAGCACTATTTAAGAATCGCCCATGCGATGGTCAATCGCAATGCGAGCGAGAGCATGTGGGATGAAGAGGAAGGATTCTTTTATGATGTCCTCCGCAAAAGCGACGGCAGCTCAACTCGCCTGAAAGTCAGATCGATGGTCGGGCTGATTCCATTGTGCGCCGTACACGTGTTCGAGCAGGATGTCGTGGAACAATTTCCAGAAATTGGCGATTACTTGCAACACATGCGGGATAAATACCCAGACCAACAAAGCTCTTTTCACGACATCAGGCTCAAGGGCTATGCCAACCGACAAATGATGTCAGCCCTCGATGAAACCAATCTTCGCCGCGTGCTCAAGATCATGCTCGATCCTGATGAGTTTCTCAGTGACCATGGCATTCGCTCGATCTCGAAACGGCATGAACGGGACCCCTATCGCTTTGTCCACAATCAACAGGAGTACGTTGTCCAATACCTGCCGGCCGAGTCCGATTCAGGCCTATTCGGCGGCAACAGCAACTGGCGCGGGCCGATCTGGATGCCAGTCAACTTCGCGATCATTCGCTCCTTGACTGTCTACTACACGTATTACGGCAAGGACTTCAAGGTTGAATTCCCAACAGGCAGCGGCCAGATGGCGAATCTCTATGAGATCGCCGAGCATCTCGCGCACAGACTCATCTCCATTTTTACACGCAATGCTGAAGGCCTAAGACCAGTCTTTGGCAGCCAGCAGACCTTTCAAAACGACCCCCACTGGAAGGACCATCTGCTGTTTTATGAGTACTTCCATGGTGACAATGGGGCCGGCATTGGCGCCAACCACCAGACGGGATGGAGTGGTCTGGTGTTTAATTTGATTCACTACTTCGCCGCCAAC
>JAIYAQ010000017.1 GCA_027488975.1 Cyanobium sp. E1_MAG_00006
TCATCGCGTCGATGGCGGTGATGCCGGTCTGCATGGGCTCATGCACCGACTTGCGCTGGATGATGCCGGGCGCCATCGATTCGATCAGGCGCGTCTCGCTGGTGGCAATCTCGCCCTTGCCGTCGATGGGCTGGCCAAGGGAATTGACGACGCGACCCAGCAGCGCATCACCCACAGGGACCGAGGCGATCTTGCCGGTGGCCTTCACGGTGCTTCCTTCCTGGATGCCGCGGCCTTCGCCCATCAGCACCACACCCACGTTGTCGTCCTCGAGATTGAGGGCGATGCCTTCGGTGCCGTCTTCGAACTGAACCAGTTCGCCGGCCATGACCTTCTCCAGGCCGTAGACGCGGGCAATGCCGTCACCGATCTGCAGCACGGTGCCGACATTGCTGACGGAGACCGACTTGTCGTAATCGGCGATCTGCTGCTTGAGGATCGCGCTGATCTCGTCGGGGCGGATGGAAACCATGGGAGGCGTTGTGGAGGAGGACGGGGGTGAGGGGAGGGTTCGGGTACGGGGCTAGCTCACCTTGGCCAGCGCCAGTCCGAGGCGACGCACCTGACCCGCGAGGCTGGCGTCGATCACCTTGGAGCCGACTTTGACGACGAAACCGCCGATCAAATCGGGATCCACCTTGAGGCTGATCTCCAGCTTGTCGGTCCCGGCAACGGCCTGAACCTTCTTGCTGAGCTCCGCCTGCTGCTCCTCACTAAGAGCAGTAGCGGATGTCACCGTGGCCAGCGCGATGTTGCGCTGTTCGCGATGAAGCTCAAGCAGGCGCTCCAGCACGGCATCGAGGATGCCGATGCGCTGGCGGTCGGCCAGCAGCTTGAGCAGATTGAGGAAAGAGGGGGTCACCTGATCGGTGAACAGCTTTTCCAGGGTGGCCTTCTTGGCCTCCACTTCGAGCACGGGCGATGCCAGGGCAGCTCGCAGCTCAGGGGATTCAGCCCAGAGAGCGAGCACGGCCTTGGCCTGCTCGACCACCTGGTCGACTTCCTTGCGCGCCTCGGCAACCTGGAGGAAGGCCTCGGCGTATGGGGTGGTGATGGTATTGAGGAGGGGCATCAGACGTTCCCCAGGGTTTTGATGGACTGATCAACCAACTTGGCCTGCGCGTCGGCGTCGAGCTTGCCGGGCAGGGAGGCCAGAGCCTTCTCGATGGCAAGTTGAGCAGCTTCTCGGCGAAGCAGGTTGCTGACGCGAGAGGCCTCAGCACTGAGATCGGCGGCAGCACCTTGTTTGACGCGGGCCATCTCGTCAACGGTGCGGTTTTCGCTCTCGAGGCGGATCGCTTCGGCGCGGGCCTTGCCATCGGCACGGATCTGCTCAGCTTTCTGCTGAGCGTCAGCCAGATCCTTTTGGGCCTGGGAGAGAGAACTGGTGGCCGTGGCCAGACGCTCCTCCGCGTCCTTGAGGTCAGCGAGGATGATGGCGCGACGACGCTCAAGGATTCCGCCCAGGAAATTGGGGAGAAACTTGTAGAGGCCGAAGATGACGATCGCCAGGTTGATGATGTTGGTCTCGAACACGTTGAGGTTCAGACCGAATCCACCGTGGCTGGCGAAGAGGGAAGGAAGAGTCATTTGGCGGCCAGCAGGCGGTCAACGATCAGTGCACCGAGCTTGTCGGCGTCACCCTTGAGCTGGCTCATGGCCGACTCCCGCTGGGCATCGATCTCACGGCGTGCCTGTTCGCGGGAGGCGTTGGCATCAGCCGTGGCTGCGGCAAGCGCCTCGCGATAGAGCTTGTCGGAATCCTGCTCGGCCTCCTGGATCAGCTTCTGGGCGGCCTGACGGGCGTCCTTGAGCTGAGTCTTGAGGTCGGCCTCCAGGCGCTCGGCCTGGGCGAGCTTCTGCTTGGCCTCGGCTCGGCTGGTGGTGACATAGCCCTCGCGTTCCTCAACGACCCGACCCACGGGGCTGAAGAAGAGAGCGTTGAGGATGAAGGTGAGGAGCACCACCTGAACCGCCATCAGCGGCAGGGTGGCATCGAGGTCGAAGAGACCTCCCTCCGTAGCACCGAACAGAAGCCAGCTGGTCATGAGGCGGGGGTGCGGGCGGGTGAAGCTGAAGGCCGGAGCCGGATCAGAAATGCGAGGAGGGAAGCGTTGAGCCCCCCTCCATCACCTCCGATCTGGTTCAGGCGAAGGGGTTGGCGAACAGCAGCACCAGTGCGACCACGAGGCCGTAGATGGTGAGAGCTTCCATGAAGGCCAGGGACAGCAGCAGGGTGCCGCGAATCTTGCCTTCGGCTTCGGGCTGGCGGGCAATGCCCTCAACAGCGCCGCCGGCAGCGGTGCCCTGACCGATACCGGGGCCGATGGCGCCGAGGCCGACAGCCAGACCAGCGGCGACAACAGACGCGGCGGAGGTGATGGAATCCATGGTGGAACGAAGGTTGTGGGGCGCTGGGAGAGCGCGGATCGGGACCGGGACGTTATCCCTGCGCCTGGGACATCTGGGGAGAACCCCCGATGGGCCCGGATCGTGCCGGACCTGCGCGCAAGGAGTTTGCCAGACCGTCGGAGCCGGTCTGGCGGGATCAACTACAGATCAATGGTGCTCTTCGTGAACCGCTTCACCGATGTAATAAGCGGCGAGGGTTGCGAAGATCAGCGCCTGGATGGCACTGGTGAACAAACCGAGGAACATTGCCGGCAGGGGCACCACCAGGGGCACAAGGAATGCCAGCACCGCCACCACAAGTTCGTCGGCAAGGATGTTGCCAAACAGACGGAACGAGAGCGAGAGCGGCTTGGTGAAATCTTCGACGATCTTGAACGGCAGCATGATCGGCGTGGGTTCCACGTAGTACTCGAAGTAACGGAAACCCTTGCGGCTCAGGCCGGCGTAGAAGTAAGCCAGAGACACCAGCAGGGCCAGAGCCACGGTGGTGTTGATATCAGCGGTGGGAGCACCCAGTTCGCCGCTGGGGAGATGAATCAGCTTCCAGGGCACCAGAGCGCCGCCCCAGTTGCTCACAAAGATGAACAGGAACAGGGTGCCGATGAAGGGCAGCCAATCGCGATAGGCCTTTTCACCGATCTGCTCCCGCGCCATATCGCGGATGTAATCCCAGAGAAACTCCAGGAGGTTCTGCACACCGCGCGGATCGCGCTCCATCTTGCGGGTGCCCACCACAACCAGGGCGAGCAGGGCACCGATCACGACCCAGGAGCTCAGGAACACCTGGCCATGGATCTTGAGGTTGCCCAGCTGCCAGTAGAGGTGCTGACCAACCTCCAGTTCGGCAAAGGGGAGAGCGAATGGCAAGGGAACCATCGGGCTGGGAGTTCGGTGTCGCGGCGGCGACGGATGACGGAGAGAGGACCTGCAGGAACGGGGTCGGCTGAAGAGATCAGCGGTCGACCAGGGCCTGAAGGATCAGTGCGGGCTTGTAGAGGAGGAAGCCGATCAGGGCCGGCAACAGCTCCAGCTGGGGCAGCTTGGCGGCCGCCAGGACAAGCACCACCGGGACGAGTAGCTGAAGCTTGCCCACCTTCTTTGATCCATTGCCGAGCTTCGCCACGCTGCGAGCGAGAAGCCGCAGGTAGAAAACACCGGCCAGAGCACCCACCAGCAGGCAGCCGGCGGTGTGTGGATCGAAGATCAGGGCCGTGATCGGTACCGCCGTGGCGGAGACGATCAGGGTGGCCAGGATTAGGCGGCGCTGCAGTCGCCCGTAGGCGTCGTCACTCTCCGGGGTATCCGGAGTGGACGGCACCGGTTCCAGAGCATCGGTGCCAACGACGGAAGCCTCAGCAGGTTCCAGAGCGCTGGATTGAACCGGATCGGAACCCGGCCGTGAATCCGTGTCGCTTTGAAACAGTGGGGTTGCCGGCAAGGGCGCCGATGCTCTGAAAAGGCGCGCGGAATCTATCACGCAGATGCGGCCGGTTTGGGCTGAAGCAGCAGAGCCCGCTGCCCGACCAGCTGCCGGGCCACGCTGGCGATCCGCGCCGGTTCCCATCCCAGCGCCAGCGCGCCGATCGGCGTATGGGACGACGCCTGCTCAAGGGCCAGCAGCAGCTCCACCCCCTCAGCGCTGAGATCCAGGGGGGCCATGTCGGAATCGAGCAAGGCGGTACCGGGCCAGCCCCAGAGGCAGCGATTGCGCTGACCCGAGGCCGTCAGCACGGCCGCGTCCTCAGTCCAGTCGTATTGCGGCAGCGCCCCCTGGCTTAGGAAGAACTCGAAATGGCTGATGTCGGGATCGAGGTCCTCCACCAGCCGCCACTGCTGCAGCGGCGGCAGCGCCAGGGCCCGCTCCAGCAGCTCGCCCTGGAGCAACCGCGCCAGATCCCAGACCTGCGGATTGGAAAAGCCGGAGAACTGAAGATCAGCGCTGGCCACGAAGGCCATCAGCCGCTCAAGGCTGTAGCTGGTCTCCTGCGGGTGGAGGTACATGTCGGCGAAGTTGGCATCGGCGGCGCAGTCGATCGCCCAGCGCTGCTCGTGGTGGCAGCGCAGCCGGTTGTGCTCAGGCAGATCGGCAAACAGGCGGCGCCCCAGCCGCAGCCCCTGCTCACCCGTGCCAACCCCGAGGGCTGTCAGCGCCCGCTGGGTGCGATGGATCTCCCAGCGACCAGCATCCGCATACAGGAAGAGATGCAGCAGGCCACCGGGGCGAAGCAGTGCAGCGAGGGCCCGCAGGCCCGCTTCGGGCTCGCGCAGGTGGTGCAGCACCCCCACCGAATTGATGTAGTCGAAGGGGCCTTCACCCTGCAGCTCCAGCAGGCTGCGGTTCTCGATCCGCACATGGGCCTGCCCAAGGCCTCCGGATCGCGACAGACGCTCGCGAGCGACCGCGAGGGTGCCGGGGGAGATGTCCACCGCCAGGATCTCGGCGCCGGGGTTGAGGTGAGCCAGGTAATCGGTGCTGACGCCGGTGCCGCAGCCCGCATCCAGGATCCGCAGGGGGCGGCCATCGGGCCGTGGTGGCGGCAGGGCACCGCTGCAGGCGGCGAAGGCCGTGTCCACACACCAGCGCCAGTTGTATCCGGGCGGCGGACCGTCCTGGAGTGGATCACCGGGATAGGGAAAGCGGTCGTAGAACGCGCTCACCATCGGGGTGGCGGCGTCTGCGTGGGCCGCTGGCATGTCTGGGGGCATGGCCTGGGTCATGGCTGGGAGCCGGGCGATCGCCGGCGGAACAGCGGGGCACTCGCCGAGCATTTCATGGGCCTCGCCCCTGCCGGTACCGGCGGCGCGCAGGGCTGCAAACATTTGTTCATGGCCCGCCGGGAGGCCAGAGGGCCAGCCGTAACGTGCCCTGGCCTGGTTCGCTCTCCTCCATGACTGTGACCGCCAGCAGCGGCAGCAGCAGGGTTGCTCCTCAGCGCTACGACACCCTGCCGCTCTCCAGCGTCCGCCAGGCGGAACAGCAGGATCGCTTCCCCGATGGGGGAGAGCTGAATTCCCTGGTCACCTTCTTCCAGAGCGGTCAGCTGCGCATCGAAGCGGCTCGGCGTCTGTCGGCCAACGCCGAGACGATCGTCGCCCGCGCTGCCAGCCGCATCTTCAGCGGCGGCACCCCGCTCTCGTATCTGGATGCGCCGCTCTCACCGGTGAGTCCCTCCGGAGAAACACCCCTGGCCGCCGACCAGGCCGCCTTCCAGCGCTCGGTGCAGACCTTCAGCGGTGCCGCGGCCCCCAAGCAGGGCAACGCCCTGACACGGCTGCTGCAGGGTGCCGGCGGCGACGCCGACGTGCGGGTGGTTTTGCCCACGGGCTTCACTCCGATTTCGGTGGCCATCTACGGCACTGAGCGGATGAAGAAATCCATCCGCGACATGGCCTGGTTCCTGCGCTACGTGGGCTACGCCGTGGTGGCCGGTGATCCCAGCATCCTGCGGGTCAACACCCGTGGGCTGCGCGACGTGCTCGAGAAGGGCTGCTCCCTGGCCGCCACCAACGTGGCCCTGCAGGAGATGCGCGCCGGCGCCGCCGAGTTGCTGCGCGATCTGCCGGAGGCCCGCCAGCTGCTCATCCAGAGCTTCAACGTGCTGCTCGAGGAGCTGGCCGTTCCCACCCCCTCAGCCCGCCAGCGCCTGGGCAGCCCGGAGAACCAGGGGCTGCAGCTGCCGGCGATCTACGCCCTCGCCGCCCAGGGCAAGGCGCTCCGCTACACGATGAAGCCCGGCATGACCGGCGGCCAGAAGGCCGAGGTGGTCCGTGCCGCCTACCGCCAGGTGTTCGAGCGCGACATCGCCAAGGCCTACAGCCAGGTGCCCCGCCCGGTGGAAGCCACCCAGGTGCGCCAGGGCGACATCTCCATGCGCGAGTTCATCCGCGCGCTCGGCCACAGCAAGGAGTATCAGCAGCAGTTTTACGGCCGCTTCTCCAACAGCCGTGCCGTCGAACTGGCCTTCCGCCACTTCCTCGGCCGTGGCATCAGCTCACGCGAGGAGTTCACCCGCTATTTCGACATCGTCTCCACCCAGGGACTGAAGGGCCTGGTGGATTCGCTGATCAACACCATGGAGTACGCCCAGGTGTTCGGCGAGGAGACCGTGCCCTACCTGCGGGACCTCGGCGAGGAAGCCCAGGAGAGCGCCGGCTGGGGCTCCCACCGCAAGCTGTTCCGCTTCAGCGCCCCGTTCGAGGGGGCGCCGCAGTACGTCACCCTCTACGCCAGCTACCGCCAGCCCTTCGCCGATCAGCACCCCTATGGCGGCGGCAACGATCCGCTGGGCCTGAACTACGGCGCGATCTTCCCCTCCGGCACCGCCAACGTGGCCACGCGGCCGGCACCGCTCACCTACGACACCCGTCGGATCCTGGTGGGCAACGGCATGCGCCAACCGGGGCAGATGAACAGCCCGCAGTTCCGCGCCTCAGTGCCCCGCAAGGCCGGCCCGAAGGTGGTGCGTCTGGAGCAGATCGCCACCGGCGGCGCCTCGGTGCCCCGTCGCGGCGGCCAGCCGAGCATCCGCAACACCGAGGCCAGCACCCAGGCCGTGATCCGCGCCGTTTACGTCCAGGTGCTCGGCAACACCGGCTACGCCGGTGAGCACAACAAAGTGGAGGAGATCAAACTCGAGAACGGCGATCTCAGCCTGCGCGAGTTCGTGCGCCAGGTGGCTCGCAGCGACGCCTTCCGCCGCCGCTACTGGAGTGGTCTCTACATCTGCAAGGCGCTCGAGGTGATGCACCGGCGCCTGCTGGGCCGACCCACCTTCGGCCGCTGGGAGATCGACGGGTACTTCGATGTAGCGGCCCGCAAGGGCTTCTACGGCGTCGTCGACGCGATGCTCAACAGCCGCGAGTACACGGAGACCTTCGGCGAAGACACCGTTCCCTACGAGCGCTTCATCACCCCGGCCGACCTCAGCACCCGCCGGGCTCCGGCCCTGAAGCGCCCCTTCAACGCGGCCGCCTACGCCGACATCACCCCGCGGATCCGTCCCGAGGCGACCCCACCCCAAGACTTCCGCTTCTCCGGAAACCTCACCCCACGCAACCTGCCCGGCCGCACCACCGTGGTTCGTGGTGGCTGGAGCGCCACCCTCACTGGCGGTGAAACCCTCGCTCCCTCAGCAGGCACCCCCCAGGGCCCCACCTCTCTTCAGACCCCACCAGCCCCCTCGCGCAGCTGGAGTACTCCGCGCTGGCAACCGGGCGGCGGCGTGTCCCCCAGCTGGACCGCAGGCCGCACCGGCTTCAGCACCCCTGCCATCGCCACCGCACCGCTGCGCACGGCTGTGGCCATCGGCGGTGGCTGGTCACCGCAGGTGTCCAGCGGTGCCTCTGGTGCCGGCGCCGAACAATCCGGTGCCGCCATGGCCAAGGCCCTGCGCCCCAGCAGCCTGCAGGGCTTCGGCAAGCGCAAGAGCCTCGGCGCCGTGGTGAAACTCTCGATGCGCCCCAGCGGCGCCGAGCAAACCCAGGCGATCGAAGCGGTGTACCGCCAACTGCTGGGCCGCCAACCACTGGCCTCCGAGCAGTTGGCTGATGCCGAATCCCAGCTGCGCAAAGGCAACCTGTGCGTGGCCGAGTTCGTCGCTCGCGTGGCCGGCAGCGACCTGTTCAATCGCCGCCTGAACCGGATGGCACCCCTGCGGGCCGCCGCCGCGGCTTACCTGGCACTGCTCGGTCGGGCCGCCCAGCCAGCCGAGACCAGTGCCTTCCTGGCCACCCGTGCCGAACGGGGCCAACGGGCAGCCCTGGAGTCGATCCTCAACTCCCAGGAGTACGCCGGCCGCTTCGGTCGCGACACCGTGCCCCACCTGAACGGAATGGCCACCAGCGATGGGATCCCCCTCACCACGGTGAACCGCACCGCCTCCCTCTATGGCGGTAACGCTGCCCTGAACCCGCCCCTGCGCGGCGCCCTCTGACAGGGGACCCTCTCCACAGGCGCCAGCCGCCTCGACACCACCGCTCCCATAACCCCCTGCCTCCGGGACAGGGGGTTTTTGCTTTGGCAGCGGTTCCGTCACTCCAACGGCAATAGATTGTGATCTTGTTCAACAACGGAAACGCGATTGAACACCGCTTGATTGTTAACAACTAAGACAGAGGCAACCTAGCTAGCACCACAGCAAAAGCCAGTCGCCATCTGCATTCTCAGCCAAGACTGCCGCCGTGAAGAACTGTTACCGGGGATCGAGGTGCCGCGGTGCGTTGGCGCAGAATGACACGGCGATCAGCACTGCTGCCGCGCCCTTCAGACGCCCTCTTCTTCCGGTCTACCGAACGGCCACCTGGCAGCAGGTGAACCAAAGGGGATCGGGGTCAGCTGCAGTCATCTGCTGCCGGCCACCGAAAGCGGGCCCTGGAGACCTCCCCCCTTACCCACCGGATATCGGTCACCGTTCTGGCGACCGCTTGTTTCGAGGCAGAACTGCATGAGCATCGTCTCCAACTCGATCATCAACGCGGACGCCGAAGCCCGCTACCTCAGCCCTGGCGAACTCGACCAGATCAAGGCATTCGTGGGCGGCGGCCAGCGCCGCCTCCGCGTGGCCCAGGTCCTGAGCGAGAGCCGCGAGCGCATCGTCAAGACCGCCGGCGGCGCCCTGTTCCAGAAGCGCCCCGACGTGATTTCTCCCGGCGGCAATGCCTACGGCGAGGAGATGACGGCGTCCTGCCTGCGCGACATGGACTACTACCTGCGCCTGGTGACCTACGGCATCATCGCCGGCGATGTGACCCCGATCGAGGAGATCGGCATCATCGGCGCCAAGGAGATGTACCGCTCCCTGGGCACCCCCCTCGAAGCCATGGCCGAGGCCGTGCGCGAGATGAAGAACGCCGCCACAAGCCTGCTCACCGGCGCTGATGCCGAAGAGGCTGGCTTCTACTTCGACTACGTCGTCGGCGCCCTCTCCTGAGGTTGCTTCCTCTCTGATCACCGCCTCTCCCATCAGGTTCCATGCAAGACGCCATCACCAACGTCATCAACCAGGCCGACGTCCAGGGCCTCTACCTGGACACCTCCTCCATGGGGCGCCTGGAGCAGTACTTCGCCAGCGGTGAGCTGCGCGTGCGTGCCGCCGCCACCATCAGCGCCAACGCTTCCGCAATCATCAAGGAAGCCGTGGCCAAATCGCTGCTGTACTCGGACATCACCCGTCCGGGCGGCAACATGTACACCACCCGTCGCTATGCAGCCTGCATCCGCGACCTGGATTACTACCTGCGCTACGCCACCTACGCCATGCTGGCCGGTGACACGTCCATCCTCGATGAGCGTGTGCTGAACGGCCTCAAGGAGACCTACAACTCCCTGGGTGTGCCCATCGGTGCCACCGTGCAGTCGATCCAGGCCATGAAGGAAGTCACCGCTTCCCTGGTTGGTCCTGACGCCGGCCGTGAAATGGGCGTGTACTTCGATTACATCAGCTCCGGCCTGGGTAACTGATCCCTGCCTTCGGCACACCCCGAGGATCCTCCCATGCGCCTGTTCAAAGTCACGGCCTGCATTCCCTGCCCGGAGAAGACCCGTTCCCAGCGCGAGCTGCAGAACACTTTCTTCACCAAGTGGGTGCCTTTCGAGAGCTGGTTCGCTGAACAGCAGCGAATCATGAAGCAGGGCGGCAAGATCCTGAAGGTTGAACTGGTCACCGGTCGCCGTCAGGTCAACGTCGGCAACTGAGCTGTTCCTCGCTGGATCACCTCAGTACTGGATACGGCCGTACCTGCCACATTCCAACCATCAAGCCCGGCTTCGGCCGGGCTTTTTGTTTGCTCCGGCTCGTGAAATACGGGATAGTCGGACACCCTTCCCACCGCCCGGCAACTTTGGCCCGCAACGGCATCCGCCCCTCCGCCCGAACGGCCCACGACCCGGACAGCGAAGGGCTGGTGGGAGCTGAAGATCAGCGCTTGAGTGCTGCCAGCGGCGGCTTCCTGCCGGTTCCCTTCAGCCACTGGCCCGCCGAGGCACGGCTACTGCTGGGGATGATCGCCCTGTGGTGCCTGCTGGGCCTGGTGGTTCTGGGCTCAGCCAGCTGGTGGGTCGCCGCCCGTGAGATGGGCGACGCCAGCTACTACCTCAAACGTCAGGCCCTCTGGCTGATCGCCAGCTGGGGGCTGCTGTATCTGGGCCTGCGCATCAGCCTGCGCCGCTGGCTGCGTTTGGCCGGGCCCGCCCTGCTGATTGGCAGTGTGCTCGTGGCCCTGACGCTGGTGATCGGCAGCACGGTGAATGGTGCCAGCCGCTGGCTGGTGATCGGGCCGATTCAGCTGCAGCCAACCGAACTGATCAAGCCGTTCCTGGTCCTGCAGGGAGCCGCGATCTTCTCCCACTGGAGCCGAATCGCCACAGACCAGAAGGTGATGTGGCTCGGGGTCTTCGCTGTGACCCTCGGGCTGATCCTCAAGCAGCCGAACCTCAGCACGGCAGCCCTCTGCGGCATGTTGCTCTGGCTGATGGCCCTGGCCTCGGGGCTGCCGCTCTGGGCGATGCTCGGCACCGCGGGCACCGGCCTGGCGGTGGCCTTGGGCAGCATCTCGATCAACGAGTACCAGCGAATTCGGGTCACCTCCTTCCTCAACCCCTGGAAGGACTCCCAGGGCGATGGCTACCAGCTGGTGCAGAGCCTGCTCGCCATCGGCTCCGGGGGCCTCTGGGGCGAGGGCTATGGCCTCTCCACTCAGAAACTCCAGTACCTGCCCATCCAGAGCACGGACTTCATCTTCGCGGTGTTCGCCGAGGAGTTCGGCTACGTGGGCTCGGTTGTGCTGCTGCTGTTCCTGCTGCTGTTCGGGTTCGTTGGGGTGCGGGTGGCCCTGAGCTGCCGCAGCAACCAGCAACGACTGGTGGCGATCGGCTGCACAGCCCTGCTCGTGGGGCAATCGATCCTGAACATCGCCGTGGCCAGCGGCGCCATGCCCACCACCGGCCTGCCGCTGCCGATGATCAGCTACGGCGGCAACTCGTTGCTGGCCAGCCTGCTCACCGCCGGCCTGCTGCTGCGCTGCTCCCTGGAGGGGGCTGGCCTGGAGCCGGTGCGGCCCCGTCGCCAGCGCCGGCAGACGCCGAGGCCGCAGAGCGCCCCGATAGGCTGACCCCTCTGCGACGCTGACGTCCGGCATGTCCGCTCTGGTTTTGGCGGATTGGGCCCGCACCGCAGAGGACCTGTTGCAGAGCTCCCTGGCCCATCCCGGCCCGCTGACGGTGGCGCTGGTGTTCGCCGGTGGCCTGCTCACCAGCCTCGGCCCCTGCTCGCTCTCGCTGCTGCCCGTCACCCTGGCCTACCTGGCCGGCTTCGATGCCGAGGCAGCACGGCCCTGGCTGCGCAGCCTCAGTTTCTGCGCCGGCATTGTGGCCTCGCTGGTGCTGCTTGGCCTGGCCAGCGGCGCCCTCGGCCGCATCTACGGCCAGGTGCCTGGCCTGATTCCCACGCTGGTGGCCGTGCTGGCCGTGGTGATGGGTCTGAACCTGCTGGGGCTACTGAGGCTGCCGCTGCCCAGCGGCCCCGACCCGGAGCGCTGGCGCCAGCGGGTGCCGCCTGCCGCCGCCCCCCTGGCAGCGGGTCTGGCCTTCGGCCTGGCAGCCTCCCCCTGCACGACCCCAGTGCTGGCCGTGTTGCTGGCCTGGATCGCGCAGGCCGGAGCCCCCCTGGCCGGCGTGCTGCTGCTCACCGCCTTCGCCGCGGGCCAGGTGCTGCCGCTGCTGCTGGCGGGCACCGCAGCCGCCTGGGTGCCGCGGCTGCTGGCCCTGCGCGCCCTGGGACAGTGGGTGCCGCCCGTGAGCGGCGCCGTGCTGCTGATCAGTGGCGCCCTGACCCTGCTGGCCCAGTGGAGCTGAATCGTTGAACCCACCCCTGCAATTCCTGAAGCGTCTGCTTGCCTGGATCTCCGATCTGCGAGTGGCCATCGGCCTGCTGATCCTGATCGCCATCACCAGCGGCCTGGGCACGCTGGTGCCTCAGAAGGAAAGTGAGGCGCTTTATCACCGCGTCTACGACGCCAACCCCTGGCTGGGCCTGCTGAACGGCGATCGGATCCTGGCGCTGCAGCTCGATCACGTGTATTCGAGCAGCTGGTTCCTGGCCCTGCTGGCCTGGCTGGGGCTGGCCCTGATCCTCTGCAGCATCCGCCGCCAATGGCCGGCGCTGCAGGCCGCCCTGCGCTGGATCGACTACCGCACACCACGCCAGCTCAGCAAGCTCACCCTGGCCGAAACCATGGCCTGCGCCGATGCCGACGCCAGCCTGAATCAGCTGGAGCAGTTGCTCGGCTCCCGCGGCTGGCAACTGCAGCGGCACAGCGATCGGCTGGCGGCTCGCCGCGGCGTCAGCGGCCGTGTAGGGCCGCTGCTGGTGCATGCGGGTCTGGTGGTGCTGATGGTGGGCGCCGCCTGGGGGGGCCTGGCGGGTCAGCGCCTTGAGCGTTTCCTGGCCCCGGGCAATGTGCTCGAGCTGCTCAACAGCCGCGGCCAGAGCCAGGTGAGCGTCACCCTGGAAGACTTCGGCATCAACCGCGATCCAGCCGGCAGGCCGGAGCAGTTCCACTCCCGCCTGCGCCTGCTGCCCGGCGGTGAGGACACCCCCTCCGGCAGCGCCGAGGTGCGCGAGATCAGCGTCAACCACCCGCTGCGCTATCAGGGCATGACCGTGTACCAGGCGGACTGGGCCCTGGCGGCGGTGCAGGTGCAGCTGGGTCGCAGCCCTGTGCTCGAGCTGCCGCTGCAGAGCTTCCCGCAGCTGGGCGAGCAGGTGTGGGGCATCGTGCTGCCCACCCGGCCCGATGGCAGCAACCCGGTGCTGCTGGCGCTCTCCAGCGAACAGGGCCCCGTGACGGCCTACAACGGCGAGGCTCAGGAACTGGGCAGCCTGATTCCGGGCGGAGAAGCGGTGGAGATCGAGGGGATCCCCCTGCGCATCGCCGGCGTGGTGCCAGCCAGCGGCCTGCTGCTCAAGCGCGACCCTGGCGTGCCGCTGGTGTACGCCGGCTTCGCGATCGCCCTCACCGGAGGTGGGCTGAGCCTGATCGCCACCCGCCAGCTCTGGGCGATCGCCGAGGCTGAGCATGGCCGGTTGCACGTGGGCGGCCTCTGCAACCGCAACCTCAGCGCCTTCGCCAGGGAACTGCCGGGGCTGCTGGCGGAACTGCCCGGCGCGCCGCAGCAGGTCTGAGGGCGCGCCGGAGCGCTCAGCAGGGCTGGCGGACGCCGTGGCTGACGCGGATCACCGTGTGCACATTGCCGCGGGGGTTGAAGTCGGCCTCCACCTGCATCCACACCGGCGCACAGGCGGCGACGAAGTCGTCGAGGATGCGGTTGGTCACCTCCTCATGGGAGATGGAGCGGTCGCGGTAGCTGTTCACGTACAGCTTGATCGCCTTGAGCTCCATCACCCGCGGCCCCGGCTGGTACAGCAGCCGCAGGGTGGCGAAATCCGGATAGCCGGAGAAGGGGCATTTGCAGGTGAATTCCGGCAGGGTGATGGCGATCTCGTAGGCCCGGCCGAGACGGGGATTGTCGAAGCAGATCAGCTCCGCCTCGGCGATGGCCCGCTCGCCATACAGAGGGGTGAGGGTCTGCCCCGATCCCTCTGAGTCAGCAGGAGCGGCAGAGGCAGCGGCGGTCATGACGGGGCTGGCTTCAGGGCCGGATGCTACGCACCCCCGCGGAGGTAGCAACGGCCACACCCACCCTGCAGAGGCTGCGGCCTAATGGCCGCGCGGGCCTGTGCCCGCTTCCCCTCCCAGACCTTTTCCTGAGAGACTCCCTCCAGATCGTGCTCCCGCAGCCATGAAAAAAGTTGAGGCCATCATTCGCCCGTTCAAGCTCGAAGACGTGAAGCTGGCGCTGGTGAACGCCGGCATCGTGGGCATGACCGTGAGCGAGGTGCGGGGCTTTGGCCGTCAGAAGGGCCAGGTGGAGCGCTACCGCGGCTCAGAGTTCACGGTGGAATTCCTGCAGAAGCTCAAGCTCGAGATCGTCGTCGATGACGACAGCGTCGACACGGTGGTGACCGCCATCCAGGACGCCGCCCGCACCGGCGAAATCGGCGACGGCAAGATCTTCATCAGCCCGATCGACTCCGTCATCCGCATCCGCACCGGCGATCGCGACAGCAGCGCCATCTGAGCCGCGAGCCAGGCACCTCAGGCCAGCGTTGCCGCCACCAGCCGCCGGATCGCCTCCCCATCGGGGGCAGGCCCGGCGGCTTTCGCGTCTGGATCCACGCGCTCTGCCCCATCCCAGCTGCCGCTCCGCAGCCAGAGCAGATACTCGTGGTTGCCAGCCGGCCCGGTGATCGGCGAGGGCACCAGGCCGCAGGGGTTCCAGCCATCGCCCGCCGCCGCCGAAATCACCCCCTCGATGGCATCAACGTGGGCGGCCGGGTCACGCACGACACCACCCTTACCCACACGCTCCTTGCCCACCTCGAACTGGGGCTTGACCAGCAGCACCGCCTCGCGCCGCTCCGGCCGCAGCAAGCGAGCAATGGCGGGCAGAACCAGCGCCAGCCGGATGAACGACACATCCGCGACGGCCAGATCGGGCCAGGGATCCTCCGGGCCGTAGAGATCATCGGGTTGCAGGTGGCGCAGGTTGGTGCGCTCCTTCAGCACGAGGCGCGGATCGGTGCGCAGGCTCCAGGCCGTCTGGCCGTAGCCCACATCCACTCCGTAGATGCGGGCGGCGCCGTGCTGCAGCAGGCAGTCGCTGAAGCCACCGGTGGAGATGCCGCCATCGAGGCAGACGCGCCCTGCCAGGGTGATCGGGAACGCCTCCAGGGCGGCCAGCAGCTTCTCGCCCCCGCGCGACACGAAGCGGGCGGGCTGCTCCACCTGCAGCTCCAGCTCCGGCAGCACCTCGAGGCCCGGTTTATCGAGCAGGCGATCACCACTGCGCACCTTGCCGGCGCGGATCAGCTGCTGCGCCTGCTGCCGGCTGCTGGCCAGGCCCCGCTCCACCAGCTGCAGATCAAGGCGTTGCTTGCGAGCCATGCAGGCATCGTGCCGCAGCGCCGCTGGAGCGCCGTCACAAAACCACAAGCGAAACGGAACAAAAACCAGGGCACCGGGCCAAAATCCGGGAATGTTCCAGAGGATGGCCCTCAGCTCAGGGGAAGCTCCCATGACGCGCACCCAAAGCATCCACAGCTCCGGCAACGCCCACCCGGCTCTCAGCAACGTGGTGGAACTGCTCCAGCCGGGCAGCTTCGTGAAACTGCGCAACCAGCCCGACGACCTGCCCCCCTTCCAGCTGATCCACTGCCGCGGCGGCCGCTGCTGGGTGCGTCAGCAGGCCTGGGGGCCGCTGGTGCACTGGGAGGTGGAGCACCGCCGGCTAACGGCGGGCTGAAGGCCGTTCCATACATTGGTCTCGATGTGAGCCCACGGCGGCCTTGATCGAGCGTTACACCCTGCCCGAGATGGGCGCCATCTGGAGCGAGGACGCGAAGTTCCAGAGCTGGCTGGATGTGGAGATCGCCGCCACCGAGGCCAACTGCGAGCTGGGCCGCGTGCCGGCCGAGGCCGTGGCCACGATCAGGGAGAAGGCCAGCTTCAGCGTTGAGCGCATCCTCGAGATCGAGGCCGAGGTGCGCCACGACGTGATCGCCTTCCTCACCAACGTCAACGAGCACGTCGGGGACGCCGGCCGCCACATTCATGTGGGCATGACCAGCTCCGATGTGCTGGACACGGGCCTGGCCCTGCAGATGAAGGCCTCGGTGCAGCTGCTGCGCACCGAACTCGATCAGCTGGCTGACGCCATCCGCGCGCTGGCCCGCGCCCACAAGGGCACGGTGATGATCGGCCGCAGCCACGCCATCCACGGCGAACCGATCACCTTCGGCTTCAAGCTGGCCGGCTGGCTGGCGGAAGTGGAGCGCAACCGCGAGCGGCTGGAGCGGCTGGACACCGTGGTGAGCGTGGGCCAGATCAGCGGCGCCATGGGCACCTACGCCAACACCGATCCGCAGGTGGAAGCGATCGCCTGCGCCAAGCTCGGCTTGGTGCCCGACACCGCCAGCACCCAGGTGATCTCCCGCGATCGCCACGCCGAATACGTGCAGACCCTGGCCCTAGTGGGCGCCGCCCTGGAGCGCTTCTCCACCGAGATCCGCAACCTGCAGCGCACCGACGTGCTCGAGGTGGAGGAGAACTTCGCCAAGGGCCAGAAGGGCAGCTCGGCCATGCCCCACAAGCGCAACCCGATCCGCAGCGAGCGCATCGGTGGCCTGGCCCGCGTGCTGCGCAGCTACGTGGTGGCGGCGCTGGAGAACTGCGCCCTCTGGCACGAGCGCGACATCAGCCACAGCTCCGTGGAGCGGATGATGCTGCCGGACTGCTCCGTCACCCTGCACTTCATGCTGCGGGAGATGACCGCGGTGGTGAAGGGCCTTGGTGTCTATCCGGACAACATGGCCCGAAACATGAACGTGTACGGCGGTGTTGTGTTCAGCCAGCGGGTGCTGCTGGCCCTGGTGGAGAGCGGCGTGAGCCGCGAGGAGGCCTACCGGATCGTGCAGCGCAACGCCCACACCGCCTGGAACACCGCCGGCGGCGACTTCCGCGCCAACCTTGAGGCCGACGCCGATGTGACAGCCCGCCTGAACCGCGAGCAGCTGGCGGAGTGCTTCTCCACCGACCTGCACCAGGCCAACCTGGATGTGATCTGGCAGCGGCTGGGGATCTAGGCCCGGTGGTACGGCCCGCCCTGCTGGATGCTCATGGCCCGGTAGAGCTGCTCCAGCAGCAGCAACCGGGCCAGCTCATGCGGGAAGGTCATCGGTGAGAGGCTGAGCTGCCAGCTGGCTTCGGCCTTGATCGCGGGGTCGAGCCCGTCGGCTCCGCCGATCACGAAGGCCAGCCGCTCCGAGCCGGATCCCTCCAGCGCCTGAGCGAAGGCCACAGAGCCCCACGTTCTGCCCTCCTCCGTGAGAGCCACCAACCGCTCATCAGGCCGCCGCGCCACGCGGATTGCCTCCGCCTCCCTGGCCATACCGCCATCACGCAGCTCCAGCACCTCCAGCCCTGGCAGGCGCTTGCGGTAGAGCGCCACTCCCTCGCTCACCCAGCCCTTACGCAGCTTGCCCACCGCCAGGATGCGGATCCGGGAGGGGTTGATCACGGACTGAACGGGATCACAGTGGCCGCCAAGGCCGAAGTATCTGGCACGCTACCGGCCGCTGAATCCACGACCGCCGGCCCGCCACCAGCTCCCACACGCTCGCCATCTGGACGTCCTGATCAGCAACCCGATGCCGCTCGGCCTGTTCTGGACCCCTTACGCCGACTGGATCTACACGGCGGTTAGCACCACTGGCCTGCTGCTGATCGTCTGGCTGGTGCTCAGGCCGCGGGGGTGACCGCGGTGTCGGGGGCAACGTCCGCAACGTCTGCAACGTCTGCAGGCTCCAGCGGCAGGCTGGCTCGTGCCGTTGCGGGGTTGAGGCCGGCGCCACCAGCCAGCAGATCAATCGGCTCGCACACCGGGAAGCGGTTGATGGCCTTGAGGGCAGCGCGGGCGTTGTTGCGCAGCTGCTCGCTGATGGCCTCGCAATAGGGGATCTGGGCCAGCAGGTCCACCGTGCGGCGCATGATCCGCACCACATCACCCTCATCGAGTGAGGTGTTGGCGATCAGATCGTTCCAGCTCACGCCCTTGGCCCAGGCGTGCACCAGGCCCATCAGCTCCGGTTCGAACCAGAGGGGCATCACAACCTGGGCCTGCTCCTGCTGGCGCAGCAGTTCACGACGCAGACCGCGCAGATCATGCAGGGCCTCCTCAGCAGCCGGCGGCGGCGGGAAGCCGCTCCACAGGTCCGGGCGGTTCACCTCGGTGGAGATGGCCTCCAGCACCGAAGCCAGATCGGCCGGGTCGAGTTCATCGAGATGGCCGCTCATCAGCGCCAGCCCCAGCCAGAGCTCGTTATCGCCCCGCAGGGCCGCCACGGTGCGGCCGATCTCGGTGGGTTCGAGGCCTTCCTCGCCGGCCAGACAGCCGAAGAAGCGCAGGATCTCGATCAGCGCCAGGAAGGTCTCCCAGTGACGGTTGGCGCGGAAGTGCAGGATCCGCTGGCGCTCCTCGATCTCCGCCTCCAGCTCCTCAATGCGGAAGCGCTGCTTCTTGAGCTTCTTGCGATCGCCCGCCCCGTGGGCTGGATGCAGCTCCAGGGCCAGCTCCAGCTCATGCACAAGGTGGGCCTGGGCCTGCACCTCACCGGCCAGGTCGTACTGGGGGGTGGCCATGTCATGGCGGCGGGCCATGTGCGCCACCGCCAGGGCCAGGCCGCCGCTGGCCTGATCGCCGTGGCGCAGCTCACCGGAGCGATGCAGCTCCGGCGCCTCCACCTCCTTCACCTGCAGGCAGCTCAACTCGGCATGCAGCGCCACCACTGCGCCGCAGGGCACCAGCACCCACACGTTCTCATCGGTGAGGCAGAGCAGCAGCGGGAACTGGCCCGGGCCCTCCACCTTCTCCACGATCACCGCCGGCGTGACGCGGCTGCGCAGCACCGGCGCCTTCAGGCTCAGCAGCGTGCCTTCGCTGGCGAAGCGCAGGGCAAGGGTGAGCTCATGGGCGAGTGTTTCCTCGGCCTGCTGCTGCAGGATCCGCAGCAGGCGCCGCTCCTCCCGCAGGCGGCCGCGCTGCTTCTCGTAGTCCTCGAAGTCGTCCCAGGCCACCTCCTCCACCTCATCGCTGAGCAGGCTCAGCTGCTGGCGGAGGTCGGTGATACGGGCTTCGTCCTCCACCAGATCAAGGGTGGCCAGATAGCGGCCGAAGCTGCGCTCCACCAGCTCCTGAGCCTTGGCTAGGTCGTGGCGCTGCAGCAGGTTCAGCACCATGCCGTAGCTGGGCGTGAACTGGCTCACCAAGGGATCGGCCGGCGCCAGCGCCAGCTGCCCGGCTTCGCGCACCCCCTCGAAGCGGCTCTGCACGGTCACCACATAGCCCTGAGTATCGAGCCCGCGGCGGCCGGCCCGGCCCGCCATCTGCAGGAACTCGCTGCCCATCAGCGGCCGGTGGCCCCGCTCCGTGCGCTTGGAGAGCGCCGAGATCACGGTGCTGCGGGCGGGCATGTTGATGCCGGCCGCGAGGGTTTCGGTGGCGAACACCACCTTGATCAGCCCCTGCTGGAACAGCTCCTCGATCAGCTCCTTCCAGGCCGGCAGCACACCCGCGTGGTGGGCGGCGATGCCGCGCAGCAGCGCATCGTCGTGACCGCCGTCGCGCACAGCCTCCGGCGTTGCCGTCACGAACGCCTCAAGGCGGGCGCCAATGCGCGCCTGTTCCTGGGGCGTCACCAGGCAGACCTTGCCGAGATCGCGGACCGCCTTGTCGCAGCCGCGGCGGCTGAAGATGAAATAGATGGCCGGCAGCATCTCCCGCTCGGCCATCTGCGCCACCACGAAGCCCAGCGGCGGGGCCTCGGGCTGGGGCGGCTTGGAGGTCTTCGGCCCCTTGCGCTTGTTGCCCTTCGGTGCCCGCCACACTTTGCAGTTGGGGTGCAGGCCGTTGCCCTCGTCGTTGAGCAGCGGATGCAGCCCCTTGGCGCTGCAGAAGCTGAAGGCCAGGGGCACCGGCCGGAAATCACTGAGCACCAGCCGGCTGGGGCCATGAACCCGCTCGATCCAGTCGGTGAGCTGCCCGGCATTGGCCACCGTGGCCGAGAGCGCCACCAGCTGCACCGAGGGCGGGCAGTGAATGATCGATTCCTCCCAGACCGTGCCGCGCTGGGAGTCGTTCATGTAGTGGCACTCATCGAGCACCACCGCCTCCACATCGGCCAGGGGGTCGTCACCCCGATCGGCCTCGGCGTAGAGCATGTTGCGGAAGATCTCGGTGGTCATCACCACCACCGAGGCCTCACGATTCACCGTGAGATCGCCGGTCATCAGACCGACCCGCTCGGCACCGAACTGCTCGCGAAAATCGCGCAGCTTCTGGTTGGAGAGGGCCTTGAGCGGCGTTGTGTAGAACACCTTCTGGCCATGGGCCAGGGCGCGGTGAATGGCGTACTCGCCCACCAGGGTCTTACCGGAGCCGGTGGGGGCGCTCACCACCACCGAATGGCCCTGATTCAACGCATCGATCGCCTCGAGCTGAAACCCATCGAGCGGGAAGGGAAACAGCTGATCCAGCGGCGGCACCGCTCCGGGATCGGCACTCGCTCGATCACCCGGTTCGGACGTTGCGCCGCGTGCAGGGTCAACTGCGGCGCTGCCACCGCTGTGGCGTGAAGTCATCGCTGAATCCTAAATGGGGCCGGCCAACGCCACTGAATGGGACTGCGGAGTTCCAGACTGAGGGCCGATGCGGGGTGCGAAGCCCTGACCACATCCCCACGAACCGCTGAAGCCGCCATCGCCGCGACCGGCGCTCAGGCTGCCAGCACCAGCTGGCGGCAGCCCCTGCGCGAGGCCCTTGCCGCCCTGCCGCCTGAGCGGCAACGCCGGCTGCGCAGCTTCAGCAGCGCGGCCCGGCCGGCCGAACTGCAACCCAGCCAGCAATCGCCCCTGCTGGACCTGGCCAGCAACGACTACCTCGGCTTCAGCCGTCACCCCGCCGTGCTCGCTGCCGCCGCCGCGGAACTGCAGCGCAGTGGCCTGGGCGCCGGAGCCTCGCGGCTGATCAGCGGCACGCGGCCGGTGCACGAGCAGCTGGAGGCGGCGCTGGCGAGCTGGCTGGGCCGCGAGCGGGCGCTGCTGTTTCCCAGCGGGTTTCAGGCGAACCTGGCCGCTGTGGTCACCCTGGCGGACCCTCACAGCCTGGTGCTGGCCGACCGTCTCATCCACAACTCGCTGCTGGCAGGAGTGAAGGCCTGCGGCGCTCGGCTGCAGCGTTTCGCCCACAACGATCTCGCCGATCTGGAGCGGCGCCTCAACCATGCCCGCCGGGAGCAACCCGGGCGCCGCCTGCTGGTGTTGAGTGAGAGCCTGTTCTCGATGGAGGGCACCAGCCCGGATCTGCCCGCGCTGGGAACGATTTGCGCCGCCCATGGCGCCGCCCTGCTGCTGGATGAGGCCCACGCCCTCGGGGTGCTGGGGCAGGGCGGCCGCGGCCTGGCCCAACGTGGCGACTCCGCCCCGGCCCTGATCAGCGGCACCTTTGGCAAGGCCTTCGGCAGCGGCGGGGCCTTCCTGGCTGGCGACGCGCTGGTGATCGACTGGCTAGTGCAGCACAGCGGTCCGTTCCGATACACCACCGCCCTGGCCCCACCGCTGGCAGCCGGAGCGCTGGCGGCCCTGCAACAGCTGCAGGAGCTGGAGCACCGGCACCAGGCACCAGGGGCTGAGCTCCTGGTGAAGGCACAACGTTGGCGCGATCAGCTGCAGGCGGCAGGCTGGCCACGCCCGGCCGGTACTGGACCGATCCTGCCCTTGCTGGTGGGCAGCGATGGCCAAGCGCTGGCCCTGCAGCAGCAACTGGAGCAGGCCGGGCTGCTCAGCGTGGCGATCCGGCCGCCCACGGTGCCGGAAGGGACCGCCCGGCTACGACTGGTGGTGCGGCACGACCTTCCCGAGGGCACGCTGGCGCGCCTGCTGCAGGCATTGGGGGCACCATGAGCACGAGCCCCTGCCCGGCCGGCAGCACCCAGTTGATCGCCATGCACGGCTGGGCCAGCGACAGCAGGGCCTGGGGCCCCTGGGCAACGCTGGCCGCCGAACGGGGCTGGAGGCTCGACTGGGGCGAGCGCGGCTATGGCCAGCGGGAACCGGCGCTGCCGATCTGGGAGCCGCGCAGCCAGCGACGGATCGTGCTCGCCCATTCCCTCGGCCCGCACCTGCTGCCCGCAGCGCTCTGGAGCCAGGCCACCGCAGCCGTTCTGCTCACCAGCTTCGCGGCGTTCGTACCTCCCGGCCGCAGCGGCCGCGCCGTGGCCGCCGGCCTGCGCGGAATGGCAGCCCAGCTGGAGGCGGGCGAAGAGGCCACCGCAGTCATGTTGAACGCGTTCTTCCGCCGGGAGGCCGATCCGCTGCCGGCCTCCCGCCTGCCGGAGGGACCTCTCGAGCAGGGGATCCCGGCCGCGGGGCGCCGGCGCCTGCTGCAGGACCTGCAGACCCTGGCTGACTGCCGCGGACTGCCGGACGGCATACCGCCAGGCCTGCCGGTTCTGCTGGTGGAAGCCAACGACGATCGGATCGTCTGCCCGGAGAGCCGTGCGCTGCTGCGGGAGGCGCTGCCCCAGGCCACCGTCTGGAGTCTGGAGCGGGCCGGCCACGCCCTCCTGGGCGCCGACGGACTGCTGGATGCCGTGCTCGAGTGGATGGCGGATGGCCCACACTGAACCCCTCAACCCCCTCAACCCCCTCAGCCCCCTCAGCCCCTCCAGCCGCTTCGGCGGTCGCGTGCGCGACTGCTTCAACCGCCACGCCGCCGCCTACGAGCAAGGGGCGGGGCTGCAGAAAGCGATAGCAGCCCGGCTCGGCCAGCTCTGCCGCTCCCTGAGGCCCCAGATCCCCGCCGGGCCGCGGGCCGACCTCGGGGCCGGCAGCGGGCTGCTCAGCCGCGCCCTGGAAACGTCACTGGGCGGGCCACCGCTGCTGCGGCTGGACCTCTGCACCGAACTCCTGGCCCAGGAGCGAAGCGGCGATCCGGGCCTGGTGCATCACCAGCTGCTCTGGGATCTCAACAGCGGCCTGCCGCGCCAGCTGAACGGGGCCGGCCTGCTGGCCTCCAGCTTCGCCCTGCAATGGCTGGAGCAACCGCCGCAGCGCCTGCAGGAGTGGTGCCGCCAGTTGCAGAGCGGCGGCTGGCTGGTGCTGGCGGTGCCCACCGCGGGCAGTTTCGGCATCTGGCGCACGGCCTCCGCCCAGGCGAAGGTGCCCTTCAGCGGCCTTGAGCTGCCCGAGGCGGAGCAGCTGGAGACGATCGCGCGCCAGGAGCTGGACCTGCAGAGGCTGCAACGGCTGCGCTTCAGCTGGCCCAACCAGGGCGCCCTTCCCTTCCTGCGCCAGATCCGGGAGATCGGCGCCCTGGCCAGCCGGCAGCGTCACCTCCGCCCCGGTGAGTTACGCCGGCTGGTGGCCCACTGGCCCGCCGCCGATCAGCCCCTGCGCTGGGAGGTGCTGCTACTGGTGGGACGCAGACGATGAGCAGCACGGCGATGCGACTGGTGGTGTGCGGCACCGACACGGATGTGGGCAAGACCGTGGTGAGCGCCCTGCTGGTGGAGGGGCTGGGGGCCAGCTACTGGAAGCCCGTGCAGTGCGGCCTCGAGGATGGCGGTGGCGATCGCGACCGGGTGCAGCGCTGGCTGGAGCTGCCACCCGATCGCATTCAGCCGGAGGCCTACCGCTTCAACGATCCGGTGTCGCCCCACTGGGCAGCGGAGCTGGCCAGTGGCGATCCCCTGCAGCCAGGCCCACCGATCAATCGCCAGCGCCTGCAGCTCCCAGCGGTGACGGGCCCGCTGGTGGTGGAAACTGCCGGCGGCCTGCTGGTGCCGCTGCGCCGCGACCTGCTGCAGATCGAGCAGATCGAGGCCTGGGGTCTACCGGTGCTGCTGGTGGCCCGCAGCGGCCTCGGCACCCTCAACCACACCCTGCTGTCGCTGGAGGCGCTGCGCCGGCGGGGAATCCCGCTGCTCGGGCTGCTGCTCAACGGTGCGCCCCACGCCGACAACCCCCGCACGCTGGAGGAGCTGGGTGGTGCACCGGTGCTGGGCACCCTGCCGCCGCTGGCCCGGATCAACCGCCAGACCCTGGCGGCGCAATGGCAGAGCCTGGATCTCGCTCATAAGCTCGTACCAGCATCTTGATCCGATGAAAGCCCCGACCCTGCTGATCAGCGCCGCCGTTGCCGGCCTCTGCGCCGGCCTACTGGTGCTGTTCACCGACATCGAGGTGTCGGCAGTGCGCTGGTTCAACTGCGGCCCCTTCGCCACCCAACAGGAGGCCCGGAGCGAACTCTGCAGGCGCAGGCTCTGAGGCCACGGATCACGGTCCCGCCAGGATTGCCGCCTCCACATCGGCGCGGCTGAATCCATAGGGAAAGTGCCGCTCCACCGAACCGACGACGGTGGAACTCCAGCGAACGCTCAGCTCCTCCACTTGCAGCTCAAGCTCAGCCGTCCAATCGGGGCGCTGCAGATCCCACAGGCAGGAGTTCGCCCCCCGCTGCACGGCCCCCAGCTCCAGCAGCCAGCGCTCCAGGGCCGGCAGCGGATGGTTGTAGAGCGGCGCCTGAGGGGGCGGCAGATCCGTCATCCGAGGCAGGGGAGAGGCTGGGTTGGGAAGTCTGACCGGCGACCTGGCTGGTCTCAGCCCACCAGCTCGGAGCCCGCAGGAATTCCGCACCACGGGCCCAGGCCAGCCCCACACCCAGCACCAGGCTGAACACCACGGCCAGGGCTAACAGCAGCAGGGCGAACCATTCACCGCCCGAGAGGGCCCGCCGCACCGGCAACGGCTCCGCAGCGGGGCGTACCGCGGCCACAACAGGACGCAGCCGTGGCGGCGGCTGAATCACCAGCAGTGTGGCGTCGTAGGCGCGGCGGCGATCGGGATCGCTGAGGGTGAGGTAGGCCTGCTGCAGGCAGCGAAAGGCCTCGCGCGCCTCCTGCTCCGGCAGGTCGGTGGTATCGGGGTGGTAACGCTTGCTCAGGCTGCGAAAAGCCTGGCGCAGCTCCTGGCCCGTGGCCTCACGCCTGATCTCCAGCAGCTCGTAGAGGTTGGCAGCAGCCACCAGCGGCGAACCGGGTCTGCGGGATCCTAGAGAGACTGACGATCCCGTCCGAGGGCATGCCCGCCGAACCGCCGTCCGACAGTCCCAGCGCAAGCCCGTGCCAGGGCGAGCCCGGACAGCCTCTCTGGCAGGCCCTGGGCTGGCAGCCAACCGCCCAACAGCAGGAGCAGTTCAGCCAACTGCAGCGGGAGCTGCGCCAGTGGAACAGCCGCCTGAACCTCACCCGGCTGGTGGAGGGTGCCGATTTCTGGATCGCCCAGGTGTTCGACAGCCTCTGGCCACTGCTGCCGCGGCTGCAGGAGCAGCCCGAGGCACCGCTGAACTGCATCGATGTGGGGACCGGAGGCGGCTTTCCCGGGCTGGCGGTGGCGATCGCCCTGCCCCAGGCCCGGCTCACCCTGGTGGACTCCGTGGGCCGCAAGACCGAGGCGGTGCAAGCCATGGCCCAGGCCCTGGGACTCGCGGACCGGGTGGAACTGCGCTGCGAGCGGGTGGAACTCACCGGCCGCCAGCGCGCCTGCCGCGGCCAGTACGACCTGGCCCTGGCCCGGGCCGTGGCCGCCGCACCGGTGGTGGCGGAATACCTGGTGCCACTGCTCGCCCCCGCGGGCGAAGCCCTGCTCTACCGCGGCCAGTGGCATGACAACGACAGCCGCGCCCTTGAGAAGGCGGCCACGATCCTCAGGGCCCGCATCAGCCGCTGCGACAGCCGCGAGCTGCCGGAGGAGCGCGGCACCCGCACGGTGCTGGGGCTGCAGCCGCTGGCCGCCTGCCCGAGTGCCTACCCACGGGCTGTGGGCCTGCCGGCCAAGCTGCCCCTGGGGCAGAGCTGATGCTCGCTAGTCCGTCGCCATCAGGCGGCGCGTGCTCTGACCGCCCAGCCGCTGGCGCAGCCGCCTCAGAATCCCGGGGATCTGCGCAGCCCAGGGACTGTCGCCCAGGCAGGCCAGCAGCTCCGCCTCCGACACCTCTGCATCGAGCAGATCGGCATTGGCCCCGGGGAACCAGTGGCCACCGGACCCCAGCAGCCCATAGCGAGCCCGCCCATAGCTCTGCAGATCCCAGGCCTCCAGCAGGGTGTGCAGCCAGAGCAGGGTGGGCAGATTGATCTGACCGGGCGTGTCCTGCCAGGCCGGCAGCCCCTGCTCCCAGCTCGAGAGCCAGGCATCCCCCAGGGCCTGGCGGTGTGCCTGCTCCAGCCGGGCCTGAATCGGTGGCAGGAGCTCTCCGGCCTGAGGCAGCAGCGCCACGGCCTGCCGGTGCAGCTCGAGATCCTCCGGCCGGGCGGCACCGACGCTGATCGTGTGCACCCCCGCTGCCGTCAGGCAGAACAGGTCGTTGAACACGATCGGATGGAGCGGGGCGCAGAGCTCGAGCAGCCGTTCGGAGGGGCTGTGCAGATGGCCGCCCTTGTCGGTGGGGCTGATCAGAAACACCCCCATGTCCTGAGCGGTGGCCGCCTCGATCGCCGGACGATTGTCCTGACGGATGAAGTACCAGTGCAGGTTGATGTAGTCGAAGCGGCCGGTGTTGATCGCTTCAAGCATCAGCGGCAGCGGCGCATGGGTGGAGAAGCCCACCGCGCCGATGCGGCCCTCGGCCTGCCAACGGCGCGCCACCTCCAGGCAGCCTCCGGGGCGCAGGGTCTGTTCAACGTGCTCGGCCAGATTGAGTCCGTGGATCGCCAACAGGTCGACCCGCTCCACTGCCAGGCGCTGGAAACTCAGCTGCAGTTCGGCCTCGAAGGCGGCGCTGTCCGCCTGGGGCGGAACCTTGGTCTGCAGGATGCGCCGGGGATCAGGCACCTCGGGAAGCAACGCACCCAGCTGCCGCTCCGAGGTGCCGTAATGGCGCGCGGTTTCGATGTGATGAAAGCCGCTGGCCACCGCCTGCTCCAGCGTGGCGCGCAGGTTGGCCTGGCTGTCCTCGGTGATCTCGGCGGCGGGCAGGTCGCTCCAGCTCTGCTGGAAACGCATGCCACCCAGGGAGAGCACGGGCATCGGCAGGTCGGTGCGACCGAAGCGGCGGACGGGCAGCATCAATGGTCCCCACCACCTGCCTGGCGCGGCAGCGTGCGGCGTGGCCGGGTCTGGCTGGGCAGGCCGAGCGGCAGCAGCTCCAGGCTGCGGCTCTGCTCCTCCAGATCCGGCAGCTCCTCGTAGCTCACCCAGTGGATGCAGTCGACCGGACAGGTGTCGATCGCCTCCTGGATGCGTTCGGTGCTGTCACCGTCCTGGCGGATGGCCCGCGATCGCCCCCAGTCGGGCTCCACGACAAACGTGTTGGAGGCCACATGGGCGCAGTAGCGGCAGCCGATGCAGACAGCTTCATCCACCCAGACGGCTTTCTGCCGCAGGGCACCACCGAGAACAGGCTCCAGGCCCGTGGGAGCGCTGACGGGAGTTGGTGGCGCCGCAAAGGCGACGGAAGGATCGATGCTCACTGGCGATGCCGCAGCTGGCGCCGACGCCTCAGCCGTTCCAGCGGGTCACCACCAGTTCGATCGAGCCGTCGGTGGCCTGGCGCTGCTCGCTCACCTGAAAACCCTCCTGGGCCGAGGCGGCCAGGATGCTGCGGAGCGCATATTGCTGGGTCAGCCGGGCCAGGAAGCGCTCCACGGGGATCGCGCGGTGCCAGAGGTCCAGATCGGTGACCAGCTCGTAGCTGCGGCTGGCTGAATCCCAACGGAAGCCGATATCGCCGGCGCTGGTGGAGCCGCTGGGCGAGGCCGCAGCGGCGAAGCCGGCATCGTCAGCGGCGATGGTCAGATCGGCGAGCACGGTCTGGCCGCGATAGCCACGGACCGGACGCTCCCCTTCGCTGGGGTTGTGACCCAGGTCGCGCAGGGCGCTGATCAGGGCGGTGCGATCCCGCAGTTCGGTCTTGACGGTGCTGAAGTGCGACATCAGGAGGCCGGGGTTGTGAGGGTCTGCTCGGGGGTCACTGCAGCGTTCTGAGCCTGGAAGGCTTCAGCGGTGGGCTGGCGCTGTTGCACCGAGCCGAGTGAGGCTTCAATCCGCTCGGTGAGCTGCTGGCAACCGTTGCCGGCCACGCCCTCCACCAGCTCTTCAACCCGGCCGTCCGGCCGGATGCGGAAGCGGATGGAAAGCTGAGCCATCCCAGGCAGCGGAAGTGCCGGGATGCTAGCCGTGAGATCCGGCCGCTGAGTGGGGCCATGACGGACTGTTGGCAAGGCTTCAGCTGAGCAGTCCCTCCTCCACCAGCGTCTGCAGCCGCTCCAGCACCTGGGGGTCCTCAAGCTGCTCCAGGGCCAGGCGGGCTTCATCGCGCACAGCCGGATCGCCGTCGTGCAGCATCGCCCCCAAGAGCGACTCCACCACCTCGATCTGGCGGGGCTCCACCAGATCGCCGTACAGCCGTCCCAACGACCAGGCACTGTTGCTGCGCACCACCGGCTCGCTGTCGATGCGCAGCGCCAGCAGCAACTGGCCGGCCGCCTGATCGGCCTTGGCCAGGCCGGTGGCGCCGGCATCCGCCAGGGAGCTGGCGGCCCAGAGCCGCACAGCGGCGATGTCGGTTTCCAGGGCGCGGATCAGCGGATTCATCACCGGCGCATCGGGGTAGCTGCTCAGGCTCCAGGCCACCGCCTTGCGCACATAGCCGTTGCTGTCGCTCTGCAGCAGCGCCAGCAATGGCGACACCGCCTGAAGATCGGGATTGCGGCCAAGGGCGTACACAGCGCTCATGCGCAGGATCGGGCAGTTCGCCTCCAGCAGGGGCAGCAGCCGCGCCGGGGCCCGCGGGTCGCGATGCTCACAGAAGATGCGCAGGCCCTGCATGCGCTCCTCGTGGCTGCCCTGCAGCAGCTGCAGGCCGAGGTCGCACTCAGCGGCACTGTCCGCCAAGTCTTCGCCGGGAGCATCGAGCTCATCTAGGGGATCGCCCAGCAGCTCCTCGGCCAGCTCCCGGGCGAGCATCTCCGGATCGAACGCCAGCTCGGCCGGGCTGTGGGAGAACTCAGGGAACGGGCCTGTCATGCGGGGATCGTAAAAGCCTGCAGGCGCTGTGATCCGTCGCGCAGGAGGCCTTCAGCCGATCGGGGCAGGGGATGCCATGTCGCCAGGCAGCCAGATGCGTGCGCTGACGGCGAAGAGGGCCAGAGCGAACAGCACCACGATGGCCGCCGGCAGCAGGGTGGAGCGGAGGAACTGCATGGATCCGGCCCGATGGACTCCCATTCTGGCCATTCAGCCGCCGCTGCCGTAGGCCACCTGACAGGCCGCGTTGAGCAGCTGGGCACCGTCGCCGGCGGCCGGCACACCGTTGAGAAGCCCACCGCGGCAATCGCCTGAAGCGGCCTGGCTCAGAGCATTGCTCTGATAAGTGAATGAAACGCCGCCGTTGCCCACAGCCGTCACCGAGGCGTAATTGAGCTGGAGGCTGGTCTGGGGCACCACGATCCACACGGTCTGCTGGGCCGCTGCCGCATTCACCGCCGAGGTCACTGCCGCGGTGCCAACCACCGCCGCAGTGCCCCACCAAGCGAGTGGAGCGGCGCCATACCAACCGGTGGTCCAGGGCCGCGCCCCCCAGTAGCCACCGCCGGCCCAGCCGGGGTGATACACCGCAGCGCCATAGGCAGCGGCGGGAGCGCGGGTGAGGCCGACTCCCGGGGCACCCCAGCCGGCTCCGGGGCGCACACCGGCCCCGGACGCCGGCCCCCCGATGCCTCCTGCTCCCACCCCCGGCCTCGGGGTCAGGCCAGCACCGGGGGCACCCCAGCCGGCACCGGGGCGCACGCCCGCACCGGAGGCCGGCCCGCCCACACCGCCGCGGATCGGCCGAGCCTCCGCAACGGCAGCCAGGGCGTTGGAAAGGCCAGCAACGACAGCGCCCACCAGCAGCCAGTGCCGCAGTGAGGCGCCAGCTCGCCCCGCCGGCGAGAGGACGGGAAACGCGGCAGGAGCGGGCATCACGGCAGGCGCACAGGTCTGCGCGCACTCTGGCAACGGCTGGCCGATGCGGCCGCCACACCTAGGGTGCCGCCAACCGGAACCGCCGCATGAGCGCCCAGGATTCGCCGCCGCTGCGCAGCACCGGTACCCGGGCTGGCACGGCCCGGCGCCTGGTGGCGGTGACCGCTGAAGGGGTGGCCAGCGGCACGCCGCTGATGGTGGGCAGCAAGCTGCTGCAGGGCTGGCTCACGGCCAGCGGCGTACCGCTGGCGCTGATCGGCCTGATCCCCCTGGCGGAACTGCCCTACACGCTCAAGCTGTTCTGGGCTCCGCTGCTGGATCGCTGGCCGATCCCCTGGCCGGACCGGCGCCGGGGCTGGATCCTGGTGATGCAGCTGCTGCTGGTGGCCGTGATCGCCGGCATGGCCCTGCTGCGCCCGAGCACCAGCCCAGCCAGCCTGACGGCCGTGGGTGTGGCCGCGCTGGTGCTGGCGGTCTGCAGCGCCACCCAGGACATCGTGGTGGATGCCTACCGCACCGACCTACTGCCGGAAGCCGAGCGGGGGCCGGGTGCTGCCGCCGCCAGCCTCGGCTACCGCGCCGCGATGCTGGCCGTGGGGGCAGGCGGCTTTCTGCTGGCAGGGCGCTACGGCTGGCCGGCGGCCTTCCTCTGCGCCGCGGCGCTGGTGGCGGCCGTGATCCCCTTCACGCTCACCGCCCCGAAGCTCAAACCGGTGCAGCACGCCATCACCAGCCTGCGCCAGGCGGTGCTGGGGCCGGCGCGCGAGTTTCTGCACCGGGCCGGGCCCGGCCGCAGCTGGCTGCTGCTGCTGCTGGTGCTGCTCTACCGCTGGCCCGACGGCCTGCTCAGCGCCATGGCGATCCCCTTCCTGCAGCTGCAGGGCTTCAGCGAGGCTCAGATCGGCCTGGTGCAGGGGGGCTGGGCCATCGGCGCCACCATGGTGGGCACCGTGCTCGGCGGCGCCCTGTTCGCCTGGCTGGGGATGAACCGCTCCCTCTGGCTGTTCGCCGCCGTCGGGGCCATCGGCAACCTCAGCTACTGGGCCCTGGCGCGCTTCGGCGGTGGCTTCGCCGGCCTGATCACGGCGGTGAGCCTGGAGAACATCAGCGGCGGCATGGTCGGCGCCGTGTTCGTGGCTCTGCTGATGAGCCTCTGCAACCCGCGCTTCTCCGCCACGCAATACGCGCTGCTCTCAGGCGTCTACGCCATGAGCCGCTCGCTGCTTTCTGCACCGGCAGGTGTGGTGGCTGAGCGGGTGGGTTGGCCGAGCTTCTTCCTGTTCACGGTGGCGGCAGCGGTGCCCGGCTTTCTCCTGCTGGCCAGGCTGGCCCCCTGGAACGAACAGGAGGCGCGAGGCGCCTTCGACCCCAGCCGCGATCCCACCTGACGGGGGCGCGTCGAGCGGCGGTGGCAATGGAGGTGGCGAACGCTCAGGCCCGACCAGCCGGCGCGGGTTCCAGGCTGCCCTCCAGCCGACGGCGGAGCTGACCACAGGCGGCATCGGCATCGAGGCCACGGCTGGCGCGCACGCTCACGGCCACATGGCGCGCCTGCAGGGCGCGGCGGAAACCCTCCACCGCTGCCGGGGTGGGGCGCTGGAACTCCTCCTCGGCGATGGGGTTGTAAGGGATGAGATTCACGTGGCTCTGGAAGCCGCGCAGCAGCTGAGCCAGGGCCTCGGCATGGCGGGGCTGGTCGTTGAGTCCGCCCAGCAGGATGTATTCGAAACTGACGCGCCGGCCGGTGATCGCCACGAACCGGCGGCAGTCCTCGAGCAGCTCGGCGATCGGATAGGCGTGGGCGGTGGGGATCAACAGCTCGCGCAGGCGCTGATCGGGAGCGTGCAGGCTCACCGCCAGAGTGAACTGGGCACGGCCGAGCCGGGCCAGGGCCAGCTCCGCCAGCTGCTGCAGGGTGCGGGCCACGCCCACGGTGCTGACGGTGATCTGGCGCTGGGCCATGCCCAGGTCGGTGCAGAGGCAATCGATGGCGGCGAGCACCGCCTCACTGTTGAGCAGCGGCTCGCCCATGCCCATGAACACCACGTGGCTGGGGCGCTGCTCCATGGCCTCGCGCACGCTCAGCACCTGATCGACGATCTCGTGAACCGCCAGCGAACGCTGCAGACCGCCCTTGCCGGTGGCGCAGAAGCGGCAGGCCATCGGGCAGCCCACCTGGCTGCTGACGCAGACCGTCAGCCGGCCCTCGGCGGGGATGCCCACGGTCTCGATGCTGAGGCCGTCGTGGGTGCCGAGCAGCAGCTTGGTGGTGCCATCGCGGGCGACGCTGCGATGCATCTCGCGCGAGCGGCCGATCCAGTCGGCGGAGCCAGAGGGAGGTGCTGCCGCCTCGAGCTGCTCGCGGAAGGCCTTGGGCAGCACGCTGACATCAGCCAGGCGGCGGGCCCCCTTGGCGTAGAGCCAATCGTGCAGTTGCCGGCCGCGGAAGGCAGCCTGGCCGTGGTCCACGGCCCACTGCTCCAGTGCGGCAACACCCATGCCCAGCAGGGGCGAGGGATCTGCAGCCGGGGGGCCAGCAGTAGCGGCGGCGGCCGCAGCATTCATCAGGGCCAGACCAGCAGGCCGTGCCCCAGCTGGATCTCCACCGCCAGCAGCGCGATGAAGCCGAGCATGGCGGCACGGCCGTTGAGCCGCTCGGTGTGGGTGTGGAAGCCGTAGCGGGGCAGGCGCCGCTGCGGCACGAGCGTCGGCTGGATCATCGGAGCAGTGCAGATGAGCTGATGCTGGCGCAGGGGCTCACTCTTCGGTGAGGAGCCCCTCTTCCTGCAGACCCTCGAGGGCAGCGGGATCGGCGATCAGCTCCTCCTCCAGGCCGTCTTCCACCACCGGGCGGGTGAAGGCGGCCAAGTTGCTGGCGCTGGCTTCGATGCCATGGCGGCTGCGGGTGGCCTCAAGGTCCTCATCGGAGGGGTCATCGAGCACCGCACCGGCCTCACTGGCGGCAGGAGGCGCCGGCATCTCCACGGTGTAATCCGGGCGCAGGTTCTGCATGCGGCGATAGCCGGCCGGATCCTCGTCGAGGATGTCGGGGTGGGGACCCGCCTCGGCCCGCAGCTCCTCCTCGAAGCCGCTGAAGCCCGTGCCTGCCGGGATCAGGCGGCCGATGATCACGTTCTCCTTGAGACCGCGCAGCCAGTCGCTCTTGCCCTCGATCGCAGCTTCAGTGAGCACGCGCGTGGTCTCCTGGAAGGAGGCCGCCGAGATGAAGCTGTCGGTGTTGAGCGAGGCCTTGGTGATGCCCAGCAGCACGGGGGTGAACTCGGCGGGGGCACCGCCGGTGATCGCCATGGCGCTGTTCACCTGCTCCACCTGACGCAGCTCGATCAGCTCGCCGGGCAACAGGGTGGTGTCGCCGGCATCCTCGATGCGCACTTTGCTAGTCATCTGACGCACGATCACCTCGATGTGCTTGTCATCGATGGTGACGCCCTGCGACTTGTAGACGTTCTGCACTTCCTGAACCAGGCGGAACTGCAGCTTGGAGATGGCCTCCATCGCCGCTTCCAGGGTGGGCTTGCGGCTACGCAGATCCTCGAAATAGCACTCGAGCAGCTCATGCGGGTTGATCGGACCGTCGGTGAGCAGTTCGCCGGCGGTGACCTGCTGGCTGTCGGACACCATCACGTTGCGGCCCAGCAGAATCGGGTACTCGCTGATGGCGTCGTCGCCTTCGATCACGGTGACGGTGATCGAGTCGTCGTCCTCACCCTGCTTGATCTCCACGGTGCCGGGCTTGCGGCAGAGCACCGACGATTCACGCGGGCGACGGGCCTCGAGCAGCTCCTCGATACGGGGCAGACCCTGGACGATGTCGCCGGTCTTCTGACGTTCGAACACCAGCAACGCCAGCGAATCGCCGCGCTGCACCAGTTCGCCGTCGCGCACGTGCAGCACCGAATCGGGCGACACCATATAGGGCCGGCCGAGGCGGATGGTCACGGTGCTGCCGCTCACGACCTCCACCTGACCGCAACAGGGGGCCGTAACGCCGCTGGCCAGCAGGTCGCCATCGACCAGACGCTGACCGACGGCCACATCGGGCTTGGTGGAGCCCAGATCGATGTTGCGGGTATCGCTGGCGCGCTCCACGATCAGGCGGCGGATCGGTTCGCCGTCCACAAGGTCGGGCAGCTGCACCAGACCGTCCTCCTTGCAGAGGATCTGGGTGGTGGCCACCACATCGCCGGCCTTGACGCTGTCGCCGTCGTTGACGGACAGCTCGGTGTGGGTGGAACCGTGGCTGGCGTCGGAGAGGGTGTCGCGGCGCACCAGCAGGCTCTCGAGGATCACCAGCTGCAGACGATCGATCGTCTTCGCGCGCTTATCGGGCACCGTCTCCACATCCACCGTCATCTGCGGCGTGGTGTCGAAGGATTCGAGGATCAGCTGCGTCTTGAGCAGCTCCACACCCTCAACGCTCTTGATCAGTTCGCCGTCCTTGAAGGCCAGGCGCTGGGTGGCCTTGAGGCCGAGGCTGGGGCCGTTGTTCTGCTTGACGCTGCCCAGTTCGGGCAGGTGGGCCTCATCGGGGATGCGATATTCCTCGACCGGACGCAGCAGCACAGCGCCGCTCTCTGCCGTGTCCACCGCCTCAACGAACACCATCGCCTCGGCCTTCAGACCCTTGGCGATCTCTTCGCCGGGGTTGACCATCTTGCCGTCGCTGTAGCGGCTCACCACCTTCGCGTCGGCAACGTGATGCAGCTGACCGGAGCGCACGATGATCTCGCGCAGAATGTCGTTCTTCTGCGTGACCGTGACGATGCCGGCGGTCTGGCTGAAGATGTCCTTCACCACCTCGGTGCCGGCCTCGATCCACTGGCCGTCCTCGATCATCAACAGGGAGATGTCCTTGTTGATCTCGTGGGTTTCCTGGGGGACCCAGAGCAGGGTGCCGCCCTTGCTCACCTCGTAGCCATTCTTGGCACTGCGAGCCTTCTTGATCGACAGGCCGGGGGCGTACTTGACGATGCCGCCGGTCTGGGTGCGGAAGCGGTCGTCCGCCAGTTCAGCGATCACCTCACCGGAGCTGATCTTGCTGCCAGGAGCGGTGTTGAGGCGATAGCGGATGTTGTCCTTGCCCTCCAGGTGCCAGAGCTCACCGGCGTGGGTGGATTCACCCACGAGCTTGCAGTCCTTGAGGGTGAGGCTGGTGGTGACGATCTGCACCTCGCGCGAATCGCCGGCGCTCTCGCGCAGACGCACGGCGCCGCCGTACTCACTCACCAGACGGCTCTCGGCCAGCACCTCACCGGTGGTGACACCCTTGCCACCCTGGACCACCGGCTGGGCGTTGGGCGGCAGGTTGTAAACGTCGCCACTGAACACCCACATCCGACCCAGACGCTGGGCCTTGAGCGTGATGTTGCCCTGACGGTCGGTGACCTCCCTGGGCTGGATCGCGTCCTCGTAGCGCACCTGGCCGGCCAGGTCGCAGATCACATCCTTGGTGGCCTTCTCGACGCTCTTCTTGACCGCGGCGCCGGAGGAGATCTGGGCCAGCATCGTGTCGGCCGGCACGTCGCCGCCATCGGCGACGAACAGCAGTGAACCGGTGGTGATCTCCAGCTTCTGGGCCTTGCCCTTGCCGGAGGGCTTCACCGTCAGGGTGAAGTCGGTCTCGGCGATCAGTGCCTCGACGCCGTGGGGCGTGCGGAAGGCACGCACGCGGGCCTTGCTGTCGAACTCGGCCGTGCCCTCGATAGAGGAGCGCACCACACCGGTCTCGGCGGTGGACACACCGCCGGTGTGGAAGGTGCGCATGGTGAGCTGGGTGCCGGGCTCACCGATCGACTGAGCGGCCACGATGCCGACGGCTTCGCCCAGGTCGACCAGTTCGTTGTGGGCCAGGGCCCAGCCGTAGCACTTGCGGCAGACCGAACGGGAGGCCTCGCAGGTGAGCGGCGAGCGCACCACAACCGTGCGAACGCCCGCCGCTTCGATGCGGCGGGAGAGGGGGGGATCGATCTCACCGTCGCGCTCGACGAGCACGCTGCCATCAGCGTCGAGAACGGGCTCGGCGGCCAGACGGCCCACCAACTTGGCGGCGTACTTGCCCTTGTCGTCGGCGTCGATGGGAATGCCGCGGGTGGTGCCGCAGTCGTCCTCACGCACGATCACGTCCTGGGCCACGTCCACCAGACGGCGGGTGAGGTAGCCGGAGTCGGCGGTGCGCAGGGCGGTGTCCACCAGGCCCTTGCGGGCGCCGTAGGAGGAGATCACGTATTCGGTGACCGTCAGCCCCTCGCGGAAGTTGGTGCGGATCGGAAGGTCGATGATCTCGCCCTGCGGGTTGGCCATCAGGCCGCGCATACCCACCAGCTGACGCACCTGGGACATGTTTCCCCGGGCGCCGGAGTTGGCCATCATCCAGACCGAGTTGAGCGGGTCGTTGTCGTTGAAGTTCTTCTTGACTTCCTCAACCAGACGCTCGTTGGTTTCCGTCCAGGTGTCGATCACCTTGGTGTGGCGCTCCACCTCGGTGATCTCGCCGAGGCGATAGCGCTCCTCGGTGTCAGTGATCTGCTGCTCGGCTTCCTCCAGCAGGCGGGCCTTCTCGCCGGGGATGCGCAGATCGTCGACGGAGATCGACACGGCGGCCTGGGTGGCGTAGTGGAAGCCCAGATCCTTCAGCTCGTCCGCCATCGAGGCGGTGGCGGCGGTGCCGTGGTTCTTGTAGGCCCACGCCATCAGATTCCGCAGCTGCTTCTTGTCGATCGTGCGGTTGCGGAACGGCGGTGCCGCCTTGCTCAGCGGTGCCGAGGCGTTGGTCTGCGCCGCAGCAGCGGCCGCAGCGGCGGCGGCTTCAGCGGCCTTGGTGCTCTTCTTGCTGGTTTTCTTGCTGGGGGTGGCGGTCATGGCTGCGCGCGTCGAGAAGAAAGAAGGGGAGGAAGGTTCTGGGATCTCAGGCGGCTGCCACCGCGTCGATGATGGTGCTGTTCATCACCACACGGCCCACGGTGGTGAGCAGATAGCGGCTGATCAGTGCACCGTCCTCGTCGAGGCGGTCGCGGCGGTAGTTCCACTGCTCGATGCGAGTGCCATCGCTAAGGGTCTCGCTGTGAACGGGCTCTTTGCCTTCGTCCTCGCTGTCCACCTCGCCGCTGAAGCGCACCCACACCCAGTCGTGCATGGTGAGGTGCTTCTCATCGAAGGCGCTGAGCACATCGCGCAGGCCGGCGAAGGTGCGGCTGCGGTCGCCGAAGTCCGGCTTGGTGCTGCCGGGCTGCACGGCGGTGAGGTAGTAGGCGCCGAGCACCATGTCCTGCGACGGCGTGATGATCGGCTCGCCGGTGGCTGGCGAGAGGATGTTGTTGCTGGCGAGCATCAGCATGCGCGCCTCGGTCTGAGCCTCGATCGCCAGGGGCACGTGCACGGCCATCTGGTCACCGTCGAAGTCGGCGTTGAAGGCGGGGCACACCAGCGGGTGCAGCTGGATGGCGCGGCCGTCCACCAGCTTGGGCTCGAAGGCCTGAATGCCGAGGCGGTGCAGCGTCGGGGCACGGTTCAGCAGGATCGGGTGCCCTTCGATCACTTCCTGCAGCACCTGCATCACCTCATCGTCGGCGCGCTGAATCAGCTTTTTGGCGGCCTTGATGTTGTTGACGATGTTCTGACGGATCAGGCGGTGGATCACGAACGGCTGGAACAGCTCGATCGCCATCTCCTTGGGCAGACCGCACTGGTGCATCTTCAGCTTCGGACCCACCACGATCACGGAACGACCGGAGTAGTCGACCCGCTTACCCAGCAGGTTCTGACGGAAGCGACCCTGCTTGCCCTCAATGATGTCGCTGAGCGACTTGAGTGGACGGTTGTTGGCGCCGACCACGGTGCGACCGCGGCGGCCGTTGTCGATCAGGGCATCGACAGCCTCCTGGAGCATCCGCTTCTCATTGCGGACGATGATCTCGGGAGCCAGGATCTCCTGCAGCCGCGCCAGGCGGTTGTTGCGGTTGATCACCCGGCGGTAGAGATCATTCAGATCACTGGTGGCGAAGCGGCCGCCATCGAGCTGCACCATCGGGCGCAGATCGGGCGGGATCACCGGGATCACATCCAGCACCATCCACTCAGGACGGGCACTGGTGGCGATGAAGTTGTCGATCACGCGCAGACGCTTGATCAGCTTGGCGCGCTTCTGACCCTTGGAGCCGGCGATCTCCTCGCGCAGCTGCTCGGCCACCACCGGCAGGTCGAGATCCTCGAGGAGCTGCTTGAGCGCTTCTGCGCCGATGCCCACCTGGGGCTCGTTCTCGATCTCCGAATCCTCGGCATAGATCTCATCCTCGATCTCCAGCCACTCGTCCTCGGTGAGCAGCTGCTTGTAGGCGAGGTCCTTGTGGTCGCCCGCATCGAGCACCACGTAGCAGTTGAAGTAGACGATCTGCTCAACGTCGCGCAGGGGCATGTCGAGCAGGATCGCCACGTAGCTGGGGATCCCCTTCAGGTACCAGACGTGCGACACAGGGGCCGCCAGCTTGATGAAGCCCATGCGGTGGCGCCGCACCCGGCTCTCGGTGACCTCCACGCCGCAGCGCTCGCAGACGATGCCGCGGTGGCGCACCCGCTTGTACTTGCCGCAGTGGCACTCCCAGTCCTTCGAGGGGCCGAAGATCTTCTCGCAGAACAAGCCATCCATCTCCGGCTTGAGCGTGCGGTAGTTGATGGTTTCGGGCTTGGTCACCTCGCCCACCACCTGACCATTGGGCAGCGTGCGCTGGCCCCACTGCATCACCCTTTCGGGTGAGGCGAGCGTGATCTTGACGTAGTCGAAGTGGTTCTCGGTGCGAAGGTTGCTGTTGGTCATGGCCGGGAAGCGCGCGGAGGTCGGAAGGAACGGAACGGATCAGCCGGCACCCGCCAGGGGTGGTGCTGAATCGATCGATCAGTCGTCGTCGTAATCCGCGACGCCGAGGGATTCGTAAGTGGGCCGGTTGGGGGTGCTGCGGCGGGGGTTGACGTCCTGCATCAGGTCGACTTCCTCGCCGGCATCGGTGTACACCGCGATATCGAGACCGAGGGACTGCAGCTCGCGCATCAGCACCTTGAACGACTCGGGGGTGCCGGGGCGGGGAATCGGCTTGCCCTTGACGATGGCGTTGAGCGCCTCGTTGCGGCCCTGCATGTCGTCGGACTTGACGGTGAGCAGTTCCTGCAGGGTGTAAGCGGCGCCATAGGCCTCAAGGGCCCACACCTCCATCTCACCCAGACGCTGACCGCCCTGCTGGGCCTTGCCGCCCAGGGGCTGCTGGGTCACCAGTGAGTAGGGGCCGGTGGAGCGGGCGTGGATCTTGTCGTCGACAAGGTGCACAAGCTTGAGGATGTGGGCATAACCCACGGTGACCGGCTGATCGAACGGTTCGCCGCTGCGGCCATCGATCAGCTGGATCTTGCCGGGGTTCTCGGGGTCGTAGACCCAGTCCTTGCCCGGGAGTGCCTTGGCCGCCTCGAGGTAGGCCTGCACGGTGTTCTTCGAGGTTTCGGGGCCGTGCATCTCATCGAACGGCACCACCTTCACCCGGCAATCCAGGTGGGAGGCGGCCCAGCCCATCAGGCACTCGAACACCTGGCCGACGTTCATCCGGCTCGGCACACCCAGGGGGTTGAGCACGATGTCGATCGGGGTGCCATCGGGCAGGTAGGGCATGTCTTCCAGGGGAAGAATGCGGCTGATGATGCCCTTGTTGCCGTGGCGGCCGGCCATCTTGTCGCCCACCTGGATCTTGCGGCGCTGCGCCACATAGACCCGCACCACCATGTTCGCGCCCGGCGGCAGTTCATCGCCCTGCTCGCGGGTGTAGATGCGCACATCGACGACGCGGCCGCGCTCGGTGCTGGGCACCCGCAGCGAGTTGTCACGCACGTCGCGGGCCTTCTCACCGAAGATGGCGCGCAGCAGTTTCTCCTCGGGAGGCTGATCGGATTCGCCCTTGGGCGTCACCTTGCCGACGAGGATGTCGCCGCTCTCCACATAGGCGCCGACGCGAATGATGCCCATCTCATCGAGGTTGCCCAGGCTCTCCTCGGCAACGTTCGGGATCTCGCGGGTGATCTCCTCGGGACCGAGCTTGGTCTGGCGGGCTTCGATCTCGTACTTCTCGATGTGCACCGAGGTGTAGAGGTCGTCGCGCACCAGGCGCTCGCTCACCAGGATCGCGTCCTCGTAGTTGTAGCCCTCCCAGGGCATGTAGGCGATCAGCACGTTCTGGCCGAGGGCGATCTCACCGCCTTCGCAGGCGGAGCCGTTGGCCAGCACTTGGCCGGCGATCACCGGATCACCCAGCTTGACGATCGGGCGATGGTTCAGGCAGGTGTCCTGGTTGGAGCGCTGGTACTTCTGCAGGTAGTGGGTGTGGTCGGTGCCCTGCTCATCGCGGATGACGATGGCGGTGGCATCAACGAAGCTCACCGTGCCGTTGACGGTGGTGATCGGCACCATGCCGGAGTCGCGCGCCACCTGGGTTTCCAGGCCGGTGCCCACCAGCGGACGCTCGGGGCGCAGCAGCGGCACCGCCTGGCGCTGCATGTTCGAACCCATCAGGGCGCGGTTGGCGTCGTCGTGCTCGAGGAAGGGGATCAGCGAGGTGGCCACGGAGATCACCTGCACCGGTGAGAGCTGCACGTAATCGACCTGCTCGGGCGGCACGGTCTCGAAGTCCTGGCGATAGCGCACGGGCACGAGATCGGCCTTGATGCGGCCGTCGGCGTCGGTGGCCACGTCACCGGGGGCGACACGGCACTCGTCCTCAAGGTCGGCCGAGAGATAGATCGGATCGCCCTGCTTGAGCACGATGCCGTTCTCCACCCGCCAGAACGGCGTTTCGATGAAGCCGTACTCATTCACCCGGGCGTGGGTGGCGAGCGAACCGATCAGGCCGGCGTTCGGACCTTCCGGCGTTTCGATCGGGCAGATGCGGCCGTAGTGGGAGGGGTGGATGTCGCGCACGGCGAAGCCGGCGCGCTCGCGGGTGAGACCACCTGGGCCCAGGGCGCTGATGCGGCGCTTGTGGGTGAGCTCCGCAAGCGGATTGGTCTGATCCATGAACTGGCTCAGCTGGCTGGAGCCGAAGAACTCCTTGATCGCCGCCACCAGGGGCTTGGGGTTCACCAGCTGGGCAGGGGTGAGGCTGTCGGTCTCGCCGACGGTCATCCGCTCCTTGATGATCCGCTCCAGGCGGTTCAGGCCCACGCGCACCTGGTTCTGCAGCAGTTCGCCGACTGAACGCACGCGGCGGTTGCCGAGGTGGTCGATGTCGTCGAGCGTGGCGCCGCCCACATCGAGCTCGAGGTTGATCAGGTAGTCGATCGTGCTCAGCACGTCCTCAGGCGTGAGGGTGCGGGTGGCGTCGGGGATGGTGAGACGCAGCTTCTTGTTGATCTTGTAACGACCGACCCGGCCGAGGTCGTAGCGCTTCGGATCGAAGAAACGGCTGTGCAGCAGGGTCTGACCACCGCTCACCGAGGGAGGTTCACCCGGGCGCAGCTTCTTGTAGAGCTCCAGCAGAGCCTGATCTTCCGAAGCGATGCCCTCGTCGTTCGCCGCTTCGATCGACTTCTGGTAGTACTCGGGGTGGCGCAGTTTGTCGAGCACGTCGTTGTCAGACAGGCCGATGGCCCGCATCAGCACGTGCGCATTGATCTTGCGCGTTTTGTCGACACGAACGTGCAGCAGATCGTTCTTGTCAGTCTCGAACTTCAGCCAGGCGCCGCGGTTGGGGATCAGGCTGGCGTTGAAGGTCTTGCGGCCGTTCTTGTCCTGCTCGTCCTTGAAGTAAACGCCGGGCGAACGCACGATCTGGTTCACGATCACGCGCTCGGCGCCGTTGATGATGAACGTGCCGCGCTCGGTCATCAGCGGCAGTTCGCCGATGAAGACCTCCTGCTCCTTGATCTCGCCGGTCTCCTTGTTGACCAAGCGGCAGGTGACATACATCTGCGACGCGAAGGTCGCATCGCGACGCTTGGCCTCTTCCACATCGTGGCGGGGACGCTTCAGGCGGTACTCGCTACCGATGAAGTGCAGCTCCAGCTTGCCGGTGTAGTCGGTGATCGGCGAGAAGCTCTCCAGCTCCTCGATCAGGCCCTTCTCCAGGAACCATTTGAAGCTCGCGCGCTGTACCTCGACCAGATCGGGCAGGTAAGTGGCGGTCTTGGCGACCTGGATCGCGCTGCTCATGCGGTGAACCTGCAGGAACGGGTTGGACGGGACAAAAGGGCCTGGCGGCGTAGGCGCAGGTCTGGGGGAGGGACTGAAGGCGCCGGCAGGGCGCCCGCTGCAACGGCCGACAGCAACAGCCGCCCCCCGGGAAGGGAGCGGCTGGCCGGCCGGTGCATCTATTCAGCTCGCCTCAACCCCGCAGACAACGACGACTTGCACCGGATAGACACAGCACCAGAAAGGGCAGGCCCGCCAGGATGCCGGCGGGCGCTTTCGGGCTGCAGCGAGCACAGGAGAACCAGAACCCGCTGCCAGGCCAATAAATCATCATACACTGTGAAGCGCAGGCCCAAACAACGCGCAGGCGTTGGCCGTGCTCTGCAGTGCCACTTCGGTCAGGCTCTGCTCACGCAGCTGGGCCACCCGCTCGGCCACGGCGGCCACGTAGGCCGGCTCGTTGCGTTTGCCGCGCCGGGGCACCGGCGCCAGGAAGGGGCAGTCGGTCTCCACCAGAAAGCGATCGGCCGGCACCTGACGGGCGCAGTCGTGGGTGTCGGCGGCTTTGGGATAGGTGACGTTGCCGCTGAAGGAGATGTAGAGGCCCAGCTCGAGGAAGCCGGCCATCTCGGCAGGCGTGCCGCTCCAGCAGTGCATCACGCCACGGGGGCAGGCGCCGCGGCCGGCCCGCTCGTGCAGCTCCGCCAGCATCGGCTCGGCCGCATCGCGGCAGTGGATGATCACCGGCAGATCCAGCTCCACCGCCAGATCCAGCTGGGGGCGGAGCATCGCGAACTGCTGCTCAAGGTTCTTGTCGCGGAACAGATCCAGTCCCAGCTCGCCGATTGCCACCACGCGCGGATCGTCCATGGCGGCGTCTCGCAGCACCTGAGGCGTATCCGCCTGCCAGTGCTCGGGGTCGAGCGGATGCACCCCCACGGAATAGCGCAGCTCGGGGAAGCGATCGGCCAGGGCACGGATCGCCGGGATTTCCGAGGGTTCCACACAGGCGTGGAGGAGGCGCCCAACACCGGCGTCGCGCCAGCGCTGGGCCACCTCCTCCAGGTCGTCGTCGAAATTGCGGAAGACGATGTGGCAGTGGCTGTCGATCAGCGGAGCAGCAAGGCTCTCGAGGGCGACAGCCGCAGCCATGGTTGAAGGGTTCGAATCGAGACCCGAACCCTAAACAGGCATCGGCGCCACAGACGCCGATTCGGAAATGAGCCCGGTTAGCAAGGCGGAGCGACGCGCTCCTGGGGCCCTAGCGCACCAGGCAGCAGGCTCAGGCCTGGGCGGCGGGCTCGACGGCCTTCTTGACAGCGGCGCTCAGGCGCGACTTCTGATGGGAGCCGGTGTTGCGGTGGATCACACCGACCTTCACGGCCTTGTCGATCTTGCTGAACGCGGCATTGAGGCTGGTCTGCACGGCCTCTTTGGCGGCGGCGCCTGGCTCCTGGCTGTAGGTGCTGCAGGCGGTGAAGCAGCGCTTGATCAGCGTGCGCACCGCGGACTTGTAGCTGCGGTTCTGCAGGCGGTTGCGCTCGGCGATCAGAACGCGTTTCTTCGACGACTTGTTATTGGCCACAGGCGGTCGTGCACTGACTCAGCAAACGAAGACTCTACCCCCTGCACCGCACCCCACCTCGCCTCAAGGTCGCCGGGCGGCGGCCATCTAGCTTGAATCCCCTCCCCTGACTCCCGTGTCCGTGCCCGCCAGCAGCCCGCTGACCAGCGCCGACCAAGCCGGGCGCTCCGCCGATGAGCTCACGGCGCACCAACCGGTGCAGATCCCGGTGCTGCGCGATCCGCAGGCGGCCGGCGAGCGGCTGGAGGCGATCGCTGAGCGCACCGGCAGCGGCCAGAGCCAGGAGGCGGCCGAGCGGGTGGAGGTGATCCTCGAGCAGGTGCGCACCCGTGGTGATGCCGCCCTGCTGGAGCTGAGCGAGCGCTTCGATGGCGTAAGGCCCGATCCGCTGCGCATCCCTGCCGGCGAACTGGAGTCCGCCTGGGCCGACACCCCGGCCGACCTGCAGGACGCCCTCCGCCTTGCCCACCGCCGCATCCTGGAGTTTCACCAGCGCCAGAAACCAGCCGACATCGCCATGACGGGCGTGCACGGCGAGCGGCTGGGACGCCGCTGGCGGCCGGTGGAGCGAGCTGGTCTGTATGTGCCCGGGGGGCGCGCCAGCTACCCGAGCACGGTGCTGATGAATGCGGTGCCGGCCACGGTGGCCGGGGTGCGACGGCTGGTGATGGTGACCCCGCCGGGCCCCGAGGGACGGGTGAACCGCACGGTGCTGGCGGCCGCCCACCTGGCTGGCGTGAACGAGATCTATCGGGTGGGTGGCGCCCAGGCCATCGCCGCCCTGGCTTACGGCACCGAGAGCATCCCCCGGGTGGATGTGATCAGCGGCCCCGGCAACCTCTACGTGACCCTGGCCAAGAAGGCCGTCTACGGCCGTGTGGCGATCGATTCCCTGGCCGGTCCCAGCGAGGTGCTGGTGATCGCCGACCAAAGCGCCAACGCCGAGCAGGTGGCCGCCGATCTGCTGGCCCAGGCGGAGCACGACCCGCTGGCCGCCGCGATCCTGCTCACCACCAGCGAAGAGATGGCGGCGGCGGTGCCGGCAGCGATCGAGGCCCAGCTGGCGGGCCACCCCCGCGCCGCCATCACCCGCCAGGCCCTCAACGACTGGGGGCTGATCGTGGTCTGCACCAGCCTGGAGCAGGCGGCGGCCCTCAGCGATCGCTTCGCGCCGGAGCACCTCGAGCTGCAGGTGGAGCGCCCTGAGCCGCTGGCCGATCAGATCCAGCACGCCGGCGCCATCTTTCTCGGGGCCTGGACCCCGGAGGCCGTGGGCGACTACCTGGCGGGGCCGAACCACACCCTGCCCACCTCCGGCACGGCCCGTTTCGCCGGTGCCCTCAGCGTGGAGACCTTCCTGCGCCACACCAGCCTGATCCAGTTCAACCGGGCCGCACTTGAAGCCACCGGGCCGGCCGTGATCACCCTGGCCGAGAGCGAAGGGCTGCACAGCCATGCCGAATCGGTTCGCCGCCGGCTCAGCTGAGCCGGCCGAGCCCCCGCAACTGGCTAAAACTCAGCGCTTCTGCAGATCCCGCACGCCGGCAACGCCATCAACGATCTCACCAACAAGCACCTGATCGGTGAGATTCACGAACAGCCCATTTTCCAGCACGCCGGGCAGGTTGTTGATCGTTTTCTCGAGGCCCTCGGGATCGCTGATGCCGCCGGCGAACTTCACATCCAGCACCAGGTTGCCCTGGTCGGTCACCACCGGGCCGGCCTTCTTCACGGCCATGCGCAGCTGGGCGTCGCCCCCCAGCTCAGCCAGCTGGCCCCGCACCTGACGCCAGGCGCCGGGGAGCACCTCCACCGGCAGCAGGAAGCCGAGGTTGAGCGTGTCCACAAGCTTGGTGGAATCCACCACCACCACGAAGCGCTTCGCCCGCACGGCCACGAGCTTCTCCTGCACGTGGCAGGCGCCGCCGCCCTTGATCAGCTGGAAGGAGGGATCCACCTCATCGGCACCGTCGATGGCCAGATCGATGCGGTCGACCGCATTGAGGCTCTGCAGGGGGATGCCCAGCTCAGCCGCCAGCACCTCGCCCTGGAAGGAGGTGGTCACACCCACGATGTCGGTGAGTGCACCGCTCTTGAGCTTGGCGCCGAGTGCCTGGATCATCAGGGCGGCGGTCGAGCCTGAGCCCAGGCCCACCACCATGCCGCTCTGGATCTGCTCGGTGGCGGCCGCCGCCACCGCCTGCTTCATCTGATCCTGCAGACCCGCCATCACGCCACGCTGAAGTGGCGGTGACCGTAGCTCAGCTGCCGGAACCGACCCCTGGGTGAGCGCCGGGGTGGGGCAGGGCCGCCGGCCGGATCGCCAGGTTCAGCTCTTGGTCGCCGCGCAACACCGTGAGCGGCAGGGCCTCGCCCACCTGGGAGGCCTCCACCAGCTGCAGCAGCACCGCCGGATCGCGCACGGGCTGATCGGCGGCGGACACCACCAGATCACCCCGGCGCAGGCCGGCCGTCTCGGCCGGGCTCTCGGGCAGCACCCGCTGCACCAGGGCGCCATCGCGCTCCGGCAGCTGCACCAGGGCGTTGGGATCGGCGTTGTTATCGCGGGCGAGGCGCGGGTTGAGCGGCACCAGCTGCAGTCCCAGATAGGGATGCACCACCGGGCTGCCCTGGCCCAGCTGGGCCGCCACACCCTTGGCCAGGTTGATCGGGATGGCGAAGCCCAGGCCCGCCCCCGGGCCGGAACGCACCAGCGTGTTGATGCCCACCACTTCACCCCTGGCATTGATCAGCGGGCCGCCGGAGTTGCCGGGGTTGATGGCGGCGTCGGTCTGGATCAGATCAAGGCGCTTGTCGGAGAAGCCGAGGCTGTTGATGTTGCGGTGCAGGCTGCTGACGATGCCGAGCGTCACGGTGCGCTCCAGGCCGTAAGGGGTGCCCAGGGCGATCGCCCAATCGCCCACCTCCAGGGCTTCGGAATCCCCCAGCGGCGCCGCCTTGGGGCTGGCGCCGCCGGGAATGCGAAGCACCGCCAGATCGGTGACCGGGTCGGCACCGAGCACGCTGCCCTCCACATCGCGGCCATCGGCGAGGGTCACCTCGACCCGATCGGCACCGTCCACCACGTGGGCGTTGGTGAGCACCAGGCCCTTGCTGTCGATCACGATGCCGGAGCCCTGGCCGCGCTCACGGCTGCTGGGCAGCTGATCTCCGAACAGTTCGCGCAGCAGCGGATCGCTGAACACCGGATCGAGGCCGACGCGCGGCACGGTGCGCTCGGTGTCGATCCGCACCACCGCCGGAGCCACCCGCTTCACAGCGCTGGTGACGAAGCTGCCGGCCTGGGCCTCAAGCGGGCCGGCCCAGGCGGGAGCGGGCCCGGCTCCAAGGGTGATGAGGCCCAGCAGCGGGCCCAGCAGCACAGCCCCCAGCAGAACGGCGAACAGGCGGCGCAAGGAGGGCATCAGCAAGCCCGGCAACGCTAGGCAGCAACCAGCGGCGACCAACGCAGCAGCCGGGTGCTGATCTCCCCACCGGAGCCCAGGGCGAGCAGGCGGCCGCCGGGCCAGTCGGGCCGGCCCAGCGGGCAGGGCTGCACCGCCTCAAACGGCGCCAGGGTGGAGGGGCAGCCCCACAGGGGCAGGGGTTCGCCGCCACCGGGGCGCGGCAGGCTCCCATGCCAGTGCTGATGGATGTGGCCGAACACCAGGCCGCGCACCCGCGGGCTGGCCAGCAGCGGCTCCAGCAGGCGCTGGGGCTGCTGCAGAGCCAGATCATCCAGGAACGTGCCGCCGCCGAGCGCCAGCGGTGGGTGATGCAGGGCCACCAGCACGGGGCCGGAGCCCTGCTGCAGCTGCCCCTTCAGCCAGGCCAGCTGGCACGGCTCGATCCAGCCCGCCACGGCGCCGGGGCGGTGGCTGCTGAGCAGAAGCAGATGCCAGGCACCCAGCGGCTGCAGGGCCGGGGCGATGGCGGCGGAGCGGCCCAGTGCCGCCCGCAGCAGCGGCAGGTGGTCGTGGTTGCCGGGGAGCAGGGCCACGGGGATGCCCGCCGGCGCGAGATCCTGCGCCAGCCAGTCCCGCAGCACCACATAGCCGCCCCAGCTTTCGTCCTGGCAGAGATCACCGCTGAGCAGCAGCAGATCCGGGGGCTCACCCGCCAGCTGGACCAGGGCCTGCCGCCAGGCATGGCGCAGATGGGCCAGAGCTTCCACGCCCCGGCAGCGGCCGCGGGGATCAGCCAGCAGGTGGGGATCGCTGAGTTGAAGAACCCGCATGCCGGCTCAGGCTCACCGATGGCAGGCCTTAAGTTGCCAGCTCCGCGCATCGTTGGCATGGCTGCGATCCCCCCCGGCACCCGGCAACGCTGCAACCTCTGCCAGGTGGAGATCCAGGGCATGGTCGGCGGAGGCGACCTGGTGCACTTCAGCCAGGGCGGCCCTTCCACCCGCTCCAAGCTCTGGGCGCGGGTGTGCCAGTACCTGCGCACCGATGAGCAGAAGGCCCAGTGCCTGAACCAGGATGCAAGCCTGCGCGGCGAGATCCAGCCAGGCGACAACTACATGGAGCCTCCGGCGATGGACCTGAGCAGCTTCTGAGCAGCGTCTGAGGGAGTTCCGGACAGCGACATGCCGCGCGCACGGCGATCGCCTACCTTTGGGAAGTGCCCGGCGGGCATCATTCCGAACAGTCTGCGCACGAGCGGTGGCCCGACGGCCCGACGCGGCGCCTGACCGGACGGAGGCAGATCACTGCAGGTGCCGGACGGGTGGCCCGTTCCCTGTTGCGCACCGCTCCTTGCCGCACCCCCTGATCCCCGACCTCCAGAGCCTGGCCAGCCAGGCGGCGGATGCCGCCGGATTCCAGGTGTGCGGCGTTCAGCTGCACAGCCACCGCATCCCGATGACGCTGCAGGTGCAGCTGCGTCTGGCCGACGGCGGTGACGTCAGCCTCGATCAGTGCGCCGCCTTCAGCGGCGTGCTGGGGGAGGTGCTCGAGGCCAGCGACCTGATCGAGGAGCCCTATGTTCTCGAGATCAGCAGCCCTGGCGTCAGCGAGGAGCTGAGCGACGACCGCGACTTCCGCAGCTTCCGCGGCTTCCCGGTGATCGTTCACACCCGTGATGCAGCCACAGGGGCCGAATCCAGCCGCGAGGGCCTGCTGCTGGAGCGCAACGACAGCCACGTGCTGCTCAACGTGCGCGGCCGCACGGTGCGCCTTCCCCGCGGCGAGGTGATCGCCGTGCGGCTGGTCACCCCCAGCGAGGGCTGACGCTCCCCATTCCCACGCCCGCTTCCACCCCCCTTAGCCCATGGCACTGGTTCTGCTCCCCGGTCTGACGAACCTGATCGAGGACATCAGCGACGAGAAGAAGCTGCCTCCGCAGGTGGTGGAGGCGGCCCTGCGCGAAGCGCTGCTCAAGGGCTACGAGCGCTACCGCCGCACCCTGTATCTGGGCATCAGCGAAGACCCCTTCGAGGAGGACTACTTCTCGAATTTCGACGTGGCCCTCGACCTCGATGAGGAGGGCTACCGCGTGCTGGCCTCGAAGATCATCGTGGAGGAGGTGGAGAGCGAAGACCACCAGATCGCCCTGGCCGAGGTGATGCAGGTGGCCGAGGACGCCCAGATCGGCGACACGGTGGTGCTGGATGTCACCCCGGAGAAAGAAGACTTCGGCCGCATGGCCGCCGCCACCACCAAGCAGGTGCTGGCCCAGAAGCTGCGCGACCAGCAGCGCCGCATGATCCAGGAGGAGTTCGCGGATCTGGAAGACCCGGTGCTCACCGCCCGGGTGATCCGCTTCGAGCGCCAGAGCGTGATCATGGCCGTGAGCAGCGGCCTGGGCCGGCCCGAGGTGGAGGCCGAGCTGCCCCGCCGCGACCAGCTGCCCAACGACAACTACCGCGCCAACGCCACCTTCAAGGTGTTCCTCAAGGAGGTGAGCGAGGTGCCGCGCCGGGGCCCGCAGCTGTTTGTGAGCCGCGCCAACGCCGGCCTGGTGGTGTATCTGTTCGAGAACGAGGTGCCCGAGATCCAGGAGGGTTCGGTGCGGATCGTGGCCGTGGCCCGCGAGGCCAATCCCCCCAGCCGCTCGGTGGGCCCCCGCACCAAGGTGGCCGTGGATTCCGTGGAACGCGAGGTGGATCCGGTGGGGGCCTGCATCGGCGCCCGCGGTTCCCGCATCCAGCAGGTGGTGAACGAGCTGCGCGGCGAGAAGATCGACGTGATCCGCTGGTCGCACGATCCGGGGCAGTACATCGCCAACTCCCTGAGCCCGGCGCGGGTGGAAGCGGTGCGGCTGGTGGATCCAGAGGGTCAGCACGCCCATGTGCTGGTGCCGCCCGATCAGCTCAGCCTGGCCATCGGTCGTGAGGGCCAGAACGTGCGCCTGGCCGCCCGCCTCACCGGCTGGAAGATCGACATCAAGAACAGCACCGAATACGACCAGACCTCGGAAGACGAGAAAGTTTCCGAGCTGATTGCCCTGCGCCAGGAGGAAGAGGCCCTGCAGGCCGAGGCCGAGGCCCGGCTCCAGGCGGAGCAGGCCCTGCGCGCCGAGGAGGATGCCCGTCTGCGCGAGCTCTATCCCCTGCCGGAGGACGAGGAGCAATACGGCGAGGAGTACGCCGATGACGACGGCCAGGTTGTGGCAGAGGCTGCCGCCGAGGAGGACGTACAGGCCGGCACCGAAACCGAGCCCGAAGCCGGCGCCGACGACGCAGAGGCAGACGCAGAGGCCAATGAGGCCGATGAGGACGAGGCCCGGTGAGCGAAAGACCCGTCCTGAGGCGCTGCGTGAGCTGCCGTCAGCTGCTGGATCGCCGGCAGCTGTGGCGGGTCATCCGCCTGGCGGAAGGGGGCATGGTTCTCGATCAGGGCATGGGCCGTTCGGCCTATCTGTGTCCGAACCGGGACTGTCTCGAGGAGGCCAAGCGCCGCCGGAAACTGCAGAAGGCACTGCGTTGCCAGGTTGCGGAATCCATCGTCGCCGCCTTGGAACAGCGTCTGCTGAGCACCCGTGCAGCAGACGCTGAGGCAAGATGAAACGTGGCCTCACCGTGCGTGGAGGTCCGGTGGCACTTGTTGCCCCGATCCATTGGAGCACTGAATGACCAGCAGCGGCAAAGTCAGGATCTACGAGCTGTCCAAGGACCTTGGTCTGGAGAACAAGGACGTGCTCGATGCCGCCGAGAAGCTGTCCATCGCGGCGAAGAGCCACAGCAGCTCGATCAGCGATGACGAGGCAGCCCAGATCCGCAGCCTGATCAAGAAGGACCGCAACGGTTCCGGCGGCTCCGCCGGGGCTGCGCCGTCCGGCCCAGCGGCACCCGCCGCACCCAAGGCGATCCTCGCGGTGCAGAAAGCCCCGGCCGCAGCCCAGGGCGGCCCGAGCGCGCCCGCCGCCGGCGCTGCGCCCCGACCGCCCGCAGCCCCAGCTCCCGCCCGCCCGGCGACGCCCATGAAGCCGGCCCCGCCAGCTCGTCCGGCCGCAGCGGTCTCAGCACCGGCGCCTGCCCGGCCTGCAGCACCACCCAGCGCAGCCGCACCGGCCAAGCCAGCGGCACCAGCCGCCGCCAAGCCCGCCGCACCAGCGGCTGCCAAGCCCGCGGCGGCGACTCCGCGCCCCGCAGCCCCGGCCCCTCAGGCCGCTCGCCCCGCTGCGCCAGCTCCGGCGCGCCCGGCCGCTCCGCCGGCACGCCCGGCTGCCGGTGCCAAACCGGCCACCCCGAACCGCCCGGCACCGGCCCGTCCGGCACCGGCGATCGTGTCGAAGACCCCCGCAGCCCCGGCAGGCAGCCCTGGAGCCCCAGCAGCGCGCAAACCGGCTGCACCGGCACCGGCCGCCGCCCCAACGCCACGGCCGAGCGGCCCGCCGGCTCGCCCGGCGGCAGCGCCCCAGCGTCCTGCCGCCGGCGCCCCCACCCCGGTGCGCCCAGGTTCCGGACGCCCACAGCAACTGGTGGGCCGGCCCCAGAGCGGCCAGGGCCAAGGCCAAGGCCAAGGCCAGGGTGGTGCCCCGACGGGGAGTGGTGGCGGCAGCCGTCCGGCCCCTCCGTCCGGCCGGCCTCCCCTGAGCCAGCGCCCCGGGATGCCCACACGCCCGGGCGCGCCAGCCCCGGTGCGGGTCGGCCAGGGTGCCAAGCCCGGCGCTCCGCCGGTCCGCCCTCAGGTGGAACTGGTGGGCAAGCCGATCCGCCGCGACACCAGCGGCCCTGCCGGTGGCGGCAACCGCCCCGCGCCGCCGACCCGCCCCGGCATGCCGGGCATGCCTGGCATGCGCAAGCCGATGGCGCCCGGCGAGCTGATGCAGCTACAGAAGCCAGGCGCCCGTCCGATGGCGGCCCCCCCGCGGCGCTCCCCCACTGGAGAAGGCGAAGCCGGGGCCGGTGGTGCCGACGGTGCAGCGCGGCCCACAGCCGCCGCCCCAACGGCTCCGCGGCGCCCTAACTTCCGCACACCGCAGCCCCCGGGCGGTGCCCGGCCCCGCCGGCCAGACTGGGACGACAGCGCCAAGCTGGAGGCCCTGCGCAGCCGCACGCCGCAGAAGCAGCGCCAGAAGGTGCACATCATCGGCGAAAACGATGATGCACTCACCGCCGAAACCAGCGGCTTCGCCGGCGAGCAGGACGCGTTCGTGCTGCAGGCCTCGCTGGCCCGGCCGGCGAAGCCCCGGAGCGGCGCGGCAGCCCAGGCCAAACCCACGGCGGTGTCGCGCAAGCGCAAGAAGGAAACCACGCGTCAGCGCCAGCGCCGCCGGGCCATGGAACTGCGCGCAGCCCGTGAGGCCAAGCAGCAGCGCCCCGACATGCTGGTGGTGCCCGAGGGCAACCTCACGGTGCAGGAGCTGGCCGACAAGCTCGGCGTCGAGAGCTCCGAGATCATCAAGAGCCTCTTCTTCAAGGGGATCATCGCCACCGTCACCCAGACGCTCGACCTCTCGGCAATCGAAACGGTGTCCGAAGAGTTCGGCGTTCCCGTGCTCGAGGACGACAAGGAGGAGGCCGCCGCCAAGACGGTGGAGATGATCGAGGCGAGCGATCTGGAGCACCTGATCCGCAGGCCACCCGTTGTCACCGTGATGGGCCACGTGGACCACGGCAAGACGAGCCTGCTCGATGCCATCCGCAAGACCCGCGTGGCGGCCGGCGAGGCCGGCGGCATCACCCAGCACATCGGCGCCTACCAGGTGTCGGTGCCCCACGCCGGCGAACAGCGCAAGATCACCTTCCTCGACACCCCCGGCCACGAGGCGTTCACGGCCATGCGCGCCCGCGGCACCAAGGTGACCGACGTGGCGGTGCTGGTGGTGGCCGCCGATGACGGCGTGCGCCCCCAGACCCTGGAGGCCATCAGCCACGCCCGCGCCGCCAAGGTGCCGATCGTGGTGGCGATCAACAAGGTCGACAAGGAGGGCGCGTCGCCCGAGCGGGTGAAACAGGAGCTCTCCGGCCAGGACCTGGTGGCCGAGGACTGGGGCGGCAACACCGTGATGGTGCCGGTGAGCGCCATCAAGGGCGAGAACATCGACCAGCTGCTGGAGATGATCCTGCTGGTCACCGAGGTGGAAGACCTGCAGGCCAACCCGGACCGCATGGCCCGCGGCACGGTGATCGAGGCGCACCTCGACAAGGCCAAGGGCCCGGTGGCGACACTGCTGATCCAGAACGGCACGCTGCGCACCGGCGATGTCCTGGCCGCCGGCCCTGTGCTGGGCAAGGTGCGGGCCATGGTGGACGACAGCGGCAAGCGCGTGAAGGAGGCCGGCCCCTCCTATGCCGTGGAGGCCCTCGGCTTCAGCGAGGTGCCCACCGCCGGCGATGAGTTCGAGGTCTACCCCGACGAGAAGACCGCCCGTTCCGTGGTGGGCGATCGGGCCAACGAGGCCCGGGCGACCCGTCTGGCTCAGCAGATGGCCTCCCGCCGTGTGTCGCTGGCGTCGATGTCCGGCAAGGCCAGCGAGGGCGAGCTCAAGGAGCTCAACCTGATCCTCAAGGCCGACGTGCAGGGTTCCGTCGAGGCGATCCTGGGCTCGCTGGAGCAGCTGCCCCAGGGCGAGGTGCAGGTGCGGGTGCTGCTCTCCGCACCGGGCGAGATCACCGAGACCGACGTGGACCTGGCCGCCGCCTCCGGCGCCGTGATCGTGGGCTTCAACACCTCGATGGCACCGGGCGCCAAGCGCGCCGCCGATGCCACCGGGGTGGACGTGCGCGACTACGACGTGATCTACAAGCTGCTGGAAGACATCCAGATGGCCATGGAGGGCCTGCTGGAGCCGGAGCTGGTGGAGGAGACCCTGGGCGAAGCCGAGGTGCGGGCCGTGTTCAGCATCGGCAAGAGCGCCGTGGCGGGTTGTTACGTCACCAACGGCAAACTGCAGCGCAATTGCAAGGTGCGCGTCTGGCGCGGCAAGGAGAAGGTGTTCGAGGGCGACCTCGACTCCCTCCGCCGCGGCAAGGACGACCAGAAGGAAGTGGCCACCGGCTTCGAGTGCGGCATCGGCTGCGATCGCTTTGCCAACTGGCAGGACGGCGACCGGGTCGAGGCGTACAAGCTCGCCACCCAGCGCCGCACCCTGAGCACCTGAGTGCTCCGCCCCTGACCCCCCTCCCACCGTGACCAGCCCGCAGGGCAACCCGGCCCGCCGCGAACCGCTCCTGTGGCTCCAGCTGCTGGGCCTGGCGGCCCTGCCCCTGGAGGCAGCCGCCCTGCTGCTGGTGCTGGCCGGGGCCGACCCCGGCCCACTGCCGGGGCTGGAGCGGCTGTTCTGCTGGGCCCTGGGCGCTGCGGGGCCGGCGGTCCTGCTCTGGCAGCTGCCGCCGGATCTGTGGTCGCTGCTGCTGCTGCAGGTGCCGCTGAAGGGCCGGCGGCCTGATCAGCTGCGCCTGAGCGCCCTGCAGGGTGTGCTGCCCCTGCGGCTGCTGGCCGCAGCGGGTGCCCCCCTGCTGTTGCCGCTGCTGTGGTGGAGCGATCGGGCCGCCGGCCTGGCCTGGGCCTGGTCGCCGCTGAGCAGCAGCCCACGCCTGATGGTGCTGCTGGTGGCCGCCGCCCTGCTGGCGCTGATGCTCTGGCAGTGGCAGCAGATCGTGCAGGCGCTGTGGCTGTTCAGCCGCCCGGCCGCAGAGGTGGCGCAGACCCTGCCCCTGCCGGCCTCGGACGCCGCCGACCGCCGCCTCAACCTGGGGCTACCGCTGCTGCTGCTGCCGCCCCTTGATATCACCGAGCCCGCGGAACCGACGAAAGCGGCCACTGACAGCCGCCCAGCCAGCGCGCCGACGCCCGCCCCCGAGAGTGTCCCTGATTCTGTACAGACCGAACAGAACCCCGGACACTCGGGCGAAACAGAACCCCAATCAGCTGCAGAAGCACCGCCAGATCCAGCACCCGCCACAGATCCAGAAGCCGCCGCGGCGTCAGTCAGCTCGGCCGGAGTCGGCGGAATCGATGCTGGGGCTGCGATCGCGCCAGAGCAGGGTGCCGAACAGGCCGAGGGCGACGACCTGAATCAGCAGGTCTGAGCCGGGCACCACATCCCCGGCAGAGGCGCGCATGGCCATCGTGGCCAGGCCAAGGCCGGCGGAGGCGGTGAAGGCCAACCAGAGAGCCCGGCGCAGCCCCCGCCACGGCGTGCGCGCCTCCTGCAGCAGCCGAGCCCGCAGGGCTGGATCGAGCGGCTCGCGGGCGGGAGGAACCATGGCGCGGCCGGAAACGGATGAAGCCGAATGCTAAGTTGTTAAAGCTGCCGGTGTAGCTCAGTGGTAGAGCAACTGATTCGTAATCAGTAGGTCGTCGGTTCAAATCCGATCTCCGGCTTCCAGCACATCAGATCGCCCCCGATAACCCCAGCCTAAAGCTGGGGTTATCGGGTTTTGGGATAACGACCCTGATGGCCGGCACTATCGAATGTTGCACAACCAGAGGCTCACTCCTGTCGCAGATTTAACAGTCGAACATCGGCAGCTCATAGCGATCAGACTGACTTGAGTTGCTTGCCCTACCTTCAATAATGCAGGCACTCAGAGTGGATGCAAAAGCAAAACGCCGGGGCGAACCAACAAAGTCTCCAGCCCCTCACCCCCCACCAGCTGCCGCCTGAAGGCAAGCAGGCAGAAAGGCAATCCAGGAGAGAACGGAGCTGCACTGCAGCGGATTGTCGCAAGGCAGAGAGGAGCAGCGCAGGGGAGCGGGGCCGGCCAGATCGAGCACCAACGGGGCGGGGAGTCGGCTGAGGATGCCCAGAGCGGTGAGGGTTCCGCCGCGCGCTTCGGCCAGGATTGCCGCGCGCAGGGCCGGCACCCGCAGGTCGCGACGGCCTGAGAGCAGCGGGCGATAGGCGCGGGTCTGCTGCTCGAGGAAGGCCGTTCCTGCGGGCGAATCGAGGAAGCGGGCCAGGGCTACCAGATCCACCCCATAGGGCTTCACCAGAGCGGCGCGCAGATCGGCATCCGGCCAGCCGGAGCTGGCCACCAGGCGCAGCAGGCGCTGATCGCTGAAGCTGCCATCCGCCGCGAACTGGCTCAGGGCAGCCGCCGGGATGCTCCACAGTTCAGCGCCGGTGCTGAGGCGGAGGGGCTGGGGCGATGCGGACGCTGTCGCGGCCGGCTCCAGAACAGGAACCGCGGCAGCGCGAACTGGAGCCAACGGCGCCAGGAGTGCCATCACGGTTGCGGCCGCAATCGCGGCACCAGAAGCCCAGCTCACTGGTTGAGTTTGAGTACGGCCATGAAGGCCTCCTGTGGCACCTCCACCTTGCCCATCGCCTTCATACGCTTCTTGCCCTTGGCCTGCTTCTGCAGCAGCTTCTTCTTGCGGGAGATGTCGCCGCCATAGCACTTGGCGAGCACGTCCTTGCGCATGGCGCTGATGCTCTCGGAGGCGATCACACGGCTGCCGATGGCCGCCTGAATCGGGATCTTGAACTGCTGGCGCGGAATCAGCTCCTTGAGCTTCTCCACCAACCCCTTGCCCACGTTGTAGGCCTTATCGCGGTGCACGATCGTGGTGAGCGGATCGGCACGCTCGGCGTTGATCAACACATCGAGGCGCACCAGCTCGTTCTTGCGGTAGCCGATCAGCGAATACTCCATCGAGGCGTAGCCTTTGGTGCGGCTCTTCATCTGATCGAAGAAATCGGTCACCACTTCGGCCAGGGGCATCTCGTAGTGGAGCGTCACGCGATCGGTGGTGATGTATTTCATATCGATAAATTCACCGCGGCGCTCCTGGCACAGCTCCATCAGGGCTCCATTGTAGGTGTTGGGGGTATAGATCTCCAGCTTCACGTAGGGCTCTTCGATCGATTCACGCTTCTGCGGATCCGGCAGGGTGGCGGGGTTATCCACCATCAAGGTGGTGCCATCGAGCATGTTCACCTGATAGATCACCGATGGAGCGGTAACGATCAGATCGAGGTCGTACTCACGCTCAAGCCGCTCCTGCACGATCTCCATGTGCAGCAGGCCGAGGAAGCCGCAGCGGAAACCGAAGCCCATGGCGCTGCTGGTTTCCGGTTCGTACTTCAGGGCCGCATCGCTCAGCTGCAGCTTGTCGAGCGCTTCGCGCAGATCGGGATACTGATCGGCATCCGTGGGGAACAGGCCACAGAACACCATCGGCTTGGCCTCGGTGTAGCCAGGCAGCGGCTCGGCGGCCGGATTATTCACCAGGGTGATCGTGTCGCCCACGCGGGCATCCGCCACGGCCTTGATCGAGGCGGCCAGGTAGCCCACTTCACCGGCATGGAGGGAGTCCACCTGGCGCTGATCAGGGGCCATCACCCCCACCTCATCCAACTCGTAGGTCTTACCGGAGGCCATCAGCAGCACCTTGTCCTTCCTGCTGATCGAGCCGGAGATCACTCGGAAATACACGATCACGCCCCGGTAGGGGTCGTAATAGGAGTCGAAGATCAACGCCCGCAGCGGTTCGCCGAGCCGATCAGGCGGCGGCGGCACCCGCTCCACAACGGCCTGCAGGATGTCTGGCACGCCGAGGCCGGTCTTGGCGGAACAGGGAATCGCGTTGGAGCAATCGAGGCCGATGATCGCCTCGATCTCCTCGCTGATGCGCTCGGGGTCGGCACCGGGCAGATCGATCTTGTTGAGAACGGGAATGATCTCAAGGTTGTTCTCGATCGCCAGATACACATTCGCCAGTGTCTGCGCCTCCACCCCCTGGCTGGCATCCACCACCAACAGGGCGCCTTCACAGGCCTGCAGCGAGCGGCTCACCTCATAGGAGAAGTCAACGTGGCCGGGCGTATCGATCAGGTTGAGGATGTAACGCTCACCATCGGCAGCCACATACTCCATACGGGCGGCCTGGAGCTTGATCGTGATGCCCCGCTCGCGCTCCAGCTCCATGTTGTCGAGGAACTGCTCCTGCATGTCGCGGGCTGCAACGGTGCCGGTGTCCTGCAGCAGGCGATCGGCCAGGGTCGATTTGCCGTGGTCGATGTGAGCAATGATGCAGAAATTGCGGATGCGGGAGACGGGAGCGTCTGTCATAGGGCAGGCGATGGGCAGGCGTGCGGCCGCCCCCGCGGGCTGGGGCCGGGGTCTGGCAGTAGCCGAATCCTAGGCAGGGGGGGTGCACGCCCCCGTGTTTGGCGTAAAGTGCCCCAATTCAGCGGGACACGACGCTAGGTGGCCGAGCGCCCAGCCAAAGGTAGTGAGCTGCGGCGAACGGACCGCGAGGAAGGCCTAAAGCTCCTCTATGGCGCTGCCCTCGATGTGGCCCGCCAGAAGAACCAGATTCCCGAGGGAATAATCCCGTCTTTCGACCATTCAAAGCTGGAGCGGGGCCAGTACAAGCTCCGTTCCAATACGGATCGTTTGATCGCAACGGTCACCCTGCATGAGGCCCGCTCGATGCTGGCCTACCGGCGGGAGGTGGCCCGCAAAATCCTTGATCGCGCCAAGGTCTTCATCAACTCCGAGAATCCCGGCAACCAGGAGAAACGTCTGATCCGGATCCAGCCCCTGGAGCTCCGTGCCCTGGCCTGGGCGATCGGCACCGGCCGCCGCATCCCCCAGCCTCCCGATGCCCCAAAGGAGCCATGGCTGACCATCGGCCTGCTGTTCTGCTGCCTGGTTCCGGGCGTGCTGCACCTGCTCCAGCGCCAGCGGCTACAAAAGGATTACAAGCAGAACCTTGCTGATCTGGTCGACCGCTGGCGGATGGCCGCCAAGCCGGATCCGCCCGATAGCTTCTTCTCGCTCTACCACCTCTGAGCTCAGCCGGCTCTGGCGCCACCAAGCCTGCTGCTCGTCTGTCTCCGTCTCCCCAGCCCCTTCCATGCCGTCGCGGATTGTCAGCGATCGCCGCGTCACCGAGCGCGACGATGGCATTGAGCTCCTGTTCGGTGCTGCGCAGGACCTGGCACGCCAACAGGGCAAGCTGAGCAAGCGGATCCAGGCCTGCCCGCTGCACTCGGGGCTGGAGCGCGGCCTGTTCAAACTGCGCAGCACGCGCAACACCCTGATCGTTGCCCTGCCGATCCAGGAGGTGCGCGAGATGTTGTATGAGCGGCGCAAACTCGCCTGCCAGGTGATCGAGAGTACCGGCATCGAGATCAACGCGGCCAACCCACCCAGCCTCGAGCGCCGGAAGGTTCGGGTCCAGACCCAGGATGTGCGCGCTCTGGCCTGGGCGATTGGCCACGGCAAGCGCGTGCCCTACTGCCGGACGCGCCGCTGGGCCGTATTGGAGGCGGCGTTGCTGCTGCTCTGCGGCGTGGTTCCTGGCCTGATTTACCTCAGCTGGCAGGCCAAGCGGCGGCAGCGTTACCGGCGCGAGCTGCAGGAGCTGGTGAAACGCTGGCGCGCTGCATGCCAGCCGGAACCACCGGCGAGTTTCTACCGGCTGTACGGCCATCAACATCAGTGAGGCAACAGCATCGGCCAGCACCAGCGTCGGCCCAGGCACCGCCTAGAATCGGATCAACTAGCACAGTCGCAGCGCAGCCCCATGAGCAACGAAACAGCCACCTCTGATCCGCAGGCTCTGACGATCGAGAACGTTGAGCGAACCCTCGACGAACTTCGCCCTTATCTGATGGCCGATGGCGGCAATGTTGAGGTTGTCGAGATCGACGGACCGATCGTCAAGGTTCGCCTGCAGGGCGCCTGCGGCTCCTGCCCCAGCAGCACGATGACGTTGAAGATGGGCATCGAGCGCAAACTGCGTGAGGCCATTCCTGAAGTGTCTGAGGTTGTGCAGGTTCTCTGAGCAGACCGCCAGAAACCACCCAAAAGCGGCGTCAATCCTCGCAGGAAACAAAGCAGAGCCAGGCGCAGATCTTCATCCAGATCGCCTAGCGGATCGCACCTTTTTCACCAAGGTGTACAAAACCAGTGCAGCGTCTTGCGCCGATCGCTGCACATCCACTCTCGTAAACTCGCCGCATCTGCCCCACCCTCGTGCTCGACCAGCGCCTGCTGCGCGACGACCCTGAGCTGATCACCGCGCAGCTGGGCCGCCGGGGCCTCAAGCTCGACCTGGCGCCGCTGCAGGCCCTGGCGATCCAGGAACGGGATCTCGAGAGCGAGCGCAGCGAGCTGCAGGCCGAAGGCAACCGCATCGGCAAACAGGTGGGCCAGCTGATCAAGGGCGGTGCCAACCCCGGCGGGCCCGAGGTCCAGGCCCTGCGGGATCAGGGCAACACCATCAAGCACCAGGTGGCGGTGCTGGAGGAGCAGGAGAAGGCCCTCGAAAGCCAGCTGCGTGAGCAGCTGCAGGCGCTGCCGAACCTGCCGGCGGCCGAGGCCCCCGACGGCCGCGATGAACGCGAGAACGTGGAGGTGAAGCGCTGGGGCCAGCCCCGCCAGGCCAGCGCCGGCGAGAGCCTCGAGGAGCACTGGCAGATCGGTGAACGGCTCAACCTGTGGGACAGCGAACGCTCTGTGCGCATCGCCCAGAGCCGCTTCATCACCCTGCAGGGTCAGGGCGCCCGCCTGGAGCGGGCCCTGATCAGCTTCATGCTCGATCTGCACACCGCCAAGGGCTACTGCGAGGTGATGCCGCCGATCCTGGTGAACTCCGCCAGCCTCACCGGCTCAGGCCAGCTGCCCAAGTTCGCCGAGGAGAGCTTCCGCTGCGCCGACGACGACCTCTGGCTCACCCCCACCGCCGAGGTGCCCGTCACCTCCCTCCACCGCGCGGAGGTGATCCCCGCCGAGCAGCTGCCTCTGCGCTACGCCGCCTACACCCCCTGCTTCCGGCGTGAGGCCGGCAGCTACGGCCGCGACACCCGCGGCCTGATCCGCCTGCATCAGTTCAACAAGGTGGAGCTCTACTGGTTCTGCCACCCGGAGCACTCCACAGAAGCCCACGAACAGATCACCCGCGACGCCGAGGCCGTGCTGGAGGCCCTGGAGCTGCCCTACCGGCGCATGGAGCTGTGCACGGGCGATCTGGGGTTCTCCGCCGCCCGCACCTACGACCTGGAGGTCTGGCTGGCTGGCGCCGGCGCCTACCGCGAAATCTCCAGCTGCTCGGTGTGCGGCGACTTCCAGGCCCGCCGCTCCGCCATCCGCTGCAAGGACGGCAAGACCACCCAGCTGCTGCACACCCTCAACGGCAGCGGCCTGGCGGTGGGCCGCACCATGGCCGCCCTGCTAGAGAACGGGCAGAAGGATGATGGCTCCGTGCGACTGCCTGCAGCCCTGGTTCCTTACATGGGCACGGACCGGATCAGCGGGGGGTGAGCCTGGGAGGGCACTGCATCGCTGATGCGCCAGACCCTCAGCTGTGATGCAGCCCCAGCACCACATCAACCCCCTGGCGCCAGCGGGCCAGCCGCGCCGGATCCGCCCCCTGATCCTGCCCCCAGGCCGGAATCAGCTGACGCAGCCGCCGCTGCCACTCGGAGCTGGCCAGGCGCTCGGGCCAGCAGCGCTGCAGCAGCTGCAGCATCGTGTCCACCGCGGTGGAGGCGCCGGGTGAGGCGCCCAGCAGCGCCGCCAGCGAGCCATCAGTGCTGCTCACCAGCTCGGTGCCCATCTGCAGGCAGCCGCGGCCGTTCACCTGCTTGATGATCTGCACCCGCTGGCCCGCCACAGCCAGCTGCCAGTCGTCGCCGTTGGCCTGGGGCAGGAACTGGCGCAGGCTGGCCAGCCGCTGCTGGCGGCTCTGCACCACCTGACCCACCAGATAGCGCACCAGATCAAGATTTTCTGCCCCCACCTGCAGCGTGGGCAGGAGGTTGAACGGCCGCAGCGAACGCGGCAGATCCAGCAGCGAGCCCTGGCGCAGGAAGCGCGTGCTGAAGCCTGCATAGGGGCCGAACAGCAGCGCCCGCCGCCCCTCGATCCAGCGCGTATCCAGGTGCGGCACCGACATCGGGGGCGCCCCCACCGCCGCCTTTCCGTACACCTTGGCGTTGTGGGCGGCGATCACCTGCGGATTGCGGCACACCAGCCACTGGCCGCTCACCGGGAAGGCGCCGTACTGCCGCGCCTCCGGGATGCCCGAGGCCTGCAGCAGCGGCAGGCTGCCGCCGCCCGCCCCCAGGAACACGAACGGCGCCTCGAAATCACCACCACTGCTGCAGACCCGCCAGCCAGCCGGCGTGCGCAGCAGGCCGCTCACCTCGCAGCCACGGCGCACATCGATTCCCGCCAGCAGCTGCTGCGTGAGCGCCCCGAAGTTCACATCGGTGCCGCGGGCCACCCGCGTGGCCGCCAGCGGCTGATCCAGCGCGCGCCCCTCCATCACCAGCGGCATCCACTGCCGCAGCTGCTGCGGATCCGTACTCCAGACCATATCGGCGAACTGGGGCGCCGCGCTGAGGGCCTGCTGGCGGCGGCGCAGGAACGCCACGTTCTGCTCACCCCACACGAAGCTCAGATGCGGCACCGGCCGGATGAAGGCCGCCGCATCCGCCAGAGCACCCGCCTGCACCAGGGCGCTCCAGTACTGCAGGCTCAGCTCGAACGCACCGTTGATGGCCAGCGCCTTGCCGATCGGCAGCGCGCCATCGGCCGCCTCAGGGGTGTAGTTCAGCTCGCAGTTGGCCGCATGGCCCGTGCCGGCGTTGTTCATCGCCGCGCTGCTCTCGGCCGCCAGGCCAGGCAGCCGCTCCAGCACCACAATCTCCAGCCCCGGATCCAGCTGCTTCAGCAGGCTGGCCAGGGTGGCGCCCATAATCCCGGCGCCCACCAGCAGGGCATCACAGCGGTGCGTCATGGCCGGAGGCGGGATGCGCCAACGCTATGGCGCGGCGCCACCGCCGCTCGGCGCCCACCACAATGGTCGTTCCTTCTGACGGCCCGCATGGGTGTTCTCACGGCCCTGGCGATCCTGGCGAGCCTGATCGTGGTGCACGAGGCGGGTCACTTTTTTGCAGCCACCTGGCAGGGCATCCGCGTCAGCGGCTTCTCGGTGGGCTTCGGGCCGGTGCTCCTGCAGCGCCAGCGCCGCGGCGTGCAGTTCGCCCTGCGGGCCATCCCCCTCGGCGGCTTCGTGTCGTTCCCGGACGACGACGAGGACAGCCCCTTCCCCGCCAACGACCCCGACCTGCTGCGCAACCGCCCCCTGCCCCAGCGGGCCCTGGTGATCGCCGCCGGCGTGATCGCCAACCTGCTGCTGGCCTGGGCCGTGCTCCTGGCCCAGGGCGCCGTCGTGGGAATTCCCGCCGGCTTCAGCGCCACCCCCGGCGTGCTGGTGGCGGGCGTGCAGCCCGGCCAGGCGGCAGCAGCGTCCGGCCTGCAGCCGGGTGATCGCATCCTGGCCGTCGATGGCCGCGACCTGGGCGGCGGCCAGAGCGCTGTGGCCGCCCTGGTGGAGAGCGTGAAGGGCGCCCCCGATCAGACCCTGCGCCTCCAGGCCGAGCGCGCCGGCAACTCCCTGGAGCTGCGCCTCACCCCCGCCGATCTGGGTGGCATCGGCCGCATCGGCGCTCAGCTGCAACCCAGCGGCAGCGAGACCTTCCGCCCCGCCCGCAGCCCGCTCGAGGTGCTGCGCCACGCCAACCGCGACTTCACCGCCCTCACCCGCCGCACGGTGGAGGGCTTCGTCAGCCTGGTCACCCACTTCGGCGAAACCGCCAGCCAGGTGTCCGGTCCGGTGAAGATCGTGGAGATGGGCGCCTCGCTGGCCCGCCAGGGCGGCAGCAGCCTGTTCCTCTACACCGCCCTGATCTCGATCAACCTGGCGGTGCTCAACGCGCTGCCGCTGCCCCTGCTCGATGGCGGCCAGTTCCTGCTGCTGCTGATCGAGGGCCTGCGGGGCCGCCCCCTGCCGGAGCGCTTCCAGATGGCCTTCATGCAGTCGGGCTTTGTGTTCCTGGTGGGCCTGAGCCTGGTGCTGATCGTGCGGGACACCAGCCAGCTGCAGGCCGTGCAGCAGCTGCTCAGCCGCTGAGCACCCGGCGCGGTAGGCTCAGCCATCACCGCATGACGAGTACCAGGCCGCATGGCTAAGAAGTCGATGATCGCGCGCGACGTGAAGCGCCAGAAGATGGTTGAGCGCTACGCCGCCAAGCGCGCTGCCCTGATGGCTGCCTTCGATGCCGCCGCCGACCCGATGGAGCGCCTGGAGATCCACCGCAAGATCCAGGGCCTGCCCCGCAACAGCGCCAAGGTGCGCCTGCGCAACCGCTGCTGGGCCACTGGCAAGCCCCGTGGTGTGTACCGCGATTTCGGCCTGTGCCGCAACCAGCTGCGCGAGCGTGCCCACAAGGGCGAACTGCCTGGCGTGGTCAAGTCCTCCTGGTGAGCTCCTAGTGAGTTGACCACGGTCAACGCCCAGGCAGCCATTGAGTAGGCGTCCTCGGACGCCTTTTTTTATGGCCTCCAAAGCGAGGGCATCAACTCAGGACGGGCGAGACCTCGAGCGCGTCGAAAACGGCAGGATCTGGCGGAGTAAGACCACCACAGCCACCCGCCGGTCAGCGTGCATACACTGGATTCAATGGCTCCAGTGAAACACCACGATGGAGCGTCTCTTCGAACCGTTGCAACGCGCCAGGCAGTCAGTCCGTCGGCCAAGCCTGAAGGTTCAACTCTCATCGAACATTGCCCTGGCTGCCTCCCTCCGCCGCAGAGAAGAAGGCTCTCTGCAGGTCGGAATGCTGGTCGCTCTCGGTCTGATGGTCTCGGCCGCGGGGGTTGTCTGGGTGCTACAGGGTGGAAAGCTGGGAAGGCTGACAGCCAGTGAAGCCAACAATGCCCAGGCCGTGGCCGAAGCCGGTGCCGACCTGATCATCGGCGTCTGGAATGAACCGGAAAACAGACGACTCCTCGTTGCTGGTGATGCGGCCCCAAGCACATGGACCGCCAGCAACCAGACCAGTCCCTGCCTGTCATCCACCAATACAAGACCAGGGAGCAACAGCGGCAACCCGTCGGCGGACGCACGCAACCTGGTTGACGGCAGTTTCCGCAACATCGACGACATCACGCAGACAGGCACTGGAGACCGGCGCTTCCGCCTCAAAGCAGTGCGATATTCAACCGGTGCTCCCGGCAGCACGGATCGCCGCACGATCTCTCGGACCTACAACACCGCAAGCTCCACCCCCACAACGACAGCTGGCACTTACAGCGCGACCAATTTTCGGGATCTGATCAACCTTGATGACCCTGATGGGTCCGGAGCCCTAACGGCTGGCGTCAACACGGGCTACATCGCCGTGGAAGTGGAGAGCCAGGTGTACCGGAATGGAGCGCTTATTAGCACGGCCACAGTAACTAAGGAATACCAAGTGCTTCCCAAATGCTGCGGAGCCTCCTTAGGCTCCAACAACAGCGGAGGCACAAGCTTTTCCGGGAGTAGTGGATCCCTAGGCTCCGACAGCCGCTATTGCGGCGTCGATTTTGGCATGATCGTAGGGCTCAATGGCGGCAAGTTCTGGTCTTACTATGCCAACGACACCTACAAGACAATTAATCCCTCGACGGGAACCGAGATCAACATTTCAAGCATTCTAGGTCTCGTTACCAATGCCAGCTATAAATTCGAGCGCAATATCGCCAGCGCCGACAGCAACAACGGTTGCCGAGTGATCCCTGGACCCTGCTCCACCAGCAGCGATGTCTACACCACATCAGGCACAAGCGACCGAACGCTATACGCCTCAATCAACTGTGCGCAATGCGGCACAGCAAGCGACAAAGCAGGCAACTCCGCATCCGGGATACCAATCATTCCGCTGTTCATCAATGGTGGCTTGCCATCGGTGAATACACGCTTTGGTTACACCTGGACATCGGGGGGGCGCCCGGCAACAAATTTCGCCAGCGGTGGCACGTTTGGGCCAACCATCACGTCGACAGCAACGACCACGACGTTTCGCATCCGCACCCGCAACGACACCAGCCCTCCTCGGGTCGAGTTTTGCGATGGCACCTATCCCACAGTCTCAACAACCTCGAACAACTGCACATCTGCCAGCCCTCGAAATTCATGGGCGCAGATCTCATTGCCGAGTGGCACCGCAACCGGCACCCACACGATTGGCGATGATTTTGCCAGCAACTCCTTCTCTGGCACAACAAGCGGCAGCGTAAACCGTTGGCCAGATATCTGGGTGGAAACTGACCCATCAGGAGGCGCACAGGCAACCAACGCAGGAAATGTAACCATCAATGGCGCCACTTCCGCTGCCGTCTTGAGGCTATCGGGCCCATCATCTTCAACCAACACGGCGGTTCGACGTGTTGTCAATCTGCATGCCTTGCGAGACCCCCAACTCAGCTTTACCTATACCAGGTCAACCCTCAGTGGCGCAAAGGATTTAATTGTTGAATACTCAACTGATAATGGTTCAACCTATAATTCACTAGCGACTATTGCACGTACTCAGGCGACTCCCAGCACCCTGCGTTATGCCCTCCCCGCAGGCGCTCAAACTGGCTTCACCACACTACGTTTTCGATTGGCATCGAACTTTGCCAGCAGCTCCGAATGGGTTGCTATTGATAATGTCAATATCACCAATTCATCTGGCGGCGCTGTATCCATCGACAACTGGTGTGAGTACAGCAGCACACGACCCAATACTGCGCAGTTCCTAGGAGGATTCCACTGTCTTGGCCCATTGCTGCAGATGGCCAATGGCGGGAGATTCATTGTTGACACCAGTGGCGGCAATCTGAACTTCTATTACAATTCCACTTCTGACGCCAGGGGCACATCACTCGCTTCACCGCTGATCAATATGGCAGCCGGCGCTGAATTGCTGCACGTTAATTGCCCAAACTCCGGCACCTTGACAGCACCCCCCAATCCCACCGGCGCCACGGTCAATCCAAGTAACAACTGCCTGACCGGTGTTCCCTCAACGGTTTATGCAGCTGTCGGCGAGAACGATTTATTTAACATTTTTGGCCGTGATTCGAGCCCCTCAGGCACAGCCATGCAATGGGTGCGCATCGGCTCAACCAGTTCATCACCCGGGAAGATCTCTGGCGCTTTCTTTTACATGCCTTGGGGAGCCGTTTACATGATTGCAGATGGATGCGATGGAACAGGGGCAGTCCCCACAACCTACAACTTCAACGGCAGAGTATGGTCGCGATATTTGATCGCATGCGGCTACAACTATTTACTTACACCTCCATCTTCAACACTGAATCTATCGGCTTTGGGAATCAACTCAAATATCAATCTCAACACGACAGGCTTTGTGGGCTGGACTGGGACCGATTGGCAGGCCACTACATCCACAGCAACCCGTATCAATAGCAGCCTCTGACATGACCCCTCCCGTCTCAGCCTCCACGCTTCATGCAAGGGAATCGGGTTTCACCATTGTGGAATCCTTGATCGTTGTGGTCATCCTCGGCCTGGCTCTGGCTGCATCCACCTCCTTGTTCGTTGTTGGCCTTAGGGGACTTCGCGACACCAGAACCATCAATACCGAGCAAGCGGCCATTGAAGCCAACAAGCAACAGATTGACCGCCTGGCGAGAGAATTCACCTGTTGCAGTGGCAGTTGCGTCGCCACTCTTCCCACGAGCTTTGGATCAGCACAACCGTGCTTCACGAACAATCCAAACGACGACCGCTACTACTTCCCCCAACTTGACCTCGCCTCAACACCGACCGTCAATGAGCCCGTTGCCGTTGACACACTCTGCAGAGGAGACAACACCACGTTTATGACTCCCCTAAAAACCGCAGTCGACAACCTCAGCCAGCCAACACCTGCAACACGCGCCACAAGCGTGATTCGCAACTACAAGATGCTGCAGGTTGATTTTTCCAATAGCAGTGGCCAATTGGTTCGCACGTTATATGTTAAGCCACGCATGGCCAACTTCTGCTCATGAAGCAGCAGGCACTAAAGCCACTCGCCAATTTCGGCAACAATCGTAGACAGCACATGAACAACGCCAGTGGCGACGGTGCCAAAGGCTTCACCATAATCGAACTCATGGTCACTGTGGCCATCCTCGGGATTGTGATGGGCATCACGATCACAGAGTCAGGGAGAGCCTACAACCGCGACAAATTGAACGAAGCAAGCCTGCTGCTGAGCGGTTGGCTGGATGAAATTGCCAATGAGCCCGACGCCATCGGCCAGTCATGCACAGTCACGGTCACAACAGGAGCCATTGCAAGTGGAGGGCAGATTGCCAGCGTGACCCCGACAACATGCTCCAGCACACCCACCCTGCGCCTGCCTGGACTCAGCAATCTCTCTTTCACGGTCGGTGCCACACAGACTTCATGGTCGTTCACACGGCGCAATGCCATTGACGCGACCAGCGACATTGATATCAAGCTGAGTCTCTCCAATTTCACGGCCCTACGATGTGTAAGGGTCCGTGCCATCTCCGGGCTCCTACGACTGGGCCGCGATAACACCACCTCCAATGTTTCCTCGACCTGCAGCAACTGGAGCACGATCTGACAGCCGTATGCGTGGGCTGCCGACCGCCAGAGCCTTCACGCTGGTGGAGCTTCTGATCGGTCTTGTCCTGGGGGCCATCACCCTTAGTGCGGCCGTCACCATCCTTGTGAGTTATATCCGCACAAGCGATAATGCTCTCTGGCTGGGTCAGGCTGAGCAGGACTTTGGCAGGATTTCCAGATTCATCAAAACCGAGATCAATGAAGCCTGTCTCGTCCAGGTGAGTGCCAGCCCAAGCACCACAGCCACACTCCCTTCAACACCCTGCACACCCGCCTCTGCCACACCCTGCACCACGACAAGTGGCACGACCCTCTTCCTGTTAATCCCCATCACCGCTGCCAACGGGAGCGTGACCTACAGGGTTATCTCGTACACGCGCAACGGCACAGAACTGCGGCGCACCGGTCCGCCCATCAACTCAACCGGCTCCCTGGGCACAGGACCTAATGTCGCCGACGTGGTGCTGATGGACAACCTAACCAACACATCAGCAGGTTTTGCTCCAACCGTCACGACCGATTGCACTTCCGCCACGATGAGCTTCAGCTTCGCCGTACCCAACAGCACCAGCAGCCTACCCAAAACACTCACCGTATCGGTCGGCTCTCCATTCATGAGCAACTAAATCCATTCGCAGTTCCGGATCCAACCGCGCCCTCACGAGCCAGAGTTCCATCAGCAGCAGTCCAGGCACCGCCCAAGCTGGGGCGCTCGGTTGCAACCAAACCCACCGCGAAGCGCTCGGCAGGCCATGCGCTCCTCCAGAGACAGGGCGATGATGCGATTGGCCTGTACCCGTGCCGCGCACCCGGCCCGTCGACCGCATCGCCATCCGTATCCCGAGGACCGCAGCCAACCCTGCGCCTCCTGGTCGCCCCAACCCCCACGCACTCTGGTCGCGCCGAACGGCTGACTGCCACTTGAACCCTGCGGTTTCCGAAGACTTTGGGCGAAGCTCTGCAGCGCCTGATGTCGGGATGCGAGAATCCTCTTGACAACAAAAGGACATAAGCCCAAGTGCAAGGTCACACGCAGTCGATCTCCTTCGATGGTCGGGAGATCCGGCTGACCACCGGTCGGTTCGCCCCCCAGGCCGGGGGCTCGGTGATGGTTGAGTGCGGAGATACCGCTGTTCTGGTCACCGCCACCCGCTCCGGCGGTCGTGAAGGCATCGATTTCCTGCCCCTGATCTGCGATTACGAAGAGCGGCTCTATGCCGCCGGTCGCATTCCCGGCAGCTTCATGCGGCGCGAGAGCCGCCCCCCCGAGCGGGCCACCCTGATCGCGCGCCTGATCGATCGGCCGATGCGGCCGCTGTTCCCCGGCTGGATGCGCGACGACCTGCAGATCGTCGCCACCTGCCTCTCGCTCGATGAGCGGGTGCCGCCCGATGTGCTCGCCGTCACCGGCGCCTCCTTGGCCACCCTGCTGGCCAAGATTCCCTTCCACGGGCCGATGGCGGCCGTGCGCGTGGGCCTGCTGGGCGACGACTTCGTGCTCAACCCCAGCTACCGCGAGATCGAACGCTCCGACCTTGATCTGGTGGTGGCCGGCACCCCCGCCGGCGTGATCATGGTGGAAGCCGGCGCCAACCAGCTGCCCGAGCAGGATGTGATCGAAGCGATCGACTTCGGCTACGAAGCGGTTTGCGAACTGATCAAGGCCCAGCAGGCCCTGCTCAAGGAACTCGGCATCGAGCAGGTGTTCCCCGAAGCCAAGGCGAACGACGACACCCTGCCCAAGTTCCTCGAGAAGGAATGCGCCAAGGGCATTGGTGAGGTGCTCAAGCAGTTCAGCCAGACCAAGATCGAGCGCGACGAGAAGCTCGATGCGATCAAGGCCGAGGTGGCCGAAAAGATCGGCACCCTCAAGGACGACGATGCCGTCAAGGTGGCGGTGGCCAGCAGCGGCAAGCTGCTGGGCAACAGCTACAAGGCGCTCACCAAGAAGCTGATGCGCGAGCAGATCATCAAGGAGGGCAAGCGGGTCGACGGCCGCAACCTCGATGAAGTGCGCACCATCAGCGCCGCAGCCGGTGTGCTGCCCAAGCGTGTGCATGGCTCCGGCCTGTTCCAGCGCGGCCTGACCCAGGTGCTCTCCTGCGCCACCCTCGGCACCCCGAGCGATGCCCAGGAGATGGACGACCTCAACCCGTCCACCGAGAAGACCTACCTGCACCACTACAACTTCCCGCCCTACTCCACCGGCGAGACCAAGCCGATGCGCAGCCCCGGCCGCCGCGAAATCGGCCACGGCGCCCTGGCCGAGCGTGCCCTCGTGCCCGTGCTGCCCAGCAAGGAATCCTTCCCCTACGTGCTGCGCGTGGTGTCGGAGTGCCTCAGCTCCAACGGCTCCACCTCGATGGGCTCGGTGTGTGGCAGCACCATCGCGCTGATGGACGCGGGCGTGCCCCTCAAGGCCCCCGTGAGCGGCGCCGCCATGGGCCTGATCAAGGAGGGCGAGGAGGTGCGGATCCTCACCGACATCCAAGGCATCGAGGACTTCCTCGGCGACATGGACTTCAAGGTGGCCGGCACCGAGAAGGGCATCACCGCCCTGCAGATGGACATGAAGATCACCGGCCTCGAGGTGAAAACCGTGGCCGAGGCGATCAACCAGGCCCGTCCCGCCCGTCTGCACATCCTCGAGAAGATGCTCGAGGCGATCGACAAGCCCCGTGATGTGCTGAGCCCCCACGCTCCGCGCCTGCTGAGCTTCCGCATCGACCCCGAACTGATCGGCACCGTGATCGGCCCCGGCGGCCGCACGATCAAAGGCATCACCGAGCGCACCAACACCAAGATCGACATCGAGGATGGCGGCATCGTCACGATCGCCAGCCACGACGGCGCCGCCGCCGAAGAGGCCCAGCGCATCATCGAAGGGCTCACCCGCCGTGTGTCCGAAGGTGAGGTGTTCAGCGGTGCCGTGACCCGCGTGATTCCGATCGGTGCGTTCGTGGAGATCCTGCCCGGCAAGGAGGGGATGATCCACATCTCCCAGCTCTCGGAAGCTCGCGTGGAGAAGGTGGAGGATGTAGTCAAGGTGGGCGACCACGTGACCGTGCGCGTACGCGAGATCGACAACCGCGGCCGCATCAACCTCACCCTGCGCGGTGTGCCCCAGGCCGAGGAGCCCGTGGGCGCCTGAGCCAAGCTCAACCGCAGCAAGGCTGAAGGTATTCCGCAAAGCCGGCCCCTAGGGGTCGGCTTTTTTAGTTTGTGCTCAGGATCTAGGCCCCGCAGGCGCCGGCATGAATCTTGCGATCACAGGAGCCCATTCCATGGGCAAGAGCACGCTGGTGCAGGACTGGGTCCACGCCCATCCCAACACCCTGCTCGAAGACGAGCCCTACCGCGTGCTGGGACTGCATGGCCCCTACGAGATTCAATTTCGTGAAGCCGCCACACGCCATCACAACGGCCTGATGCTGTACTACAACATCGGCCGTTGTTATCGGCATAGCCAACGCGAACAACCGGTGATCTTTGATCGTTGCCCGATTGATTTCATCGCTTATTCCCAGTTCGCAGCCGATTGCGGCCGCTCAGACATCGACGACGCCTTTGTGGACTCGATGCTGGAGCCCACCCGCGAATGCCTCGCCTGCCTCGATCTGCTGGTGTTCATTCCCAAAACCGACGAGGCTCCGGTGCACCTGGAGGACGACGGAATCCGCCCGATCGACCACGCCTATCGCGACGCGATGGATCGGATCTTCAAGCAGATCTACCGCGACGGCCGCTACGGCCTCAGCAGCAGCCCACAGTTCCCGCCTGTGATCGAACTGTGGGGCAGCCGCGAAGAGCGCATCCACAAACTCGAACAGGCCATCGCCAGCCTGTAAGGCCCTTTACACCTGGAAGCCCGGATCGATCGTGGCCATCGCCGCCGCGGCCCGCTCACACAGCTCGCGGTGACTGGCGCCATGGCTGGCGATCAGGCAGCCCGCCTGGCGGATGTCGCCGTCGTTGTAGCGGAGGGCGCGGCCATCGGCGTGGCTGAAGGCGCCACCGGCGGCGCGCAGCACCGCTTCGGGAGCGGCCATGTCCCAGTCCTTCGGGGCGCTCTTGCCCGAGAGCGAGATGTAGAGGTCCGTCTCGCCGCGCAGGATCGTGGCCACCTTGCCGCCAACGCTGCCGATCGCCCTGGTGTCGCCCAGGGCCAGGGCCGCCAGCAGCTGCTCAAGGCGCTGGTCGCGGTGGTTGCGGCTGGCCACCAGCACCAGCTCGCCCAGTTCACGGCGGGGGCTGAGCGAGGCAGGCCGGCGGTCTCCGGATCGGTTTTCGCACCAGGCGCGCCCCGCAGCGCCAGCAGCGCCTGCTCCATCCGCCAGCAGGCCGAACCACAGCTCCTCCAACTCCGGCAGCAGCACCACCCCCAGCACCGGCTCGCCATGGCGAGCCAGAGCCAGATGCACCGCGTACTCGCCCGTGCCCTGCAGGAAATCTTTGGTGCCATCGAGTGGATCGAGGATCCACAGCCATTCGGCCGCCAGGGGCTGGCCGGGGGTGAGCTGCTCCTTGGCGGTCTCCTCGCTGAGCAGGGTCCAGGGGGCATTCGGGAAAGCGGCCGCCAGGCCCTCCAGCAGCCACTGGTTCACCGCCAGATCGGCCGCGCTCACCGGACCCTCGCCGCCATCCTCCACGCTCAGGGCCGCCGGGAAGCCGTAGGGGGGCTGCTCGCCGCGGCCGTAGGCCAGCAGGATGTCGGCCGCACCCCAGCTCAGTCGCCGCAGTTCCGCCAGCAGGTGCTGCTCCTCGATGCCGGCGGGCAGGCAGGCGGCGGGCATCATGGAACGGGCAAACGGGCATTGTGATGCAGGGCGCCGAACCGGCCGCAGGCGTGCTCTATCTGGTGGGCACGCCCATCGGCAACATCGGCGATCTCTCGCCCCGCGCGCGCCATGTGCTGGCCCATGTGGATCGCATCGCCTGCGAGGACACGCGCCGCAGCGGCCTGCTGCTGCACAACCTCGGCCTGCGCAGCCGCGAGCAGGGGCCCAGGCTGCTGAGCTTCCACGAGCACAACCAGGCGGCCCGCATCCCCGAACTGCTGCAGGCCCTGGCCGCCGGCGAGGCGATCGCCGTGATCAGCGACGCCGGCCTCCCCGGCATCTCCGACCCCGGTGAAGCCCTGGTGGCGGCAGCCCGGGCTGATGGGCGCACGGTGATCTGCATCCCCGGCCCCTCGGCGGTGACCACCGCCCTGGTGAGCAGCGGCCTGCCCACCGGGCGCTTCTGCTTCGAGGGCTTCCTGCCGCCCAAGGCCAACCAGCGGCGGGCACGGCTGCAGGAACTGGCGGGCGAACCCCGCACCCTGGTGCTGTTCGAGGCACCACACCGGCTGCTGGCCCTGCTGGACGACCTGCTCAGCGAGCTGGGCGATCGCCCCGTGGCTGTGACCCGCGAGCTCACCAAACGCCACGAACAGCAGGTGGGGCCCACGCTGACCGCCGCCCTCGCGCACTTCCGCAGCCAGGCGCCCCAGGGGGAGTTCACCCTGGTGATCGGCGGGGCGCCGACAGGGATGGGGCCCGGGGGCAGCGACGCCGCCCCCAGCCAGGACAGCCTGCGCGCCGCCCTGGAGGCGCTGATCGCCGGCGGGCTCAGCCGCAGCGATGCCGCCCGCCAGCTGGCCCAGCAAAGCGGCATCCCCCGCCGGGAGCTCTACGCTCTGGTCCACACCGCTGAGGAGCCGAGCTGATGCTGCTGCGCCTGCGCCTGCTGCTGGCCAGCCTCGGCGGCGGTGTTCTGCTGCTGCTTCTGCTCTGCCTCGGGGCTCAGAACCTCAATCAGCGCACCAGCCTCAACCTGGGCTTCGGGCGCACGGCCGTGCTGCCCACAGGCTTTCTGGTGGGGGTGGCCCTGGTGATCGGCGTAATCAGCGGCGGCAGCGCCACGGCTCTGCTGCTGCCCCGCGGCGATCAGGGCCGCAACGTGTAGGTGATCGTCTCGCCCACCTTGAACAGCGGAATCGTGGTGGCGATCACCGTATCCACGGTCTGCAGCGTGTCCTTGCCCTCACGGGTGCGGACCACCACCACACCCTTGGGCTGGCTGTAGTCGTAGATGTTGATGCTGGTGCTGGGCTCGAAGGTGCCCTGACCGATCGTTGTCAGCATGCGGGGGCCCTTGCCGCGGAACCAGGTTTCCTCGAAGGTGAATCGGTTCGTGCCGGTGGCCACCTGGCGCACGAGGCCGTAGGCGCCAGTGGAGGAATAGCCGCGCCAGTGGGAGGTGCTGGTGTTGAAGTCGCTGGCCGGAGGATCCCGTGGCATGCGAGCCGGCAGGGAATCGCAAGCCGCGATCAGGGCCAGGGGCATGGCCATGAACCAAGCTTTGGCAGCTCGACTGATCTCCACGCGCAGGGGGGCTGATTGATGTACTGCTGCGCGTTCTAGATGTTCTGTCTCAGCAGGTTGTTCAGCTGACAAGGGGGTGTGAGGCCGCTACGGGTTGAGGTGCGACCCAGCAACCCCGACCTCACGCCTCCATGCATAGCCACCCCAATGCCCGCCTGACACAGCGCGGGCGCCTCCGGCTGGTGATCCAGTATCTGGAGGAAGGCCGCAGCCTCTCTGAGCTGGCCGCCGA
>JAIYAQ010000021.1 GCA_027488975.1 Cyanobium sp. E1_MAG_00006
CGGGCATTGGGGTGGCTATGCATGGAGGCGTGAGGTCGGGGTTGCTGGGTCGCACCTCAACCCGTAGCGGCCTCACACCCCCTTGTCAGCTGAACAACCTGCTGAGACAGAACAGCTAGGATGGGGCGGCGATGTTGCTGTGCAGCTTCGCCGTAAACATGAGATCCAACAACGGGAGTGTGTCGTCACCGCTGTGTCCACACTGAACCAAGTGAGGCAGAACTGCTCCTTGACCCTTTGATGAGGGAGGCGTTGCCTATGACGGGAGTAGCCGCCTTGCTCATGTGGCCATCGTCTCTTTCTGCAGATCTCACAGCCAATCGCAGAACCTAGCTGTTAAACCAGAGATGATCAGAACTGCTGCAGTTTTGGTTCATCAGGTTGTGCTTGATGGGGCTCCATGCACCATCAGCGAACTGCTCTGGCTTGGAGCTGAGAAACGCCTGGCCATCATGACGGAGCAGGCAGACGGCAGCCTGCAAGGGTATTACGTGGCACCGGTGCCCGGCACAGCCCGCAACTACCGCACGCTGGATCTCGTGGAGCCGGCCTTGGCAACCAAGGCCATGAAGCTGATGCGACAGGTGTGGTGAGTCATGGATGGAAGCTCGGTGCCGTGGATGATCAGGGCGTAGAGATCAAGGGCCATGGTGAAGACCAGTTGAGGACCCTTTGAGAGTCCCCGGTTTGGTGGCCTGCAACCGCCACGACCCTGAAGAACCCACTGCGTCGCGTTCAGCCCGCCAGCATGGGGGCACGTCATAGTCTCGCTGTGCTCCTGAACCCGTTCTGTCCGTTCAGCACCGCCAAGGTGCTGGCCCTCAAGGCCACCGTGCTGCTGCTGCTCACCATGCTGATCAAGGCCAAGATCCGCATCACCGCCTTCTCAGCGCTGGGCCTGTTCCTGCTGCTGCTGCAGACGCTGGTGTTCCTGGCAGTCAGCGCTGGCCTGGGACTGGCGGCTGGTGGTGCAGCGCTCTACGTGAGCCAGCAGCGGCGCCCCGCGGCGGCCTGATCGCCGGCCGTAATGCTTGGCCCCAGCACGAGGAATGCCTGTTGCAACGCCGGCATCGCAAGGCATCCTGGGAGAAGGTGAGCGCAACCGATGAGTGATCACAGCAACCAACAGCTCACGACCCGAAAGATGGTTCGGGCTCACGCCTATCCCGTTCTCGCCGCAGTGAGCACCGTGGCACTGGTGGTGATTGCCGCCAGCCTCGTGCCCATCGCCAGACAGGCTGATCACATGAATCGCTGTCTTGCTGTGCCCGCCAGCCCGGGCTGCCAGCGATTCCGTTGAAGGCACCGCAGTGCCTTGCATTGGGGGATCGAGCAACCCTGGCAACGCCGTGATCGTGTTCAGATCAGCTGTCGCCCCCCTCGCCTTATCCAACCATGGGCAGCCGGCGATGCGGAACGTCAGCCGTAGAGGCAGATGCGGTAGATCCGGAGCTGATCAACACCAGCTTGATCCGCGGCAACAGCATCATGCGGAGCACGACACTCCGCTGGCAGAGAGGGCCATGTAGGCCCTTTTTTCCTGTGCAACTGGATCCACCCACCCAGCGATCTATGGTGAGGTTGTTACAGGTGAATCCCATGCTCACAGGTTCTGATCTACTCGCCAAGGTCAAAGAGCTGGGCGATGTCTCCAAATCTGATCTGGTACGCAGCTGCGGCTATGTGAGCAGCAGGAAGGATGGCGCCGAGCGCCTGAACTTCACCGCGTTCTACGAGGCACTGCTGGAGGCCAAGGGCGTCAGTCTCGGAGCCGATGGTGGCGGCAAAGGCCGTGGCAAAGGCGGCCGCAAGCTCAGCTACACCACCAAGGTTCAGTTCAACGGCAACCTGATGGTGGGCAAGGCCTACACCGCCATGCTCGAGCTCAAGCCTGGCGATGAGTTCGAGATCAAGCTCGGCCGCAAGCAGATCCAGCTGATTCCTGTGGGCGGCGAGGAGGAGTGATCCTGGCCATGCAGCTCCACGCCGACCTACTTCAGCGCGCAGTGGTCGATACCCACACGCTGGCCTGGAGTCCATCGCCGATGGCGGGCGTCGAGCGCAGGATGCTGGATCGCTGCGGTGCAGAGGTGGCACGCGCCACCTCCATCGTTCGCTATGCAGCGGGAAGTGCCTTCGAGCTCCACAGCCATGGCGGCGGCGAGGAGATCCTGGTGCTGGAGGGAACCTTCTCCGACGAAGTCGGCGACTATCCAGCCGGCACCTATCTCCGCAACCCGGTTGGATCCGCGCATGCCCCCTACAGCGAAATGGGCTGCACGATCCTGGTGAAACTGCAGCAGATGCACCCCGGCGACAAGTCGCGCCTGGTGATTGACACCCACTCCGCCCCGTGGTTGCCGGGTCTGGTGGATGGGCTGGAGGTGATGCCGCTGCATGGCTTTGGCAGCGAACACGTGGCACTGGTGCGCTGGGCACCAGGAACTCACTTCCAAGCGCACAGCCATCCCAGCGGCGAGGAGATCCTGGTGCTCGCTGGTGTGTTTCAGGACGAGCACGGCAGTTACCCCGCCGGCAGCTGGCTGCGCAACCCACCCGGAAGCATTCACAGGCCCTGGAGTGAACCCGGCTGCACGATCTGGGTGAAGACCGGCCACCTCCCGGTGACCCTCGGCCCGGATGGACGGCCCCATGCTTCTGACGTTCCAACTTGAGGCCTGTCACCACGACCACAGCAGCACCCATCGAGGTGGTGATGGCCTGGCCGCGATCAAGATATGGATCGAGATACGTACCGCAGTGACGCGAAGGCGCAGAGCCAAAAATGAGCAGCTCAGGCCATTCGCGTGACCAGTTGATAGAATCTTCCTAACGCTACAGCGATAAGATCGAGAACCATGAAAGTGTGAATAGCCACAAGAATCTTGCCAATTCGATTGAGACCGGAAAATTCGAGACTTCCCCTGCGCACGAGAGCCATGAGCGAAGCGTGGTAGTAGTCGAACGTGCTCAGGAATTCGCCTTGATCGCGGATTTCCACCACTGTTCCCGGCTTTTCCTTGCCGACCCAGTCGAAACGCCAGAAGATCCAGCCCCATGCAATCACGAAGAAAACAAGGTAGGTGAAGATCTGCCCAAGCAGCATCGAGGGCGCCGCTGGAGGCGTTAGCAGAAGCAGATTGATCTTGGCGAAGTGAAAGATCAGGTTGAAGCCGATGTATGCACCAACGAAGACATCAAGCCATCGCCGAGGAATGCGACGCCTCAGGAGAACGCACAGCACGAGCAGCGCGATAATGGCCGAATGCACGTAGAGGTTTGTCCACTTATGCTGCACTGCCGCGCTTTTAATCGCGATCTTAATGGCTTGGGCTTTGTCTAATTTTGACGAGTCGAATGCATCCACATAGTTCACCATCTGCATTCGCACCAGGATCAGGCTCAGCAGAGCCCCCACTTCCTTGAGCTGCTCGCGCATTTCGCGAGCCGGCATCCGCCCCCAGGGTCGAGCAGGCTGATTGGGCTGAGGCGCCACTGGGGCCTGCAGAAGCTCCGATGGCATCCCAACCATGTGCTCATTGATGTGGACAATACCGCCTCTGGGCTGTGCGCACCGGTTCATCAGCGCCATAGGCGGCACCAGCTTGTTCAGGCCCTTGCTGGTGGCTGCCAGGGTGTTCTGCAGGACCATCACCTCTTGAGCTGTGACATCCAGTGCCTCGCACTGCGCAACGAGTTACCGCAGGATTCAATTGATGGTTGATCGTTGATCGAGTTGAGCCGTCTTGATCTAGAACCAGAGCCAATGTTCATGAACTTCTGTGCTGTGCTTGCTGATGCCTTGATAGCGTCCTGGGGCTCTTCGGACTCCCAGCGTGGCTTCCTCCTCGCAACCGCTGCTGGATGCGCTGGATCACTTCTGCCACCAGGTTGATGGTGACCCTGAGTTCGAGCGGATCTTCTATGCCGCCACCACACCCGCGGAGATGGTCAACCTGGCGGTAGAGAGCGGAATCCTGATCGAGGCAGACGACTTCCGTGCCCTGCTCAGGAGCGGCAGTACGGAATTCTGGGTGGTTCGTGGCGAGGATGCCACCAATCCCATCACCCACCTGTTGCGGGTGTTTGAGATCTGAACGCGCAGTAGCGGGTGCTGCTAGTTGGGATGGGGTTCTGGTGCACCCTGGTCAACCTGCAGCAGCAGGCCGGGATTCGCGCCTTCTGTGGGCGCCTGCCCTGGGAAGGTGATCTGGAGACCCAGCGCCTGGATCACGAAACTACCGAGCTGCAGTTTCTGTTCTGCAAGCGGGACTTTTAGCCCTGGGTGGAGGATCTGGGCCTTGGGGTGACCTGATCCGCTGGGCCGGCCGGCGGTCGCTCCCAGAGCTAAAGCGGGGCCGCCACCTGCGCTTGGGTGGGCAACTGAGGATTGGTGACCCGAACGCGGGCGCGGATGAGGGGAGGGTTCGCCTGCCAGTCGATGTTGAGATCCACCAGTTCGACGGCGGGATCCGAGCCGAGCGTGATGGTGTTGCGGCGCAGCCGCTGCTCGATCGTGATGCCCACTGCAATGGTCCGGTCGAGAACCTGATCCTGGCTGTGCAGCCCTGCTGCAGCCACCCCGACCGGTGAAGGCAGTGGCGCACGCGTTGGAGCGTGGGTTGGGTCGGCATCGGTGGCAGTCCACCGATGCTTAACGTGCTGCAGATCTGCCGTGTAGCGCCGTTTCCCCGACCACCCTTTCGAGCTCCCATCCGAGCAAGGCCGAACTGCTGGCCGCTCTGCCACCCGAACTGGTTGAGCTCAACCCCCGCAAGGCCTGGACCAGCCTGGGCTGCTCCCTTGCCCTCTCGTTACTGGCCTACGGGCTCGGCATCCGTATCCCCTTGGTGCCTGGCGCGGCCCCCCTCTGGCTGCTCTACGGGCTGATCACCGGCACCGTGGCGATGGGCTGCTGGGTCATCGCCCATGAATGCGGCCATCACGCCTTTCATCCCAACCGTCGGGTCGAGGCAGTGGTGGGGTTTGGGCTTCACAGCCTGCTGCTGGTGCCTTACTTCAGCTGGCAGCGCAGCCATACGGTGCACCACGCCCACTGCAACCACCTTGAGGGAGGCGAAACCCATGTGCCGCCACGGGCGGAATCAGGGACGGGCCGGCTGATTCTCGCGATGAACCAGCAACAGGGAAGCGTCCTCTCCGGCTGCCGGGCGCTGGTGATCCATCTGTTGCTCGGCTGGCCGGTCTATCTGCTCTTCGGTGTGACGGGTGGATCGGACTACGGAGCGCCGACCTCCCACTTCTGGAATGGGGCACCGTTCCGCAAGGGTCGCCGGCCCCTGTTCCCCGATTCCTTCCGCGGATCAATGCTGCGCTCCACGCTCGGGGTGTTGGCGATGCTGATGCTCCTGGGGCTGGCCGCCGTGCAGTGGTCGCCCGCGCGGGTGCTGTGCGTGTATGGCCTGCCCTACCTGGTGATCAACGCCTGGCTGGTGGGGTACACCTGGCTACACCACACCGATCTCGACATTCCCCACTTCGAGAGCAGCGACTGGACCTGGGCCAAAGGTGCCCTGCAGACGGTGGATCGTCCCTATGGCCCGGTGCTCAATTTTCTCCACCACGGCATTGGGGCCACCCATGTGTGCCACCACATCAACCCTTGCATCCCCCACTACAACGCCTGGCGCGGTACGGCCTTGCTGAGGCAACAGTTCCCGCAGCTGGTGCGTTACGACTCCACCCCCATCCATCAGGCGCTGTGGAGGGTTGCCACCCGCTGCTCGGTGGTGCATCAGCCGATCCCTGGTGGCGGCTTTTTCTACCAAGGCTGACTTTTCTTTCTTGTGGCCAGGCTTTCTCCGTCAAGTCTGGCCGTATGGTTCCGCAAAAGGTCCCCGACGCCTCAAGGCTCCGTCGAAGAAGCAGCAAACAAGGTCAGACAATCCTCAACCACAAGGCTTTGGTCGTCCTGACTGTCGACCCGCAAGCGTTCCCAGGTGGCCATCGGCTCGGGGCTGAGCGATCGCAGCGGCCAGTCGAGGCGTTGGCCGCCATACGTGAGACCCACACAGGTGAGACTGGCATCGTCGCCCAGCAGGCTCCACAGCACGCAGAGCGCGCTTCGCTCGTAAGACGCCGCAGCCAGTTCTTCAGGACAATCAGCGATCGAACCCGGCTGCAGGCTGAGGCGAAGGCCACGCTCCCAGCTCAGATACATGCCGTCGTTGGTGGGATAGAACCAGCAGGTGGCATTGCTCAGCTCGCTCAATGCCACGCGATCCAGGCACTTCAAGCCTTTCGGCTCCTCCGGATCGCTCTGGTAGACCCCGAGCCAGTGACGCTGTGGCTCGATCCGCACGACCAGGGCATCGCACAGCAACTGGGTGCCATCGCTGCTGCGGCGTTGCTCGCCGGTGAGGCGGCCATCGAGGGGAAGCCCGCCCAGGTCGGGATGCTCGGCGCCCCGATTGAAGATCCGCAGGGCGAAACCGTTGGAGGGACCTGAGGCCTGCGCCACCTGCAGATCCTCCAGAGATGCGGGGGCTTCTGGCAGCTGCGCGGCCGGTGCCACCACGAAGATCAGCGGCGGGGTCATGGCGACAGTTGTGGTTTCAGGGCAACGGCCTTCGCAGGAGGCTCGGACCAGGAGATGTTCCTCGCACCACCTTGCTTGGCGCTGATCGGCTCTGTGGGTCCAGCGAGGTGGTCCACACAGACGCTGCGTCAGTCAGATCACAGCGGGTGGTGCCCCCCGCGCTGCTGCATTCCACGCATGGGTTGGCAGGCAAAGCGTCGCGCCCGAGGCACAGGCGCTGATGGCACGGCCAAACCGTTCTGACCCTGACCGCGATTACAGTCTGTATATAGGGTCTGCTTGAACTGGTTGCCATAGCGCACCCCGTCCCCTCCGCTCCGCGCACCAAGGTCGGGCCCCGCTGTCCTGAGGCCCCGGTGCTGGTCTGCGGGTTGGGATCCCTCGGTCAGGCGTGCCTGCTGCGGCTGCTCCCCTTCGACGTCCCGCTGCTCTGCCTTGATCGCGGCAGTCCGGTCTGGATCGACCCCCGCCTGGAGGAGCGCCTCGGTTCTGCCGTTGTGCTCGGAGACATGCGCCTGGCCCAGGTGCTGCGGCGGGCCGGTGCGCAGCAGGCCCGGGCGGTGCTCCTGCTCGGATCGGACAGCACGGTGAACTTTGAGGCAGCCCTCCAGGTGCGCCTGCTCAATCCCACTGCCGAGATCGTGGTGCGCTCCACCAGCCGTCAGGCCAGCCTCGGCGCCCTGCTGGAGGAGCGCCTGCCGGGCATCGCCGTGGTGGATCCGTTGTCGCTCACGGCCGGTGCCATCGCCGAGGCCCTGCGGCCGGGCAACCAGCGCGCCTGCTTCCAGCTGGACGGTCAGACATTCGTTGTACTGGAGGGGCTCTGCGAGGACCGCCGCCTGCAGAGGCCCCTGCGGCTGGCGGGGGCCTCTGTCCTGGAAGGGCAAAGCCAACTGTTGGTGACCCCGATGGGCCTGCAACCGGGCCGCACCGACGCCGCGACGGGGGAGGCTCGCACGGCAGGGCATTTTGCGGAGTCGTCTAAGACCTTCATCAACGCCCTGCGCTGGCTGCAGCAGCGCAGTGGGCTCACCCGGGGGATCTCCCTGGGTCTGATCGGCCTGCTGATGGTGGGAATCGTTCTCTTTTCCAAGCAGGGAGGCTGGAGCCAGGGGCTGTTCGTCACCCTCGCTCTGCTCAAGGGTGAGTACGTGGATCCGGTCAATGTGGTGCTGTCGCAGACCGCCGCCGGCGCTGGGCTGGATCCCTGGCTGATCGGGGGGAGCCTGTTCTATTCGCTGGTGGGCACCATGCTCACCTCCGCGCTGGTGGCCTTCATCCTCGAGTGGCTGCTGCGGGAGAACTTCGGACTTGCCCGCCCCGGACGGCTGGGGCGAGGCAGCCGCCGCATCCTGCTGGTGGAGGGTGGTGACCTCGCCCTCCAGCTGGCGGCCTCGCTGGAGAGTCGACGCCTCGGTGTGGTGCGGGTCGACAGCCGCAGCGATCAGCCCCGTCCCGCCAGGTGGAACTTGGTCTACCGGCAGCTGGAGGCGGCACTCACGGCCCTGGCGCCCTGCCGAGTTGAAGGGATCGGCCTGCTCTCACCCGATCTGCTGGCCAATCTTCAGGGGGCCCTGGAGCTGCATCGCCGCTGGCCGGGAGCGCGTCTGGCGGTGCTGGCCCATGCGGTGGAGGCGGCCGAGCAGCTGGGTGACCTGCTCGGAGGCGTGGCTGTGATCTCCACGATGGATCTGGTGGCCGATGCGATGGTGGCCACCGCCTTCGGGGAACGGGTCGAGGAGGTGTGCCGGATCGAAGGAGCCAATCTGCTGCTCGTCCGCTATTGGCTCCTCGCTGGGGACACCCTCTGCGGCCGGAGCATCGCTCGCATCGAAAACGGTTACAACGTCACGGCTGTACAGCTGAAACGGACCAACCAGGACAAACCCCTGATCTTCCCCTCCGGCGATCTGGTGCTGGCCGCGGGGGACCGACTCGCTGTGCTGGGTACCCTCGCTGATCTGCGCAGCATCGAGAACGGTCAGGAAATCCCCCCCGCTTGGTGCGTGCGCCTGCAGGGGGATCCCCCAAAGGCCTACCGCTTCGATGCGCAACAGTCCCTGGCTCGACACCTCGGCATGGCACCGGGGTCCACGGCCCATCTGCTCGATGGCGGGGAGCATCTCACCCCGCCGCTCGACAGGGATAGCGGCGAGCAGCTTGTGCGGGAACTGCTCCGCCTGGGCATCCGCTGCCAGCTGGAGCCGGTGGGGCAGTGATGGAAAGGTGACGTGACACCCGGCGATCGCGCTCTGGGAGAGCGACATCGCAAAGGCCGCACGAATGTCAGCCGTTGGACTCGGGCCTGCTAGAGCTGGAACAGTTTCTGCACCGCAGCATGGCCGCCACCGCCGCAATGCAGCCGGGATTTCACGTTTGGCATGTCTGGCGTGATCAGCACGGGGTGAGCCATCAGACAAAGAAGAGGTTGGACGACTTCAAGCTGATCAGCTTCATCGAGGGAATTCCAAGTGTCTGGCAGTCCGGTCCGCGTGAGGATACGCGAAACATAGTGTTTCTGACCCTGATGCCTGGGCAGACTTATGCGTGGCACGAAAACCCTGTACCGCAGTGGATTGTGCCCATCGTTGGTCGTTGATTTGTGACAACGATGGATGGCGTGCGTGTCGAGATGGGTCCTGGCGAGATCTCGTTCGGTGCTGATCAGAACTGTCGACGGATCGACGGGCGACAAGGTCATCAATCCGGGGCTGTTGGCTCGGAACCTGCTTTGATCATGTTGATCCAGGTGGGCTCAGATCCCTTCAGCGAGCCATCAGCTCACGGCAGCATCTGACAGGCACCTGCAGGGTTCCGCTGCATGAATCGATGCCAGCGACCAGCCGGCACCTGCACGAAGAAAACGCCGCGATCACTCGTGTCGTAGCGAACAGCAGGCCAGCGTCAGAATCCAGGGCAGGCGACCCGGCGGAAGCATGGGGTCAGTGAAGCAGGTCTGCCGGAGCACACGCTGCTGGCGATGTCAGCATTCGCGAATGGGGCCCAATGATCCTTCCGGTCATGCTGACAACAGCAACACATTGGCGTTGGCCGGCCTTGAGTGAAGCCACTTCGATCCGGCCATGGCCGGATGCAGCTGGCCATGGCGAGCAAGGCGGCGGACGATGATCAAGGGCCGCAGGCGGAGCTGCCCGATCGCTATCAGAACCTACGGCTGATCTACCGCTCCAGCGAGGCGTATGCGGCGATGGTGCGTCAGCACCCCGAACTGGCTCGTGCCCTGGCCGAGTGCAGCGCATCAGCACTGGAAGCGCTGCCAGCAGCATCGGAACTCAGCCTCTGGCGCCAGCGGTCTGCATAGCGCTGTTGATCCGCTGCACAGCAGTTCCTTAACGCTGCGCCCTCCTCAGCATGGGAGCAAGGCGGCCCGGGCAATCGGCGATGACAGAGCAGCAGGAGGCCGCCACACGGGCGCTGGTGGAATCTGAGCAGCGCTACCGGCGACTGTTTGAATCGGCACAGGACGGGATTCTGATCCTCGATGCCGTGAGTGGCTCGATCGTGGAGGTGAACCCCTATCTCTGCGACCTGCTGGGGTACGCCGCCGCTGATCTTGTCGGCCTGAAGCTCTGGGAAATCGGCGCCTTCGTCGACAAGCAGAAATCGAAGCAGGCCTTCGCGGATCTGCAGGAGACGCGCTACGTCCACTACGACGACATGCCGCTGGTCACCAGGCAGGGCAAAGCGATCGCGGTGGAATTCATCAGCAACGTCTATCCCGTTGGCGACACCATGGTGATCCAGTGCAACATCCGCGACATCTCCGAGCGCAAGCGGCTCGAGAGTCTGCAGGCGGCATACGAAAGCGCGGTGACGACGGGCCTGAGGGGCATCGTTAACGCCCTTACGGCGGTACTGGAAGCGCGGGATCCCTACACGGCCGGCCACACCCAGCGGGTGGCTGATCTCTGCGTCGCCATCGGACGTGAGCTCCAGCTCGATGCCACCGCCCTGGAAGGGCTGAGGGTGTGCGCGCTGGTGCACGACATCGGCAAGATCGCCATCCCCGCTGAGTTGCTCAGCAAACCCTCCGTTCTCTCGGTGTGGGAACTGGCGCTGATCCGCAGCCATGTGGAGGTGGGCTACGAGGTGCTGCGCACAATCGACTTTCCGTGGCCCGTCGCCGAGGCCGTGCGCCAACACCATGAGCGGCTCGATGGCAGCGGCTACCTGCTCGGCCTGGAGGGCGACGCCATCATTGCCGAAGCCAGGATCCTGGCGGTGGCGGACACGGTGGAAGCCATGACCACCGACCGCCCCTACCGCTTCGCCAAAGGCCTCAAGGCAGCCCTGGAGTTGATCAGAACCGGCCGCAACAGCAGCTTCGATGGCGCCGTTGTCGACGCCTGCCTGACCCTGTTCGAGGAGAAGGGCTATGCGTTCCCGACGTCGCCGTCACGGAGCCCGGCCCGCAGCGCCTGATCCCGGCTACGGCAGCGTGAAGCCCGATTGCAGATTCCTGATGTCCAGCATCACCCAGGTGACCCACACCAGCAGGGCGATCACGCCGGACACGGCGGCAAAGCGGGCGACGATGCGCCCCAGCATCTCCAGCGGACTGATCTCTTTCATGGGCCTGGCCGGGTGGTGCCACCATCCTGCTGTCCGGCAGGCACGGCCTGGCGTCGCTCAGAACCGCAGCCAGCCCATCGCCAGCGCCCACTGCACGCCAGCGCTGCCCAGCAGTGCACCCAGCAGGCCGCCGGCGAAGGCCAGCCAGGCGATTGGCGCACCCATCGCCTGGCTGACAGGCGTTGGCTGCACCAGGCTCAGGCGCTCAGAGGCAGTGGACTGATGATCCTGCTGGCGACGGATGAGGGCTTCGAAATCAGGCATTCGATCTCCTGGGCAACGGTGCAGTAGGCGGACCAGCCGGCCATGCGGCGCGGATCGGCCCGGCCGCGGTCGTCGGTGGCGCGATCGACGGTGACGCCCTGGGCCTCGGCCTTGTCGAAGGCGGCCAGCAGCGGCACCTCAGCGCCGAGCACCGGCAGCCCGAAGGATTCCAGCGCCTGCCGCGCCTCCAGAGCTGCCCGCTGCTGGCGCAGATCCACCTTCACCAACAGGGCCGCATGGGCCACCCCCACGCGCCGCAGCAGAGCCGCGAGTTCCACGCTCAATTCCACCGCACGGGCCTTCGGGGCGGTGGGCAGCAGCACCAGATCCGAGCCGAGTGCCAGATGGCGCAGTTCCTCCTCGTCGCTGCTGGCCTGGCCGTCGGTGACCACAACATCAGCGCCACGCGTTGCCTTGGCGGCAGCCTCCACAGGCACAACCGCGAAGGAAAGTTCACCACGAACCGCATAGGCTAGGGCTGAGCGATTGCGATCGGCATCAACAACGCAGACCGAACGGTTCCGCCCAGACCAGATGGCAGCCAGATGCAAGCTGGTGCAGGTTTTGGCCACTCCGCCCTTCTGGCCGGAGACGGTGATGAACACCGCAGCCTCCCGATGGAATCAATGCATCACTGTTGCCACTTCGGCCAGGGCTGACCACAACCAGCCGCCGAGCTGTGAGCAAACCAACATCGCCAGGGCCATTGGGCTCACTGTCATCGAAGCGGAACGTTGATTTGGATTGATTTCCATTGCCGCCGCCGGGAACCGCTCCCAATCTGAAGCGTCAGCCCGTTCAACCGCAGTGAACCAGCACCCGGAAGCCCATCCGCAAGCCGGCCCGTTCTCTAGCTACGACGACTTCAAATCCCAGTACCTGTCCCTCGCGCCGGAGGTTGCCGACAGCCCTGCCCTGCTGGCGAGCCTGATCCGGCACCAGGCGTTCGACTGGCTCAATCAGCTTGTGGAGGAATCACTCGGCGAGGAGCCCCTGGACTCCGGGCTGCATGGTGCAACCGATCACCGCCACAGCTCGGCTCCAGAGGTGGAGGCCGCCTGAAACAGGGCGGCACTGGTGGCAGGCCGTCCGTGTGGCGTCGCCTGCCTTCAGATGCCCTCGATCAGGCTGCGGCTGCGGCAATTCACTTCCTCAAGCACCACACCGTCCTGATCCACCAGGCGATAGCAGCGCCCTGTGAGCCGGGCCTTGGTCATCGCCGCGGTGTAGGCCTTGAAGTGGGTGCGCCGCCAGACTTCGTTGCGCCAGTCAGGCTCGCCCAGGCCTCGGCTCTGGATCACGATCGGCATGGCGGCAAGCACTCGGTCCAGTGCCTCCAGCCTCCACAGTGCGGACTGCTCCTGCCCGAAATCTGCCGGGCTTCTTCGGGATTGGTACGACGGCGGCGCTGTTGCGCTGCAGCCGCTGAATCGGCGGTGCCTCGCGGCGAATTCTCACGCGGTACGTCACATGGGCCGGACCGAAGTGCTGGATCAGGGCTTCACGGGCCTCATGCTGCAGTTCCTCAAGGCTGGCGGCCTCGATCGTGATCGGTAGCGGCCCGGCACTGGCGCGGAGCTGAGCCGCCGCACCCGGCGGTCCGCCTGGCTGCAAGCGGAACTCGATCTCACGCATGGCGTATGGCCTCTCTCGCAATGCCATCCTGTGCGCCATCGCCATTCCTACGGCGTGCCGGCGAATACGGCTCCCCGCACCTGCCGGCACTCAGCCCCCCGGCCGCAGGGGCACAGCAATGCGGTTGCCATTGGCCGTGTTGGTGAACACGGCATTCCCCTGGCCGAGCACCTCGCGTCGCCAGATCCCGCCGAGCGAATCGCGCAGGGTTGAGAAGGGAAAGCCCTCCTGGATGAGCCGGTAGGTCATCGTCTTGCCGTCCTTCCAGACGATCCGCACCGTGCCGTCGCTGCTGTGGCTGTCGCGGCAGGGAATCGTGCGGTCGTTGAAGCTGCAGGGCTTCCAGGGTTCAGCCCCGGCCGCCATGGCCGGCAGGCTGACCATGGCCACAAGGGCGGCGGTGCACAGACTCAAGCGGCCGCGACCGTTGCGAACAGGGGCCCGATCCATGGCGGCGATGGCACACACTCTGGCCGTAGTCTTCCGCCGATCGGAGGATTCGGCCGCGTTCAGCGGCCCTGGATCAGCGCAGGCTGCTCGGGATGGCGCCGGCCGAGCTGACGATCCTCGGCCGCACGGCGGCAGGTGAGCAGAAACAGCGACATCTCGATCCCGAAGGCCTGCTCAAACTGCCCCACCACATTGCGGCTGGCGCTGAGGCCACACGCCACAATCGCGCGGCGCAGACCCTGGCGAGGCTGCGCGCTGAGCGCTGCGAACAATCGGTTGAGGCGATGCTCGAACAGCGCCTCGGCGGGTGTCATGCCGCGGATCTGTTCAAAGCTGAAATCCAACCAATCCTTAGGAATCCCCAGGGATGGGACCATCTCACCCAGGGCGCCGGGCTCGGAAAAATGCTGCGCGAAATAGCGAAGCCCAACCGCCACAATCTGAATCGGAGTGCCGCAGCCCTCCCCCAGCCGACCGAACGGATCCACACCAGCAGAACGGTCATCGGCTGAGCCACGGGCAGCCGAGCGTGGAACGGCTGAGCGGGACATGGCAGAGCCGGGAACAGCCCTGAAAGGCTCCGGCAGAAGACACAGCGCCACGGTGGAATCGTTTCACCTCCTTCTTCCTTCAGGCTGGGCGGGGCTGGGTGGCTTTGCAAGCAAGCCGGCGGAACTGGCACACAGCGCAAGACTTCAGCCCGCATGCGATGCCTGCAGGCCATGCAGGAGCGGCGGATTGATGAACAACGCAACTCGCAGTTCAGCACTGGACGCTGCATCAACAAGCGTTATGGTGGCCGGAGATCACCATTTCATCCATGCTCACCGGTTCCGATCTTCTCGCCAAAGTCAAGGATCTCGGCGATGCCTCCAAGTCCGATCTCGTGCGTGCCTGCGGCTACGTGAGCACCAAGAAGGACGGCAGCGAACGCCTGAACTTCACCGCTTTCTACGAGGCTCTGCTGGAAGCCAAAGGCCTGAGCCTTGGCAGCGACGGAGCCGGCAAAGGTAAAGGCGGCCGCAAGCTCAGCTATGTGGCCACAGTGCAAGGCAACGGCAATCTGCTGGTGGGCAAGGCCTACACCGCCATGCTCGATCTCAAGCCGGGCGATGAGTTCGAGATCAAGATCGGTCGCAAGCAGATCAAGCTGATCCCCGCCGGCGGCGCCGAAGAGGAGTGATCGTCCGCAACCCACTCAGTCCAGTTCTGTCGCTGCGATGCTCCGCTTTCTGCTGAACCTGCTCTGGTTCGTGTTGGGCGGCGTTGTGATGGGCCTGGGCTGGTGGCTGGCCGGCATCATCTGTGCGATCACGATCGTGGGCCTGCCCTGGGCGCGGTCCTGTTTCGTGATCGGCAATTTCTCCTTCTGGCCCTTCGGTCAGGAAGCCGTCAGCAGGCGCGAGCTCCATGGCCGTGGCGACCTCGGCACCGGCCCGCTCGGCCTGCTCGGCAATGTGTTGTGGTTTCTGGTGGCGGGCTGGTGGCTGGCGATCGGCCACCTCAGCTCAGCGCTGGCTTGTTTCATCACGATCGTCGGCATTCCCTTTGGGATGCAGCACATCAAGCTGGCCCTGATCGCCCTGGCACCGGTGGGGATGCAGGTGGTGCCGCGGCGCAACTGAGCCCAGGGCTGGCGCCGCACACTGCAGCACTAATGTGTCAGATCCCCCCGCCGTGGTCCGCAGCAGCCGTTTGGAGCTAGCAGTAGGGGGTTGTGCCATAAGCCCGCCGTGATCCCGGAGACCGCAGCCAGCCCGCTCAGGATCTTGGTGGCCGACGATGAGGCCAGCATCCGCCGCATCCTGGAAACCCGTCTGCGCATGCAGGGGCACGAGGTGATGGCCGCCGAGAACGGTGAGCGTGCTCTGGAGCTGTTCCGTGGCTTCGCGCCGGATCTTGTGGTGCTCGACGTGATGATGCCCGAGCTGGACGGCTTCGCCGTGATCGAGCGGATCCGGGCTCAATCGGAGGTGCCGATTATCCTGCTCACCGCCCTCAGTGAGGTGTCGGACCGGATCACCGGCCTGCAGCTCGGTGCTGATGACTACATGGTCAAACCCTTCAGCCCCAAGGAGCTGGAGGCCCGCATCCGTTGCATGATGCGCCGCACCCGCCTCGGCCAGGCGAGCGCGGCAGCGGGCGGCAGCCGCGGCGCCGCCCAGCTGGTGCTCGGTGATCTGCGCGTGGATGTGAACAAGCGCCAGGCTTACCGCAACGACGAGCGCATCCGGCTCACGGGGATGGAGTTCAACCTGCTGGAGCTGCTGATCAGCCGTTCGGGAGAACCGATCAGCCGCCTCGACATCCTTGAGCACGTGTGGGGGTACAAGCCCGAGCGCTCCTCCGACAGCCGCGTGGTGGACGTGCACATCTCACGGCTGCGCGCCAAGCTCGAGCAGGACCCTGAACAACCCGAGCTGATCCTCACCGCCCGGGGCATGGGCTACATGTTCCAGCGGATTCCCCAAGCGGTGGCGGCGACTCCGTCGACCTGAGGGGTGATTCATCCCCATAGCAGAACTCTCACTCCTCGGGCCCGATGCCCTGCGCAGTCCGGTCGTGCTCCAGCAGCCGCTCCACCAGGAGCTTGAGCAGCAACGACACGATTGCCACGCCGCCCAGAACGGTGGCGGCACCGAAGGCCAGCTCGGTGTTGTACTGCTTGTAGGCGTCCTCCACAAACAGCGGCAGGGTCTGGGTTTCGCCGCGGATGTTGCCGCTCACCACCGACACAGCCCCGAATTCTCCGAGAGCCCTGGCGGCGGTGAGGATCAGGCCGTAGAGAGCCGCCCAGCGCACCGAGGGGAGGGTCACCTTCCAGAACACCTGCCAGTCATTGGCCCCGAGCGTCTTGGCGGCTTCCTCCTGGTCCCAGCCCTCCTCCTCGAGCAGCGGAATCACCTCCCTAGCCATGAACGGGAAGGTCACGATGATCGTGGCCAGCACGATGCCAGGGGTGGAGAAGATGATCTTCAGGCCGAGGGCGTTCAGCAGCCCGGCGAACAGCCCGTTGTTGGGGCTGTAGAGCAGCACCAGCATTAGACCCACCACCACCGGCGAGATCGAGAACGGCAGGTCGATCACGCTGAGCAGCAGGGCCTTGCCGGGGAACTGGCGCCGGGCAATGGCAGTGGCCGCCGCGAGGCCGAAGATGCAGTTAGCTGGCACCACGATGGCCGCATCCAGCAGCGTGAGGCGCAGGGCCGACATCAGATCGGGCGACTGGAAGTTCTCCAGGAACGGGGCCAGGCCCTTGGCGAACGCCTGAACCACAACGGCAATGGCCGGCAGCAGGATGATCACGCCCACGTAGAGGCACGAGACCAGCACGATCAGGGCGGGGCCCAGGCTTTTCAGGCGTGCCCGGAAGGTGGGTTTGACCCAGGCGGGCGGCTGAACATCCTCGAGTGGCGGGGTGACGAAAGTCATGGCAACACCGGCGGCAGAGAGCTGAGCGGGAGAGCGGAGCGCATCAGGTGGCCTCGGCGCCCTGGTAGCGCTGACCCCAGACCTGCAGGAGGTTGATCACCAGCAGACTCACCAGTGCGAACAGCAGCATCACGGTGCCGATCACCGTGGCGGCCGGCAGGTCGTATTCCTCCAGCTTCTGCACGATCAGCGTGGGCGTGATCAGATCGCGGAAGGGCACGTTGCTGGAGATCATGATCACGGATCCGTACTCCCCCACAGCGCGGCTGTAACCCTGGGCGACGCCCGAGAGAATCGCCGGCAGCAGTTGCGGCAGGACCACTCGGAAGAAGGTCTGGCTCTGGCTCGCGCCGAGGCACCACGACGCCTCCTCCTGCTCCTTCTCGAGGGAACGGAGCACCGGCTCCACGGTGCGCACCACGAAGGGAAGGGAGATGAACACCATCGCCACGGCAACCCCGAAGGAGGTGAAGGCCACCTTCACGCCGAACAACTGCAGGATCGGCCGGCCCAGCCAGCCCTCTTCGCTGTAAACGGCCGTGAGCGCCAGGCCCGCCACGGCGGTGGGGAGGGCAAAAGGCAGATCGATCAGCGAATCCAGCAGCCGCTGGCCAGGGAAGCGGCAACGGATGAGTGCCCAGGCAATCACCAGGCCAAACAGACCATTGATCAGGCTGGCGATCAGGGCCAGTCCGAAACTGATCTTGTAGGTGGCCACAGCCTCGGGGGATGTGGCGATCTCCCAGAAGTCCGCCGGCCCGACGTGGAAGGCCTTGAGCAACATGCCGCCGAGCGGCAGAAAGAGCATCAGGCTGAGATACAACCAGGTGATGCGCCACGACCAGCTGGGCAGCTGGAGCCTGGGCAAGCGCCGCAGGCGGGAGAGAACAGCGGCCATTGCGCTGGTCGTACCGGAGTAACCCGAACGTACCACCAGATCAGAGTCAATACAACGGTAATCCACCGGGTTTATGGCCATAGCATGCCGCTAGCGCTTGCCGCCAACGGAGCAGACGGATCAGGGAGCTGGAGCAGCCCGAGCTGACCCCATCCCTACGTCTGGTCAAAATGGATCAAACGATCAGCCGCCATGGGCATCCGGGTCGCCAACGTCAGTAAGCGCTTCGGTGACTTCCACGCCGTGGATGAAGTCAGCGTTGATGTGGAGAGCGGCTCCCTGGTGGCCCTGCTGGGCCCATCCGGTTCCGGCAAGAGCACCCTGCTGCGCCTGATCGCCGGCCTTGAGGAGATCGACAGCGGCCGCATCTGGATCACGGGTGAAGAAGCCACCGGCCGCACCGTTCAGGACCGCCAGGTGGGCTTCGTGTTCCAACACTTCGCCCTGTTCAAGCACCGCACGGTGCGCCAGAACGTGGCCTTCGGCCTGGAGCTGCGCCGCTGGAAACGGGAGGCGATCCGTCGCCGCGTCGACGAACTGCTGGACCTGGTGCAGCTGCAGGGCCTCGGCAACCGCTACCCCTCCCAGCTCTCCGGTGGCCAGCGGCAGCGGGTGGCCCTGGCCCGGGCGCTGGCGGTGCAACCGCGGGTGCTGCTGCTGGACGAACCCTTCAGCGCCCTCGACGCCAAGGTGCGCAAGGAACTGCGGGCCTGGCTGCGCCAGCTCCACGATGAGATGCACGTCACCACCGTGATCGTGACCCACGACCAGGAGGAGGCGATGGAGGTGGCCGACAAGATCGTGGTGATGAACCACGGCAGGGTGGAGCAGATCGGCACCCCGGCTGAGATCTATGACCACCCGGCCACCCCCTTCGTGATGGGCTTCATCGGGGCGGTCAACGTGTTGCCCCAGGGGGCGATCCAGGTGGCCAGTGGCACCGGCGCCGGCACTCCGGCGGAAGCGCAGTTGTTCGTACGCCCCCACGATGTGGAGGTGTTCACCGAGCCCCAGGCCGGCACCGTTGCCGTGGAGCTGCGCCGCCTCAGCCACATGGGCCGCGATCTGCAGGCCGAGCTGGTGATGGCCGATGGCCAGGTGATCACAGCCCAGATCCCACGCGAGCAGATGGCGTTCGACAGCGTCAGCCCCGGCAGCCTCCTCCACGTGCGCAGCCGCGAGGCCCGCGCCTTCACGCCGGACTACAGCATCTGAACCGGCGCGCAAGCCCCAAGGGCACATCACCGATCGGGAATAGCCTTTATGTTGCCGCCAGTCCTCGGAGCGGCTGTTGTTCTCGGCCACCTTTCGCTATGCCCTGATCAGCCTGCTGGAGATCGCCGGCTCGGAGGACGGTGTGAACACGGCCTTGATCGCCCAGCGCCACAACATTCCCGGCACGTATCTCGCCAATGTGCTGCGTGATCTGCGCCGGCTGGGAGTGATCGTGAGCCAGAAGGGGCGCCGCGGCGGCTACCTGCTGGCCAAACCTCCGGAGCAGATCGATCTGCTGGCCATGCACCGTGGACTGGCTGGATCCAACGATCCAGCGGGATCGAAGCTGCAGGCACCCAGCGGCGCTGAAGTGTGGCTCCAGGCGATCGAGAACCGCTGGCGCCAGGAGCTGGCGAACACCAGCCTGCTGGACGTGCAACAGTTCGTACAAAAAGGTACGGAATGACTCGTCAATCCGCAGGCATCACAAGCGATGCGGCGCCAATCGTGAGCAGTTTTCACTGAAGATCGCGGCCAGAGCTGGCATCAGGAGGCCAGCAAAAAGCCAGCCACTGGAGGGCGGCTGGCTGGAGGAAGATCCACGAAGGATCGAATGGATGGGTCTCAGGTGGTCAGGCCTGCGTGGTCTCTGACTGCAACATTCTCGCCCTGTGGGTACAGGCGAGGATGGCGATGGCGATCCAGAGCAACATGATCAGCCCCCACGCCCCTGAGGCTTGTGGGCAACAGTTGCTGAATCAACCTCCAGCCAGTAAGCAGCCAGGCGACCATCGCAGCGGAACTGAGCCAGGGTCAGGGGGCCCTGGTGATGCAGCAGCTGGCCGTTGCGAAACTGCAGCGTATAACGAGGTGCAGAAGATGAGTGGGTCATCGTCTCCTCCCTCAGGCAAAAACGGCGGAGATCGCGGTGGAGGGGATAAACAGATCGTCCTTACTGATCTGTTGCAGCACACCCTCACCCTTGTAACGGTTGAGCATCTTGGTCACCGTCACCCGTGTCAGGCCGCAGAGATCAGCCAGTGATTTGTGGGTGAGGTTCATGTCCTTGAGCGAGAGGCGATAGCCCCTGGAACTCACCTGGCCGAAACGCCGGCCGATCCAGGCCAGCAGGGTCAGCAGTCGCTGGTCGGCCGAGCGGATGCGGTTGAGTTGAAGAATCTCCTCGAGGTTCTGGATCTGCTGGAGCAGCAGCCGCTCCACATCGGAAGCGGCCGGCTGGAACTGCTCCACGATCACGGTGGAGATGCACTGGATCTCCACGGGCTTGAGGGCGGAGTAGGCGGCGGTGACCCAGTCACCGGGCCCCCAGACCCCGAGAACGATGAACTCTCCATCCTCGTCCCATGTGGAGGTGCGGATGTAGCCGTCCTGAATCTTCCAGTTCAGGGTTTCCTGCAGCACGTCACCGGGCTGCAGGGTGAGGCGGAGCGGTTGCTGTGTGGCGGTGGTGGCGGCAGGCATGGCGTGTCTGGCAGATGGATGTCATGGCTTGAAGGAAGGCCAGCGAAGCGCTGGCCGTAAGCACTCGGCGACAACAGCTCGTACGAGAGCCCGCGAGATGGCCCAAACTATAGCACTTATGCCCAACCGGGAAACCGGATTATGTCGGCAGACCCGGATCTCTCGCCTGCCTCCGCTCAGATGAAGTACATGGCCTGTGGTTGCCGCAGGGCATCACGCCGCTCGATCAGCCGCTCCAGGCTGGTGCCCTCAAGGGCCTGCAGCCGGGCCCGATCCAGCTCGCCAGCAAAGGCGTGCAGCGCCTCGAACTCCGGCGTCTGTCGCCCAACGGCATCACGACTGGCGCCATCCCCTTCCAAGCAGCTCACAACCTCGGACACGAGGATCTCGCCAGGGGGTCGGGTGAGCTGATATCCACCCTTCGGACCGCGGATACTGCGCAGAATCCCGCCGCGCCGAAGGCTGGTGAGCATCTGCTCCAGGTAGCGATCGGGAATGCCCTGGCGCGTGGCGATCTCGCCCACCTGCAGCACCCCGCCACTGCTGTAAAGGCCGGCCAGCTCGATCAGAGCCACCAGGCCGTATTTGGTCTTGGAGCTGAAGGCCACTGGCTTACCGGAGATTGATCTCAGACCGGATTGTGACAGCGGGAGCAGGGCCCGAAGGAGGCACCCGACTTTTCCGATGATGTAAACGGGAATACGCTGCAAGGGCCCTTCAGATCCGTACCTTGCCCCGAGTATCCAATCGAATTTACGTGGCATCCCTTTCCACCCTGTTGCCCCGCCGGCTCGGTGCGGGCCTGGCCCTCACCGCCCTGGCAGCGAGCAGCGGCTCGGTCCTGCTGGCCGCCCAGGCCCAGGCCCAGGCGAATAAGCAGCAGCAGATTCTGCTGGTGAGCTACGCCGTCACCAAGGCGGCCTACGACAAGATCATTCCTCTCTTCCAGGCCGACTGGAAGAAGAAGACCGGTCAGACCGTGGTCATCAAGACCAGCTATGGCGGCTCCGGCTCCCAGACCCGCGCTGTGATCGATGGCCTTGAGGCCGATGTGGTCGGCCTGGCCATGGCCGCCGACGTCACCAAGATCGAGAAGGCCGGCCTGATCCAGCCCGGCTGGGCCGAAGAGCTGCCCAACGACTCGGTGGCGACCAACTCCACCGTGGCTTTCTTCGTGCGCCCGGGCAACCCCAAGAAGATCAACAGCTGGAAAGATCTCGACAACAAGGACGTTGACGTGGTCACCGCCAATCCCAAGACCTCCGGTGGCGCCCGCTGGAACTTCCTGGGCCTGTGGGGCTCAGTGACCGAGACCGGTGGTTCGGAAGCCGATGCCAGGAAGTACATCGCCTCGGTGCTGCGCAACGTGGATGTGCTGCCCAAGGACGCCCGCGAAGCCACCGACACCTTCGTGAAGCGGCGCAAGGGTGATGTGCTGCTGAACTGGGAGACCGAAGCGATCCTGGCCAAGAAGAACGGCGAGTGGACTGTTCCCTACAAGCTCCCCAGCCCCAACGTGCTGACAGAAATGCCGATCGCCGTGGTCGACAAGAACGTGGACAAGCGCGGCACCCGCAAGGTGAGCGAAGCGTTCGCCAGGTTCCTGTTCTCGCCTGCGGCCCAGAGGGCCTTCGTGGATAACGGCTTCCGCCCGGTGACACCGGAAGGCAAGAAGTATGCCGGCACCCGCTTCCAGCAGGTGAAGTTCTACCGGGTGGGCGATTTCGGTGGCTGGCCCGGGGTCGACCGGAAGTTCTTCGGCAAGGGCGGCGTCTGGGATCAGATCTTCTCCAAGAACCGCTGATCCCCGACTCCGACGGAGGGACACCACACCAGAAGCCCAGGCCTCGGCGGTCTCCGCCGGGGCCTTTTTGCAGCAGAAGCTTTGCAGCAGAAGCACCCGCCCGCCGCGGTAGGCTTATCTCTTGTTACACATCAGATTACCGTGGTATCCAGCCCCGCCGGTCGTGTCAGTCGGTTTGCATCAAGTGCTGTGCTGGCCTCCACCGCCTGCATCGCCCTTGCCGGCTTGACGGGCTGCGGCACGCCAAAGGCCACGACAGAAGCGGGGAATAGCAGCAGTTCCCCGCAGCAGCTCCTGCTGGTGAGCTACGCCGTCACCAAAGCGGCCTACGACCGCATCCTGCCCGCCTTCGAAGCGGACTGGAAGGCCAGAACGGGGCAGAGCGTGAGCGTGAAGACCAGTTACGGCGGCTCCGGCTCCCAGACCCGTGCCGTGATCGATGGACTGGAGGCCGATGTGGTGGGGCTTGCCCTGGGCGGCGATGTGCTGAAGCTCCAGAAGGCCGGCCTGATCGAGGCTGGCTGGGATAAAGAGCTGCCGCACGACTCCACCATCACCCACTCGGTGGTGGCCCTGATCACCCGCGAGGGCAATCCCAAGGGCATCCGAACCTGGAAGGATCTCGGCAAGGCAGGCGTTTCGGTGGTGACGGCCAACCCCAAGACCTCCGGTGGCGCCCGCTGGAATTTCCTGGCGCTGTGGGGATCAGCCAGCCGTGATGGCGGCAGTGAGGCTCAGGCCCGTGCCTTTGTGGGCCAGGTGTACGGCAATGTTGAGAGCCTGCCGCGGGATGCACGCGAGGCTTCGGATGTGTTCCTCAAGCGCGGCCAGGGGGATGTGCTGATGAACTACGAGAACGAGGCGATCCAGGCGCGCAAGAGCGGCGAGCTGACGCAATCCTTCCTGGTGCCGGAGCAGAACATCCGCATCGATGCCCCGATCGCCGTGGTGGACAGGAATGTGGACAAGCACGGCACCCGCAAGGCCGCCGAAGCGCTGGCGACGTTCCTGCAGAGTGAGAAGGCTCAGACCATCTTCGCGGAGGAGGGATTCCGGCCGGTGAACGAGACCGTGTGGACCAAGGTCAAGGATCGTTTCGCTCCGGTGCCGCGGCTGTTCAGCGTGGCCGATTTCGGTGGCTGGGAGAAGGTCAACGCCACCTTCTTCGGCGACGGCGGCCTCTGGGATCAACTGTTCCGCCAGCGCCGGGGCTGATGTGTGAACTGCTGGCCCTCAGCGCCAATACCCCCACAGACATGCGCTTCTCCTTCCGCGGCCTGGCGCGGCGCGGCGGCGCGACGGGGGACCATGGCGACGGCTGGGGGCTGGCCAGCTTCGACCCCCAGGGGGGTGGGCTGAACATCTATCGCGAGCAGACACCCGCCGCCTTCTCACCGGTGGCGGCCCATCTCTCCGAACTGGACCTGAAATCACTCGTGTCGCTGGCGCACATCCGCAAAGCCACCCAGGGCGTGGTGACCCTGGAGAACTGCCATCCCTTCCATCGCCAGTGGCTGGGTCAGGACTGGGTGTTCGCCCACAACGGCGACATCCGCACCGACATTCCCGGGGGCGATCACTACCGCCCGATCGGCGACACCGACAGCGAAGCCGCCTTCTGCTGGATGCTCAACCAGCTCAGCGAGCGATTCACTGCGCCGACAGCAGCTCCGCCCGATGGACATGCCCTGTTCCCGCTGCTGAACACCTACTCAGCGCACCTCGCCGGCCATGGCATCTTCAACTGCCTGATCAGCAACGGTGAGTGGCTCTACGCCTATTGCGGCACCAAGCTGCACACGATCACCCGCCGGGCGCCATTCACCTCGGCCACCCTGGCGGATGACGATGTGACGGTGGACTTCTCGACGCTGACCACCATTCGTGACGTGGTGACGATCGTGAGCACCGAGCCGCTCACCAGCAATGAAGCCTGGCGCCCGCTCGATGTGGGTGAGGCCCTGCTGCTGCAGCGCGGTGAGGTGGTGGAACGGCGTCTGGCCCCTCAGAGCGGGCTCTGACCCTGGAGACCGGCCAGACCACCCCGCAGGACGTACGCATCGCGATGGCCGAGCCTCAAAGCGAGAGCTCAGGGCTCAAGAGGTGGCGTCTGCTGACTGATCATCCAGTTTGTGGCCGCCTGCTGGGTGTGCCAGGCCTGGAGCAACTGCTTGGCCAGGCTGCGCAGGGCATCGGCGTCGGCAGTGGCCTCGATGGCCCGGTTGAAGCGCTCGATTTCGAAGTGCTGGCTGAGGCTCAGTTCCATGTCCGCTTGCATCCGAATACTCCCTTGACTGGCGGGAATGTATCGGGATGGCACTTTGCTGGCGTAGCGATCAGCACCAACCCACAGCCCTGTTCCTGTTTCGGGTTATGACAACGGCCACGCTCATCAGCGCTGCAAATCAGAATCATCAGCGATCTGGAGTGGTTGCATGCGCCTGAGCTGGCCCCAGCACCTGCTGACCGCCCGGACCCTCGAGCTGAGCGGCCCTGAGGAGCGCGGCATGGCCCTGGCCCTGATGGGCATGGCGCTGCTGCTGCTCTCTCAGGACCTGCTCGACCTGGAAGCCGGTCATCCCAGCGCCGAGGAGCACTGAGCCTCAGGCCTCCACCTGCACGCTTACCGTGGTGGCGGTGTTGGCTTTGGGAGCCGTCACCGTGAGCAGGCCATCGCGATAGCGGGCCTGCAGCTGATCACGATCAATCGGAGCCGGGAAGCGGAAGCTGCGGCTCCAGGTGCCGTAGCGGAACTCGCTCACCAAGGGGCGAGCCCCAACGTCGCTGGCGTCGGCCGCGGCCTCTTCAGGCTGGCTGCGCTGGTTGCGGCGCTCGGCGCTGATCACCAGGGTGCGGTCGGTGGCCTTGACATCGATGGCGCCCTTGTCGACGCCGGGGAGCTCCAGCACCACCGCGTAAGCCTCGGCAGTTTCATGCACTTCAGCGGCGGGCACCCGCTCGGCGGTCTGCAGCTGCTGGCTCAGTTGCTGCTCGATGCGATCGAACAGTTCAAACGGAGAGGAGGTGCGCAGGGTCAACATGGTTTGCATGGCGAAGGATGGATGTCGGGGTCGTCGTTCGCCCCCGCTGCAGCCATGCTCAGCCGGCTATCCCGGGGCGGGGATCGTGGCAGCCGTACCGATCGTTTCGGCCCTCACCACCGCGGTACGGCAGACCGATCCAAAGGGTGAGGGCAGCCGAATCAACCCAGTAGCCACACCGCTGAACCGTGGCCAGGGTGAGGGCCACCCCCACACCCGCCTCCGCGGCCACCGCCCGTGATTCCTCCCCAGAAGCAGATGACCGGCATGCTCGGGCACCCCGTGGCCGAGAACCCGATCGATCGCATGTTCGATTCGGTGTATGCCCACTACGGCCTCAACTGGCAGTTCTGGAAGAACGACATCGCCAACGAGGCCGACCTGGCCAAGGCGGTGGCAGCCCTGATCCCGCTCGGTTACAGCGGCGCCTGCATCACCGTGCCCTACAAGGTGGCCGTGATCCCGCTGCTGGATGCCGTCGACGACGACGTGCGCGCCATCGGTGCCGCCAACTACATGACGATCGAGAACGGTCGGCTGATTGGCCACAACAACGATGGCAAGGGTGTGGTGAAGGCGATCGAGAAGCTGGTGCCCCTGAAAGGGCAGCACGTGGTGATGCTCGGCGCCGGCGGCGCCGGCCGGGCCATGGCCGTGGAGATCGCCTGGGCCGGTGCCGCCGCCATGACGCTGGTGACCCGCCGCGAAGCCCAGGGCCGCGAGGTGGCGGAGCTGGTGCAACGCGCCAGCGGCGTGCCCTGCCACTGGCAGGCGTGGGACGGCGAGGTGAGCGTGCCGGCCGGCACCACCCTGCTGATGAACGCCACCCACCTGGGCTGCGCGCCGGAGCTGGAGCCGGTGCCGATCCGCTGGGACACGGTGGATCCCGGCTGCACCGCCGTGGACGTGATCACCAACCCACGCCTCACACCCTTCCTGCTCACCGCCCGCGAGCGCGGCTGTGGCATCGTCAACGGCGTGGAGATGCTGGTGCAGCTGGCGATGCAGATCTTCCAGTGCTGGACAGGCATCGAGCCCGATGAGGCCGTGTTCCAGACGGCCGTGGCCAACGCGCTCGGGGAGGGCTGATGGTCGCCGGCCTCAGCGACGCCGACCTGGCCCATCTCGCCCGCTGCGCCTGGCAACGGCAGCAGGGTGCCCTCGATCGCGACCGCGCCCAGCGCGAATTCACCACCGTGGCGCTCTGGAACGCGGCTGGCTGCCGGCGCGCAAGCGGTAGTGGTCCGAGCCAAACCTGTGGCCTGGCGTGAGAGCCGAAACCGGAGCCCTCAGCTCTGAGCCCTCACTCCTCAGGCTTGAGGAAGCGGCCCGCCAGACGCACGGCCAGCACCACGGCCGCCACGCCGTAGGAGGCGAAGGTGATGGTCTGGCCGGCGGTGCCGCTGGCATAGGCGCCGCGCTCCAGCAGCACCGCATCGGCGATCGAGGCCGCCGTGCCCCAGAGCAGCACCCAGACGCTCACGTAGGCGACACCCTTCAACGTGCGATCCATGGGCGGGGGCTGAGGCGGCCGCAACCCTAAGCCGCGTCAGCCGCAAGGAGCGCCGCGCCAGACTCACGGCCCTGCAACGGCCTCTGCCATCCCCTGATGACCCGCACCATCGCCATCAGCGGCGCCTCCGGCAAGACCGGCTACCGCATCGCCGAGGAGGTGCTGGCCGCCGGCGACCGGCCGCGGCTGCTGCTGCGGCCCAACTCCGTGGTGCCCGCCAGCCTGGCGGGCTGCGAGCAGCACCGCCTCGATCTGGCCGATGCCGCGGCCCTCGATGCCGCCCTGCAAGGCGCCGATGCCCTGGTGATCGCCACCGGCGCCCGCCCCTCGGTCGACCTCACCGGTCCGATGCGCGTCGATGCCTGGGGGGTGCAGCGCCAGGTGGCGAGCTGCCAGCGGCTGGGGCTGCGGCGCGTGCTGCTGGTGAGCTCCCTCTGCGCCGGCCGCTGGCAGCACCCGCTCAACCTGTTCGGCCTGATCCTGGTGTGGAAGCGCATCGGCGAACGGGCCCTGGAAACCAGCGGACTCGACTGGACCGTGATCCGCCCCGGCGGCCTCTCGGAACGGGAGCAGGGCCTGGAGCAGGAGGGCATCCGCTGGAGCGGCCCCGATAGCCAGGAGAGCGATTCGATCCCGCGCCGCCTGGTGGCCCGCTGCTGCCTCGAGGCCCTGAACACTCCCGCCGCGATCGGCCGGATCCTGGAGATCACCAGTGCGCCGAAGCTGCCGCTGGTGCGGCTGGAGGCGGTGCTGGCGGGCTGACCTCGCCGCACCGGCCGGGCCCGCTTTCAGGGCAGCAGCGCAGCCATGAACGCATCCATGCGCTCCACAGCCAGCGCCCAGTTCTCGGCCTCGCTGCGGCCGGAGCTCACGGTGGGCTTGAAACTGTGGTCGCCGGCGTTGATCCACTCCAGCTGGATCGCCGTTGCGAGGGCATACGTCTCCACCTCGGTGCGCTTGCCGAAGCTGTCGCGCTCGCCCTGCAGGATCAGCGTGGGGGTGGCCAGGCCCGCCAGGTGCTCGGTGCGCAGCTGCTGCGGTTTGCCGGGGGGATGGAAGGGATAGCCGAGGCAGATGCAGCCGCGCACCCCCGCCGAGGCCGCCAGCTCATCCACCAGCAGGCTGGCGATGCGCCCACCCATCGACTTGCCACCGATCAGCAGCGGCGCGCCCGCTCCCGCCATCGCCAGCTGCTCGCGGAACGCCTCCTGCAGTTTCGGCAGCCGGTCGGGGGCACTGCCGCGGCCGCTGAGGCGCCGCTTGGCCATGTAAGGGAACTCGAAGCGCAACACCTGCCAGCCGCGGGCCGCCAGCCCCGTGGCCATCGCCGCCATGAACGGGCTGTCCATCGGCGCGCCGGCGCCATGGGCCAGCAGCAGGCGCAGGGGCGCGTCAGCAGGGCCGTCGATCAGACCGGAGAACGCCACTGACCGTCAGTCCGTTGCCACGAACGAACGTAGTGCTGATGCGCGCCGCCCTGAACACCAACCTGCTGGTGCACGCCGACCCGCTGCTGACACAGTTGCTGCACTGACCTTCAAGCCGTCAGCTCCAGGTCGTCCGCCTCAGCCGCATGGATGCCGCCAGCCCCATCCCCCTGAAGCTCTGGCCGCTGGAGCAGCTGCCGCCCCTGCCGCATCTGCGGCTGGCGGTGGTGGGGCACGTGGAGTGGGTGAGCCTGGTGGCGGTGCAGGACCTACCGCAGGCCGGCACCATTGCCCACGCCCGCGCCTTCCGCGAGGAGCCGGCCGGCGGTGGCGCCGTGGTGGCTGCCTGCCTGGCGCGACTGCTGGGGCAACCGGTGCCGTTCTTCACGGCCCTGGGGCGCGATGCCATCGGCGAGCAGGCGGTGGAACGGCTCAGCGCCCTGGGGCTGGAGCTTCACGTGGCCTGGCATGAGGGGCCCACCCGCCGCGGCGTGAGCCTGGTGGATCAGCACGGCGACCGCGCCATCACCGTGATCGGCGAACGGCTCACCCCCATCGCTGCCGATCCACTGCCGTGGCCGAGCCTGGCCCACTGCGACGGCGTGTTCGTGACGGCGACGGACGCCGCCGGCCTGCAGGCCTGCCGCCGCGCGCGACTACTGGCCGCCACCCCGCGGGTGAGCCTCCCCGTGCTGCAGCAGGCGGGGGTGCTGCTCGATGCCCTGATCGGCAGCGGCCTGGATCCGGGCGAGGCGGTGCCCGCTGGTGCGCTGACGCCGGCGCCGCGGCTGCGCATCGCCACCGAAGGTGCCGCCGGCGGCCTGGCCCTGCCCGGCGGTCGCTTCCAGGCCCCGCAGCTCCCCAGCGCCGCCATCGACTCCTACGGCTGCGGCGACAGCTTTGCCGCCGGCGTGACCGCCGGCCTGGCCGCGGGCTGGAGCCTGGAGCAGGCGATCAGCCTCGGCTGCCACTGCGGCGCCGCCTGCGCCACCCACCTGGGCCCGTATCCAAGCTGACGGGATCAGGGTGCGGCAAGGGGGGGGGGGTGGGGCCGCGTCAGGCGGGGGGCTCGCCGGCGGGCTTCAGCGGCGAACCTGGGGCATTGCAACAGATCGCGGCGGCCTCACCGGTGGTGAGGTTGCGCAGATGGCTGAGTTCCATGCCCTGCTCAAGCGCCCACTGGCAGGCCTCATGAGATGCCCGAGTGAGATCAGCCTCCTGCAGCTGCATCAGCATTGTGCGGCCCTCAATACGGGCCTCGTAGGTGTGCACGGCCTGGTGAATCTTGGGACTGCTCCAGGCTGGACACGCCGGGCGAGATTGTCCATAACCGGACCATGACCATGACCATGACCATGACCATGACCATGACCATGACCATGACCATGACCGCGACCGTGACCGGTCGGCTGAAATCCTGAGCACCACCGATGCGCCATCTGAGCTGGGCCGAGTTCGACCACGCCGTGGAGACCATCGCCGGCTCCTGCCGCGGCAGCGCCTTCAACGGAATCCATGGCATTCCCCGCGGCGGCCTGGTGCTGGCGGTGGCCCTCAGCCACCGTCTGGAGCTGCCGCTTCTGGAGACGCCGCAGCCGGGTTGCCTGGTGGTGGACGATGTCTACGAAACCGGCCAGACCCTGGCTCCCCATCGCAACCTGGCGGGATCCCGCGTGGTGGTGTGGGTGAGCAAGGCTGAACCGCAATGGTGGCAGGCGGTGGAGGTGACTCACTCCTCCGAATGGATCGTCTTCCCCTGGGAACAGGCCGCCGCGGCCGCCCGCGATGAAGCGGACTACCACGCCTCGCGGCCATGAGCGGCTCCGATCGGCACGCGGCGCGCCCACGCCTGTATCTGGCCTCGCCCTATGGCTTTTCGCCCCACTGGCGCCGGCGACTGCTGCCGGATTTCATCACGGCTCTCGAAGCGCTGGAGCTGGAGGTGTGGGAGCCATTCAGCCGCAACGGCCAGGTGGACATGGCCCGGCCCGGCTGGGCCTGGCAGGTGGCGCAGGCGGATCTGCAGGATGTGCGCGATGCCGACGCCATGCTCGCCATCGTGAATGGAACGCCTCCCGATGAGGGCGTGATGCTGGAACTGGGAGCCGCGATCGCCCTGGCCAAACCGGTGTTCCTCTACCGCGACGACTTTCGCCGCTGCAGCGACTCCGAGGACTACCCCCTCAATCTGATGGTGTTCAGCGGGTTGCCGCTGCACGGCTGGCAGGACTACCTCTACGGCGCGATCGAGGAGCTGGGCGATCCCGGCAAGGCTTTGCTGCGCTGGCGTCGAACCTGGTGCGAGGCCGGCTGAAGCCAGGTCAGCCAGCGCGGCGTCACCTAGCTTCAGGGCGCCGTTGTCACACCGCTGGCCGATGCTTCGTTCCGTTCTTCCGAGCCGCCAGGCGGCGGCTGCACTGGCGGCCGCGCTCACCGCAGGCCTCCTGGGCTCCGCCGGTGCAGCGCGGGCAGAGTCGTGCCAGTTCCTGCAACCGATCGGCGGCAATGGCGCAACCCCGATCGTGAGCAAGTCGGTGGGGCGGGGCAAGTTGATCGGCAAGACCAACTGGAACACCGATTTCATCGTTGACCAGCCCTACCGCAACTACAAGTTCTTCTTCACGGCCAACTCCTCCGATGCCAACGCCCAGTACCCGGTGCAGGGGTACATGAAGTTCAGCGATGGTTCCAACCTGGAGGTGATCAACACCCAGATGAACCCGCCGATCGGCACCGGCAAGATGTTCGGGCCGTTTGCGGCCGTTCCCGGCAAGCAGGCCAGCCAGATGAACTTCAAAGTGGGGGCCAGCGACGACCCCAACGCCCTCGGCTTCAGCTACCGCATCTCGGTGCAGGGCTGCCGATGAGCCGCAAGCCGCTCTGGGCCGGGCCGCTGCTTGCCGGCCTGCTGGGCTCACCGCTGCTGCCACCGGCTCCGGCCGCGGCAGTCGAGGAGATTGTTGTCACCATCCCCCTGCTCGATGCCAGCTTGAAGCTGCGGGTGAGCGAGCTGCAGAGTGCGGAAGCCCTCCGGCGCGGCAGCAGCGATCTGGCGGAGCTCGATCGGGCCAGCAACGGTGCGGTGGGCCGTCAGCTGCTGGCGGTGCTGAACCAGCCGGTTCCGCTCAGCATCACCCAGGTGGCCGATGGCTCGGTGGGCTCGCCCCTGCTGGAGCAGGCCCTGCTCGTGCTGTCCTCCTTCGGCACGGTGGAGGGGCGCCCCGCCGATCTCTCAGGAGAAACGCTGCGTCAGGCCCTGCGCAAGGCATCCAGCAACGGCCAGCCCACCCTGCTGAGCCTGATCCAGGCGATCCCGGGCGAGAGGGTCACCCTGGATCTGGGCAGGGCCCGCACCATCGCGCTGCGCATGGCGGCCCAGCGCCGGGAGGCAGAACGCCTGCTCACCACCCTGCCGCCGGCACCAGCGGCGCAACCCTCCGCGCTGTCTGGCGTCAGTCCCATCCCGAGCGTGCCCGCGAGAACGGTGCAGCTGGCGGTGGCGCATCGGCCGAAGCCCCTGGATCTGGTTGTGCTGGAACCACGGTCCGGCGCCAATGGACGCCTGGTGCTGATCTCCCACGGCCTGTGGGACGGCCCCGACAGCTTCATCGGCTGGGGGCAGCTGCTGGCCAGCCGCGGCTACACCGTGATCCTGCCTCGCCACCCCGGCAGCGATCAGAGCCAGCAGCAGGCGGTGCTCTCCGGAACAGCGCCGCCGCCGGATCCGAAGGAACTCGCGCTGCGCCCGAAGGATCTCGCCGCGGTGATCGATGGCAGCGGCCAGCTGGGCCTGGCACGGCCGGTGGACAGCCAGCGCGTGGTGGTGCTCGGCCACTCCTGGGGTGCCACCACCACCCTGCAGCTGGCGGGGGTCAGACCGAAGGGCAGCGAACTCAGAGAGCGCTGCGGCAACCTCGAGGATCCCGATCGCAACCTGAGCTGGACCCTGCAGTGCAGCTGGCTGAGCGGGGTCGATGAGGCCGCCATCCAGGACCGTCGGGTGATCGCCGTCGGTGCGGTGAGCCCGCCGATGTCGTTGCTGTTTCCGCGCGGCTCCGGCCTCGACCTCAGCGCCCGGGTGCTGCTGGTGAGCGGCAGCCGCGACTGGGTGGTGCCCCCTGATCCGGAGGCCGTCGATCCCATGCGCAGGGGCAAGACCCAGGGCAACCAGCTGGTGCTGGTGCAGGGCGGCGACCACTTCAACCTGCGCCCTGGAACGCAGGCGGATGGTGGTGTGCTCGGCGCGCTGCTGCTGAGCTGGACGAACGCGGCCTTCGCCGCCGGCGATGCCGCCCGGCCGGGCCCGGGGGCGACACCCCTGCTCCGCCAGGGGCCATGGGGGAATGCACAGATGCCACTGGTGGATGCCACGCCGGGGCTCTGACCTCCGGGTCTCTGACCCCCGGGTCACTGACTCCTGGGGCCATCCGCCAGGCTGAACCGATGCGCCTGCTGCACACCTCCGACTGGCACCTCGGCCGGCAGTTCCACGGGGCATCGCTGCTGCAGGAGCAGGCGGCGGCGATGGACCGGATCGTGGCGCTGGCGGCGGAGGCCGAGGTGGATGCGGTGTTGATCGCCGGCGACCTCTACGACCGCGCCATCCCACCAGCAGAGGCGGTGCAGCTGTTCAACGACACCCTGGCCCGCCTGAGCCGGGCCGGGGCGGCGGTGGTGGCGATCGCCGGCAACCACGATTCGCATGTGCGCGTGTCGATCTACGACCCGCTGCTCTCGGCCTTCGGGGTGACGATCCGCGGCGATGTGCGGCGGGCCGCCGAGCCGGTGCTGGTGACACCGCGGCGGGGTGGTGAGCCGGTGGCGATCTACCCGCTGCCCTACCTAGAGCCGTCGGTGGATGGACCGCTCCTGGCGGAGGAGGGCAGCCCGGCGCGGCTCAGCCACCAGGAAGTGACGCGCCGGGCCCTGGCGCGGATCGGCCACGACCGAGCCAGCCGGCCGCAGCAGCGCTCCGTGCTGGTGGCCCACACCTTCGTGGCCGGCGGGGAGACGTCCGAATCGGAACGGGAGCTGACGGTCGGCAACGTCGACCGGGTGAGCGTCGACACGTTTGCCGGCTTCGACTACGTGGCGCTTGGGCATCTGCACGGCTCCCAGCAACTCGATGGCCCGCGGGTGGCCTACTCCGGCACACCGCTGCCCTACTCCTTCTCCGAGCAGCACCACAGCAAATCGGTGCGGATCATCGAGCTCGATGCCGGCGGGGCGGCAGCGGTGGAGATCGTGCCCCTGGGGGTGGGCCGGCCGCTGCGCACCCTCGAGGGACCGATCGAGGCGCTCTGCAGTGATCCCTGCCACGACGACGCGCGCCACGCCTGGGTGCGGGTGATCCTCACGGACGACGACCTGCCACTGCAGGCCATGGCACGGCTGCGCCAGCGCTTCCCCCACGTGGCCGAACTGCGGCATCGGCCAGCGGAGCGGGTGCGGGCCACGCTCGGCGAGCGGCAAGAGCAGGTGCGCCAGGCCGGTTCACCGCTGGATCTGGCCCTGGCGTTCTTCAGTGATCAGCAGGGCCGACGTGCTGAAGCGGCGGAAGCCGAGCTGCTGCGCCGCGCCATCGAGGCCGCCATCCGCGGAGGCGAGCGTTGAAACCCCATCGGCTGGAGCTGGAGGCGTTCGGGCCCTACGCCGAACCCACCGCGATCAACTTCGACACCCTCAGCGACGAAGGGCTGTTCCTGATCCACGGCAGCACCGGCGCCGGCAAGACCTTCCTGCTCGATGCCCTCAGCTTCGCGCTCTACGGCGAGGTGTCGGGCGATCGCAACGTGCGTTCGTTGAAGTCGGATCACGCCGCACCAGCAGCCGTGCCGCGGGTGCAGCTGGAGTTCTCCTGCGGCGGCGCCCGCTACCGGGTGGAGCGCTGCCCCGCCTACACCGCCCCCAAGGCCCGCGGCCAGGGCTTCACCGACAAGGCTGCCCAGGCGGTGCTGTGGCGGCTGAACGGCTCGGAGGCGGAGCCGATCGCCAGCCGCACCACGGAGGTGAGCCGCGAGGTGGAACAGCTGGTGGGCCTCAACGGCTCCCAGTTCCGCCAGGTGATCCTGCTGCCCCAGGGCCGCTTTGCCGAGGTGCTGCGCGCCCGGGCGGAAGACCGCGAGGCCCTGCTCAAGACCCTGTTCGACAGCGTGCGCTTCGAGCAGGCGAGCTTCTGGCTCGACGAGCGGGCCAAGGCGGCACGCCTGGAGCTGACCGAACAGAACCGCAACCTCGAGCAGCTGCAGCGCCAGGCCGCGCAGACCTGGAGTCCGTACGCGCCGGCGGCCGATGCCACGGCAACAACGGAACCAACCGAAGCCGCCGTACCCGAGCCGCCGCAGCCCCTGAGCCTGCCGGAGCTGCAGGCACGGATCGCCGCGGTGGTGGCAGCCGCGGCCAAGCGGCTCGACCAGAGCAGCACCGCCCTGGAGGCGGCCCAGCAGGCGAAGGCGGCGGTGGACCGCCAGGCGGAGCGCTGGGATCGGCGCGCCAATGCGGCAGCCACGCTCGCCGATCTGGAGGCCAAGCAGCCGCTGGTGGACGAGTACCGCCAGCGCCTGCAACGGGCCCAGCAGGCGGAAACCCTGCGGGCCAGCCTCGAGGCCGAGGATGCCGCCCGGCAGGAGCTGCAGCGGAGGCAGGAGCAGCTCGGCAGCCAGCTGCGCCGCACGATCCGGGCCAGGGACGCCGCCCAGGCCCTGCCGCAGGAGCTGGTGCTGCTCGATCTGCTCACGCCGCCGGGCCTGGAAGCCCTGGGCAATGCCCGCAGCGCCCTGGCAGCCCGGCGGGCGGAGGTGACGGCCTTGAGCAACAAGGCCCAGGAGGCCGCCCAGGCCGAGAACGCCGCGCAGCAGGCTGCGCGCCTGGCGGCCGACGCCACCGCCAAGCTGAACCGCGATCGCGCCGCCCTCGAGGCCAGGCAGAAGCAGCTGCAGGCCGCAACGGAGACCTGGCGCCAGGCCTGCTCCGCCGGCGACCAGCTCGATGGCCTGCAGCGGGCGGCCCAGGCAGCGGCGGATCGAGCTGCTGCCAGTGAGGCACTGCTGGCCGCCCAGACGCGGCAGCGCGAGGCGATCACCGCCCAGAACAGTGCCGATGCCCAGCTCAATGCGGCCCAGGCGGCACTGCTGGAGCTGCGCCAGCGCCAGATCGCCGGCATGGCCGCACGGCTGGCCGGCGATCTGGACGACGGCGCCCCCTGCCCGGTGTGCGGCTCAGCGCACCATCCGGCACCGGCGCTGCCGTCGAACGACGCCGTGGCCGACGCGACACTGACGGCCGCCGAACAGCAGCTGAGCACCGCCGGCGCGGCAGCCCGCCGGGCAGCCTCAGCGCTCGCCACCGTGGCGAGCGAGCTGAAGGCGCTGGCCGAGAAGGCGGGAACGGCGGTCGACGACCCGGCCGCCGCCCGCCTGGCCGCCCACCAGGCCCGCGACAGCCTGCAGAACGCCAGCGGGCTGGCCGCCGAGGTGGAGCGTCTGCAGCGGGCCATCCAGGGCCATGAACGCGAGCTGCAGGCCCTGCAGAGCAACCTGCAGGCCGCCGCCACGGAACAGGCGGTGCACAGCAGCGCCGCCGCCGCTGACCTTGGCCGGGCGAAGGCGCTGCGGGCCGAGATCGCCCTGGAGCTGGGGGAGGCTGTGGATCCCCGAGCGGTGCTCGAAGGCTTCACAACCCTCGAGGCGGCCCTGAAGGAACTGGCCCAGGGCGCCGAGGCCAGCGCCAGTGCCGGCACCCGACTGGAGCAGGCCAGCGCGCGTCTGGAGCGGGAGCTGAGCGGAACGGAGTTCGCCGATGCGCTGGCGGTGCGGGCGGCCCTGAAGGAGGAGCGGTGGCGGCTGGAGCTGGCGGAGCGGATCGCCAAGGTTGAACGGCAACTGATCGAGGCGCGGGCGGTGCTGGGCGCCGCCGATCTGGCCGACCTGCCGCCAGAGCGGCCCGATACCGCCGCCGCCGAGGCGGCGTTGACCGCCACCGATGCCGAGCGCACCGCAGCGGTGGAGCGCCACAGCGAAGCCCGCACGGCCCGCAACGCGATCGACCAGCTGGCAGCGGAGCATCGGCAGGTGGAGGCCGCTGTGCAGACGGCGCAGCAGCGGGCCAGCCTGCTGAGCGCCGTGGCCGATCGCTGCCTGGGGCGAACGGCCCCCTACATCTCCCTGCAGCGCTGGGTGCTCTCCACCTACCTGGCGGAGATCTGCCGCTATGCCAACCAACGGCTGGAGCTGATGACCTCCGGCCGCTACCAGCTGCGCCTCAGCGATGAGGGCGGTCGCGGCGGCCGCAATGCCGGCCTCGGCCTGCGGGTGCTGGATGCCTACACCGGCGAAGAGCGCGAGGTGAGCAGCCTCTCGGGCGGCGAGACGTTTCAGGCCTCCCTAGCCCTGGCCCTCGGCGTGGCCGACACGGTGCAGGCCCACTCCGGTGGCGTGCATCTCGATGCCCTGTTCATCGACGAGGGCTTCGGCAGCCTCGATCCCGACAGCCTGCAACTGGCCATGGATGAACTCGACCGCCTGCGCGACGGCGGGCGCATGATCGGCGTGATCAGCCATGTTGGCGCGCTGAAGGAGCGAATCCGGGCCGGTATCGCCATCAGCACCGGCGAGCGGGGCTCCGTGGCCAGGCTGTGCCGCACCGGCCCGGACTGATCCGGGACTCTGCCGTTCCAGTGCCTTGCTGCCGCGACAGCCGGTTGGCAGCCAAGGAAGCCCTGGCTTGACTGATGGGATCGCCGCTTTGGTCCACGCGCCATGTCCAGGTCCCGCTCCTCGTTCCTTTCCGATTTCAAGGCGTTCATCAACCAGGGCAACGTCGTCGAACTCGCCGTCGCCGTGGTGATCGGTGCGGCCTTCGGCAAGGTGGTGGATGCGGTGGTGAGCCTGGTGATGGGCTCGCTGCTGCAGCCGGCCCTCAAGGCCGCCAACGTGGACGACATCGCCCGCTGGCCCGCCGGAGCGGTGCTGGTGGCCCTGATCAATTTCGTTCTGATCGCCTTCGTGGTGTTCCTGATCGTGCGGGCGATCGAGGGCATGCGCCGCCGCGAGAACGCCGAGGCAGGGCCCGATCCGCAGGCCCAGCTGGCCGCCGCCGCCACCCGCCTGACCGACGCACTCGACCGGCGCCAGCTCTGAATCACGAACGTCCGCCAGCCCCCTTGAAGCCGCCGCGCTTCCGGTGCCATAAACAAATGGAAGAAAGCCGGAAGCCCGCTTCATGTCCGATTCACGCCTGGTCGCCGCCACGCCGAGAGGCTCAACCATCGAGGCGGTGGGCCCAGGCACCTATCGGGTCTGCGACATCAGCCGGCACTGCCGCGAGGTGAACGGCCTCTGGCAGGCCCAGGAACTGCTGCAGCAGGCCGAACAACTGCACCGGCATCCGGACGACCTGCCCTGATGCCCTCCTTTCTCCGAATCCTGCCGCTGGAGACGGACGACATCCCGGCGGTGACCGCCTGGGCACGGCAGGAGGGCTTCGCGCCCGGGCTCGGGGATGTGGCGATCTACCGCCACACCGATCGCCAGGGCATCTGGGTGGGCTGGCTGGGCAATGAGCGGATCGGCTGCATCACCGGCGTGCGCTACAACGCCGCCTACGGCTTCATCGGGCTCTACCTGGTGCGTCCGCCCTGGCGGGGCCGGGGCTATGGCCTGCAGCTCTGGCGCCACGCCCTTGAGCACCTGCAGGATCTCGCCTGCATCGGCGTGGAAGCGGCGCCGGATCGAGCGGACGACTACGCCAGCTGGGGCTTCCGACCGGCCTCGGCCACGGTGCGCTGGCAGGCGATCAGCGACGGTGAACCAGCCGCCAGTCCGGAACCCGGCGGCCCCTGGCAGCTGCTGGCAGGAGACGCCATCCCACCGCAAGCGGTGCAGTGGTTTGATGCCCAGCGCGAGCCGAGCCCGCGGCCCCACTTCCTGGCCCAGTGGCTGAACCATCGCGCTGGCACGGTGCTGGCCCTGGTGGACGAGCAGGGCAGCTGCCATGGCTTCGGGCGGATCCGCCCCTGCCTGCTGCATCGCGGTGAGGGCTGGCGGATCGGTCCGCTGATGGCCGAAACACCCGAGGCCGCCGCCCGATTGCTGCGGGGATTGCTGCTTCGGCACGCCGGCGTGGTGCTGATCGATGCCCCGGCCGCCAATACCCAGGCCGCCGCCGTGCTGGAGCAGCAGGGCTTCAGCCCCATCTCCCAAACGTTGCGCATGTACCGCGGGTCGGCGCCAGCCGTGTCGCTCCAGGACGTCTACGGCCTGGCCTGCCTGGAGCTGGGCTGAGCGCGCCCGCCAGGGTGGGCGGCCTGTTGGTGATCAGGCCACGAAGCGCTTGTAGAGCCAGCGCACGAAGCCACCCACCACCGGCACCGGCTCGAAGGTCGGGCCGACGAAGTCGAAATAGTCGCGGTGATCGCAGATCAGGCCCTCGCTGTTGAACAGCAGCCGGCTGGTGCCGGGGTAGATGAACTCGATCCCCTTGATCTTCAGCCCCATCTCCCACTCCACGAAGGCCGCATCGTCAGCGATGGCGATGGCGCCGGTGGTCAGATACACGTCGTCGCAGCGGCGCAGCAACCCCTCCTGGGCCGCGATGTAGGCGGCGATGCCGCGCTTCTCCTGGGTGGGGTCCTGGAAGTGAACGTCGTCGGCATAGAGCTCGCGCCACTGCTCCTCGCTCGGGGCGGGGGCGCCGTAGGGCTTGGTGAACAGGGCCCGCAGGCTGGCGACATCCACGACGACGACTGGCATCAATGGGCGCCAAGCTAGTGGCCCCGCCCAAGCTCAGGCCAGCGGCCGGCCCTTCCAGGTCCAGCCTCGGCCGCTGAGGGTGCGCCACACCGAGGTGGGGCCGATCGCCGCCACCACCAGGCCGCCGGCCCCCATCAGCCACCACAGGGTGAGCGGCAGCTGGAACTGGCGGCGGGTCCACAGCCGCAGGGCCAGTTGCAGGCCGATGCCCGCCAGGGCGAGGGCCAGGGCCGCCAGCAGCAGCGGGCGCTGGGCGGGCAGCAGCGTCGTCGCGATCGCCGCCGCCGGCGTGAGCAGCCAGGGGCCGCTGAACATCAGCAGCACCACCCCGGCCGCCAGCAACGCCCGGGCCACGCTGCCCTCCAGACCCAGCAGCCAGTTCTTGGTCCAGCCCTCCCAGAGCGAGGCGAAGTCTGCGTACATGCGCAGGTCGAGCGCATCGAGCGCCAGCATGTAGCGCAGGCGATGGCCGCCGGCCTTGATCCGCCGCGCCAGGGCCAGATCTTCCACCACCTCCGCCGCCAGGACGCGATGGCCGCCGATCGCCTCATAGGCGCTGCGGCGAAACAACATGAACGGCCCGGCGGCGAAGGCCACCGGACTGGCGGGATCATTGGCGGCCTCGATCGGGAAGCCCAGCCCCAGCAGGCTGGCCATGATCGGCTGCACCAGCCACTCCGCCAGGCAGCCGCAACTCAGCCGCGGCGCCAGGCTGAGCAGATCCGCCCCATCGGCCGTGGCCTGAGCCAGGGCACGCCGCAGCGTGGCGGGCTGCAGGCGCACATCGGCATCGATGAACAGCACCCAATCGCTGTCCACCTGCTCCATGGCACGGCTGCAGGCCCAGTTCTTGCCCACCCAGCGCTCGCCCGCCGGCCGCGGCCCGGCATCGAGCAGCGCAAAGCGGGCGTCCGCCGCACCCCACTCTTGCTCCAACTCCTGCTCCAGCTCACGCACCGCCTCGTGGGCGATCGCCACAGTGGCATCGCTGGATCGGTCATCGACCAGCAGCACCCGCCAGGCGCCGCAGGGCGACTGGCTGCGCAGCACGCTGCCGAGGCAGGCGGCGATGTTGGCGGCCTCGTTGTAGGCGGGCACCACCACCGTGAGGGAGCCATCAACGGGGAGCTCCGGCGCCTGGGCCAACCGCGGCGCCCGCGCAAACACGCGCGCCAGGCCGGCGAGCAGGATCACCAACCCCAGCGCAGCGGAGCCGGTCAGCAGCAGCAGAACCCAGGCGAGGAGCTCGGCCGGATTCATGCCGAAACCATCCGCTGCATCATTCAGGGCCACCAGGCTGATCAGCCGGCCATGCTGACCGGCCACGGTTCTTGCGGTTCAGCCAGGCCTTCACGCCGCAACGGCACGCCGCAGCCGCACGCGGTAGGTGGCGTGGCTCGCGCCGAAGTGCGCCATCACCGCATCGCGGGCCTCGTGCTGCAGCTCCTCAAGGCTCGCCGCACTGATGCGCAGCGGATAGCCGGCGGCCTGGGCGATGAGTGGACCGCTGGCCCCACAGCACAGCTGCTGGCGCAGATGGAACACGATTTCGCGCATGTCTCCTCAGCGTCTCTCCGCTGTCCATGCTGGAGCGGCTGCCCGGCTCTGGGCGGGCTGCCGCAGATCCGCGGCACCGTTTGCTCAGGCGCCAGGGCGCTGCAGACGCACCAGAACGCCACACGCCGGCCGCTCCTGGCCAAGCGGCAGCAGATCAAGCCGGTAGGGGCCCAGCCGTTGCCCATCGAGGGGCAACCAGGCCGTCAGCCCGAGGAGAGCTTCTCCAGACTGCAGCACCTGCCCGGCCTGCTGACGCAGGGAGAGCGGCTGCTGGAGTGACGCGACGCCAGCGGCTGCCGGTGCAACCTCCAGCGCCAGCTGATCCAACAGCGGCTGCAACGCAGCACCGGCCCCCACCCCCAGGGCTTCGGCGAAGCCGGCATTGCTGTGGGCCAACCGCAGCGCCCCATCAAGCAGTGCCAGCGGGGAGGCCTCCCCAGCCGCCAGGGTCTTGAAGCCGGCGGCCAGCAGCTCGGTGGTCCGGGAAAGCTGGGTCTGGCGGGTCACATCGGCGAGGGTGCCGACCACGCCGTGATCGTTGCTGTCCTCCAGCACCGTGGCCATCTCCTGCAGGGTTCGCTCCTGCCCGTCGCGCCGGATCAGGCGATAGGTCACGCTCCAGCCCACCTGTTGCATGCCGCGCGCCGCGGCCACCGCAAGGCGGTCGTCCGGGTGAATGGCGTCGTCCAGCAGCGCTGAATTGCGGCAGAGCTCCTCAGCACTCCAGCCCGTGAGGCCCTCGATGCGTCGGCTGAGATACAGGATGCGCCGCATCGTGTGATCCCGCTTCCAGACCACCTGATCGAGGGCATCAGCCAGGCTCGCGAACTCGCGCAGGGAGGCTTCCGCCACCCGCCGCAGAGCCACCAGCTCGGAGACATCCGTGAGGGTGAGGATGGCGCCGAGTCGGCCGCCGTGGCGGTCGCGGTAGGGCATGATCTGCGCCAGGTAGGCCACCTCCTCGCTGGCGGCTTCGATGCTGCGCCGCTCGTCGCCGTTCACCACCGCCAGCAGGGCATCGCGCAGCCCCGGCAGCGGCACGGTGGTGGGCACGCCGATCAGCGGCTGACCCACATCGCTGTCCACCAGTCCGAACACCCGCACCGCCAGCGGTGAGAAGCGGCTGATGCGCAGCTCGCGATCCACGATCACCATCCCTTGGCTCAGGGAGCTCTGGATGTTCTCGAGATCGTTGTTGAGGTGCTCGAGCTGATCGCTGCGGGTGCGCAGCTGCTGATTCACCCCCCCCAGCTCCTCATTGGTGGCCTGCAACTCCTCATTCGAGGCCTCCAGCTCCTCATTCGAGGACTGCAACTCCTCCGACGACGCCTGCAGCTCCTCCGAGGAGGCTTCCAGTTCCTCATTGGCCTGCTCCAGATCCGCCATGGAGCGCCGCAGCGAATCCTGGCTGGCGAGCAGTTCGCGTTCGAGCCGTTCAATCTCACGGGCGAAGGCGGCATCCCGCTCGGTGATGCCCAGGCCGGCCAGGGGCGACACCGTGTCGCGTTCCTGCCGCACAAAGGAGAGCACCGTGAGCGCCCGTTCGCCCACCTGCAGTGGTGCCGCCTCCAGGCGGATCGGGCCGGCCAGGCCCGCGAACTGCAGACTGCCGCTGCTGGCGGCGGCGCGATCGGCCCGCACCAGCAGCAACAGGGCCCGCGCCTCCGACTGCAGCTCATCGCGCAGAAAGGCCCCGGCGGCGGCGGTCATCCGTCCTTCCGGCAGCTTGCAGTACGGGGAGACATCACCGACCACCTCCACCAGATCGTGGTTTTCATCCACCACGAGGCAGGGATGGGCAAGGGTGCGGATCAGAGCCTCCAGCAAGTGGATGTGCTGTTCCGGCACCGTTTCGCGCGCGGCGGCCAGGGCATGGACAGGCCGTGGCGGCAGCGCTGCGGCCTGCATCGGCTTGGCCAGGGTGAGCCGGGCGCGGGCACGCCCCTGGCGGCTGCGCGCGTAGATGCGATGCAGCGGGTTGACCACCGAGAACCCCGAGGTGCGTCCAAGTGATTCGGAGCTGCCCAGGAACAGCAGTCCACCGTTGTGCAGGGAGAAGCCGAACAGATCGATCACCCGCTCCTGCAGGGGCGCCGTGAAATAGATCAGCGCATTGCGGCAGGAGATCAGGTCGATGTTGGGGAAGGGCGGATCCTCGCTGACGTTGTGGCGCGCGAACACGATGCAGCTGCGCAGCTCCTTGCCGATCTCGAAGTTGTTCTCGTGGCGCACGGCGAAGCGCTCGAACAACGCCTCCGGGATCGCCTTGGCCGCAGAGATCGGGTAGAGCCCCCGGCGACCGATCGCCAGGCTCTGCTCATCAAGATCGGTGGCGAAGATCTTGAGCTGCTGGCTGAGGTCGGCTGGATGCCCCAGCACCTCGCTCACGAGCATGCCGATGGAGTAGGCCTCCTCGCCGGTGGCACAGGCCGGCACCCACACCCGCAGACAATCGCCGGGATCACGGCGAGCGAGCAGCGGCTCCAGCTGGCGGCCGAGGGCGGCGAAGGCATCCGGATTGCGGAAGAAGGAGGTCACCGTAACCAGCAGGTTCTGCAGCAGGGCCTGCCCCTCGCTGGGATCCGTGGACAGCAACGGCAGGTAGTCCTCAAGGTTGTGCACGCCGCGGATCGCCATGCGCCGCTGCACCTGGCGCCGCAGCGTCGATTCCTTGTACTGGGAGAAATCCACGCCGGTGCACTGCTTCAGCTGTGCGGCGGCGCTGGTGAGCAGCAGCGGCGCCGTGTCGTCCTCCAGGCGGCTGGTCCAGTCGCGGCCACTACTGAACCAGGCGCAGAGCTGGGCGCCGAGGGCGGCCGGATCAGCCACCAGATCCACACGGCCCAGGGCGATCGCCGCCCGCGGCATGCCATCGAAGCGAGCGCTTTCGGGTGCCTGCACCAGCGTGAGTCCGCCGGCACCGCCCACCGCCCGCAGCCCACAGGCCCCATCCGAGCCGGTGCCGGAGAGCACCACGGCCACCCCCCGCTCGCCCCAGCTGGCCGCCAGCGATTCGAACAGGGCATCAATGGAAGGGCTCGGCCCGAACCGCGGCTCAGGCGGCACCAGGCGCAGGCTGCCGTCGTCGAAGCTGGCATCGCAGTTCGGCGGCAGCACAACGATCTGCCCAGGCTGCAGCGGGGTCAGGTCTGTGGCGGCGACCACCGGCAACCGCGTGCAGCGCCTGAGCAGCTCTACCAGCTGGCTGGGATGCTCAGGCGCGAGATGCTGAGCCACCACGTAAGTGGCAGTGCCACCCGGCGGCAGCGGGCCCAGCAACTCCTGAATCGCCTCCAGCCCACCCGCCGACGCTCCGATGACGACCACACGGTCGAGGCCTGCTGCACTGGAATCCATGGAAACCTCAGCGGATGGGCAGGCGCCAGCCGAACCTAGCCAGGACGCAAAGGCCGCGAATTATCAGAGGAGTGCACGCCTGTAAGACAGGTGCAAGCTCAAGGAATTGAGCACCGCAGATTGCTAGCGTATTCGCAGCAGGGGAGATTCAGAATCATTCCGCGGGGACAGGCGACTTCCCGCAGAAAACAACCGGCACGACAGTATTCCCATTCTATTGCCAGTCTGATCGCAGGAGCTATCACTCACTCGATCACACAACCAACAACCGCACCCGGCAAGTCGATCTGACACGACCACCAGACACGGGCTTCAGATACGCAGGCCCATCCAGCCAGTGCGGCCTTTCCACAGCACAGCTCTCACAACGCCTTATCGGGTCACACCATGAACAACGCTACGACTGAACGCCACACGATGTTTCGCAAGCCCGTTCGCATCTCGATCACGCTGGCCCATTCCATCTACTTGGAACTGGAACGCAAAAGTGATGAGCAGGGCCGCTCCCTCTCCAACCTGGCGGCCTATCTGATTGAGGGATCACTTCGTCAGAACAACTCTTAGCCGCGATGTCCGCCGGCGAGGATGCGATCCGCAATTCCGCCACATCGCCCGGTTCCACGCGTCCGTTCGTTCAGCTCCTGCGCCCACTGAGTGAGGAGCCGCTGCCCGCCATCGTTGAGGAGGCGCCGCTGCCTCGGCCAGGCCACCAAACGAGCCGAGACGCATCAACCGACGCGGACTCAGCGGCATGGTGGGGCTTTCACCAGCCCTGCCGCCATGCCCAGGTGATCGCCCTGAGCGGCCCAGCGATCACAACGCAGCTGGCAGCGCGCCCCTGGATCGGGCTGATCCAGGTGAAGGCGGGCGCAATCTGCCTGCAGCTGGACAACCACCGCTATCCCTGTGCAGCAGGGGGCTGTCTGCTGGTGCCTGAACGGACCATCCACTGGCAGAGCACAGCCTTCAGCGTGGTCTGTGTGATGGCTGCGGCCCCCTATCTGGCAGATCTGCTCCGGCCGATGCTGCAGCGTTCGAGCGGGCAGGGCAACCAGCCATGGCCGCCGCAGGTGCCAACGTTGCTGCATCCCCAGCCAGGCAGCGACGAGGCCGCCTTGATCGCTGCGCTGGAGCGCAATCTGCAGACAATGGCGGAGCTGGCAGATGGTCGATCGGCCTTGATCGAAACGCTGGGCCTTGATGAGCAGCTCTGCCGGATCCTGACCTTGCTGGCCGTTCCAGCCGCCCGACGTGTGCCGATGGAGCAGCGGCGCATGGCGAACGGGTCAGATGACACCGCAACCGAGATGGAAGCGGAACAACTGTTCGACCGGGATGCCTTCGAAGCGCTGATCGCTTACATCAACGCCAACCTCGATCAGCCCCTCAACCTGACACTGCTGCAGAACCACATCCATTACTCCAGGCGGGCGCTGCAATATGCCTTCCGCCAGCGACTGGGTTGCACCGCCACCCAGTGGATTCGCGGCCAGCGGCTGGACAAGGCCCACAGACTGCTGGGCCATGCAGCGCCCGGCGAAAGCGTGGCCAGCATCGCCCAGGCCTGCGGCTATCGCTCCATGAGCCTGTTCAGCATCGAGTTCCAGCAACGCTTTCACATCAAGCCGTCGGTGCTGCTGCGCGAAGCCCGCTCCAGCAGCGGCCACGCAAACCTGGAACGAACGGAGCCAAGCCAGGAGGATCAGGTCTCCGGTCTGTAGTCGTATTCGGGTGGGACCACCGGAGCAGGCCGGCTGCGCAGTTCCCAGAGGCTGCAACGGTGGATCGAGGCCTCCGCCGATGAGAAGGTGCGCTGCCAGATCCGGCAGGCTCCCTGCGGGCCAAGCGGACTGGTGAAATGCCTGCAGCTGAGACAGAAGCTCAAGCCAGCACCCATAGCATGGGATTGCACTCACGCTAGTCATGGCCGACCACACCTGGAGGTGAGGGTCCAAGGCCGCCATGACGGCGAGCGCCCCCGGCAGCGCCAGCGGCACTGAAGCTGGCTACAACAGGGATATCTGCCTTCCTCTGATGCTCCGCAAACGTCTGGCAACAGCCACAGCAGTTGCCGCACTGGCTTCCGGACTGGTGGCGATGCCCGCCCGGGCCGAGATGCCTGTCAGTCAGATCCGTGCCGCCAACCTGGCGCGCATGGAAGCTGAGCGGATCAACGGTGGCCTCAGCCGCTACTTCACCGCCAACTGCATGCACCAGCGCGGTGGCGGCAGCTGCATGGTGAACGCGGGCCCCAATGGCTACCTGTTCAACTTCCTCGGCGGCGCGCCTGGCTGGGAGGTGAACAAGCAGGCCGCCAGCGTGGAAACCCGCATCCTGATCTCGCCCGATGGCAGCAGCGTCGTGAACGTTGAGTACAACGGCACACCGCGCTGAGGTAGGCGATCAGTGGGCGGCCTCAATCGGCCGCGCGCTGAACAGGCTTGCCACCCCCTTGAGCGCGATCTGCTGCGCAGGGCCGATCCGCAGACCGCTGTCATCGCTGAGCTGGTCCACCAGTGCCTGCGATGCCAGCAGGGGTTTCTGCAGCACCTTGGTCTGCCCCTCAAGCCGGCTGGCGATGTTCACCGTGTCGCCCACGAGCCCGAAGCGCAGGTCATCACTGGGGCCCACCTTGCCCACGATCACCGGGCCGAAATGAATGCCCACACCGATGGCCAGTTTCACATCGAAATCACGCTCAATCACCCGGGAGAGCGTCTGGATCCGCTCCAGCATTTCCAGGCCGGCATCCACCGCCTGGCGGCAACCGATGCGCGGGTCGGTCTCCAGACCAAAGACGGCACTGATCTCATCACCGACGTAGAGATTCACCAGACCGCCATGCTTGACGATCACCTGCTTGAGGGCAGAGAAGTAGCGGTTGAGGATATAGATCACATCGAAGGCTGGGCAGGATTCGGTGATCGGCGTGAAGTTGCGCATATCCGCAAACAACACCGATACCGATAGCGAGCGGATCTGACCGAGCCCCTCCTGCTTCTCCAGCCATCGCTGACGCTTCTTTTCCTCCGGCGGCGTGATCAGCCGCTTCACGGTCACGCGCCCTGGGCCTGTGATGCGCGTGGTACAGGCCAGGCGGATGTTATCCGGCCAGCGGCGACGCTCGGCCAGCAGCATTTCCGCATCACTGCGCGGTGCCAGCTGATCCAGGCCCTCAATCACCTCCACCCGGCAGGTGGAGCAGATGCCGTTGCCGCCGCAGGCCGCCACGGTTGGGATCTCAGACGCAACGGCGATATCGAGCTGGCTGGAATCCGGTGGAAACCAAGGACACGACAGGGCCGCGCAGTCGAATGTGATCGCCATTGGACCAACCTCAAAGGACCCACCCGAGTCGGTGAGTTGCAACAGGTACCGCAACAATCCCCCAGCCCCTTAAGGTTTACTTTAGAAAGCGGGCACTCGGAGGCTGCCGATGGCCGCAACCCTCTCCCTGCTCAGCGGTTTCTGCCTGCTGGGCCTGGTGCTGATCCAGCTGCTGTTCACCATTCTCTGAACCGCCGTCAGGCCCCATCGAAACGGCCGCCAGCGCCACTGCTGGCCAGTGCCACGCCCTCCTCCTGCATCGCCACCAAGATCCGCCGCAGCAGCTCCCGCTGGGCGGCCCATTGCCCGCCGGCCTTGGTGGTGAGCACGATGCTGAGGTCGATGGCCGTCGGCGTGACCTGTTTCACTCCGCGCAACCAGGGCGGAGCGAGCAGCTGATCGCTCCAGTGCGGATCGGCGGCAAACACCTCGCATTCACGGGCCAGCAGGGCCAGGGCCCGCTCAATCTGGGCATGCTGCGGCTCCAGGGGGATCAGCACCTCAATGCCGGAGCGAAGCTTGGTGTGGTTGATCAGCTGCTGCGGCGCGCTGTTGGCGAACTGCACCGCGCGCTGATCACTGGTGCGCAGCTCCGTCATCAGGATGCCGACATCCACCACCTCGCCAGTCACGCCGTTCACCTCCACCACGTCGCCAACGGCGTAGTGATCATCAAGCAGCGCAACCAGGCCGGCCACCCCATCACGCAGCAGCCCCTGGAAAGCGATCGCCAGACCACCCAGCAGGGCGCCTCCAGCCAGCCAGGCGCCGACGGTGAGTTGACGGATCCCCGGAACATCGGCCAACACAAGCACCACCAGCGCCCCGATGCATCCCAGATCGATCAGGCGATGGCTGACCTGGCTGAGGTTGAGGTAGCGCTGCTTCCGGCGCGCCCGCTCCGCCAGAGGCACCGCCAGGCTGCTGACCCACTGGCGCAGCACGAACCGCGCCAGCCAGCGCAGGGCGGCGGCGCACAAGCCGAGCAGAGCGATCTTGAACAGGATCGACAGGGGCTGCATCAGCACCGCAATCGCCACCGGGATCCGGCCCGGGATGGCGCTGACCAACAGGCCCGCCAGCATCACCAGCTGCGCAAGAACCGCCACAAACAACAGGCGCAGCAGCCACTGAATCCGCCACGGGCGGCTGAACACCGCTGATCCATCGGGTGCAACCTGATCGCTCTGGCGCTGCAGCTGCCGTCGCAGCCTCGCCCAAAAAGCGACGGTGATGGCGCAGGTGCCCGCCAGCAGCAGGGCCGAGATCAGCACGATCTTCAGCCGCAGGGCGAGCTGGCTCTCCTGCATGGTGAAGCGGGCATGGCGCAGACGCCGCTGCAGCACCTGCTGCCAGCGTCGGGCGAGCTGGTCGCGGCTCAGGCCGTGCAATTGCGCATCGGCCTCCGTCACCGTGAGCAGCGGCAGGGGGGCGGAGCGTCCCTTGATCCGGGCCTGCAGCTGCAGCTGGCCATCGGCTCCGCTGCTCACGGCGACGGCCAGATCCTGGGGTGGGCCGAGGACCGACCAGGGATCACCGCTGCAGAGGCGCTGGGTGGACGGACCACCCAGAACAAGGCCCTCCAGGATGGCCTCGGCGATCCCCTCACCACCGCTGCAGAGGGTATGGGGCTCGTAGAGCAGGCTGAGATTGCCTTCAATCACCGCGGCGCGCTGACGCGCATCCGGCGCATCCTCTCCGCGGCTCACCACCGGCGCCGCCACGCTGATGGCCGGAATGCCAAGGATGCGAACCGGCGCCACGTCGTAACTCCCAACCGCCTCGATCGGCTCCGCCACGGGGCTGCTGGGTTCAGCTGCGAGCCCTGCGGCGCTCAACAGGGTCAGGCTCAGCACCAGGAGCCCGAGGCTCCGCTTCAGCCAGCGCAGGAGCCCTGAGCGCGTGCGCCCAGAGTGGTGAGCGGTCCGCCAAGTCACAACGTCTGCAGCGGGAAACATCCGCATGCTGGCGGCAGCTTCAGCGGCAGGCAGCAAAAACCCCCGGGGAGAGCCCGAGGGTCATGCTGTTTCAACTGAGCGTGAAGCCTGAAGCTGGTCTTTGAAGCGTGAAGCTTGAAGCTGGACTGTGAAGCTGAACGTTGAACCTTGATTCTGTGGATTGCGTGGTTTGTTGATCGTTGTTATGAACGTTGCCCGTTGGTCGGGCGTGTCGACCGGGGCGAAGCGGCTGGCGGTGGCGCCTGGGGCCAAGCGATCCTGGGGGCGGGCGGGGTCAGCTCCGGGGCGCCTCAGGCGGTGCGGATGGAGCCTCGACAGTTCAGACGTCCCAACACAGTGTCCGAACCGACGAGCCGCCCATGGTTGGGTGAAGACTGTTGGAGCAGGGCCCTTGAGTCAGCGTGCTTCTGGCCGGTGGCGGGGTGGCGTGTCGTCCATCGGGGACGCCTCCGTGTTCGTTGCACTCACCATCGCTCCGCGAGCGCACGCGCACAATCGGCCATTACACGCATTGCAGCGCCGCGCCAGCGGCATGAGGATGGACTGTCTGGGCGCTCTTCACCCCGTTTCCAATAGGCTCAGGCCCGCAGCGCTTCGCTCCCTTGCCCCAGCCCGCGTTCCAGTACGAGCCGCTTGAGAAGTTCGGCGAAGGGCTCACCACGCGCCGCCCCTGGAACACGGAAGCCCTGGCAGGGGTGGAGCGCCTCAATGGCCGCGTGGCGATGCTCGGCTTCGCCGCAGCCCTGATCGGCGAATGGCTCACCGGCCATGGCCCTGCGGGCCAGCTGCTGGCGGTGCTGCGCTGGTATCTGAGCTGAGGCCAAAGGCGGCGCCGCTGTGCACAATCCGGGCAGAGCGTCATCGATCGCCCCATGTCCCTGCGCAACCGCCTGACGGCCGCTGCCGCCCTCACCGCCCTTGGGCTCACGGCCGCCAGTACCAGGTGATGACCAACAGCCCTGTGTACAGCGAGCAGCTCAAGCTCAACGCCTTCTGGAGCACCAAGGACCGCACCCATGAACTGCCAGGGTCGATCCAGTCGCCGGATCGCTTCGTGCGCGGCTCCTTATACCTGGAGCAGCTCCCCCCCACCAGCGATCCCCGCCAGGCCCTGGCCGGGGTGATGAGCGTGATGCGCAACATCTCGGTGCCCTGGGGCACGCCGGATCCTGAGCATCCGAACATCTCGCCCACCTGGTGGCGCATCCTGATCGATCAGAAAAAACGGGTGTATTACTTCGATTCAGCCCTCTCCCCGCAGATGGTCTGGCTGAACCTCAACCAGATCGATCTGGGCCCCGGCAGCGGCGTGCGTGCCATCAAGATCGAGGGCAACGACACGCTCCAGGGCAACGTGACCCGCCAGTTGCAACCGGCGCCGGCCATCCGCTTCCTGGCACCGAAGGGAGCGCCGGGCTGATCACCAGCGCAGCATCCGGATCCAGAACCACCAGAGGAGCGCCACCGGCAACATCGCCAACAGCAGCACTTCCAGGCTCTGGATCTGCTCAGAGGTCAACACAATCACACAGGTCCGTAGCGATCCGCACATCCTCGCCTAGGCACTGATCACCAGGCTTCGAAGAGATTCAACACCTGGATCCCATGGCCAACTACACCATCCAGATCGAAGCGGGCAGCAGCTTCACCTGCAGCGAAGACACCTACATCCTCGATGCGGCCGAGGATCAGGGTATCGACCTGCCCTATTCCTGCCGGGCCGGCGCCTGCAGCACCTGTGCGGCACAACTGGTGAGCGGCAATGTGGATCAGGCTGATCAATCCTTCCTTGACGACGACCAGATGAGCCAGGGCTACGCCCTGCTCTGCGTGAGCTATCCCCAGTCGGACTGCACCATTCGGACCGGGGTGGAAGAGGAGCTTCTCTGAGCCCCCCTCATCAGCGGCTGATGTCGGCGTGCAGCAGGTTCATCACGCTGAGGATCTGGTCAGCCAGTGCAGCATCCAGCTCAAGCACCGTTGCCAGGTTGTCGAGGATGTTCCGCTCGTCAGCCTGGAGGTGGCCATCGGATCGCATGATTTCCGCCGCCACGGCATAAGCGGTGCTGCGCTGTTCCGGGCTGAGCACGGCAGCCGCTTCCACCATCAAGTGCTGGGCCCCGATCTTCTGCAGGCGGCTCAGCAGCTGGTCCATCAGCTTCACCATGCGCTCACTGCCGTACTCGGCAAACGGCTGGCGGTAGTCGAGGGAATGGCGCAGCGCCCGCGAACCGGCCGGAGTGAGCACCCCATCCCAGGAGACGGCAGCGAGGGCGATGGCCGCGAACGCGGATGGCGCATCGAGATCAGTGGCGATGGTCATGACCAGCCTCGGCAGACATCAACAGGGCTTCGCCAGCCTCATGCAGCTGCTGCACGGCCCAGCCATGGTTGAGCAGATGCCGCGCGAACAGGGTGGCCTGGCTGCGCCCAGGGAACTGCATGCGCTCAATCACACAGTCCGGCAGCCGATCGGGATGATCGGTGGTGTGAATGGCTTCCAGACCGTCGGCACTTCTGCGCTCGAAGTGCCAGTGGCCGCGATAGGGAGCTTTTTCGTTCTGAAGCGTGAGCAAAGACAAGGGAAGCGAACAGGCCATGGCCACCCGTTTACAGCGAACGGTGTTGCGTCAGGAATCAGTCGACAACCGCGGCAGACCCTGATCTGCCGCCAATGCGACAGGACGGGTAAAACTTATTGCGCTTGCGCCGTGATCCGCTGAGAATCAGCACATGCGCCCCAGTGCCGGCAGGCGCCACCCGTCGTCACCCCTGCATGCCCAATTCGGTAGCCATGCTGACAACGCAAGGGGGTGGCCGGCGAGTTGGGTGACCCTAACCAGACCCTTTCAGCATGCCCTCTCCCGCACGCCTCCAGGCCATCAGCACGATCCTGCAGCGCCAGGCGGTCAGCGTTGAACCCACAGCGCCACTGAGCGAGCTGTGGGGCTGCAATGTCTTCAGCCTCGACACGATGAAATCGGCTCTGCCCAAGGCCGTGTTCAAGTCGATCGAGCGTTCGATCCGTGAAGGCAGCAAGCTCGAGAGCTCGGTGGCCGATGTGGTGGCTCAGGCGATGAAGGACTGGGCCACCAGCCGCGGCGCCTTGTATTACGCCCACGTTTTCTATCCGCTCACCAACCTCACCGCCGAGAAGCACGACGGCTTCATCTCACCCCAGAGAGATGGCAAGGCGATCACCGAGTTCACCGGCAAGCTGCTGGTGCAGGGTGAGCCGGATGGCTCCTCCTTCCCCAACGGCGGCCTGCGCACCACCTTCGAGGCCCGCGGCTACACCGCCTGGGATGTCACCAGCCCGGCCTGGCTGATGGAGACGCCCAACGGCGTCACCCTCTGCATCCCCACCGTGTTCGTGAGCTGGACCGGAGAGGCGCTCGACAAGAAGACACCCCTGCTGCGCTCCAACTCGGCCATGAACGCCCAGGCGCAGCGGCTGCTGCGCCTGCTCGGCGAAACCAAGATCGCTCCGGTGAATTCCAGCTGCGGTGCCGAGCAGGAGTATTTCCTGGTGGATGCGGCGTTCACGGCACTGCGCAGTGATCTGCAGCTCTCCGGCCGCACCCTGTTCGGTGCGGCTCCGGCCAAGGGGCAGCAGTTCGACGACCACTACTTCGGCGCCATCCCCGAGCGGGTGCAGGTGTTCATGCAGGACGTGGAAACCCAGCTCTACAAGCTGGGCGTCCCCGCCAAGACCCGCCACAACGAAGTGGCGCCCGGTCAGTTCGAGATCGCCCCCTACTTCGAGGCTGCCAACGTCGCCACCGACCACCAGCAGCTGACGATGACCGTGCTCAAGACCACGGCCAAGAAGCACGGCTTCACCTGCCTGCTGCACGAGAAGCCGTTCGCCGGCGTCAACGGCAGCGGCAAGCACGTGAACTGGTCGATCGGCAACAGCACCCAGGGCAACCTGCTGGATCCGGGCAACACACCCCACGCCAACCTGCAGTTCCTGCTGTTCTGTGGCGCGATCATCCGCGGCGTGCACCGCTTCGGACCGCTGATGCGGGCCGCCATCGCCACCGCCAGCAACGACCACCGGCTCGGCGCCAATGAAGCGCCGCCGGCGATCATCTCGGTGTACCTCGGCAGTCAGCTGGAGGATGTGTTCAACCAGATTCGCAGCGGCCGGCTGGAGGGTTCCGCCCAGGCGGCACTGATGTCGCTCGGCGTCGACACGCTGCCGGATCTCAACAAGGATCCCGGCGACCGCAACCGCACCTCCCCCTTCGCCTTCACCGGCAACCGCTTCGAGTTCCGCGCTGTCGGCTCGGGCCAGTCGGTGGCCGGCCCCCTGGTGGTGCTGAACACGATCCTGGCCGATTCGCTGCAGTGGATCAGCGATCAGCTGGAGCCGATGCTCGCCGGCGGCCAGCCGCTGGAGGAGGCCGCCTTCGCGGTGCTGCGGCAGACCATGGAGAACCACGGCGCCGTGGTGTTCGGCGGCGACGGCTACTCCAGCGAATGGCATCGCATCGCCGTGGAGGAGCGGGGCCTGGAAAACCTGCGCACCAGCGCCGATGCCCTGCCGGTGCTCGAGCGGCAGGAGATCCGCGATCTGTTCCAGCGCCAGGGGGTGCTCAGCGCGGTGGAACTGCAGAGCCGCTACGAGGTGTACACCGAGCAGTACGTCCAGGCGATCGAGGTGGAGGCCCGTCTGGTGCTGCGAATCGCCCGCACCCAGATCTATCCGGTGGTGATGGATGTGCTCGAGCGCCTCAGCCGCTCCCTGAAGGATCAGGAACTGCTTGGGCTCTCGCCGGATCGCTCCCTGGCCAGCAGCGTGGCCAACCTCAACCAGGCGCTGATCAGCCAGTGCGGCGCCCTCGAGGCGGCGATCAACAACCCTCCCCACGACAGCCAGGGCCACCTGCGCCACTGCGCCGATGTGCTGCTGCCCCTGATGGGCGATGTGCGAGCCGCCGTCGATGGCCTGGAAACCCTGGTCGACGAGGCCTCCTGGCCGCTGCCCACCTACCAGGAGCTGCTGTTCGTGCGCTGAAGCCGCTCCCCCGGCGCCAACCGCGCCGGGGGGCCCATTTGTGGCTAGGCAGGGAACTCAGCTCCGCCTGGAGGGTGCCGTGTGGCCGTTGGCTTCTGCCTCAATGCATCGTCGTTGACCTGCCAGGTGGCGATCAGCGCAGGGGTGCTGAGCGGCACGGTTCTGCTCCAGCCAGCGGCGTGCCTGGCCGCCGCCCCTGCCGATGGAACGCAGACCTGGCCGATGGGCCGTGGCATGCACGGCATGGCCCCCGCCGATCAGCGCTTCATCGTGATGATGCTTCCCCATCACGATGGCGCCATCGCGATGGCGGAACTGGCCCGCACCAGGGCCAGGCGTGCCGAGATCAAGGCGCTGGCCCAACAGATCGAAACCAGTCAGCGCGCGGAGAATGCCCAGATGCGCCGCTGGTGGCAGCAGTGGTATGGCGGTGAGGTGCCCATCCCCGCCGGAGCGACACAGGCCGCCATGCCGGGAATGGGGAGGGTGGCAGGGTCCCGCTCAGGCATGGCCTCCAGCCTGGAGGAGCTGAAGCGGGCCAGCGATTTCGATCGCGCCTTCATCGAGCAGATGATTCCGCATCACCGCATGGGCGTGATGATGGCCTCCCATGCGCAATGGAACACCCGGCATGCCGAGCTGCGCGCGCTGCAGGCCGCCATGGTGAGCGCCCAGAGCCGGGAGATCCGGCAGATGGAGCAGTGGTATCTGCAGTGGTACGGCGCCTCAGCGCCCGGAACCGCTCAGCCGCTGCCGCAGTGAGGCCAGCAGGCGCTGCAGGGGATGGAGCCGACTGCGGGCCTCGCTCTCGCGACGGGCATCGGCACAGGTGGAGCAGAGCACCTGGCCGCTCATCCGGCGGTAGTGCTGAGCCGATCGCTCGATGAAGGTGCCGCAGCCCTTGCAGGGAAAGATCGGACTCATCGACAATGTAAAAACATTGGCATAGTCCAGGCGACTCCCACCGGACTGCCGCCATTGGCACCGCAATTGGCACCGTCCTCGGCACAGCGGCGGGCTCTGTTCAGGAGTTCGGCTGCACGGCCAGCCGATCGGCCAGGGCCAGGCACTGATCCATCTCCTGCCAGAGCAGATCCCGACGTTCCGGCGTGACGGCGAAGGAGCGGTGATGCAGGTCCCGGCCGAGGTAGCGCAGGGCATCGCAGATCCGACGACGGTCGTCGGCGCTGAGCTCAGCGGCAGATTCCACAGCGGGGTCGGCACTCATGAACAGATCCTGTCGCAGCGGGGTTGTGCTGAGGCTTGCGGCGGTGCGGAGGTGGCGCTGCGCAGAGGAAAGCCTGATGCTGATGGCATTGGTGAGCGCCAAGCAACACTGCCGTTCAATGGCCCAGCAGAACCACGAATCCAGCGCCGGTTACGGCACCCTGCTCGCCCTGCTGGCCCTGGGCTTTGTGCTGGCCTATTGGAAGCTGTTCCTGGCCGTGGGGCTCGTGGGGCTGTGCATCATCGGCCTGGCCTACGCGGTTCTGCGGCAGAACCAGCAGCAGCTCAGGGCCTTGGTGAGCACGGCGGAGCGGCGTGTCCGCAACGACCCCTGCCAGGTGCGGGGACAGTTCGGCGTGATCCAGTCGCTCACCCTGGCGGGCGACCTGCAGTATCCCCGGATCGATGTGCGGTGCCAGACGATCGGCTCCCGGCACGACCGTCTCGTGACCGACGCGATACGCATCAGCCTCAGCCCGCCGGCGGAGCGCTTGCAACTGCGTTCAACCGGCGGAGCGGCCAGCTGGCTGCGGGCCGGTGGCATCACCCGGCTGGAGGATCTCTCCGTGGAGGCCAGGGCCGTCAGGGCCGCCATGGACTGTCTGCGGGAGCGGGAGTGGACCGGCGGAGCGCTGGCCCAGCTGGATGAACTACGCGGCTCAGTGATCGACACCCTGGCCAAAGCCGAGGGCAACGAGCTGCTGCAAGCGGCCATCCCGCAGCTGCAGCAAGCCCTGGTCGCCTTCAACACGGAGCGGGACAAGCTGCAGGAGGCCAACCACAGCGCCGGCGAGATGCTGCGCAAGCTGCACGACTTTCTCAGCGTCCCCGATGGCATCCGGCCGATCCTGAACTTTGATCTCGATCAGGTCTTTGATCCCCAGCGCCTCACCGCACTGGAACAGTCGTTCGCCGAGGTGGTGCTGCTGAACGACACCTTCCGTGAACTCTCCAGGGACGCGCTGGGCTGAGGGTCAGGCCGCCTGGTGTCGATCACTCACCAGAGCACCGGTGCAGGCCACGGGCAACAGGCTGGAGCGGCCAGCGCAATACCAGGCTTCAACCAGTGCCTTGCTGGAGCGGGGCATCAGCTCTCCGGCCAGGATCCAGAGCTCGTCATGGAGCACCTGGGTCTGATCCGGCATTCCCACATACCAGGGGGTCTGCAGATCCACTGACAACTCCTCATGGAGGAGCAGCAATCCCTCGAGAACGCAGGAGGCGAGATCGGGTGTCATCGCAACGGAAGAATCACCATCCACGCACACCACGGGGACCGGCAGCAAGGGCGCGATCTCAAAAAATGGGTCGTCTGAGATTCGAACTCAGGACCAATCGGTTAAAAGCCGAGTGCTCTACCGCTGAGCTAACGACCCGCCCGGCCCAAGCAGGGCACGGCGGTGGCCCTTGCGGGCACCACGTGAACGTATCACCCGGGAGGGTCGTGCACCAACCAGGCCGAGGATGGCCGGCAACCGCCGCCGCGGCCCCTCAGCCGCCCCTGTGATGACCACCCGCCCCTGGCCCGAACCCACCGTGCACCCGCAGGCCTGGGTGGCCGACTCAGCTGTGCTGATCGGTGATGTGCGCCTGGCGGCCGGCGCCAGCCTCTGGCCCACGGCCGTGGCCCGCGGCGATGTCTGCCCGATCGTGATCGGCGAGGGCAGCAACGTGCAGGACGGAGCGGTGCTGCACGGCGATCCCGGCCAGCCGGTGACGATCGGCGCCGATGTGACCATCGGCCATCGGGCCGTGGTGCATGGCGCCACCCTGGAGGATGGCTGCCTGATCGGCATCGGCGCGATCGTGCTGAACGGCGTCACCGTGGGGGCCGGCGCCCTGGTGGCGGCAGGCTCGGTGGTGACCCGCGATGTGCCGCCCCGGGCCCTGGTGATGGGTGCCCCGGCCCAGCAGAAACGTGAGCTGAGCGAGGAGGCCGCCGCCGAGCAGCGCCAGCACGCCCGCCGCTACCGCCAACTCGCCATGGCCCATGCCGGCCGCTCCAGCGACCCCGGCTTCCAGCCAGCTTGAGCGCAGCATTTGCTGCGAAATCGATCAACCGCTTACAGCGCCTTCCGCTCCACGGTCTGCTTCCGTAGGATCCAGCAACGCCTTTTCTCTGATTCCAGCCATGGACGCACGGCTCCTGCTTGTTGTGACCCCGATCCTGCTGGCCGCCGGCTGGGCCGGGTTCAACATCGGCCGCGCTGCCGTGGGCCAGCTGCAGCTGCTGATCAAGCGCGCCAACGGCTGAGCAGCGCCCAGGCGTCGCTCCGCAACCCCTGCGCCACCGGCTCCTAGCCTGATCCCTTCAGGCAGAGACGGTTTCGCGTGTCAGAGCCCTTCCAGGCGAGCAGCTCAGCCCCGATCCTGGTGATCGGCGCCGGCCTGGCAGGCACCGAGGCGGCCTGGCAGATCGCCAGGGCCGGCCTGCCGGTGCGGCTGGTGGAAATGCGGCCGGTGCGCCGCTCCCCCGCCCACCACAGCAGCGAATTCGCCGAGCTGGTGTGCAGCAACAGCTTCGGGGCCCTCAGCAGCGACAGGGCCGCAGGCCTGCTGCAGGAGGAACTGCGCCGCCTCGGTTCGCTGGTGATCGGCACCGCCGATCAGCACGCCGTTCCGGCCGGCGGTGCCCTGGCGGTCGACCGCGGCCGCTACAGCGCCGCTCTCACCGCCGCCCTCGAGCAGCACCCACTGGTGACGGTGGAGCGCCGCGAACACACAGACCTGCCCGGCCCCGGCGAGATCGCCGTGCTGGCCACCGGCCCGCTCACCAGCGAACCCCTGGCCGAAGCGCTGCGCGCCTTCACCGGCCGGGCCGACTGCCACTTCTTTGATGCCGCCAGCCCGATCGTGGAGGGCGAGAGCATTGACCTCTCGGTGGCGTTCCGCGCCTCTCGCTACGACAAGGGCGACGCCGACTACATCAACTGCCCGATGAGCAAGGAGCAGTTCCTCGCCTTCCGCGAGGCGCTGCTGAGCGCCGAGCAGGCCGAACTCAAGGATTTCGAAAAGGAGAACGCCACCTTCTTCGAGGGCTGCCTGCCGATCGAGGAGCTGGCCCGCCGCGGCGAAGACACCATGCGCTACGGCCCGCTCAAGCCGATCGGCCTCTGGGATCCCCGCTGGGGCGATGTGAACGACCGCGATGTGCGCCGCGCCAACCGCGCCTACGCCGTGGTGCAGCTGCGCCAGGAAGACAAGGACGGCCGCCTCTGGAACCTGGTGGGCTTTCAGACCAACCTCAAATGGGGCGAGCAGAAGCGGGTGCTGCGCCTGATCCCTGGCCTGGAGAACGCCGAGTTCGTGCGCTTCGGGGTGATGCACCGCAACACCTTTCTCGAGGCACCCCAGCTGCTGGATCCCAGCCTGCAGTTCCGCCAGCGCCCCACGCTGCTGGCGGCGGGTCAGATCACCGGCACCGAGGGCTACGCGGCGGCGGTGGCCGGTGGCTGGCTGGCTGGCACCAACGCCGCTCGACTGGCCCGGGGACTGGAACCGATCAGCCTGCCGCCCACCACGATGATCGGCGCCCTCACCCACTTCATCGCCACCGCTCCCTCCGGCAGGTTCCAGCCGATGCCCCCCAACTTCGGCCTGCTGCCGGAGCTGGCGGAGCGGATCAAGGCCAAACGCGAGCGCTACGGCGCCTATCGCGATCGGGCCCTGGCGGATCTGGAGCCCTTCACCGGCGCGGCTGAGCAGGCCGGGTTAGTACAGGGGGGGAATGGCATGGTGCCAACGCGATGCAGCTCTCCGGCCGTGACGCCAGCGGCGCACCTGCAGCCCACAACGCCCTGAGCGAACAGCACAGCCTGGCGCTCGGGCTGTGGGTGAGCCTGGCCATCGCCGTGCTCGGCCTGGTGTCGTACGTGCTCTCCGGCTCGGAAGCGGTGCTGCTGGATGGGCTCTACGCCGGCGTGATGGCCGTCACCAGCCTGGTGGCAGCGCGGGTGGGCGCGAATGTGGTGCGGCCGCCGGATCGCGGCTGGCCGTTCGGCTACGAGGGGCAGGAGGCGGTGTACGTGCTGCTGCGCTCGTTGCTGCTGCTCGGCATCCTCAGCTTCGCCGGCCTGAACGCCGCGCGCGACCTGCTGGCCTGGTGGCAGGGCGACAGCCCGGAAGCCATTGCCACTGGCCCGGTGGGCTGGTACGGCCTGCTGGGCGGCCTGAGCTGCGGGGCACTGGCCTGGGCACAGCACCGCAGCTGGGTGTCCGGCGGCCGCTGCAGTGAACTGCTGCGCACCGAATCGCGCGCAGCCCTGCTCGACACCGCCATCACCGGCGGGACCGGCGCGGTGCTGGTGGCGGCGCCGCTGCTGAACAGCACCGCTCTGGCACCCCTGGTGCCGGTGGCCGATGCGTTGCTGGTTCTCGTTCTCTCGCTGGTGGTGGCCGGCGAACCGCTGCACCGTTTCCGCCTGGCCCTGCGCGAAACCGCCGGCGCCGCCTGCGAGCCGGAGCTGATCCAGCGCACGCGCTGCGGCGTCCAGACCCTCGTGGAGGCCGCCGCCGCCCAGCTGCTCGACCTCTCGGTGGTGAAGCTGGGCCGGATCAGCTATGTGGTGGCCTACGTGAACCCCGCCCGAGCGGTGGAGGCCAGCTGGCTCGACAACCTGCGCACCCAGCTCGAAGCCAGCTGTACCAGCCTGTTGGGTCCCGTGCGGGCCGAGGTGGTGCTCACCGGCCGGCCGCCGTTCCGTGAGGCCGTGGCCGCGGACTGAATGGTTCCAGGCGCCACCGCCGGCTTCTAGGGTCGCCCCAGATCGCACAGCCCGCCGGTGACCGCCAGCCCTGCCTCCGACTGGGACGTGATCGTGATCGGCAGCGGCATCGGCGGGCTGGTGACCGCCTCGCAGCTGGCGGCCAAAGGGGCACGCACGCTGGTTCTGGAGCGCTACCTGATCCCGGGCGGCTCGGGCGGCAGCTTCCGGCGCGAGGGCTACACCTTCGATGTGGGCGCCTCGATGATCTTCGGCTTCGGCGAGAAGGGGCACACCAACCTGCTCACCCGCGCCCTGGCTGATGTGGGCCAGCACTGCGACACGATCCCCGATCCGGCCCAGCTCGAATACCACCTTCCCGGCGGCCTCAATGTGGCGGTCGACCGGGACTATGACCACTTCATCAGCGAACTCACCGCCCGCTTCCCCCACGAGGCCCAAGGCATCCGCAGCTTCTACGACACCTGCTGGCAGGTGTTCCGCTGTCTGGATGCGATGCCGTTGCTCTCGCTCGAGGATCCGGCCTACCTGGCCAAGGTGTTCTTCCGGGCACCGCTGGCCTGCCTGGGCCTGGCCCGCTGGCTGCCCTTCAATGTGGGTGATGTGGCCCGCGCCCACATCAAGGATGAACAACTGCTGAAGTTCATCGACATGGAGTGCTTCTGCTGGAGCGTGATGCCGGCCGATCGCACGCCGATGATCAACGCCGGCATGGTGTTCTCCGATCGCCATGCCGGCGGCATCAACTACCCCAGGGGTGGCGTCGGTGTGATCGCCGAGAAACTGGTGGCGGGGCTGGAGGCCCATGGCGGCGCCATTCGCTACAAGGCCCGCGTCACCGATGTGCTGATCGAGGGCGATGGTGCTGCCGGCCAGGCCGTGGGCGTGAAGCTCGCCAACGGCGAAACGATCCGCGCCCGCCGCGTGGTGAGCAACGCCACCCGCTGGGACACATTCGCTGGCGAGGGCAGCGAAGGCGCGGTGAACCATCCGCTGGTGGATGCCGCCCACACGCCACAGGCCGAAGCCACCTGGCGGCGGCGCTACCGCCCGTCCGCTTCGTTCCTCTCCCTGCACCTGGGCATCGACGCCGCTGTGGTGCCGGAGGGCTTCCACTGCCATCACCTGCTGCTGGAGGAGTGGGCCGCCATGGAGGCCGAACAGGGGGTGGTGTTCCTGTCGATGCCGACGCTGCTGGATCCCTGTCTGGCCCCGGCAGGCCGCCACATCCTGCACACCTTCACCCCCAGCTCGATCGAGGAGTGGAAGCACCTCTCACCCGCCGACTACCGCGCCAAGAAGGAGGCCGACGCCAACCGCCTGATTGCCCGCCTCGAGGCGATCCTGCCTGGCCTGGCCGGCGCCGTGCGCCACCGCGAGGTGGGCACCCCCCGCAGCCACCGCCGCTTCCTCGGCCGCATGGGCGGCAGCTACGGCCCGATCCCGGCCCTACGCCTACCCGGCCTGCTGCCGATGCCGTTCAACCGCACGGGCGTGAGCGGCCTCTACTGCGTGGGTGATTCCTGCTTCCCTGGCCAGGGCCTGAACGCCGTGGCCTTCAGCGGCTTCGCCTGCGCCCACCGCATCGGCGCCGATCTGGGCCTCAACCCCTGGGCGCTGCCGGCCTGAACCAACGGCCGCAGTCGGCTGCCGATGCAGAACTGCACCACTAGGCTTCAGAGAGCGTCGGCATCCTGTGAAGCTCCTGCGCTCCTGGCTCAAACAGGAACGTGTGGCATCCCGCAACAGCAGCTGGGGCGCCACCCTTCGCATCTCCCTCCTGCTGCTGCTGGCCAGCCTGAGCCTTGAAGGTCTGCGCCGCATCAGCAACAGCACGGCGCAGCAGCTTCAGCGCCAGAACGAGCAGCTGGAGCTGCTCAACTGGATCGCCAGGAACACCAACCGCCCCCTGCAGGACTGGGCCAACTGGGACGACAGCTACAACTACGTCACAGGCAAAGATCCCGATTTCGTCAACCGCTACATGGAGACAACGGGCCTGCTCGATGGCGGCGCCGTACTCGCCATCGTGGATGGCCGTGATCAGCTGACGGCCCTCACCGGGGCCGACAGCCGTGATAAGACCCCCAAAAGTCCACTCCTGCACTGCCTGCGCGGTGTGGCTGCCATGCAGCAACGCAGCGGTGAGTATTCCCTGCCGGTGATCTGCCCCAGCAGCCGCGGCCCGCTGGTGGGCGGCGTCGCCACCATCACCGACAACCTGATCCGCCGGACCACGACGTCCCGCCTCTTCTACCTCGTACCCCTGCTGCAGAGTGGCACCGCATCCTCATTGCAGGAGGGGATGAGCACGCTTGGTAAGCAGCTGGTGCTGAGCGGAACAGCCCCGGGACAGGCCGGCCTTTCACAGCGCGCGGTGATTCCAACCCTGTGGACCGGCGACGGGCAGAAGCTGGCCGTGCGAGCCCCCGACAGCAGCACCACACTCACCCGTGAGCTGCTGGCCCTGGCCGTTCTGGCGCTCGGCGCTGTGCTGACCATCCTCACCCTGCGCGCCCAGTGGATGCTGGCCCAGCGGCGCCTGCAGCTGGAGCGGCTGCGCCGCGAACGGTTGAGCAGCCAGCGGATCCGCCGCACCGAGCGCGAGCTGACCCAGCTGCTTGATCAGGTGCAGTTCGGCAACGACGCCAACGAATCAAAGGCCTTCGCCCGCATGCTGAAGCGGCGTGTGAGCGATCCCGGTATCAAGGGCAGCCGCTCCCAGCAGGTGGAGCAGCTGGCAGAGCGCTTTGAGGGAGTGCTGCAGACCGCCCGTTCACTGGCCCTGCTTGATGCCACCACCGGCCTGCCCAATCGCAGCTACTTTCTCGAGCGCCTCAACTGGGAAAGCGAACGCAGCCGCAACAGGGGCGTTTCCCTGGCACTGCTGTTCATCAACATCGACAAGTTCAAGCAGATCAACGAAACCTATGGCCACAGCACCGGTGATGGCGTGCTGCAGCGTGTGGCCAGCGGGCTGGAGCAACTGATTGAAAGCAACGACTTCCTGGCACGCTTCGGCGGCGATGAGTTCAGCCTGATTCTCAACACCGAAAACCTCCCCGATCCAAGCGAAGAAACACTGCGTGAGTACTCTAACCAGCGAGCGCTTGATCTGCTCGAGCGCTTCCAGAGCAACGCCCGCCTGCATCCTGATCAGCTCAAGATCAGCCTCAGCATCGGTATCGCCATCAGCGATGCAACAGGTACCTCACCGGAGGAACTGATCCGTCGCTCCGACATGGCGATGGTGCTGGCCAAGACGCGGCGTCAGCAGAGGGTCTCGGTGTTCAACATCGATAGCGACTGGGACGAGCTGAACAATTACAGGCTGTTCAACGCGCTGCAAAACGACATCAGCCACGCCCCTGAGCGGTTCTCGATCGTGTTCCAGTCGATCGTGGATGCCAGCGAACAGATGTGCAAGGTTGAGGCCCTCAGCCGCTGGGCGAATCCTGATTTCCCCGATGTTCCAGCGGATCTGATCTTCGCCCTGGCGGAGCGCTATCGACTCGTACCGGAACTCGGTCGGGTGATCCTCGAACACACCTTGCAGGAACTCGTGAAGTTGCGCCAGGAGCTGGAGCGTCCCGATCTCAACGTAGCGATCAACATCAGTCCGAGTCAGCTCAGCCAGCAGGACTTCGGTACCTGGCTTCTGGCCCAGCTCAGCCTGCAGCGCATCAGGCCTGAGACCGTGACAGTCGAGATCACGGAATCGGCCGTGGTGGAAACCAGCCCGGAGCTCACCGACAACCTCGAGGCCCTGCGCCGGGCAGGGGTGAAGCTCGCCCTCGACGACTTCGGCACCGGCTTCTCCTCGCTGCTTCTGCTGATGTGGCTCAAGCCCGATGAGCTCAAGATCGACAAGAGCTTCGTGCTGGCCGCCTCCCGCGACCCGGTGGCCCTGAAGATCGTGCAACTGCTGCAGGCCCTCACGGCCCAGATGCAGTTGCTGCTCGTGGCCGAGGGCGTGGAAGATGAGGCCTTGCTGCTGCTGCTGCGCCAGGCAGGCGTCCAGCGCTTCCAGGGTTACCTGTTCGCCCGCCCCCTGAGCCGCCCCGCGCTCGTGGCCCAGTACAAGGCCCACGCCCCACACTCCAGCGGGGTACCTGCATAGCCTTAACACCAATCCATGGCAGGCGCCGATGGCAGGCTCAGGCTCGCCAACCCCCAGCTCCCAGGAACTGGCCCGCTACCTCGAGCAACGTGGCGAGCTCAGTAAACCCTGGATGCTGCAACTGCTGCGCCTCACCAAGCTGAAGGAGGCGAAGGACACGATGGAGCCGCAGGAGTTCCTCGACCGCCTGCAGGAGGCCCACGCCGATCTGATGCGCCTCGGCGAGTTCTGGAAAGGACGCGAACAGGAAGTGTTCGGCGGCCGTTACCAACCCTCCAGCCTGATCGAACCCCTGCCCGGCTCCCCCGAGGATCGATGAGCCGCGCCTACGGCATGGCCCTGCCGATCCGGGGCACGCTGGTTCTGCTTTATCTGGCACTGGTGCTGCCCCTGCCCGCACTGGCGCCGGCGCCGCTGCAACCCTGGCTGCTGGCGGCACTGCCGCTGGGGCTTCTGCTGGTGCTGGCCATCTCCAGCGAGCGGGTGGAGCTGGACGATACCGGCCTGCGCCTGAGCCACCCTGCCTGGTGTCGCTGGCTGCTGCGCCACGGCTGGCAGCTGAGCTGGGAGCAGATCACCGGCATCACGCCGGTGGCCACCAGCCAGGGCGGTCGGGTGTTCTACTTACGCACCAGCGCAGCCAACGGGGCGGGCACCAGTGTGCTGCTGCCCCAGCGGCTGGAGCAGTTCGACGACTTTCTGGCCCGCTTCGGCCGGCACACGGGGCTGGCCACCGGCTCCATCGGCCGGATCAGCCCGGCCTGGACCTACCAGCTGCTGGCAGCGCTCAGCGCCCTGATGGTGGTGGCGGAACTGGGGGCCGGCTGGGCCCTGGCTACGGGGCGATGGGCGTTCCCACCAGGCTCTGGGTTGTAGAGCCCGCCTCAGGGATCGTATCGAGGCTGAAGCGGTAACCCTGTTGGCGGACCGTTTCGATGCCGCCGCCTTCGCCCAGGCCGGCCTGCTCCAGCTTGCGGCGCAGGGTGAGCACCTGGGTATCCACAGAACGAGGGCCACCGCTGAACGCTGGCCAAGCCATGCGCAGCAGCTCGCTGCGGCTGCGCACCATGCCCGGCGGCATCAGCAGGGCACAGAGCAGGGCAAACTCGCGAGGGCTGAGCTCCACCGGCTGGTCGCGCAGTGTCACCTGGCGCAGCAGCAGATGCACCTCCAGCGGCCCCACACACACCCGCTCCTGCAGGCCACTGCCACTGCGGCGCAGCAGAGAGCGGCAGCGGGCCGCCAGTTCCTCCAGGCCGAAGGGCTTGCGCAACACATCATCGGCGCCGGCATCCAGCAACGACACCACCGGTTCAGCACCGGAGCGGGCCGTGAGCACCATCACCGGGCAACGCAGCTGTGCCGCAAGGCGCAGGGCCGAGGTTTCCTCCAGCAGCTCAGCGGCCACCAGCAGATCGGGGGTGAGGTCGTCGCAGAGGGCCACTGCCTCGGCAGCCGAGGCAACCGCCGCCGCCAGGTGACCGTCCTGACGCAGCCGCTGGGCCAGAACGGTGCGCAGGGTTGGGTGGGGATCCACCACCAGAACCCTTTTCAGGCCAGATTCAGCGCCAACCGGGGAGGGTTCCACCCGCTTCTCCTTGCCTCTGCTTACGCTATCGGGAATTCCCTGGGCACAGCGGTATCAGGCGATGCCTTGCAAGCTGTCCCCCCCCGTGCAGCCATGACGGCCCTGCAGAACCCCGAAGCCATCCGCCACTTCCAGTCGCTCTGCGATGCCTGTCAGGGGCTGGCGAGTCGCTACCACGGACCCTCGGAACTGCGCCTCTACGCCGACGGCTATCTGCATGCCCTGCGCCGTACAGCCGTGCTGGATCCGATCAGCCAGCGGCGCCTTGAGGAGCTGGTGGATCGCTGGATCCTCGATCCATCCAGCTTCATCGGCCCCGGCGGCGACATGAGCACCCTCTACGAATCGGGACGGAACTGACAGCCCGTCCCCGGTCGCTCAAGCCAGTTCAGCTGAGACCAGCTCAGCCAAGACCAGCTCGGTTCAGGCCAACTCGACGGCCAGCTTCTCGCGCAGCTCACCTGAGTTATACATCTCGATCAGGATGTCGGATCCGCCGATGAACTCACCGTTCACGTACACCTGCGGGATGGTGGGCCACTCGGAGAATTCCTTGATGCCCTGGCGGATCTCCATGTCGGAGAGCACGTCGAAGGTTTCAAACGGCACCGCCAGGGCGTTGAGGATCTGAACAACGTTGTTGCTGAAGCCGCACTGGGGCATCAGCTTGTTGCCCTTCATGAACACAACGATCGGGCTGCTGGCCAACAGGGCCTCGATGCGGGCTTGAACGGCGGTATCCATGGGTCAGGCGTTGGGGGTGGAGGTCTGCAGGGCAAGGGCGTGGATAGCCTCGCTGGCCAGTTCGCTGCGCAGGGCGCCGTACACCAGCTGGTGCTGCTTCACCCGGCTCAGGCCGGCGAATGCGCTGGACACCACGGTCACCTGCAGGTGATCACCGCCGCCGGTGAGGTCCTCCACCTCGACACGGGCATCGGGCAGGGCCTGACTGATGGCAGACCTCACCTGATCAGGGTGAACCATGAGCAACGATCCGGTGGCTGGGCGGGAATCTAAGCAGCGGCAGAGCGGGGTTGGCGCTCAGCTGCCAGGGGCCGCCACGCCGCCGGCGTAGGGCGTGCTCACAAAACCGATCTCCAGCAGGTTCTGGTAGGCCTTCTGGCCCTGCGGACTGGAGGGCGACATCAGCTGGACCACTTCCACCAGCAGGGGCACCGCCACCTCCGGCTGGTTCATGCGACGCAGCACAGCAGCCAGCCGGAGGTTGATGGCGGCCTGCAGTTCAACGGCGCGGCGGCCCTTGTCATCCATCTCGCGGGGGATGCGGGCATCGAGGCCGCGGAAGGCACCGCTGAGGTTGCGGTAGAAGCGCGCCAGGTTCTGGGCACCGAGCCGGGCCTGGTCGTAATCGGCCTTGGCCTGGGCAAGCTTGCCCGCGCCGGCTGCCGCATCACCCTGAGCCACCTTGGCGCTGATCGCCTCGAGATTGAAACCTGTGCTGCTCGACTCGAGCACCTTCTTGGGCTCCTCGAGGGCGTGGACCGCCACAGGCAGAACGGTGGGGGCCAGCAGCGCCAGGGCGGCGAGGCTGAGGGCAGCGAAGGGCCGGCGCACGGAACGGGCTCGGAGATCGGCAGACTCTACGGGCGCTGCAGCGGCCGGCCCACAGCCGCGCGGGCCAGCCGTTCCACCGCCTGCAGGCCGGCAGCCAGTTCGCTGTTGAGAGCCGCGGCAGCGGCACGGCCAGGCCCCTGCAGGCGCAGGGGTTCACCGAAACAGAGGGCCGCGCGGTCGCCGAAGCGTGGTCTGGCATGGCTGTAGGCAATGCCCACGGGCAGCACCGGCACCGCAACCCCCTGGCCCTCGGCCAGAGCCGCCAGCCTGGCCAGTCCTGGCATCAGCCGCAGCTGGGCGTCGTCCTGATAGATGCGCCCCTCCGGGAACACCACCAGCTGCTGTCCCGCCTGCAGCAGCTCCACCGCAAAGCGCAGCGACGCTGCCGCCGGCTTGCGCGGGTTCACCGGAAAGCAGCCGAGCCGATGCAGAAACCAGCCCTGCAAGCCCACCATCTCGTCGCTGCTCACCATGAAGCGGCAGTCGCGGCCGGTCACACGGCGGCCTGCGGACCGAGGCAGCATCAGAGCATCCCAGCGGGAGCGGTGGGTGGGGGCCAGCAGCAGCGGCCCGGCCATCGGTAGATGCTCGGCTCCGAGCACACGCACTCCGCGGCGGAAGAAGCCGCTCAGAGCCACGTCCTGCGTGAGCACCATCGCCAGCGGTGCCAGCCACGGATTGATGCCATTGCAGAGGCTGCGCTCCCGCGCGGAGATCACAGCCGGGCGCTGCCGAGAGCTCTCCAGCGCGGTGTCCGGAGAGCTTTCCGCCGCCTGCTGCACCGGTTCGTGCATGGTCGTGGGAGCGTTCACCCGCGGGGCCTGGTCCTCAAAATCAAGCTAGAGCTGCCAATCCCCCCCAACAGCAGCGGGCGGGCAGTTGCGGGAGCGGGCCTCGGCCGCGGCAGTGGCGGTGCTCCATAGGATCCAGCCAGCAGCCCATCGCGATGCCATGGCCAGCCTCGGCGTGAACATCGATCACATCGCCAACGTGCGCCAGGCCCGCCGCACCGTGGAACCCGATCCCGTCAGTTACGCCCTGCTGGCCGAACTGGGCGGTGCCGACGGCATCACCGTGCACCTGCGCGAAGACCGTCGCCACATCCAGGACCGCGATGTGGAACTGCTGCGCCAGACCGTGCGCAGCCGCCTCAACCTGGAGATGGCCGCAACGCCGGAGATGGAGGCGATCGCCCTGCGCCTCCGGCCCGACATGGTGACCCTGGTGCCGGAGAAGCGGCAGGAGGTGACCACCGAAGGCGGCTTGGACGTGGCCGGTCAGCTGAGCGGTCTCACCGGGCTGGTGGGCCGTCTGCAGGAGGCCGGCATCGGCGTCAGCCTGTTCGTGGACGCCGAGCGCAACCAGTTGGAGGCCTGCCGGGCGAGCGGCGCCCGCTGGGTGGAGCTGCACACCGGCACCTATGCCGAGGCCAGCTGGGTCGAGCAGCCGCTGGAGCTGGCGCGGCTCACCGAGGGCAGCTTCATCGCCCGCAGCCTCGGACTTCGCGTCAACGCCGGCCACGGCCTGACGTATCAGAACGTGGAGCCGGTGGCGGCGATCGAGGGGATGGAGGAGCTGAACATCGGCCACACGATCGTGGCCCGCGCCCTGGCCGTGGGGCTGGAGGAAGCGGTGCGCCAGATGAAGGCGCTGGTTCAGAATCCCCGCCGGGACCCCCTGTTCGGCAGCACCAGTTCATGACCCAGTACCACTTCGTGGCCGCCAGTGAGGCCTTCCTCACCGTGGAGGAGCCCCTCGATGAGGTGCTGCGCGAGCGGGTGCGCAACTACGCCGAACAGGGCAAGGCGATCGATTTCTGGCTGGTGAAGCGTCCGGCCTTCCTTGAGGCGCCCGAGCTGGCCACCGTGGCCGCCACCGTGCCGCGGCCAGCTGCCGCTGTGGTCTCCACCGACGCCAAATTCATCGAATTCATGAAGCTGCGGCTGGAATTCGTTGCCAAGGGCAGCTTCGAAGCCCCCACCGCCACCATCCCTGACCCCCTGGCCGGCGCCGCCTGAGGCGGGCCCAGCTCAGAACAGCCCGAGGAACTTGCGGCGGGGTGCGGCTTCACCTTCGGCGGTCGGAGCCTGTGGCCTGCCCTGGTCACCGTCCTGCTGGTAACGCGGCTTGGCGTCACCAATGGTCAACACCGCTTCCTTGTTCTTCCACCACAGCCAGTCGCGGATCGGCGGAGTGCGGGTGAGCTCAGCGCGGGTGAGACCCAACCCCAACTTGGCGGAGGCACCGAGCAGCACCTCCACCATCTGATCGCCGTTCACACACTTGGCCAGGGCCTCGTTGGTGCGCTTGGCCCCATCAAGGGCCTTCACCAGAATCGCCACCCGCTGGCTCACCGAAAGCATGCGGGGATCCGTGGGCTGAGGGTCCATCGCCGCGCTGTTGGTTAGGGGCAAGTTATCAGCGTTAACCCTTGCCCCAGCGGCGCTCTGCCGCAGCGTTGTCGCGTCGGGGCTGACAGATCGGCGGCAGGCGGGCCAGACTGACTGCACTGAGACGTCCGCATGACGCCCGTCAGCCGCCGACTGCACCACTGGGTGATCGGCGACGTTCATGGTTGCGCTGACTCCCTTGAGCAGTTGCTGGAGCGGCTCCCCGCCGGAGACCGACTGATCTTCTGCGGCGATGTGATCAACCGTGGTCCGGCCATCGCCTCAACGATGGAGCGCATCTGGGGGCTGGTGGAGCAGGGCAGGGCCGTCTGGCTACGGGGCAACCACGAGCAGGACCTGATCACCGCCCTGCGGAGAGGGCACTGGCAGAACGAGCGCCAACTGGCGGGCTGCGACACCTTCCGCCATCTGGGTGAGCGGGCCTGTCGCCGCTGGCTCAGTCGTCTGGAGAGCCTGCCGCTGGCCTACTGGGGTGATGGCTGGGTGGCCACCCATGCCGGCTTCGATCCCGAAACCTGGCGGCCGGACCTGCGGGTGCGGATGGCCTTCTGGCAGCACTACGACGGCCGCTTCGGTGAGGTGGTGATCGGCCACACCCCCGGCCCGCATATCCGCCACCTCCCTCACATCGTGATGGTGGATACGGGCGCCTGCTACGGGGGGGATCTGAGTGCTTACTGCCCGGAAACGCGCGCCGTGATCGCCGTGCCCGGCCTGCGCGGCAGCGCCGCCACCCTCAGCCTCGCCCCCACAATCCCGGCAACGGTCCCTGTCACCGTCGAGGCCGCCGCCAGCCTGAGCCGCTGCTGAGCCTTGCTCACCCTCTACCGCAGCAACCGCGCTGAGCTGCTGGCCCAGGTGCTGGCCACCCGGCTGCAGCTGGAGCCTCCAGGCCCCCTCGCCCAGATCCAGGTGGTGGTGAACACCTGGCCCACCAGCCGCTGGCTGGGGGAGCAGATCGCCCTGGCCGGCAGCCGCCCCGACGATCCGCCCGGAAGCGGCATCGCCGCCAACCTGCGCTTTCCGTTCCCCGCCAGCCGGCTGCGGCAGCTGGTGGATGCCGTGCTCGCACAGCCGGAGGACAGCCCCGGCAGCGGCGATGACCCCTGGCGCGCCCAGAACCTGGTGTGGCCGGTGCTGGAGCTGCTGCCTGCCCTGCTGAGCGACCCCAGCGCCGCACCGCTGCAGCACTGGCTCGAGCGCCGTGCCCCTGGCCGCGATCGCCTGGATGCCCCGCTCTGGCAGCTGGGCCGTGCCATCGCCGACGCCCTCGACGACTACGGCCTCTATCGCCCCGCGATGCTCGAGGCCTGGCTGGACGGCCGGGATCTCGATGGAGGCGGTCGTCCCCTGGCCGAAGCCCTGCGCTGGCAGCCACTGCTGCTGCGCCAGCTGGCGGAGCGGCTCGATCGCCAGCCCTTCGGCCTGCGGGCCCGCCGCGCCATCGCGCTGCTGCAACAGCTTCAACCGGACCAAGCGCCGATGGCCATCAGCGACGGCCAACCCCTGCGGCTGTTTGGCCTCAGCAGCCTGGCGCCGGTGCAGGTGGAGCTGCTGCAGGCGCTCTCGGCCCACCTGCCGGTGGAGCTCTACCTGCTCACCCCCTGCCGCGACCTCTGGCAACGCCACGACGCCGGCTCCGGCGAACCCCTCGGCAGCGACTGGCTGCTGGAGGTGCCCGGTCTGGAGGCCCGCTTCGGGCGACTGGGGGCCGAGTTCCAGCAGCTGCTCGAGGGCAGCGGCGACACCCAGCCCGGCAACTGGCAGGACTGGGATGCCTTCTTTCTGCCCGCCAGCGCCGCAACGGCGGGTGGCGGCGCCATGGGAACCACCAGCCGGCCAGCCACCCTGCTGGAGCAACTGCAGGAGCGTCTGGCCGCCGGCACCGTCGAGGCCGGTGCCACAGAAGCCGACAGCGCGCTGCAACGGGCGCCGGACGACGCCTCCCTGGAGTTCCACGCCTGCCCCGGCCGGCTGCGCCAGCTGCAGATCGTGCGCGATCGGCTGCTGCAGCTCCTGGCCGCGGACGAGAGCCTTGAGCCTCGCGACATCCTGGTGATGACGCCGCAGGTGGAGGCCTTCGCCCCACTGGTGGGAGCCGTGTTCGGTGACAGCGAAGCCACCGGGGTGAGCCTGCCCTGGCGTCTTACCGACCGCAGCCAGCAGAGCGAGGCGGGCCTCGGCCAGGGGCTGCTGGGCCTGCTGCAGCTCGGCGGCGAACGCCTCACAGCCACCGCCCTGGAGACGCTGCTCGGCTGCGGCCCGCTGCTGCGCCATCAGGGCATCGATCCCGCTGAGGCTGGGGCGCTGACGGCCCTGCTGCAGCGCGCCGGCTTCCGCTGGGGCCTCGACGGGCGCGACCGCGGAGGCGACTCCAGCCACAGCCTCGGCTGGGCCATCGATCGGCTCGTTCTCGGGCTGGTGCTGCCCCAGGAGCCGGGGCTGGCACCGGGTGAAACCGCACCGCTGGCGATGAGCGGCAGCCTCGAGCAGCAGGGGCGCTGGCTGGGCCTGCTGCGGCAGCTGCAACGCAGCCTGCACTGGCTGGGTGAGGCCCGCAGCGTGGCCGACTGGGTGACGGGCCTGCGTCAGCAGCTGCTGGAGTTGTTCGGTGATGGTGGCGAGCTGGCCTGGGAGCTGCAGGCCATCCAGGCGGTGCTGGCCGACTGGAATGCCGTGGCCGGCGCCAGCCCGCTGCTGCTTGAGGCGCCGGTGGTGGCGGAGGTGCTGGGCGAGCGGCTGAGCGAGGGCAGCGGCCGCTTCGGCCACCGCTCTGGAGCTCTCACGATCAGCGCCCTCGAACCGATGCGGGCCATCCCCCACAGGGTGGTGGTGCTGATGGGGCTCGATGCCGGCGCCTTCCCCCGCCAGCGCCAGCGCCCCGGCTTCCACCTGCTCGAGCAGCAGCGCCGCCTCGGGGATCCCAGCAGCGGCGACCAGGACCGTTACGTGCTGCTGGAAAGCCTGCTCTCGGCTCGTCAACACCTGCTGATCAGCTGGAGCAATCGGGATGAACGCAACGGCGATCGCCTCGAGGCCTCCACACCGGTGCGCCAGTGGCTGGACCTGTTGACACAGCAGCTCCGGGGCGAGCTGCCGCTGCGGGAGCACGCCGCCAGCCCGCTGGAGCGGCGCAACTTCCTGCCGCAGCCGCCCTGGCCGCCCGCCAGCTGCGACCGCCGGCTGCTCACGGCCCGCCGCCAGCTGGAGCGCAACCCCGAGGCGGCCGTACAGGGCCTGGCCTGGCGCGAACCCGCCAGCCCGGGGGACAGCCCCGTTCCCCTCCCACCCGAGGAGGCCTGGACGGATCTGCTGGCCTGGATCGAAGCCCCCCAGGCCAGCTGGCTGGAGGCCCTGGGGCTGCGGCCCCGGGAGTGGGACACACCAGTGCGCGACCTGGAGGATCTGCGCCTCGATGAGCGCCAGCGTTCCGCCCTGCTGCGCAGCCAGCTCGATGGCGACGGGCTCCCTGCCCCAGACGCCCTCCAGGACGCTCCGCCCGACTGGAGCCTGATCGAGCGGGGGCGCGGCAGTCTGCCGCCGCTGGCAGCCGGGCAACTGGAAGTCCGGCAGCTGGAACAGCGCTGGACCTCGCTGCAGCAGTGCCTGGACCTGCTGGGACCGCCACAGCGCCGCACCAGCAGCTGGCAGGGGCTGGAGGCCACGCTGAGCTGGCGGGGCAACCAGCTGGTGCTCAGCCAAACCAGCCGGCCGCGCAGCCGCCAGCGGCTGCGGCTCTGGCTGGAGCTGCTGCTGGCCGCCGCCAGCGGCCAGAGCCCCGGTGGCGCCGCCCTGGTGGGCCGGGACGACGACACCCTGCGTGTGCTCGAGCGGTTCGATCCCCCCGCAGCCAACCAGGCCGCCGAGCTGCTTGCCCAGCTGCGCGGGTGGCGCGAGCAGCACCGCAGCACCTGCTGGCCCCTGCCGCCTGGAACCGGCTGGGCCTTCGCCGCCTTCGAGCAGTCCGGGCCAGGCCAAGGGAGTGGCTGGCGCAAGGCCCGCGACGCCTGGGAAGGGGGCTTCAACGGCGGCGGCGAGCGGCGCGAGGCGGTGCAGGCCCTCTGCTTCGGATCGGATCTGCCCCTGGCGGAGCTGCTGACGCCGCAGTCCCAGCAGCTGGCCCTGGCGCTGCATACCCCGCTGCTGGAGCGGCGACAGGAGGTGAAGCGATGACCCTGCCACGCTTCGACGCCAACGCCCTTCCCCTCAGCCCGGGCATCCGCCTGCTGGAGGCCAGCGCCGGAACGGGCAAGACCTTCGCCCTGGCCCATCTCGTGCTGCGGCTGCTGAGCGAAGGGCCGCGGCCCCTGGCGATCGAGCAGCTGCTGGTGGTGACCTTCACCGATGCCGCCGCCGCCGAGCTGCGGGACCGGATCGCACGCCGCCTCCAGGAGGCCCTCAACCTGCTGGAGTGTGCCGCCGCCGCCGCCACGGAACCGACCCGGCAGCCGGACCAGCCTCTGGCGGACTGGTTGACGGCCCAGGGCACCGTCCCGTCCGCGACCCTGCGCGGGCGACTGCTCCTGGCCCTCGAGCAACTGGAGCGGGCCGACATCACCACCATCCACGGCTTCTGCCGCCGCACCCTGCAGCGCCAGGCCCTCGAGGCCGGGCTGGGCCCCGCCGTGGGGCTGGAGAACAGGGCAGCCGAACGGCGCGAGCAGATCGTGCAGGACTACTGGCAACAGCAGGTGCTGCCGCTGCCCCTCGGCCAGCTGGCGGGCCTGCTCAAGCGGCAGATCGACCAGGAACGGCTGGCCCGGCTGCTGCGGGATCTGGACGGCGACCCCGCCCTGGAGCTCGACCCCCTGCCGCCAGGCATCAGGGCCGAGCACGCGCTGGCCCCCCAGCTGCAGGAGCTCTGGCAGGCGAACTGGCAGCGCTTCACGCAGCTCTGGGCGGCCGACAGCGCGGCTCTGGAGGAGAGCTTCGCTGCCCTGGCCCGCAGCGCCAAGGCGGATGGGCTCGACTACAAGCCCTACCGGCTCAAGGCCAAAGCCGACAAGCTCGAACGGGTTCAGGCCTGGCTCGACGGTCTCGACGGAACGCCCAGCTACGAGGCGCTGCTGACCCTGCCGGAGCTGCGCACCTACTTCCATCCGGGTCCCGCCGCAAAGGTCGTGGCGACGCTTGACGGCGAAGGCCACCGGCTGCCGCAGGCCGCCCTGCTTGAAGCGGTGGCGGCCCTGGTGGATGGAACCGCCGAGCTGGTGCTGCTGCACTTCGGCCACTGGGGCCGGGCCGAGCTGGCCCGCCGGCGCGAGCGCAGCGGCGAGATGAGCTACGGCCAGCTGCTGGAGCAGCTGGACCCCGGCGAGAGCGGCGGCGCTCCGCCACGTCCCACTCCGCTGCTGGCGGCGGTGGCGTGCCGCTATCGGGCCGCCCTGATCGATGAATTCCAGGACACCGATCCGATCCAGTGGCGCATCCTGCAGACCGCCTTCACCGGCGAGCCGGCGCGCCACCTGCTGGTGATGGTGGGCGATCCCAAGCAGGCGATCTATCGCTTCCGCGGTGGTGAGCTGGCCACCTACCGGCTGGCGGCGGATCAGGCGGATCAGCGCGAGGGCCTGATGGAGAACCGCCGCTCCAGCGAGGGGCTGATCGCCGGCCTCAACGCCCTGATGGAGCCGGGTCTGGTGCGCTCGCAGCTGGAGGTGCCGCCCGTGCTCTGCCGGGCCCGCGGCGAACGGCTGCTGTTGCAGGAGGGGGAACAGCCGTTGCAGCTGCTGCCGATCGAGCCCGATCAGCTGGAGGCCCAGGTGGCCGCCCTCTGCCAGGGGCTGCTGGAGCGCGATCTGGAACTGGAGCAGGGCAAAGGCACGGCACAGCGCCGCCGGCTGACGCCCGGCGACATCTGCCTGCTGGTGAGCCGCCACAATCAGGCCGAGGCGGTGCGGGTGGCGCTGGAGCGGCGCGGCCTGCCCAGCCGGCTGGTGAGCAACGCCGACGTGTTTGCCAGCGAGGGAGCCCTGGCCCTGCAGCGGTTGCTCGATGCCCTGGCCGCTCCCGGTGATCCGGGCCGACTGCGACTTCTGGCGGCGTCCAGCCTGCTGGGCTGGACGGCCTCCCAGCTCGCCGCCACCGAGCCACAGGACTGGGATGCGCTGGCGGACACCCTCAGCCGCCTGGCGGAGCTGCTGCCACGCCAGGGGATCACGGCCGTGCTGGGGCAGCTGCTCGGCGGCGGCTGCCTGGCCCGTCTGGCCCTGCGCGGCAGAGCCCTGGGGGATCTGCAGCAGGCGGCCGAGCTGGTGCAGGAGCAGATGCACCGCCAGGGGCTGCAGGCGGCGGCCGCGGCCGACTGGCTGCGCAACCTGCGCTTGCAGGAGGAGCGGCAGATCCCCGAGGAACACCTCTGCCGCAGTGATGCCGCCGAATCGGCGATCGCGGTGGTGACGGTGCACCGCAGCAAGGGCCTGGAATTTCCCGTGGTGATCTGCCCCTACCTCTGGAAAGGACCGCCGGCACCGCGGGCCGGCAGCAAGGCAGCGGGCCGGCGCTGGCGGCCGCCGGGCAGCGACCGACCCCGTTTCGATCTGCACCTGAACCCCCACTGGGGGTCCGGCCGGGCCGCCGCCCTTCACGACCAGCAAGCCGCCCTCCAGGAAGTGGAGCGGCTGGCCTATGTGGCCTGCACCCGCGCCCGCCACCTGCTCGTGCTGGGCTGGCCCGGACCCGAGCGGGCCGAAGCCGGCAACCCCCTCAGCCCCTGGCTGCTGGAGAACGGCGACGGCCCGCCGCGATCGCTGCCGCTGCAGCAGCTCAACACAGCCGACCTGCCCCCTGCGGAGCGGCGCTGGCGGCCTGGTCCTCCCGAGGGGGAGCTTGCGCTGGGGCCCGTTCCGCAGCGCAGCCTCGACAGCCGCTGGGGCCGGGCCAGCTACTCGGCCTGGACCCACGGCGGCGGCGCGCTGCCACCGGAGCTGAGCGAGGAGGGCCGCGACAGCGACGCCCTCAGCCGCGATGGCGACAGCAACACCAACAGCGACAGCAACGACATCGCCCGCACCGCCGCGTTCGAGCAGCACGCCAGCCTCGGCCCCCTGGCCCACTTCCCGCGCGGTGCCGGACCGGGTGATGCACTGCATCGCATGTTGGAGCAGATCGACTACCCGGCCCTGGCCACAGGCGATCAGGACGGCTGCCGGCAGGTGGTGCAGCGGGAGCTGGAGCGGGCCGGGCTAGCGGCGGAGCTGGCGGACAGCGTGATCCAAGGCCTGCAACAGCTGGTGCTCTGCCCCCTGGGGGGCGAGCTCGGAGGGTTCCGACTGGCGGACCTGTCGCCGGCCAGCTGGCTCAACGAGATGAACTTCGATCTCCCCCTGGCGGTGCCGAGAGACCGCCTGGTGCGCAGCAGCGGCCTGGCGGCTGTCTTCGGCCGCCAGGCCGACGGACGGTTCGGCGATGCCTACGCACGCCAGCTGCAGGGGCTCAGCGTCGCCAGTCGCGGCTTCCTCACCGGCTCGATCGATCTGGTGTTCCGCTGCGGCGAGCGTTGGTGGGTGGCGGACTGGAAAAGCAACTGGATCGGCCGCCGTGATGGCCGCGGTGCCGTGATCAGCTGCGGCCCGCGCGACTACTCCCAGGAGGCGATGGAGAGCCTGATGGCGAGCAATCACTACCCCTTGCAGGCGCACCTCTACCTGGTGGCCCTGCATCGCTACCTGCGCTGGCGCCTGCCGGGCTACACCCCCGAGCAGCATCTGGGCGGCTACGCCTACGTCTTCCTGCGTGGTGTGCCCGCCAGCTCTGCCAGCCCGACGCCACCGCAAGCTGGCGCCGTGCCGGGCGTGCTGGTGGAGCGCCCGCCGTTACCGCGCCTGCTGGAGCTCGATGCCCTGCTGCGGGAGGGGCAACCGTGAGCACCATCGCCTCGGCGCTGCTGGAGAGCCTCACCCGCCTGCTGCCTGCCAGCAGGTCGAGCAACGCCTCACCAGCCGCTGAAACAGCCACCGAAGCAACCGCAGACACGACCGACAGCACGGCCCTGCGCCAGGTGATCACGGCCCTGGCATTGGCCCTGGAGCGGGGCGAGCTGGCCCTGGATCTGGAAGCTCCGGCGCCGGAGGGGATCGGCCCGGATGCCGATGGAACGGGCGAAGCCGCTGCGAAATTGGACTGGCCGGCAGCCCATCTGAAGGCCTTGCAGGCCTGCGGCTGGCTGGTGGATGCCCAAGACCAGCCCGACCCCTGGGCCGAGGTGCCGGTGGTGCGCGATGGGCGCTGGCTCCGCTGGCGTCGCTGGCATGAGCAACTGCAGCGGTGCCGCCAGAGCCTGATCAGCCTGGGGCAGGCTCCGCTGCCGGGATCCGCCGACCCCGCCCAGGGGATCGAAGCCCGCCGACGAGCCGCCGCCGCCGGCCTGGATCCGCAACAGTGCGAGGCGGTGCAGGCCCTGCTCAGCCGGCGGCTGGTGCTGCTCAGCGGCGGGCCGGGCACCGGCAAGACTTCCACCGTGATGCAGATGCTGGCGGCGGCCCTGCGGCTGCAGCCCAACCTGCGCCTGCATCTGGCCGCCCCCACCGGCAAAGCGGCCGCCCGCCTTGGTGCCGCGGTTGCCAGCGGCGCCGCCGCCCTGGAACCCGAGCTGGCCGAAGCCCTGCAGGCGCTGCCCTGCAGCACCCTGCACCGGCTGCTGGAGGCCCGCGGCGAGAGCTTCCGGCGCAGCCGCGACCGGCCGCTGACTCTGGATCTGCTGGTGGTGGATGAGGTGTCGATGGTCGACCTGCCCTTGATGGAGGCCCTGCTGGCGGCCCTTCCCGATGCAGCCCGGCTGCTGCTGGTGGGCGACCCCGGCCAGCTGCCACCGGTGGGCCCGGGCGCGGTGCTGCTGGAACTCTCTCGACCGGAGGCACTGCAGGCGCTCGGGCCAGCGGCGGTGCAGCTGCTCACCACCTACCGCAACGACGGTGCCATCGCCGAGCTGGCCGGTTTGCTGCGGGAGGCAACGGGCCAGGGCCCAGCTCTGCTGGCGGAGCTGCGCCCGCAGTTGCAAGGGCTGGCGGCCAACGGCAATCTCCGCTGGCAGGAGGCGCCCGCCACCGCACCGCCCGCCAGCGCCCTGCAGCGCCTGCGCCAGCACCAGCAGCATCTGGCCCTGCTGGCGGCGGCCGTAGGCCGGGTCGGGCCGGACGAGTCGATTGCCACCACAGCGGCGGCGCTGCTGGCAGCTCTGGAGCAGCTGATCCTGCTCAGCCCGGTCCGCCAGGGCCCCTGGGGCGTGGAGGGGGTCCAGCGAGCTCTGCTCGGGGATGCGGCCCGTGGCCCCCTGCAGGGCTGGCCGCTGGGCACGCCCGTGCTCAACCGCCGCAACCTGCCGGAGCAGGGTCTGGCCAACGGCGACATCGGAGTCCTGGTGGAGCGCCCCACGCCCGGGTCCGCAGAGCGGCTGGTGCTGTTCCCTGGCGAACGCCTGCTGCATCCGGCCCGACTCGGGCCGGCGGAACCCGCCCTGGCGCTGACGGTGCACAAAGCCCAGGGAAGCCAGTACGGCGAGGTGCTGCTGCTGCTGCCCCCCAGCCGGCGCGTCGATGCCCGCCTGCTCTACACCGGCCTCACCCGCGCCCGGCGGCAGGCCCATCTGTATCTGCCGATCCCCGTAAGCGATCCCGCCTCGGAACTCGCCGGACCCGCCCCGGCTCCCTAGGGTCGATGGGAGCAGGAAGCACGGCCCCGTGGTCGAACGTCCCTGGGGGTGGTTCGAAACCCTCGGTTCCGGAGAGGGCTATCTGGTGAAGCGCCTCTGCATCCGCAGCGGGCAGCGCATCAGCCTGCAACGCCACCTGCATCGCCTCGAGCACTGGGTGGTGGTGTCCGGCAGCGGTGAACTGGAATGCGCGGGCGAGCGCCTCTCCGCCACCCCGGGCACCACGCTGCTGGTGCCCTGCGGCGCCATTCACCGGGCAAGCGCCGGCAGTGACGACCTGCTGATCGTGGAAGTGCAACGCGGCAGCCTGCTGAGCGAGGACGACATTGAACGGCTGGAGGATGACTACCAGCGCGCCGCTACTGCCGGTTAGGCAGATCACTCCTGGCTCGCAGGCGCACAGCACCACGACTGCAGAGGGTCAGGACGTTGCCGGTGTTAAACTTTCAACTCACCCTTTGTGAAGGGCAAGGCAGTTATTCAACGGGTGTCTGCCGGCCTGACGACGAAGGAATTCCCAGGCTCAGGCCCCTTCTGTGACCCATACCCCCTTGGAGAGCATCAACGGCTCTGTGGATCTTTGCGCGGCTGAGGCCTGCGCCGTTGATCTCACCGCCCTTGACAGCACTCTCGATTCCGACGCAGCCAGCAGCGCTTCCGAGGACATCAACACAACCCTGATCGGCCCGATCGACACCGACAACGGCTTCGCTGCATTCGGTTTCGCCCCGGAACTTCTCGAAGCGCTGGAGGCGATCGGCTACAGCGAGCCCTCACCGATTCAGAAAGCCGCCATCCCCGAGCTGATGCTGGGCCGCGACCTGGTGGGCCAGGCCCAGACCGGCACCGGCAAGACAGCCGCCTTCGCCCTGCCCCTGCTGGCGGGCCTCGACCCAACCCAGCGCACGCCGCAGGTGCTGGTGCTCACCCCCACGCGGGAACTGGCCATTCAGGTGGCCGATTCGTTCAACAGCTATGCGGCGAAGATGCCGCAGCTGCGGGTGCTGCCCGTCTACGGCGGTGCCGACTTCCGCGACCAGATCGCCCGTCTCAAGCGCGGCGTTCAGATTGTGGTGGGTACCCCTGGCCGGGTGATGGACCACATGCGCCAGGGCACCCTCGACCTCTCCGGGCTGCGCAGCCTGGTACTGGATGAGGCCGACGAAATGCTTCGGATGGGCTTCATCGACGACGTCGAATGGGTGCTCGGCCAGCTGCCTGAGAAGCGCCAGGTGGTGCTGTTCTCAGCCACCATGCCGTCCGAGATCCGCCGCATCTCGCACCAGTACCTCAACGATCCGGCCGAGATCACCATCAAGACGAAGGGCTCGGATTCGAGCCGCATCCGTCAGCGCTACATCACTGTCAACGGTCCGCAGAAGCTCGAGGCCCTCAGCCGCGTGCTTGAAGCCGAAACCAAGGAGGGGGTGATCATCTTCGCCCGCACCAAGGCGATCACCGTCACGGTGGCCGAAGCCCTGGAGGCCAAGGGTTACGACGTGGCTGTGCTGAACGGCGACGTGGCCCAGAACCAGCGCGAGCGCACGATCGAGCGCCTCAAGAGCGGCGCCGTGGACGTGCTGGTGGCCACCGATGTGGCCGCCCGGGGCCTGGATGTCGACCGCATCACCCTGGTGGTGAATTACGACATCCCCTTCGACTCCGAGGCCTACGTGCACCGCATCGGCCGCACCGGCCGGGCCGGTCGCACGGGCGACGCGATCCTGTTCATCACCCCGCGGGAGCGACGCTTCCTGGGCGGGCTGGAGCGGGCCGTGGGCCGCCCCATCGAAGCGATGGAGATCCCGAGCAACGCCACCATCAACCAGAACCGGCTCGACCGTCTGCGTCAACGGCTCACCGCCGCCCTCGAGGCGGACCATGCCGGCACCGGCGACAGCCTGAGCGCCGGCGCCAACAAGCACCGTGCCGAAGAGCGGGCCCTGCTCTCCGAGATGCTGCAGCGGGTGGGCCAGGAGGCCGGAGTCAGCGGCGACCAGCTGGCCCTGGCCGCCCTGCATCTGGCGGTGGGCGATCAGCCGCTGCTGGTGCATGGCGATGAAAGCTGGCTGCGCCAGCAGCCGGGTGCCCGCGACGGCCGCCGCGGCGAGCAACGCGATCGCTTCGCCGAACGCGGCGACCGCCAGGGCGGCGCCGCCCGCCGCGGCCCGCGCGACGAGGCCGGCCCGCCGGAAGCCAACATGGATCGCTACCGCATCGAGGTTGGCTGGCGCGACCGGGTCAAGCCGGGCAACATCGTCGGAGCGATTGCCAACGAAGCCGGCCTGAACGGTCGCAGCATCGGCCGCATTCAGATCTTCGACGCCCACAGCTTCGTGGATCTGCCCGCGGGCATGCCCGACGAGGTGTTCCAGGGGCTGCGCCGCCTGAAGGTCATGAATCGCGAACTTCAGATCAGCCGCGCGCGAGCCTGAATCAGGCGCACAGCCCGGTCAGGCCCTCGGTGAAGCTGTTACTGAAGCTGCCAGTGAAGCAGTCTGACGACAGCAGGCTGAACTGCTCCAGCGTGAGCTTCTCGATGGCCACCACCAGGCCGGGCTGGACGCTTTCGCACTCACAGGACACCAGGCTCTGCAGCAGATCGAACTGATCCTGCGCCGCAAGCTCTCCGTCGTCGCTCCAGGCCAGGCTCCAGGGAACGGGTGCCGTCATCGGGTGACCTCGGTAACGGGTGTTGATTTGCTGACAATGAGATAGGACGCTGGAAGCGGAGGGTTTCTTCCGCTTCCCTTCCGCCTTGCTTCAAAGATCTTCATGCGCCGGCGCCGGCCCTCGCCGCAACCACGCTGCAGCAGCAAAGCTGGGCACCTCTACGCTGTAGTGTGCTTGCTGATTCCAGGGCTTACTGGCTCCAACCGGAACCGCAGCATCCACGAATCAGTTACCAGGTTCCGTTGAAGGAATGACCATTTACGTAGGCAACCTCTCGTTCCAGGCCGAACAGGAGGATTTGCTCGATCTCTTCAGCCAGTACGGCGAAGTCTCCAAATGCAGCCTGCCCCTCGACCGGGAGACCGGTCGCAAGCGCGGCTTCGCCTTCGTGGAGATGGCTAACGACGCCGATGAGCAGAAAGCCATCGACGACCTCCAGAACGTGGAGTGGATGGGTCGCATGATCCGCGTCAACAAGGCCACCCCCCGTGAGGGCGGTGGTGGTGGTGGCGGCGGCGGCGGCCGTGGTGGCTACGGCGGCGGCGGCGGCGGTGGCCGTGGTGGCTACGGCGGTGGTGGCGGTGGCGGCGGTGGTGGCCGTGGCGGCTACGGCGGTGGCGACCGCGGCGGTTATGGCGGCGGTGGTGACGGCGGCTACGGCGGCGGCGGCGGCAACCGCTGGTGATCGCCCAGGCCTGAGGCCTCTCCACAAATTCAGGCCCCGGAAACGCTGCTCAGGTTCTGAGCGCGTTTTCGGGGCCTTTGCCTTCTAAGAGCGAGTCAACCGACCTGCAGATGTGAGCGACGGGGCTCAGCAGGCGGCGCTGAGCTCGTCGGGCTCGATCAGATCATGCAGCTGATCCCGCTGCCAGTCGCGGCAGCGCACGGCAGCGGCAGGCAGGTTGGCCTGCCGCTCGCCTTCGCGGTGCTCAGGCAGGGCGCTGCGCAGGGCACGGCGGCGCAGCTTGGCCGTCCAGCGATGAAACCGATGGAAGGATCTCGAACGGGTCATGAACACCTCCTTCTGGAGACACCATCGGTCTAACCCCGGCCCGATCGCCGCCCAGGCTCCGAGCGAACAGCTTCACAATCCCGCCCGCCATCAGCCTGGATGGCACCCGAACCAGCCCTGTTGAATGGCCGCCATGGCCCCCTCCACCCCGCCCCTGCGGCGCCTGCTGCGCACCCTCCGCCCCCAGCGCCGGCTGGTGTGGCTGGCGTCGATCTGCTCGGTGCTCAACAAGCTGTTCGACCTGGCGCCCCCGGTGCTGATCGGCCTGGCGGTTGATGTGGTGGTGCAGCAGGAGACCTCCTGGCTGGCGGTGCTCGGGGTGACCACAGTGCCCGGACAGCTGGGGGTGCTGGCGCTGCTCTCCTTTGTGATCTGGAGCGCCGAGTCGCTGTTCGAATATCTCTACGCCCTGCTCTGGCGCAACCTGGCCCAAACGGTGCAGCACGAGCTGCGCCTCGAGGCCTACGACCATCTGCAGCGCCTGGAGATGGGCTTCTTCGACGCCAGCAGCAGCGGCCGCCTGCTGGCGATCCTCAACGACGACATCAATCAGCTGGAGCGCTTTCTCGACCAGGGCGCCAACGAGTTGCTGCAGCTGATCACCACTGTGCTGGCCGTAGGCGGCGCGATGGTCTGGCTCTCGCCCATGGTGGCCGGCGTGTCGTTCCTGCCGATCCCCGTGATCCTGTGGGGCTCCCTCAGCTTCCAGGGTCGGCTGCAGCCCCGCTACCGCGAGGTACGTGAGCGGGCTGGTGATCTGGCCAGTCGCCTGGCCAACAATCTCGGTGGGATGCTCACGATCAAGAGCTACGCCGCCGAAGCCTGGGAAACCGAGCGGCTGCGCCAGCAGAGCGAGGCCTACCGCGCCAGTAACCGCAACGCCATCCGCCTCTCGGCCGCCTTCATCCCGCTGATCCGCTTCGCGATCCTGTTCGCCTTCCTGGCGATCCTGGTGATCGGCGGGCTGCAGGCCTGGCGCGGTCAGATCGCGATCGGCTCCTATTCCTTCCTGGTGTTCATCACCCAGCGGCTGCTCTGGCCGCTCACCAGCCTGGGCCGCACCCTCGACGACTACCAGCGGGCGATGGCCTCCACCCAGCGGGTGCTGGATCTGCTCGACACGCCGATCGCCATCCCCAGTGGCCACCGCGCCCTGCCCGCGTCCACCGTGCAGGGCGCCCTCAGCTTCCGTGGCCTGGGCTTTGCCTATCCCGGCCGCCAGCCGCTGCTGCAGGGCTTCGATCTGGAGGTGCCAGCCGGCAGCACCCTGGGCATCGTCGGCGCCACCGGCTCCGGCAAGAGCACCATCGTCAGGCTGCTGCTGCGCCTGTATGAGCTGCAGCAGGGCGAGATCCTGCTCGATGGCCTGCCGATCCGCGAGCTGGAACTGGCGGATCTACGCCGGGCCATCGGCCTGGTGAGCCAGGAGGTGTTCCTATTCCACGGCACGGTGAGCGAGAACATCGCCTACGGCAGCTTCGATGCTCCCCGCGCTTCCATCGAGCGGGCCGCACAGCTGGCCGAGGCCTCCCGCTTCATCGAGGCACTGCCCCAGGGTTACGACACGGTGGTGGGCGAACGGGGCCAGCGGCTCTCGGGCGGCCAGCGACAGCGCATCGCCCTGGCCCGCGCCATCCTCAAGAACCCACCGGTGCTGATCCTCGATGAAGCCACCGCCGCGGTGGACAACGAAACCGAAGCGGCGATCCAGCGCTCCCTCGATCGGATCACCGCCGAGCGCACCACGCTGGTGATCGCCCACCGCCTCTCCACGGTCCGCCATGCCGATCGGATCGTGGTGATGGAGCAGGGGCGAATCATCGAAAGCGGCAGCCACGAGCAGCTGATCGCCGCCGGCGGGGCTTATGTGAATCTCTGGCGGGTGCAGGCTGGCCTGCGCCAGGACGAAGCCCTGCGCCTCTGACGGCGGCACCGAGCCCAGAAGCGGGCCCAGGAGCGGGCACTGGAACGACGGGCTGACCTGCTGCCTCGGCCAGCCCTGGAACTGACCGTCGCATAGGCTCTGAGCGAGCGTCGGGTCAAGGCGGGTGAAATAAGTTGTGAGAATGAAGAGTCCAGCTCTGCATCCCGCATCTCCCTCCGCTGCAAGCCCTGCCCGCCCACGTCGACGCGATGAACGTGGGCCTGTGCTTCTGGCGATTGGTGTGGGGCTGGGCGCTGGCCTGCTGCTGGCGGCACCGCTGAGTCATCTGCTGGCGGGCCAGGTGCTCGGCCCCGATCGGCGCATCGCCAACCCCTTCAGTGCCTGGACCGGGCTCGGGGATCGTGAGGTGGTGATCCTCGGCACCGATGTGGGCGGCGGCAACACCGACGTGATGTACACCCTGCGGGTGCGGGATGGCGTCACCAAGCTCACGCAGGTGCCACGCGACACCTACATCGAATCAAGCAGCTTCGGCCCACTCAAAGCCAATGCCCTCTACGCCATGGGTGGCCCCGAGGCCGTCAAAAGCGAGCTCTCCCGCCACCTGGGCCGGCCGGTGCACCACCACATTCTGGTGAATCTCTCGGTGATCCGCCGGCTGGGCGATGCCCTCGGTGGTCTGGAGGTGAACGTGCCCAAGCGCATGGTGTATCACGACAACACCCAGGGTCTGCACATCGATCTGCAGCCGGGCCCCCAGGTGCTGCGCGGCCGCGACATCGAAGGCTTCCTGCGCTTCCGCCACGATGAGATGGGCGACATCGGCCGCCTTGATCGCCAGCGGCTGCTGCTCAAGGCCCTGTTCCACCAGATCACCAGGCCCGAAAGTCTGGTGCGCCTGCCGGCCCTGCTGGCCGCCGCCGGCAAGGACCTCAGAACCGACCTGGGTCCGATGGAGATCGGCGGCCTGATCACCAGCATGGGCGGCACCCAGCTCGATGCCGAACGGCTGGGTGGGCGCCCCTTCATGCGCGACGGCATCAGCTACTGGGCGGCCGAATGGCCTGCAGCGGCTGGAGCCGCGGCCGGCGCCGGCGCTGCCGCCATGAACCAGGAGCGCTACAGGTTCCTGTTCTGATCACCCTCGGCGGCATAGGCCGCCGGCACCAGCACCAGGAACAGCCACCACCACACCAGCACCCCCAGGCCCAGCGGCAGGGTGATCCACCACAGCCGCAGCCACCACCAGCTGCCACCTACCAGGATCACGCCGGTGGCCACGATCGACCACGGCTGGCACCACCACGGTTTCTGGGCCCAGAGATCGCCGGCTTCAGCCATGGTGTCCATCATCGTTCTGCTCCGACGGCGAGCGATGCGTTCCGTCGGGATGGTCGTGCTGCGAGAGCACGATCAGGGCGAGCACCAGCGCCGCCACGGCGAGCACCGGAGTCGAGGCCGCCACGGTGACCCCCAGGGCGGCAGTGAACCAGATCGAGGCAGCGCTGGTGAGGCCATGCACCTGGGGCGGACTGTGGCGCCGGCCCGTGCGATCCACCAGGATCTCGCCTGTGCCCAGGAAGCCGATGCCGGTGGCAACCCCCTGGATGGCGCGGCTGCGGGCCGAGGGGTCCGCGCCAGCCGCCAACACCATCAGGCAGGCACTCAGGCCCACGAGCACATGCACCCGCACACGGTTGGGCTGCGGGTTGCTGAAATGCTGCGCACGGTTGTAGCCCACGGCGATGCCGCAGAGCACCGCCAGTCCCATGCGCAGCATGGCCTCGAGGTCGGGCGTCAGTCCTGGCATCAGGCTCATCGCAGCGCTGGCATCGCGAGGGAATCCGCATAAGCTCCTGGCAGCGGAAGACCAGCGCAGCCCGTGAAGAACCAGTTGCTGCGCAACAGCCTCAAGCTGGCGGTGGCGGTCTTCATCACGGCCACCATCGCCGTCCGGACGGAACGCATTGAGTTTGTCTGGTATCCGCTACTGGCGGCGATCATCGTTGTGGATGACAACGATGACCAGACGGTGAGCGCTGCCACAGCCCGCATCCTGGGAACGGTGATGGGCGGCCTGATCACGTTCATGGTGCACACCATCCTCTCGGGCTGGATGGGGGTGCTGGTGTCGTTGCTGCTGATGATCCCGGTGCTGGAGATGTTGCGCTGGCAGAGCGCCCTTGGCACCGCGAGCCTGGTCAGCATCATGTTCCTGATGATCCCGAGCCACGCGGCACTGAACTGGAACTACGTGTTCAACCGCGCCCTCGACACGGTGGTGGGCTGCATCGTGGCGATCCTGGTGGGACTGCTCTTCTGGCCCCGCGGCAGCTACCAGGAACTCAGTGCTGCCGATCAGCGCCTGCGCGCCAGCTTGCTGAACCAACTGCAGCGCTACCGCCAGTGGATGGCCCATGAAGCGGCACGCCCTAGCCCGCTCAACCCCGCGCCGCTCACCGCTGATCTCTTGCGCATCGAGCAACTGGTGGGGAACGAGCGCCGCGGGCCGCGCCACCAGCAGCTGCGGCGCAGCCGCTGGGAGCAGCGGTTGCGGCTCTGGCAACTGGCCCACATGCACTGGATCAGCTGGGAGCGACTGATGCAGACCATTCCAGAACAGCAGGCCCTGGATGCCGCCCCGATCCGCCGATCGGTGGAAGCCCTCCAGCAGCAACTGGAAAGCCTCCCCCGCCCAACCCCCCAGCGGGATTCACGGGTCTGGCAACAGCTCGCCAACGAGCAGCACCTGCCCCTGCTGCCGCTGCTTGCCCTCGCCGAGGAACAACGCCCCCTGCATGCCTGCTTGGGAGGCCTGAACCGCCTGGTGCCGCGGTGATCAACCGCAACGCCCTGCGCACAGCAGTCACCGCTGGACTCGCCAACGGTTTCGCCAGCGTCACCGACCTGCCGGACATCCAATACGTCTCGATAGCGGTGCTGGCGGTGTCAAGCGGCACCTACGGGGCCTCGATCGAACTGGGCCGCCAGCGCCTGCTGGGAACCGTGCTGGGTTCGCTGCTGCTGCTGATCGGCTACACGGGCCTGCACGAGCTCCCGCTTGGGGTGGGCCTGGCCATCACCCTGGGCTGTCTACGGCTGCTGGGGGGGCTGCTCGGCCTGAAGGTGGGCTACAAGGTGGGGGGGATGATCGTGGTGATGGGCTGGCTGGTGCATGAGGGCGACCTCGCCAGCTGGATTCCGCTGCGGTTCTTCTGGACCGCCCTGGGCGTGCTCCTGATGGTTCTGAGCCTGCGCCTGTTCTGGCCGGCTCGGGGCAGTACCGCCTGCCTCAACGGTTACGCCAACCTCCTGCATCAACTGGCCGGCTGCTTCCAGCAGTTGGCGGCCCGCCTGGTCCAGCAGGGTGACCAAACGGAATCCCAGCCACCTGCCCAGAGTCCCGACTCCCGCCGGCTTCGCGCGGCCCTGCAGAGCGCCCGGAGCCTGCGCTCGAGCCTGCTGCCGGAGCTCGGCAACCAGCCCCAGCGCCACCCCACCTATCTTCTGGTCAGCACCCTCGATGCCACCGCATCCCGGCTGGTGACGCTGGTGATCGGCATGGAGAGAGCCGCCCCCACCGCCCGCGATCCCAAACTTCTGGCACGGCTGCATCGGGCCGAGGCCGAGCTGCTGCAGCAGATGGCCACCCAGATCCTGCGCTGGGAGCAGCAGCTGCGAAGCACGCAAGGTCTGCCTGTCCCACCTTCGGAACCTCTGCAGGCACCGCAGAGCTGGCTGAACCTCGACACCGAGCTGCTCGACCCCCTGGCCAACGCCGCTTCCCTGGATCGCCTGGAGCGCATCGCGGCACGGCTGCTGCTCTGCCGTCAGGCGGAGCAGGCGATCCGCGACGGCGAGGCGACTTGGGCCAGGATCCTGACCCCGGGCTGAGCCAAACCATGGCCCTCCTCAGCCAACTGCTCCAACAGCGTCACGCCTATTACCGCGCCCTGCTCGCGGTGGAAGTGATCGGCCTGGTGAGCCTGCGCGGCCTTGAAAACGCGCCACGGCTGGTGAGCGTGATGTACCTGGTGATCTCCGGCGTGGCTGTGCTGCTGGATTCACCTTTGCTGCCGCAAAACAGGCTCAAACAAACAGAAAACGATTCAATCCCGCAGGGGCTGGAGCACCGGCTACGCAAGGCTTTGCGCCGCCGCAAGGTGGTGGTGATCGCCTGGATGCTGGCGCTGGTGATCGAGGTGATCTGGCAGGTCGCGCTGGTGTTCAACCCGGCGCTGGCCGTTCAG